>CAZPDP010000003.1:103365-140204 GCA_964585385.1 uncultured Bacteroidales bacterium
TTCAAAATATTTTGCTTGCGGCAGTTGATATGGGTTATGGAGCCTGCTGGATGAGTGCTCCCATGATAGCCAAGGAAGAATTGGAAGAGATTATAGATATTGAGAAATCGACTCATTTGATAGCATTTGTAGCCGTTGGAGTGCCTGCAAAGGCTATCAAACCCAAAGGCAAGAAACCTGTTGAAGAAATATTCAGGCTTATTGAATAAAATGGACCGGATTCTTTATCTTTACATCATAACCTAAAAACCACAATTATGAGATTTATTCCTTTTCTATCAGCAGTGCTTATTCTGTTTTTTTCAGGATGCACAGAAAAGAATCCGGTAAAAGAAGCCAATGAGACAATAACCGTAGAAGAAATTAAGGAGTATGTTAAAACGCTTGGTTCAGATGAATTTCTGGGTAGGAAGCCATTTACAAAAGGAGAAGAAATAACCCTTGATTACCTCAAAGCTGAGTTTAAGAAGCTCGGACTAGAGCCTGCAAATAATGGAAGTTACCTGCAGGAAGTCCCAATGGTGGAAGTGGCTGTTTCTCCGGATGAGAAAATGAATATTGATACGAAAAGCGGGAAACTTCAATTAACCTATAAGGATGATTTTGTAGCTTTTTCACGCAGACTAACAGATGAAATTACGCTTGATAAATCAGAGATGGTTTTTGCGGGATATGGTATCAATGCACCGGAATACGACTGGAATGATTATGAAGGGATCGATGTGAAAGGCAAGACTGTTATTGTTTTTGTAAACGATCCCGGTTATGGAACGGATAAAGAAGATTTTTTTACAGGAAATGCCATGACCTACTACGGCCGCTGGACTTATAAATACGAAGAAGCGGCAAGACAGGGAGCCAAAGGATTGCTTATTATCCATGAAACAGGTCCTGCCGGTTATCCATACAGTGTTGTGCATAACGGGGCGGTTGTTCCTAAACTTTATCTAAAACCCGATAATCAATATGAAAACAGATGTGCACTGGAAGGGTGGTTCACTTATGATGCAGCTGATAGGTTGTTCAATGAGCTTGGATACGATTTAAAAGAGCTTAAAGAAAAAGCCAGGACGCCAGGATTTAAGCCTATTGAACTGGATGCCCGGCTTTCTTTCAATATGAAAAGCAGCCACAAATTCAATACTTCCTATAATGTTCTGGGTTACTTACCCGGCAGTGAGCGCAAAGATGAGGTGATAATTTATTCCGGGCACTGGGACCATTTTGGTGTAGACCCGACCCTGGAAGGGGATTCAATCTACAATGGCGCTGTTGACAATGGAACGACGCTTGCCTGGATGCTGGAAATAGCCGATGCTTTTGCTTCACTGGAAGAAAGACCTAAACGCTCAGTTATGTTCTTTGCTCCGACAGCAGAAGAGCAAGGGCTCATAGGTTCCAAGCATTATGTCAAAAATCCGCTTTTCCCCCTTCATAAAACGGTAGCCAATATTAACAACGATTTGATGTTACCTTATGGAAGATACAAAGATGTTATGGTGACCGGCTACGGGCAGACTGAGCTGGATGATATATTGGAAGAACTGGCTCCGAAGTATGACAGGTATGTATATCCCGACCCCAATCCTCAAACGGGCATGTACTATCGTTCTGACCATTTCGCCTTTGCAAAAGCCGGTGTGCCGGCCATGTTTGCCAGGGGGAACTGCGATTCACGAGAACATGGTAAAGAATGGGCCAAAAAGAAAGAACAATTCTGGCTGGAAAACCGCTATCATAAACCCAGCGATGAATACAATCCCGAAACATGGGACTTGAGAGGTATCAAAGATGATGCGCAAATCTTTTTCCACCTGGGTTACAAACTGGCCAATGACAAAACATTTCCCACCTGGAAGGAAGGGTCGGAATTCAGAGCTAGAAGGGAAAAAATGATGAAGCAAAACAAATAAATTGTGAAATATTTAAGGAAAATTTTAACTCTGCTGATATTGTTAAGTCCCGGGAGTAACCTTTTCTCCCAGGGACTTACTGCTTTTGTTAATTTTCGTGAGGATTTCATTGTCTTTGATAGAGGAAACTTTACCCAGCTTGAACATTTGCCTATTATGAGTTTTAAAGTGGGGAAATGGGGTGTGGCATACCAGAAAAGCAACGGGACTTTAATGGTATACACAAACGGCCAGGAAATAAAGCTTTCCGATGTGGTCGAAAACTACATGATGACTGAATCTTTGCTGGTTTATCATTACAACAACAACCTGTTCGTTTTTGACGGAATTGATAAATATAAGCTATCGCTTGATGCTCCTTATTTTAAGGCAGATAAAGACTTGGTAGCATTTTACGACCGCATTGACAAAATGTTTAAACTGTTTTACAAGGGAGAAATCTATGACATTGAAAATGCCCTTTCTAATGAACCAGTAAAAAATTATAAGGTTGGTGACAATATTCTTGCTTATGCAGATCACAATAATTATCTCAATGTCTACCATAACGGGAAAAGTAAATCGTTAATGCTGATTGAAGGCCGGCCCAGTTATGAGGTTGATAAAGATATAGTTGCTTATTACGATATGTCGATGTCAGCTTTTAAGGTTTTTCACAACGGCCAAATCGATCAGCTTACTTTTTTTAAACCTTTTTCTTATGATGTGGCAGATGAACAGGTAGTTTATGTGGATGATAAGGGAGATTTTAAGATATTTGAAAAAGGGAACAAGAAAACCATTTCCGTGGTAACCCCGGATGTTTATCATGCTGAAGATAGTATTGTTGTCTATTCAGAGCAGGGATACCTGAAAGTTTATTACGACCAGAAAATTTATACCCTCGAAAATTTTATGCCTGAAAGGATGAAGTTTCATTTTAATACCATTGCTTACATTGATGAGCAGAATCGCTTAAATGTTTTTCAGAACGGCAGAAAAAGAACTATCTCAATTGAGCCGGTTAATTATTTTGAAGTGAATTGGGGTGTTGTATGGTTTCAGGTGGGAGTAAATACCAACAAGGTTTTTTACAATGGGAAGGTTTATGAATAGGGTTGAATTATAAGCATGCTATTTTTTTGATAATTCATCATTAAAACGTACCCAGCAACTGACTTACAATAATCAGTAATACCAGGGCAAAGGGATAGACTGTTGCATAGGCCACTTGGGGGGCATTAGTATCTGTTATGGGTTCAACCGCACTCAGGGCAGGAGTGCTGGTCATACTACCTGTTAAAGACCCAATTAAAGTAAGGAAATTCACTTTGAGGAAGAAATGCCCGATAACAGTGGACAGAATCATAGGTACAAGTGTGATAACCATACCGGACACAAGAAATTTGATTCCGCTTTCCTGAATGGTGGATACAAGCTCTCCTCCTGCATGAGTTCCCACAGCTGCAAGGAAAAATATGAGGCCGAGTTTTCTCAGAAATTGATTGGTGGTTCCGGAAATGTTCCAGACGATATTTCCTGTTTTACCTACCTTGCTGAGTACAAGAGCAGAGATTAATACTCCGCCGGTTAGGCCCAGTTTGAACTGAATTTCTCCAAACAAAGGAATAGTAAGTTCTCCAATGAGAATTCCCAGTAAAATACCCAGCGCAATAGGCAAAAAGTTCAGTTCATCCATCTTTTCACGACTGTCGCCCAGCATTTCTCCCAGGCCTTTGGTATTGTCCTCCGGCAATGTAAAGGTAATTTTATCACCAAACCTCAATTTGCTTGTGGCTTTGGGGATAATGTCAATTCCACTTCTTCTTATACCTGTGGCAGTGGCATTAAAACGAGGAAGAAATCCCAGTTCGCGCAAAGATTTATTGATTACCTCTTTATTGGTTACGAGGAATTTTCTGACAACGATTCTGCTTGTTTGGGGAATATCAATACTTATTTCTTTACCAATGATGTAGGTGAGCTTCCCCAGATCCTCTTTTGTACCTACGGCCCTGAGGATATCTCCTTTTTCAAGCACTGTTGCCCCATCTGCCTGAAGAACTTCATCGCCTTTGATTATTCTTGAAATGTTGGTATTGCTGATGGAGCGCAGGTTCATATCATATAGCGACTTTCCAAAAATGTTGGGGTTTTCGACAAGAAAATTTTTTGTGATAAGTTCGGGATGGTCTGTATATATTTCTTCCTGGTATTTCGCTTCCTCCTTCTTGATGTCGATACGGAATAGCCTGGGTGAAAGACGGGCAAATAAAATTACACCGATTACACCGAAAGGGTAAGCAATTCCGAAGCCGATAGATGAAAGCGGAGACTGGGTGCTTTCTATTGCAGCCGCCAAACCGGACGTGCTTGTCAGGGCGCCTGTAAATAGGCCTACTGCGAGATTATAATCTATATCCCACAAGGTGGCCATTAACACGGTAAGCAATGCCCCTGTGGTTATAATCAGTATAGCCAGGCTGATCAGAATTTTCCCGGTTTTCTTAAATGAATCGAAAAAGCCCGGTCCGGCCTGGATACCAACAGAAAACATGAAGAGAATTAATCCCAGTTTCTGAAAAATATCGGGCATCTGGATGCCGTAATGTCCAAAAACCAGGGCCACAAAGATAACTGCTGAAATATCCAGTGAAATGCCTTTAATTTTGACTTTTCCCAGGGCGATACCTGCTGCTATGATAAGAAAAAATGAAATGTATGTATTTGAAAAAAATTCCATGCAAAACAATTTCAGTATGCAAAATAAGCAGTTTTTAATGATTAAGAAAAGAAAAGATGAAAATTTTTATTCAAATAGAACACGAATAGTGCTAAAAGTAAGGATTTATACTGATAATTCTGCTCAATAATACATTATAAGACTAATCTTTTGAACTGGAATATTACAGGAATACCCTTAAACTATTATGGTAAAAAAAAAGGCCACCCTTTCCGGGCAGCCTTATTTTTTAGATTCATACAAAATTTATTCAACCTCAAAGGGTGCATCCGTTTCAATAAACTCAAACTGGGCCGGATCACCAGCAGCCGTACATTGATATTTAGCGGTGTATGTAGTTCTTGAGAAGTCATCGTTGAACGTCTCAAAAGTAACCTCATAATAAACTGGTACTCCATTTGAGGTAGGTTGTGCATCAGGGAACTTCTTCTGAAGCATCACGATAAGCGCACCTCTTGTAGCCATTGGTTCATCAGCCTTATCAAATAGTCGTTCCCACATGATAGGCAAAGCTTCTTCAAGAGACAGACCATCGAAGGTTTCTGCATCGAACTCTACACGTTTAGCTAACCTCATATCAAAGTTGACATAATAAGAGTTGGCTCCTGAGTAGAACTCACCTGTTCCATAATCGTCAACATATTTTGATTCTCTCTCATTAACTATTAACAGGTAGTCTGAAGATTCCATTTCAAACCTGACTGTTGGATCAAATATCCATTTTTCCCCGTTGTGGATGAATTGGTTGGTAACCGTTTTTGTTGGATTGAGTTTTGTCCAGCTGCTTCCATCAAATGAGTATTGATCAGCTCTAACCTCAACAAAATCACCATTATAATAGTCGTAAACGATTACTTTCATGTCACCCTTCTTGGCGTATGGAAATTTTAATTCAAGGAATTTAGGCAAATAATCATCCGGATCAATAGAACCAGAGAAATTGTCATATCCACCCGGCTCTCCCATGGAATCATAATCATCTTCTGAAAGCACATATACGTTAGGTACAAGGCCCCAGCTACCATCTTTATATTGGTAGTAGTCGGTCATTTCAACCACGTAACCTTTGTAATAATCATAAGTAATTGCTTTCATCTCACCATCCTCTGCATTGGGATATTTTTCTGCCAGAAAATCGGGAAGATAATCTTCAGGAGGTGTACTGCTGGAAAAGTTGTCATAATTTCCCGGTTCACCGGAACCTTCTCCCATAGAATCATAATCGTCCTCTGTCAATGTATAACTTTCTGCAGAACCAAAAGCTGACAGGTAAGAAGGCTCTCCTTCGTAATAGTCATAGGTTACATTCGCTACAGAATTTTTATTTAAGGCCATGTATTTATCAGCCAGAAATAAAGGAACGTAATCAGAAGCGGGTCTGTTTTCGCTGAAGCTTTCATAATTCTCAATAGCATAAGCTTTTGAAGAATCTTCAGAAGTGGTAGCTTTCGCAAGAGCGAGGTCTTTGATAGTGGAATAATCATTAGATGTAAGTGTATCTTCTACATTATCATGATAAGGCTCCACAACAGTGTTGTCCAGTTCCTCGTAAATCTCCTCGTTGGGATTACAACCGGCAAGAATAATTCCGGTTAATATCGCTAGAAATAATACTTTCTTCATAATTGTTAATTTATGTATTTCTTCTTGTTCAATGATTAAAATCGTAATTTAAGACCCATATTCCAGGTTCTGCCCCATCCATACCATACAGCAGAAGTCTGGGCATTATGGCCTGCACCATCTTTAGCATCGGAAATATATTCCGTATCTAAGATATTATCCACGTTCATGTAAACAGTTGATTCAAATCCTGCCAGGTCAAAATTGTAACGGGCATTGGCATTTAATAGCTGATATGCCGGCATTTGCCATGAATCAATGCCTTCGGATTCTTCAGTTGTTCTGTTTTCCACGTCAAAATCAGCAAAGATTTTGTCTGCATGATAGATGTCGGCTCCAATTTTCAGATTAGGCAGAATCTGGTAATTAACAGCGAGGTAAGCTGTTTGCATTGCAGTGTTACCTCTGTGTACACCTTTTGCGTAAACAGCAGCTCTTCCCTGGAATTCCTGGTCTTCATTGAAAATATCAGCTACAACATTGTCGTCCCATTTGTAATCACCTGTAGATACCATACCATTGATATCAAGCTTTTCAATGGGTTTGTAACGCATTTGTAATTCAAGACCCATGTGGATTGCGTTCAGACCGGTCAGGTTGGCAAAAACATCACCAATAGTACGGGTAAGTGTTTTATCCATCCATTCAGTACGGTAAGCTGTGAAGTCAGCCTCAAATTTGGTAGATCGGAAACCATAACCAAATTCAGTTGACAGAACCTTCTGTAATTTAGCTTCTTCATTGATTTCGTTGGTGTAGTTCTTAAAAATTGTAGTGAAAAAAGGTGCTCTGGTAAAATAACCACCGTTTACAAATACATTATGGTTTTTGTTTATGTTGTAGTTGAAACCACCTTTAACACTGTAGGTTAAGAAGTTTTCCCATTCAGATTTCTGGTTGCCCGGTTCGTACTGGAAGAAGTCAACTCTTCTGTATGATTTATTAGAAACTGTTGTTGAAAGGAATCCGGAATAGGTTTCTGTTACGTATTCCCCTTGCAGGAATATACCTTCTCTGAGTACTTCACCAAGGTTGTAATAACTGAATTTATCACCTTCCTGGAGAGGAGTAGAAGCAGGCCTGTTGATATTGGCATTATCAAGGAAATAATCTCCACCCAGCAGGTCGGTAACTTCTCTGTAGTGGTATCCTTTATAGTATCTTCCGTCAAATCCAGCAGTAATATTGATGTTTGCATATTTCGTGTTAAATGTGGAAAGGACGCCATACCAGTCGTGCTCATTCTTTGCCATAGCCATAACAGCTTTGGAGCCTGTAGCAGATGCAGCGTTTTCTTCTATGACAGCGCCAAAATCAACAAATCCTTCTGGTGTAAGTTTTGTAATGGCATACGGTTCGCCGCTTGGGTACTGGAATTCCAGCCAGTGATCTTTTTCACCTTCAACTCTTCTTCCTCCGCCTCTGCCAAATGAAGCATAAGTAGAGGTGTGAAGAGAAGTATTGTTGTTTATTTTCCAGTAGTGGTTCAAATAGAACTGAGGCTTGTGGTATTGGTTATAAGCATATCCGGAAGTATAAATTTCGCCGTTTCTATAGCCATAATCGGAATTGTATCGAATACCTCTGTCATGTTCACGGTATTCCTGGATTAAGTGTGGGCTGCTTCTCTGGTTGTGCCATTGAGGAGCTCCGAATCCGGTGAGTGAAAGTCTGTGACTGCTGTTGATCCTTTTAGAAATGTTGAAAAAGTAAGACCAGGATTCAAAATTTGTTGCGTCTACAAAACCGTTTCCACTGCTTTTGCTACCCATTAATGTAACAGCCCAGTCATTGTCCATTAATCCGGTTGAAAGATTAAAGCTGGTTTTGGAATACGCATCGTTCCCTATGGCCTGGTAAACAGTCCCGCCTTGTTTGGCATCGGTTGACCTGGTAACAATGTTCATGGTACCACCCACAGATGAAATGGCAAGTTTGGAAGCCCCAAGTCCTCTTTGTACCTGGATGGTTTTTGTTACATCTGCCAGGTTTGCCCAGTTACTCCAGTAAACAGAACCGTTTTCCATGTCGTTTACAGGTACACCATTGATTAATACAGCTACGTTCTTCTGGCTGAATCCCCTGATATTTATCCTGGAATCACCAAAGCCTCCTCCTTGTTTAGTCGCATAAACACTCGGAGTACTTTTCAATAGTTCCGGAAGTTCTTTAGTACCAAGCTTTTCTTCGATTTCGATAGGCTGAACTTTGGAAACTGAAACAGGTGTTTCCCTGTCTTTCGCAAAGTCGGCCACTACTCTTACTTCATCCAGACCGATGGCATCGGGTTCTAATCCGATTGTACCCAGGTCAGTAACTTCACCGTCGTTAACATTTACTTCGACTTCCTTTTTGATGTAGCCTACGTAGGTGAATTCTACCACTTGATTGCCCGGCTCGGCCATCAGGGAGAAACTCCCATCAAGTGCGGTTGCAGTACCAAAGGTTGTACCCTTAATGACTACAGTTGCTCCGATTAGAGGATTGCCATCCTCAGCATCAGTAACTTTCCCTTTAATGGTACCTTGCGAGAAGGCCGCATGGAAAGAGAATAATAATAAAAATACGATTAACCACTTTTGATTCATAGCATAAAATTTAGATTGTTTGAATGTGTTTTTTAAGCAAATATAAAATTATTTGAATAGGACTTATTTATAATTTCTTAAGATTAATTAACATTTTTTAAGAAATTTCAATTCATTGATAAATAGATATTTATGAGTGTTTTGCAAGCTCTTTTTTTATCATTTTAACAATATTGTTCATTTCTTTTCATTGTTTGTTAGAATACTTAAGTATAAATACCCCGGTATAATGCTTTAATTAAGTGTCGCAAAATAATAGAAATCAAGGGCAGGGAAGGTTAATTATTGATTAAATAAATGTTATTTTTGAGCGAAAATCGATCCATTTGGATTTTAATTTCTATAATTAACTGATTATCATATTTTCGGATAAAAGAAGGCATTTTTATTATCGGTTAAAGTCCTTCATTGTATTTTGAATCGATGTTTTTTTTCCGTTTTTATAGGCTACTACGAACGCACCTGGTGTGCAAATTATATCCCTTAATCCGGAGGCATCTGCATAATTCCTGAAATTGCCGACGCTGTATTTATACCATTGTTCTTCAGAGGATTCATAAACAATACGATCGCCACAGTATATTTGGGACAATTTTGTTGGTGAAAGCTTATTTCTGCTTGCTGCAATCTGTACTTTGAAAATCAAAGCAGGGTTTTTAGGTAGTGTGTTTGTGATATTAATTTTTGGACATTGTTTATATTGATTTTTTATCCTGTAGGCGTTGAGCCTTTGGTTTCCTTTATAGGCAACTTCAAATGCGCCTTCAACATCTATTGATTTTTTTAACCTTGTGGCATGTTCATAGGCTTGACATAATCCGATGGAATATCTGTGCCAACCGTCCCCGTAGTTCTTTACAATACGCTTGTTGCCGGCATAGATTTGCTGAAGTTTTTTTTCATCCAGCGGAACTCTGCTTGCTGCAATCTGAACACGAAAAATGACCTCATCTGGCTTTTCGTTTTTTTCTTGAATTCCGGGAGCGACTGTTTCAGTCTTTTTTTGTTTCTCTTCTGCCGATTCTTCAATCTCCGTTTCAGTTTCAGGTGTTTTCTGTTTGGTTTCTTCGTAGCGGAATTCTTCAATAATTTGTTCTCTCAACGCTATCTCTTCTTTATAATCTTCAAAATCCATAAGGTATTTAATGTACCTGAATGGAATGGTATCATTTTCCTTTGCATTGTTGAGTTCATGATAGAATTTGTAATTGCTGTACTTTTCTTTTAATTGCCTGTTGATTGCACTTAGGTGAGCCCGGGAGATTACCACAGAATCTTCTTTGGGATTTGAGCTTCTTGAGAAAAGGGAGTCTGCCACTTTATTGAGTTTAGAGTCCGGGAAGTAGTCCAGCAATTGCATAAAAAAGTCAAAAGTTAGAGTATCACCAACATTGATAGATTTGAGAGGTTCGTACGCTGGAGTCTCCTTTTTAGAGGAGGTTAATTCTTTATTGAGCTGTGTGTAAATTATTTCTGAAATAATAATTTTTCTCACAGTATCTTTTTTCGTTTTCTCACTGGCAGAAGAATTATAATTGACAGAGAAGGCTTCATTTCCTGGTAGTTGAAGAGACAGGAAAAACAAGGTGAGGAGAAAAAACAGACAGCCTGCCTTGAACAACGAATTCATACAATTGAGTTTAATACGCTATAAATATCTCAAAATATAAAATATAATAACATGAGACAAATAAATTCTTTCAGTTCATTTGTTATACGATATTTTGACAAGGTAATTATTCGGTTCAGAAAAATATCTTTTCAATTATTATATCGGTCGCCCCTGCATTTTTCTTTATATACTTTTCTGCTGAAGCCCCTGCATTTTTGAGGGTTTTCTTATTATTCAGCAGATTTTTCAGGGTGTTTTTCAACGAGGGGTAATCCTGGATGGTAAACCCTCCACCCATATCTATCAATCCTTTAGCTTCTTTAAACTTATCATGATTGGGGCCAAATATCACAGGTATACCCCATGTGGCTGCTTCCAGGAGATTATGTATTCCTTTTCCAAAGCCACCGCCGATATAGGCAATGTCTCCGTATCGATACAGTGAAGCAAGCAATCCAATACTATCGATGATGAGAATATCGGTTCCGGCTATGTTGTTTTCATTTGCTTGCGAATACTTCAGGGTTTTAAAGTCGGCGAGCTCTTCCTGAATTCTTTGAATATTCGAAGGGTGAACTTCATGAGGCGCTACCACCATCTTAAAAGGTATATTGCTTTCCCTGTAATACCTGAAAAGCAGTTCTTCATCCTTTTTCCATGAGCTTCCGGCAATGAACAGGAATTCATTTCCCCTTAATTGCTCAACCAATGGCAATTCCTTTGCATTTTTCACGATGTCTATAACTCTGTCAAGACGGGTATCACCTGATAAAGTAATGTTTTTATATCCGTAATATTCCAATAATTTGAACGAATTGTAGTCCTGGATAAAAAAATGGTCAAACCAATCCAGCATTTTTCTGAAACTTTTGCCATACCATTTAAAGAAATACTGGTCTTTACGGAACATGCCGGAGACCATATAAGTTTCCACCTTTTTCCTGTGTAGTTCTCTCATGAAGAAATACCAGAATTCGTATTTTACAAAAAATGCTTTTTCAGGTTTGGCTTTTTCCAGAAATTTCCTTGCATTGCGAGGAGTATCAAATGGGAAGTAGGTTACAAAATCTGCGTAATCATAGTTTTTTCGAATCTCGTAACCGGAGGGGGAGAAAAAAGTCAGCAATATTTTATAGTGTGGTGTGTTTTTTTTAATCTCCTGGATAATGGGTCTTCCCTGTTCAAACTCACCCAATGAAGCGCAATGAAACCAAATGACCTTATCCTTTGCATCGATCCTGTCCAGGACTTTCCAGGTTTCTTTGTTTCCCTTAGCGAGTTTGCGTGCTTTTGCATTGAAAAGGCTTCCAAGGCGCACAAGCCATGCAAATATGATTATCCCGGTATGATATAAAACGGTCATGCAACTTTTTCTGCAAAAGTAAAACAAATCATTTCATTTTATTTCCCGGATAAGCAATTATCTTATAATGACTTTTTGGATTTGATTGGTCAATGAAGTTTTTTTAACAGGATTATTTAGCCCGAATAATTAACTTCGTTGAGGGCTTCGCCGTTCAGGAATTATTCCTGTCTCCGAAAACTTTCCCTGCATACCTTTCTTGATATAATATGCCCAGTTGATTGATTTATAATCCGTTATATCTGTGTTTAAGTTTTGCCGGGAATCTAAATTACGGCTATAAGGTGGATAAAATTTCATTTTTTTTTGATAGTTTGAAATATTTTATATTTTTAACAATTCAAATAAGCGATTTCTTGGTACCCTATAACCCTAAAATTTCCCTTAGGCCTTCAGTAAAAACCTGGAGGTCTTTTTTATTCTGGCAGAATTTAGTTTTGCAGGGGCTTCTGAATAATATTCTCCAGCTTTTTTGCCAATTTTCTGAAATCCTCTGAATCAATGTTTTCTGTTTTGATGGGAGGGTGGATAGTTACTCTAATCTTCCCGGGCTTTAAAAGCGACCTTTCTTCCAGCAAACGATAGGATCCATCAATCGTTACAGGGACAATATAAATGTTTTTAGAGGGGAGCAAACTGATACCACCTGTTTTAAAATTTCGCATCTTTTGGCTTTTGCTCCGTGTTCCCTCAGGAAATATAACCAGGGGTTTGTTTTTCTCGATTTTGTCGATTCGTTGTTTCATTTTATCTATGGAATCTGATGGCTTCCTCCTGTCAATGATTACACATCCTAATGCGTGCATCCAGATGTTAATAACCGGGATATTGTTTAGCTCCTTTTTGGCAGCAAAACCAATTTGCCTGGGCAGGGCATCAACTAGTACAGGTATGTCAAGATAGCTCTGGTGGTTGCTGATGAAACAGATTTTTTTTGATGCAGGAATGTTTTTAATCCCTTCCACAGATGTCTTTATTCCTCCTGCCTTAAACATCAATTTTACTCCATATTTCGCATAATGTTTTATAAAGAAGGAAGCCGCTTTCCATGAGAACAATTTTAAGATATGGAAAACCGGCAGAAAAGCTACCGAAACAAGCATGATGATCCAAAAGAATATTGCCAGGAGGATGGTGCGGAACATGGATTATTATTTTTAATGAATTCGTAATAAATTTGAAAAGATGAGAACATATCTCATGCTTCATTGTCGTAAAATTAAAACAAATTGTGCACAACCACTAGGATATTATGATTCATATTGATAATCTTACCATTGGTTTTGATGATATAGCAATAATCGAAAATTTTAATGCTTCCATAAAAAAGGGGGAACATGTGGTTTTTACAGGTGGTTCAGGTATTGGAAAAACAACACTTCTCAATACCCTGCTTGGGTTTGTTCCTTTTGAGAAAGGGAATATCTCGATGCTAGGAATGCCTTTAAATAAAGAAAACATTCATGCCATAAGAAAAGAGTTGGCCTATATACCGCAGGAAGTAACACCTCCCTATGAAATCATCCGGGATATTTTCTTTGAACCCTTTACTTTTAAAAGAAACAGAACGATACGCCCTACTGAAAGCGAAACACAGGATTTGCTCCATCAATTAGGATTACCCAATACCATTCTCGGGAAAACGATAAACGAGGTATCCGGCGGACAAAAACAACGCATTATGCTTGCTTCCGCATTTCTACTAAAGAAAACCATCCTCATTCTGGACGAACCCACTACCGGACTGGATGAAAATAATATTGAGCGGGTGACTGAATGGCTGAAACAACAAAAAGGACTTACAATCCTGTCCACTTCTCATCATCGTAAATGGATTGCTCACGCTGACAAATCATACAATCTTGAAGATTATGGAAAAAACGCTTGACATTAGTTATTTTAATCTGTTCCTGGGTTACCTGCTTATCATTATTCCGGTAGTCATATTCTATATTTACCGAACGGGGCTGGTAAAAGACAGTCTTATCTCCATTTTAAGAATGACTATACAGCTTTTCCTTGTCGGACTGTATCTCGAAGTGCTTTTCGAATACAACAATGCATGGATCAATTCTGCGTGGTGGATTATTATGATAGTCGTTGCCTCGTTTACCATTGTAAGAAGGGCGTCTTTAAAAAGAAAATTCTTTCTCATCCCTTTACTGCTTTCACTTACCATAAGCTTAATTCTTATTGATGTGTATTTTCTTGGTCTGATCATTCGTTTGGATTATCTTTTCGAATCAAGGTATTTTATTCCCATCAGCGGCATACTGCTTGGAAACTGCTTAAAAACGAATGTTTTGGGGCTGAGTACTTTTTATCAGAAGTTGAATAGAGAGAAGAACCTTCACCGGTATTACCTGGCTAACGGTGCTACCATGAATGAGTCTTTGCGGCCATTCATGAAAGAGGCGCTTAGGACTGCCTTCAATCCCCTCATAGCTAGCATAACGGTTATCGGCCTGATCTCTTTACCCGGTATGATGACCGGTCAGATTTTAGGAGGTTCCAGTCCGAATGTGGCCATTAAATACCAGATTATGCTTATGCTTACAATTTTTGTTTCCACGGTTTTAACGGTGTACTTAACCATTATTATTTCTAACCGCTTTGTATTTGATGAATATGGAAATCTGAAAAAAGGCGTGCTGAAGTGATATCAGGTCAAATCATTCCATTCAGCACCTTTTAAAACCACAGAGGCAAGAAGAGAATACACAGAGAACCATAGAGTCGCTTCTCCCCAATTCTCTGCGGTTTCAAAACTTTGAACCCGGGGATACGTTTGAACCACCAGCCCCGCTCTATCGACAGGGAAAGCTTATTCATCCCTGACGGGAGGTTGGATGAGAGTAAAAGAAACAATCTTTAAAATACAGAACTACCCTAAAGATTTAACTCACTATCCATAAAATTAATATCGTTTTAATTGGTCTTAAGCCACCTAAAAATTCTATCTTTGCAAAAATTTATAAAAAACCGAAGAATTATGCTGATGGAATTGAGTGAACAAGAGATACAAAGACGTAAATCACTGGAAGAACTCAGAAAATTAGATATTGATCCTTACCCGGCTGAAGGATACAAAATAAATACAACCACAACCGAAATATTAGAAAATTATGATCCGGAAAAGGAGAACTACCAGTCGGTTAGCCTGGCCGGCAGGATCATGAACCGGCGGATAATGGGTAACGCCTCTTTTGCAGAGGTTCAGGATGAAGCCGGAAGCATTCAGATATATGTTAAACGGGATATTGTTTGCCCAGAAGAAGATAAAACAATGTACAACCAGGTATTTAAAAAACACCTGGACATTGGTGATATCATCGGTGTGGAAGGAAGCGTCTTCAAAACAAAAATGGGCGAGATCTCCATTAAAGTGAATAGCTTTAAGGTTTTGAGCAAATCTATCCGGCCGCTGCCTGTTGTAAAAGAAAAAGACGGCCTGGTTTACGATGCCTTTAGGGACGCCGAACAGCGATACCGCCAAAGACACCTGGACCTTATCCTGAACAAAGAAAGCCGGGAACGATTTGTAAAGCGTACCCGCCTGGTTAATTCCATGCGACAATATTTAAACGATCAGGGTTACCTGGAAGTGGAAACACCCATATTGCAGCCGATATATGGTGGAGCGGCAGCCCGGCCGTTTAAAACACACCACAACAAGCTCGACCAAACATTATACCTGAGAATTGCCAATGAGCTATACCTGAAGAGACTGATTGTAGGTGGGTTTGAAGGCGTATTCGAATTTGCCAAAGACTTCCGGAACGAAGGCATGGACCGGTTCCATAACCCGGAATTTACCCAGATGGAACTGTATGTTGCCTACAAAGACTACAACTGGATGATGGACACCGTCGAAGAGATGATTGAAAAAATCACACTGGATATGCACGGTACAACTAAAATCCAGGTGGGTGAAAACATGGTTGACTTCAAGCGACCCTGGAAGCGGTACACCATGTTTGAAGCTATCCGTGAATACACCGGTATGGATATCTCCGATATGGATGAAAAAGAACTTCTCGAAACAGCGAAAAAACTTGAAGTTGAGGTGGATGAAACTATGGGCAAAGGAAAGCTGATTGACGAGATTTTTGGGGAAACCTGCGAGCCCAAACTCATTCAGCCTACATTTATTACCGATTATCCCATTGAGATGTCACCGCTGGCCAAAAAACACCGCTCAAAAGAAGGGCTCGTTGAAAGGTTTGAAGCAATTGTCAACGGGAAAGAAATTTGTAACGCTTATTCTGAGCTAAACGACCCGATTGACCAGCGTGAGCGTTTTGAACAGCAACTTATGCTCGGTAAACGGGGAGATGAAGAAGCTATGATGATGGACGAGGATTTTTTGAAGTCTATTGAATATGGCATGCCACCCACAGCAGGGCTTGGAATAGGGATCGACCGGCTGACGATGATTATGACCAATTCCCATTCCATACAGGATGTGCTTTTCTTCCCGCAAATGCGACCGGAGCAAAAAAGCCAGAGCGACCCGGCTGAGAAGTTCAAGGAACTGGGTATTCCCGAAGACTGGATTCCGGTAATTAAGAAGTCCGGATATGTGACAGTCGACAAACTGAAAGAAACAAAACCCGGTAAACTCCACAATCAAATTTGCGGAATCAATAAAAAGCATAAACTCGGACTTACAAATCCATCACTCGAAGAAGTCAAAGATTGGCTTGAATAAAACAGACCTACTCAATGCCTGAAAATACAAAAATAGGAGTACTAGGTGGAGGTAGCTGGGCGACAGCGCTTGTAAAAATCCTCCAGGAAAACCTGGATACAGTAAACTGGTATTTGCGCGACGAAACTAACATAGACCATCTGAAGAATTACGGACACAATAAGAATTACCTCAGCTCCATTACCATCAACAACAATGTTGTTCAGTATTACAATGACATTAATGCATTAGTCAGAGATTCAGATATTCTGCTTTTTGTCATTCCGGCTGCTTTTCTCAAAGGCGCACTGGAAAATCTCAAAGAAGATATTTCCGGTAAAATTGTCATTTCTGCCATAAAGGGTATTATCCCCGATGAAAATCTTATTATTGGAGAATATTTTGAAAAGCAATGGGATGTATCTCTGAATAATTTTGTGGTTATCAGTGGCCCCTGCCATGCTGAAGAGGTGGCCCTGGAAAGATTGTCCTACGTGACTGTGGCCTCTCAAAACCAGGAATATTCAAAACGAATCTCAGAATTGCTGCAAACGCATTACATGAATACAAACATCTCCGATGACATTTATGGAACAGAATATGCTGCTGTTTTGAAGAACGTGTTTGCCATTGGAGCCGGAATATGTCACGGTCTTGGTTACGGGGACAATTTCCTGGCAGTATTAATTGCTAATGGAATGCAGGAAATACAAAGATTTGTTGATGCGGTTCATCCTATTTCGAGGGACCTGAATCACTCCGTTTATCTTGGCGATCTGCTGGTAACAGCTTATTCGCAATTCAGCCGGAACAGAACCTTCGGGAATATGATAGGGAAAGGCTACTCGGTAAAATCAGCGCAACTGGAGATGAATATGATTGCCGAGGGATTTTATGCCACAAAAAGCATTGTCGAAATCAACAAAACCTATCAGGCAGATGTTCCTATAATAAATGCTGTTTACAATATTTTGTATGAAAGAATCTCACCTGCAATTGAAATTAAGCTACTATCTAACAAATTAAAATAGATACGTTATGCCACAAATAACAATCAATCTCGAAAACGCCACTCCGTTTATTGATAAGGACTTATCAGAACATTACGCTGACCTCTCTAAAAACATTCTGAAAAAAATGGAAGAGCACAGTGAAAAGCCGGATGAATTTCTTGGCTGGCTGAACCTTCCGGAAAGAATTGACAACGAAAGCCTCTATCGTATAGAAGAAACTGCCCGTAAATTCAGGGAATCCTATGATACGATTGTAGTGATAGGTATCGGAGGCTCTTATTTGGGTGCTAAAGCTGTCATTCATGCTCTTTCACCGATTTTCAAACCTTCTAAACATAATAACCCGGAAATTTTATTTGCCGGCCATAACCTGGATGAAGATTACCACTACGAATTGCTTGAAGAACTTGAAGACAGGGATTACGGTATTGTAGTCATTTCAAAATCCGGAACAACTACTGAGCCGGGAATTGCATTCAGGATCCTGAAACAGCACCTGGAAAGGAAATCAGGCAAGGAAGAAGCTTCCAAACGAATTATTGCCATTACGGATGCTAAAAAAGGCGCCCTGAGAAAACTGGCTACGGAAGAAAATCTTACCACTTTTGTTATTCCCGATAATATTGGGGGCAGATATTCTGTTATGACACCTGTCGGCTTGTTACCCATAGCCCTTGCGGGCCATAATATCCGCGATATAATTGAAGGAGCGGAAAATATGCGCCGGGCCACAACTTCGAGTACACCGTTTGAGGAAAACCCGGCTGCTCAATATGCTGCTATCCGTAATGAGCTTTATAATAAGGGTAAAAACATTGAACTTTTCGGAATTTACAACACCCGTTTTCAATATATCCTGGAATGGTGGAAACAGTTGTTCGGGGAGAGCGAGGGGAAAGAAGGCAAAGGAATTTTCCCTTCAACAGTGGAGTTTACAACAGACCTGCATTCTATGGGGCAATATATCCAGGAAGGAAAGAAAATGCTTTTTGAGACCATTTTGTCGCTCTATTCAACAGACAAAACACTGACCATTCCAACCATGGAAGATGATAAGGATAATCTGAATTATCTGGCGGAAAAACGTATTCATGAAATTAACATCATGGCCGAATCCGGAACAAGACTGGCCCATGTTGACGGAGATGTACCCAATATTATACTAGGCATTCCCAAGATTAACGAATACAACCTGGGGCAGCTGCTCTATTTCTTTGAAAAGGCCTGTGCCGTAAGCGGCAATATTTTGGAGGTGAATCCATTCAACCAGCCCGGTGTGGAAGCTTATAAGAAGAATATGTTTGCCCTGCTTCAAAAACCCGGCTACGAAACTTACAGTGAGAAGCTTTTGGAAAGAGTCAACCAAAAAGATCAGCGAGACAAGCTGTTTTAAACCTGAACGAACTCGCAAAATTAATGATTACCTCCCTAACATCCGATGTATTTTTCTCATCGGATGTTTACTTTGGGAGAAGCGTGGATGAGAGGATGAGAATGGGAGAAAGGGAGAAATTGGGATGTTCGGAATATTGGAATAATGGATTAATGGGAGTAATGGCATTTTGAAATGGTTCATGCAGGTTTCGCTGATGTGCATTCGATTTTAAATCAGATTTATCTGTGAGAATCCGCTTTCATCCGTTTCATCTGTGTTATATGGAGGGAGAGTAACATGAGCTTTGAAACACCTTTCTACTTCCTGAATTTTTTGCGCTTTTTTTAACCACAGAGCACACGGAGAAAACTGCAGAGAACCATGGAGAACCTGTTCTGCGGCCCTCTGGGTGTCCTCCCGGCTCTCTGTGGTTTATATTTTCTATGGCCTTACGCGGCAGTAAACATACGATGACCTGGAGACATCGTATGTTAAGGTCTGTCCTGACATCCGATGCATTCTTCTCATCGGATGTTTTGTTTGGAGAAGCTTGGATGAAAAATTTTTAATTCATAATTCTTTACTAATCATTGCTTCCCGGCCCGCCAATAAATTACCTTCTGATTTTCAAATCAATATCGGAGAGCTTGTCGTTTATCATGACCATCTTGTTCATCCGGTGAAATGAGAAGAAATCCTGTTGATCGTTGAGAAAAAAATAGATAGTAAGGGCGTTTTTCAGAATGTCCCTGGATTCTTTCAGTTTATTCTGGGAATAAAGTAAATCTCCTTTCTCATTAAGGAGATCACCCATGGAATTAACCAGTTCGGGGGTTATCTTTTCAGAATTTTCGTGAACTTCGTCAAGGAATTTTTCGGAAAGAAAGTTCATGGAATTGTCGTCAAAATTGAAATATTTAATAAGGGTATCATCAATAAGATTAATACCTTGCTGAAACTTACCCTGTCTTTTTAATTCAAGCAAATAGGATAATACATCTGATATTTGATTGATGGTTTGCAATGTATCCCCATCTTCCCCCATATACTGGTGTTTGAAATTCACAAAAAAGGACAATAAATTTAACGAAAAAGTGGGAAGTTGTAAAAAGAATTTTAACCAATCTTATTATATAGAATTAGACTTATTTTCAATAATATCAAAATCCTTTTCATGGCCGTTCTTGATGATTAAATCCCAGTATTCTTTAGTGATCTGGTAGGTTTTACCCGTTTTCTTATTTTTTACGGTTATTTTCTCCTTTTTCTTTTTAATCACGGGCTTTTTGACAATTTCAAAAGGGATATTCAGTTCTTGATTCAGTTCAACCCCTGTATCATAAATGTCCTGGTCATCTTCTTCGTACCACCATTCTACTTTCAGATTTTCTCCGTTATAAACAGAGGCCAGTTGATACAAAATGTCGTTGATGCATTTGAAGGAGCTGCTGTTATAATAAACAAGGAAAATTTTTACATGAGTAAAAGGAGCAGGATTTTTGGTATAGTCAGCGACCCATTGGAATACAGGTTTGTAAAAAAGGGAGACATTCTCGGGCAGGGAACGACCGCTGATTTCAATTGTCCCGTTTTCATTCATATCAATAAGAGGTGTATCGTCGGAAGCTTCAATCTTTAGATCCATGGTGAGAATGTTTTAAAAGTGTTGATTAATCGAAAACATTTACACAAATATAAAAATAAAAAGGATTGCCTCTTTGATATAACAATCCTTTTTTTTGATGTGGTTCAAACAACCTAGAACGTACCCATATCCTGGTATTCCTCTCCTTCATCTCCGTTAGGTCCGCGTTTCCTGTCTTTATAATTGTTGAATGAGTAACTTACACTGAATGTAACAACGGGCGCTTCTCTTTCAAAAGAATTATAGGTTTCAAAGTTGGGTCCGGATGAAGTCATTTCATGCTGCATGGTTTGAAGCAGGTCTCGTCCACTGAGGGTAAAAGTCAGTTTGTTATCCATTATAGAATGCTTAACTGAAGCGCTGGTCATGAAAAAGCCTTCACGTTCCCCTTGTGCGGTGGCTGATGGACCGATAAACATAGCCATAAGCTGTAATTTTGTTCCTGTTGGGAGGCTAAAGTTGTTGTTCAGACGAACATTCCAGTTGTTGCTCCTGGCCGAAACATCCTGGTCGGTTACATTGCCTTCGATGGTGTATCGGTATAAGCTTCCGCTTGCGTTAAGATTCCACCATTTGAACAGGCTTGAGTTGAACATGGTCTCAAATCCTGCAGCCGTTTCCCTGTCCAGGTTTTCGAATGAAACATACATATCATCGTTTTCACCCAATCGTTGAATCCGGTCAATCTCGTTGGTTGTATTCCTGAAATAGCCTTCAATAGAGATGAACGATTTCTTGAAAGACTTTTTATATCCCAGTTCGTAAGACCCGGTGTATTCCGGTTCAAGTCCCGGGTTTCCGGCCCTCACAGTATACTGGTTGATATACCGCTTAAACGGATCGATGAACCAGCTCCTGGGGCGGTTGATTCTTCGGCTGTAGCTCAGGAAAATCTGTTCGCCCCTGCTGATTTTTTTCGATAAGTGAGCAGAAGGGAAGATGTTAAACCTGTCAATTTTATAGGTTTCATCCAGTGTTACCTGTTTCAATTCCCTGTCGGTGTATTCACCGCGAAGACCTAATTTATAGTCTATTCCGATCGCTTTCCCTGACCAGGTTGCATACAGTGCCTGGGTAAGCCTGTAATAATCAATAGTTGAGGCTTCCTGCTGAGTCCACTGACTGTTATCGTAGATTTCCAGCTCATAACGCTCATCGCTTAAATCATAGGTTCCCTTGTAACCCAACTCAAGTTCTCCACTTCCGGTGGGGCGGGTATAATCCAGTTTTACTTCCAGTTCGTCTTCTGTACCCTTTTCGTTTGTGAGTTGTTTGTATGGATTATCATTGATTTTTTCCCAGTTAGAATTAGCAAGATAATTTTCCCAGCCATTTTTGTCATTGTTATCTGCATTGGAATAAAACGCAGAAGCATTGAGCGTGTGTCCATTATCATCAAACTTATTCTGATAATCGAGCGATAAAGTGTAGTAATTGTGGTCCACATCAAAGCTGCTGTTTGAAATTTCGTAATTGTATAGATCTATTGGTTGCGAAATTCGGGTG
This sequence comes from uncultured Bacteroidales bacterium, assembly GCA_964585385.1. Lineage (GTDB taxonomy): Bacteria > Bacteroidota > Bacteroidia > Bacteroidales > UBA12077 > JAGXLC01. The sequence continues at coordinate 125,416 of CAZPDP010000003.1, forward strand.
GTTTGGGTGTTTGCTCCCATGCTGAAACCAAAAGTACCTACCTTTCCTGCAAGCGAAAGGGTGCTGTTATCGGTGAGGTAATAATCGAAACCACCTTTTACCGAATATCCGCTTCTTCCCATATTCCTTTCCATATCCTGGTTAATGGACGTAGCCGTGTCGTTGGTATAGAAGTTGTCCCTTTCCGAAACTCCATTCATTTCAAAGTTGAACTCACGATAATTAAATGAAGTGAAGAAGTTTATTTTTCCGGTTCTGTAGTTCAGGTTGGCGCTGGCATCATATTTGTCGCCGGTTCCGGCAGAGGCTTTGAACCTGCCGTTGAAGCCTTTTCGCTTATCCTGCTTCATGATAACATTGATTATTCCACCGGTTCCCTCGGGGTCGTATTTTGCAGAAGGATTTGTGATTACCTCAATGCTACTTATCCTGTTTGCAGGGAGTTGCTGGAGAGCTTCACTTCCTTCAAGCACAGTAGGTTTTCCGTTGACAAGCACCCTGAAATTATCCGTACCACGCAATTCTACATTTCCTTCTATATCTACCTTTATGGAAGGTACATTTTCCAGCACATCCACTGCAGAGCCGCCCTGGGCGCTGAAATCCTTCTCCACATTGATTACTTTTTTGTCTACTTTATATTCCACCTGAACCTTGTCGGCAGTAACTTCTACTCCCTCAATTTCCCGGGAAGCTTCAGAAAGAAAAACTTCACCTATATTTTCCTCTCTGCTGCGGGGAGTGACTTTCACGTCAGGAATGATTTTCTTGTGAAAACCGATAAAATCCACTTCCATATAATACAGTCCAAAAGGAACTTCTTCCATTTTGAAACTTCCATCTGTTCCGGAAACCGTTCCGGTTACCATAGAGGAATCTTTTTGTTTGTAAAGCACTACGTTGGCATATTCCAGGGGGGCATTATTTTCTTTTACTTTAACAATGCCCTGAATCGAGCCCTTCGGGGCTGAACCTCCACCGGGGTATTGGCCTCTCTGACTGTATAAGGGAGATATTAATAAGATAAATATTCCTGTAATCAATCCGAATTTAGTAAGTAATGACATACTATTTTGATTTATCAATTTGACAAATAATTTCTCACACGAATAAGACAAAATTTTATCCGGATTATTACAGGTTGAAATGTTAAATTGTGTAAAAAATACAAAGGGTTTTTAAAAGGCAGGTTATAAGAGGATTAGTTGATATCACCTTTGTTGTTATCCTTTTCCCCGTCAGAAGGCTTTTGTTCATCATAGCCATATTTCCTATAAAGCCGTTTTCTGAAAGAAGATGGTATAAACGAGAAATTGGTTATACCCATTTTCCGGGCAAGAATTTCAAGGCCAAGCAGGGATAATCCCCCTCCGGGTAATATGGATACGGATGCAAAAACACCTACTCTGCCCATGTCTTTGAGTTGTTCTATAGCTTCCTTTACCTCTTTTTTGGTTGGAGGCGTTTCCCGTTCTTTTAACCTTAATTTATCTTCAAGGTACCGGTAAAAAAATTTAGCCATGTCAACAGTTTCATCATATTCTTCTCCCATTCCTTCCAGAAAGCTTTTCAGTGATCTCTGGGCGCTTTCAGCAAAACTCCTGGCACGAGGAACCTGTTCGTTTTCCTTTTGCTCCTGTTCCGTATATTCTTTTAGAATTTTTGCTTTTTCAAGTTCTTCTTTTGTCATCGTTCAATTAACTATTTCTCTTTTGAAACAAAAGTATTTTAAAAAGGTTAAGGGGAAAAAGGATTTATCTGGTCAAAATCAATATTTTGTTTTTAGAACGGTCTCCACAGAAAAATATTACCACTTATTCTATAACATGAAACAGGCAATTGTGCTTTTCTATTGTAAATACATCTACCAGTTATTATTTTAAACCTTCCTTCATTGGATATTTTCAATAGTTTGAACAAACGCTTTTAGTTTTTTCTCATCCAGCTTCCCGTTTGTTCTTATTCCGCTGCAAACATCAACACCAAAAGGTTTTATTTTTTTAATGGCTATTTCAACATTAGATGAGTTTAGCCCACCTGCAAGAAAAACTGGCTTATTGGATATTTCTACAATTTTTCTGCTCATTTCCCAGTCATGAGTTTTCCCTGTTCCACCGAGCGATTTCACCTTTCCTTCAGGATTGCCGCTATCCAACAGGAGAGCATCCACACTTCCCTCTATTTCTGCCGCATAGTCCACCGCCGATTGGTCTTGTACATGGATTACCTGGACCAGTTTTATATAAGGTATTTGCCTCTTAATAAACTGATATGTTTCTTTTTCCACATAATCCACCAATTGAATAACACTGGTGTACGTTCTTTTCTGATGCTGTATGATCTTATCCGGTTCTGTTTCACTGGTGAGCAGGAAAGTTGCTACAGGAGGTGGAACCTCTGATGCAATCTGCAGAATATGTTTATCGCTTATGGGTCCTGGGCCGGAAGGCATTTTCCCCACAAGTCCAATGGCGGAAGCTCCGTAGGAGATAGCCATTTTTGCTTCTTCAATATTCTGGATACAGCATATTTTTATGTAAGGTAGCTTATTTTTCATTTTTTGATAATATCTGCCTGCAAATTTAGCAGTATTCCCTTCATTATATCTTAAATCACCAATAAAAAATTGATGAACAACTATTTTTCCCTGATTATTTTTGTGGGAGAGCCCACCAGAATTCCTATATTTGCTTGGAATTCAAAAAAGTTTCAAGTAATCTGCTATGCGTAACATCCTCTTTGTTTTCTTTCTGTTTCCGTTTATTTCTCTATACAGTCAATCCTCAAAAAATATAGAAATGGTTTTTGTCAAAGGCGGATCCTTTGATATGGGTTGTACAGAAAAACAGTATTCCTGTAAAGAATCCGAAAAACCTGTCCACAGGGTTAAGCTGGATGGTTTTTACATAAGTAAATACGAAATTACTAACCAGCAGTACTGTAATTTTCTCAATGAAATTGGAGCTAATCCAGGCGGGAGTTACTATGGATTTGAATATATTGAAATTTCCAGTAAAAGTTGCATGATCAACTATGCTGAAGATAAGTTTGTAGTAGTCGAAGGGAAAGAAGACCATCCTGTTGTTGAAGTTACCTGGTATGGAGCCAAGGCCTTTTGCCACTGGGCGGACGGGAGATTGCCCACTGAAGCCGAATGGGAATTTGCTGCAAGAGGAGGAGGTTCGGTACAGGAATACATTTTCAGTGGCTCTGACACAATTGAAAATGTGGCATGGTATAAGCATAACTATTATTCCGGGAAGAATGAAAAGTTTGTATACCGCGATGGTACGCTGACTGTAGGATTGAAACAACCCAATTTGCTGGGCATCTATGATTTGAGTGGAAATGTCTGGGAGTATTGTAATGACTGGTATTCAGAAGAATATTACCAGAATAGTCCGTCAGAAGATCCAAAAGGCCCACCTCATAGCAACTACCGCGTAATAAGAGGGGGTAGCTTTAAATCAGAAGCTGTCAACTGCCGGTTGTCGGCGAGAAAAGGGAATGTACCGGGGTACAGTCAGCCAGATTTGGGTTTTCGCTTATGCCGGGATGCAGGGAAAACTTCGAAGAGCGCTGAAAACGAAGACGAAAACACAAAAGAAAAGCCGATGTCACAGCAACCAATGGTTGACTGAAAAACCGGCCTCCTATCTATTCTGTTCTACCAGTCTTATTTCTCCAGGTTTAGATCGAGATCCTTAAGGTGCTTGTTAATAAATTCAATTTCCTCATGGGTAATAGCAATTTCGGCAGCCCTGGCATTGTCATTGATTTGCTCTGGTGTACGAGCTCCTGCAAGGGCAACAGTTATGCCGGGCTGATGGATAGTCCAGCTTAAAACAAGTTGCGCCAGAGTGGCTTTATGACCATCGGCAATAGGTTTTATCTTATTCAGGAACTCATTCACTTTTCGTATATTTTCTTTTCTGAAGAAACGGGATTGTTTTCGGTTGTCTCCGGGCGATAATTCCGAATCAGGAGAAAATTTTCCTGTCAGGAGTCCTCTTTGCATTGGACTGTAGGCCAGAATGCTTTTGGTGTTTTCCCGAACATAAGGTACGATGTCTTTTTCAGCATCTCTCTTCAGCATGCTGTAATGGATCTGGTCTGCTTCAATTCGAATGGTTTTTTCAGCCTCTTTCAGTTGCTCAAGAGAGTAGTTACATACCCCTGCTGCTCTAATTTTTCCCTGTTCCTTCAGCCGTTCCAGCGCTTCCATCGTTTCTTCAATGGGGGTGTCATCTACCGGCCAGTGTTGCTGGTAATAATCAATGTAATCGGTTCCAAGTCGCCGGAGGCTGTCTTCGCATTCTTTCATAACACTCTCCTTATCGGCCTTCAGTGTCACCCCTTCAAAAAGGTCTTTCATACCTTTTTCAGAACGAAACCTTTCCTGGTTACCTTTTTCTGCCCAGTGCATACTGAATTTGGTAAGAATCTGGTACTTGTCGCGGTTGCCTTTGATGGCTTTGCCTACTAATTCCTCGCTCAGGCCTGTGCCATAAATGGGAGCAGTGTCAATGGAAGTAACTCCAAGGTCATAGCCATGCTGGATGGCATTGATAGCCTGCTTTTCATCGCTGCCACCCCACATAAAACCTCCGATGGCCCAGGCACCGAATGTGATTGCTGAAAGTTCAATTCCGCTTTGTCCTAATTCTCTATAAATCATAATGTATTCGCTTTTTGTTTATTACAGTCATCCCTTAAAACAAATTGAATTTCTATTCGTTCACTAACTGTATTTATTTAAATTTGATTTGGATAATTCAAAAGCTCATGGACCACTATAAACTACTCGCCGACATCTACGATCCTGCTTTATTTTTTGCTCTCCATAAAATACGAAAGAGAGTAGTGCAACTAGTTAAAGATATACAACCGGATAGTATAATTGATATTTGCTGTGGAACCGGCAATCAGCTAAAATACTTAAAAAAGCATGGTTTCGAAAACATTTCCGGCGTGGATATTTCGGAGTCTATGCTAAGACAGGCGGAGAAAGGGCCGGATAAGATAGAATGCGATAATCAGGATGCCACGGAACTTTCTCATACCAATGATTCCTTTGACTTGGGTATTATAAGCCTTGCCCTTCATGAAAAACCTTTTGATATTGCCCGGAAAATTGTGCAGGAAGCTCACCGGGTGATCAAGCCGGCAGGTTATCTTATCCTTATTGATTATGCATTTGATGAGAAAACCAATAAATTTTTCAAAATTCCTGTTCATATTGCAGAAAGACTGGCAGGGAAGGATCATTACAAACATTTCAGGCAATACCTCGGTTTTGGTGGAATGGACAGGCTGATGAACCACAGGGAGTTTGAGAAAGAATTCAGGTTTCACAGGGGCGCCACCATACTGCGTCTTTACAGGATAAACAAAGATCGGTACGCTTAGCATCAGATTTCGCTTATCATGAAACAAAATGAATTTCCATATTACTCAAAATTTCTGGACGTTTATCATTCATCCATGTATTACCTTGAAGCAGGAGAAGGACCTGTCGTACTTTTCCTGCATGGGAATCCTGCAAGCTCTTTTATATGGCGAAACATTATTCCTGAAGTGAAAAGATACGGAAGGTGTATTGCTCCGGATTTAATTGGTATGGGCAATTCCGGGAAGCCACGGATTGATTATACGTTTGAAGACCATTACCAGTACCTGAAAGAATTTATTGACAAACTAGGTCTTTCCGAAATAACACTTGTCCTTCATGACTGGGGCTCTGCCCTGGGTTTTCATTACTTTAAAGAAAATCCAGACAATATCAGGAGGATTGTTTTCATGGAGTCTTTTATACGACCCTGGGATTCCGTGGAGATGCAATGGGTACATCGAATGGGATTTAAGATGCTTCGAACAAAAGTTCTTGGGGAATTTTTAATTTTTGGGTTGAACGTTTTTCTTAACTTTATACTTCCCTCCCTGATTGTCAGAAAACTTGAGAAGGAAGAAAAGAGGATATATAAAAAGCCTTTCCGTAACATTTTTAACAGGAAACCTATGCTCCGGTGGATACGGGAGGTACCTATAGACGGAGTGCCCTCAAAGATGTACGATATAGTAAAGCAGTATTCTTTGTTTCTAAGAAGATCTTCCATCCCCAAGCTTCTCTTATATGCCGAACCAGGGGCTATTATCAACAAGGATACCCGGAGGTGGTGTGAAGCTCATATTAAAAACCTTACGACTGTATACCTGGGGAAAGGGTATCATTTCCTACAGGAGGATTTCCCGCTTAAGATAGGAGAGGATATACTTCATTGGCTGGAAAGTGCTGAAGAATAGGTTTTAATTGTAAGGGGCTCTTTTTTATTTTGTTAGTTTTGCATAAGATTATTTTGTTTTAGCAGCGGGAGCCAATATGATAAAATACACATTTCCCATACGATACCTTTTGTTTTCCTGGTTGCTTCTGGTTATGATTGGTTTACAACCTATACTTGGGCAAAAAGAATACAAAACGTATACCCATGTGCACGAAGAAAACCAGTTAGTGAAGAAAGGTATTTCAGTTTATTTTTTAAACGATAAGCTGGAATTTAACCATCCGTGGCTTGATTCAATGACGGTTTATAATATGGATTCCGTTGTTTTTGTTGAGGAGATGCCGGAACTGTATGAAATATATGGAACACCCGTATCTTTAAATTTTCAGCTTCAGGAAGACAGCATTCCTTTGAAATACAAAAGCCCGGAATATTATGTTATTTTTTCAGCTTATCATACCCTCAAAGCCCTGGAATTTTACAAACAAGCTTTCGGTAATCTTTTAGATTTCCGCGATGAGGGTGAATTTAAGCATATAAAAGTATATCTTGGAGAGTTCATAAATTGCAATCCCGGTGAATATGTTTTTAATCCCGTGTCAGAAATTTCTCCTACTACTATCTATCATGAAGTTGGCCACAGAGCTTTCTGTCAGCTTGATGATACGATACCTGTGGGCGATGTTTCAGCGTTGTTGCATAATGGATTGCTTGAATATTATACAGCATCTATAGCGGATTATCCAGTTGTTGGCGAGGGATTTCTTCCGGAAATGCTTACCAGGGATTTATCAGAACCCGTACATTACCCTGAGGATCTTCATTATTACCAGGATTTTATGCGTGACTTTTACGCTTCTTATAAAGATACCTTAAGCGCCGGGGAAGCAACAAAACAACTGTTAGAGCTCAACAGGCAAAGGGCAGAAAGATGTACTGAAAAAATACTGATGACTCACCAGTCAGGCCTTCTCATTGCTCATCCATTATGGCAGATACGTGAAGAAATCGGAGCAGAAAGAATGGACTCTCTCCTTGCTGAGACTCTGAAAATTTTGCCTTCCACTCTAAAATTAAGAGAGTATTATTACAAAGGAGAAGTAAAACAGGAACAAGAGACTGCGCAATGGTATGATTTGCTTTATGCTTTGAATATGGTTGATAAAAGAACGTATAAAGGAAAACACTCAACTGTTATAATGAAATATTTCAGTGAAACCGGTTATGATACCCGTTTGATCCGATATCCCAAACCGGAAGATTCTCAAAGTACAAGGTTTCCCCTGATGAATAAGAAGATTTTGGTTACAGCTCCGGCCCATTATGCACCTCGGTTTGCTGATATCTTGACAGAATCTGGAGCTAAACCTGTTATGTTACCATCAATTGAGACAGTTTTCAACCCGGATACCAAACCAATCGACAACATACTGGAGAATCCCGAAAAGTATGACTGGGTGGTACTTCCCAGCAGAAAGGCTATTGAGTCGTTTTTTAGACGCGCTGAGGATAAAAATACTGCCCCGGAGGTACTGAATTCGCTCAAATTTCTTGCCATTGGTAAGGATATAGACTTTCTGAGGTCAGAATACAATACGGAGGTTTCTTTTATTCCTGAAGAACCCAGTCCAAAAGGAATAACCCAGGCATTCTCAGAAATGGAGAATATCCAAAATCAGTCTGTGGCTGTGATTGCTCCAAAAGTAGTAGGTTTGGAAGAACCAGATGTGATTCCGGATTTTATAAGCGGATTAAAAAAAATTGAAATGAAGCCCATAAAAATTGAGGGGTATATTACCCAACCGGCAGATTCAGCCAAGTATTCAAAAGAGCTTTCGTTCATCCGGGAGAAAAAGCTGGATGTTATTGCTTTTACCAGTACGGGTGAGATTGAAGCGTTGATAAAAATGCTGGGTGATGTAAAATGGCTTAATCAAAATACTGTCGCATGTTTTGGTCCGTACACTGCTGCTAACGCAAGAAAGCTTGGTGTGAAAGTAGATTTTACAGGCCGTGAGTTCCATTCTTTTGAAGATTATGTAAAAGGGATTACCCAATACTTGAAAGCACAACAGAATAAGAATTAAAGACTTTCCTGTCTCTTTGATTACCATAATTGGTTTTGCGATTGGGATAACCATTGCCGTTCTTATTCTTTTCTGGATTCAGGTTGAGTTTTTGTGATGGTTATATGTAAAAAAGATGATTTATAGCCCCTTTTTATTATTCCTGTAATTCAAACATTTGAAATTGAATAATTTTTTTAATAGCTTGGTTTTGAAACAAAAAATACAATTATGAAAACTTTACAAATTACGATCATCAGCATGCTTGCTCTTGTTGTTGTTTTTGGATGCAAGAAGCAAGGTCAGAAAGAAGAAAATACGGAGAAATCCGGTGAACCCGCCAAGCCAGAGCTTATAAGTAAATGGAGCACCGATTCTGTTATGAAAGTTCCTGAATCGGTTTGTTACGATCCAACCCGCAATGTACTCTATGTTGCAAATATTGAAGGTAAATCCAACGAAAAAGACGGCAAAGGCTTTATATCAAAAGTTACTCCCGAGGGTGAAGTTGTTAAACTGGAATGGGTAACCGGACTGGATGCACCCAAAGGGATGGGAGTTTACGAGGGCAAACTTTATGTTACGAATATTGACGAAATTGTAGAAATCAATATCGCCAAAGGAGAAATTGCTAACCGGTATCCGTGTAAAGATTCGGAATTTGCCAATGATATTGCCATCAATAAGGAAGGAACGGTGTTTGCATCTGATATGTCTACAAATGTAATTTACAGGTTAAAAGGAGAGAAAACCGAAAAATGGGTGGAGTCTGAAAAACTGGATCGTCCAAATGGTCTGTATACTGAAGATGAACATTTGCTTATCGGTATGAATGGATCTGTGCTGAAAGCAGATTATAAATCCGGTGAGCTTACAGAATTTATAACCAATACAGGTGGTATAGATGGTCTTAAGAAGGTTGGTGACGGTTATTACATAAAATCCGACTGGACGGGACATGTACATCTTATTCACCCCCAAAAGGAAAAAATCTTAATACTCGACACCGCTGATGATAAAATCAATGCTGCTGATATTGAATTTGTACCCGATAAGAATATGTTATACGTCCCTACTTTTAATGATAACCGTGTAATGACTTATGAGCTGAAGCGACAGATGCAGTAACTATTAATGGAGGCTGTCTCAAAAAATGCTTTAATGTATTCCACGCAAAGGTCTGCAAAGATTTTCGCAAAGGTACGTAAAGTCTAATTTGCCGAACCATAATACTTTGCGGGCGTTTCGTCAGGGTTCTTTGCGTGAACAAATTTTTTCACTTTCGAGATAGCCTCTGATTTTTTCATTTTACCCTGTACCTGGGAATTTGCTCAGGAAGTCTTGTGAGCAATTCATAGTTCATGCTGTTGTTCATATCACTAAACGAACTTACAGAGATACTCAGGTTGCCCTGGTCACCGATAAGTACTACCTCATCATTCACTTTAACTTCCGGGACATCCGTCACATCAATGACAATCATATTCATATTTACCGTACCAACAACCGTCACCCTTTTTCCACGCACGAGTACATGCCCCAGGTTACTTAAAGTTCTGCTAAAACCAAAGCTGTATCCAACAGGAACAACTGCAATTAAACTGTCGCGATTGGTGATATAGCTTTTGCCATAGCTTACATATTCACCTTCGCCAACGTGGTTGACACTTAAAATCTTGCTTTTCCAGGAGAGCACCCGTTTAAGTGGGTCTTTCGGGGGATTCCCGTTTTCTTTCAGGTGAAACATCCGGGTTTCCTCACTGGGCCAGAAACCATAATTGGAAATGCCGATGCGAACCAGGTCCATGGTATAATCCGGGAAATTTAATAAGCCAGCCGAACATGCCACGTGCCTGTAGCGGGGTTTGAGCCCAAAATTAAAAAACCAGTTGCATGTTTTTTTGAATCGCTGGATTTGTTTTTCCACCCGGTTAAAATTGGAAATAGACTCTGCTCCGGCAAAATGGGTGCAAAGACCTTCAAGCGTTATGGTCTTATCATTTTTGGTAAGAATTTCTGCCACATCTGTTAGTTCGTGTGGCAAAAAACCTGTACGGTGCATTCCGGTTTCCAGTTCAATATGGATGCGTGCTTTTTTGCTGGTTTTCTTTGCCACTTTTGTAACTGCATTCAGACGTTCCATCGTAAAAACAAAAAACGACACATCATTTTCAATGGCCCATTCCAGGTATTCATCATCCACAAACCCCATGATCATAATTTCACATACATCCTGCTTAATTTTGTGAGCACGCATTGCTTCGTCCACACCAAATACCGAGAAATGGGTTACCCCGACCTCTTCAATCATGGGCAAAAGACTTTCTATACCATGCCCATAAGCATTTCCCTTTATAACCATGGAATACCGGATGTCCGGACTAATTTTACTTTTCAGATAATGGATGTTGTTGTTGAGGGCCCTTTTGCTAAGCTCAATATAAGATGTGTGAAGCATAAGGTTTGTAAGGTTTTGATTGGCAAATTGATTTCCTTGACTTAAGAAAGATATTATTTAATACGTATTTAGCCCGGTAATGTTGACCCCGTTTTTAAATTTATAATAAAAAAATCTCCCTCTGATGCGGGGGAGATTTTTTATTCTTTCTATAGGCTATAGAGATACGAATTTAATCTTCTTTTTCTATGGTTTTGTTTTTTACATATTTTTCAAGCCACCTGTCTTGTTCCCAAAGCATGTGCAGGACATTCTTTTTTGCTGCATATCCGTGGCTTTCTTTAGGAAGCATGACAAGTCTTACGGTAGCTCCCAACCCTTTAAGGGCATTAAAATATCGTTCACTTTGCATTGGATAAGTACCGGAATTGTTGTCTGCTTCACCATGAATCAGGAGCATTGGAGTCTTCATTTCATCAGCATGCATAAAGGGTGACATTTCATAATAAATTTCCGGCGCTTCCCAGTAAGTCCTCTCTTCAGCCTGGAAACCGAATGGAGTTAGTGTACGGTTGTAAGCTCCGCTTCTTGCTATTCCTGCTGCAAACAGGTCGGAATGACTCAGCAGGTTTGCAGTCATAAAAGCTCCGTAAGAATGCCCTCCTACTGCCACTTTTTCGCGGTCAATGTATCCCATATTGTCAACAGCATCTATGGCTGCTTTGGCGTTGGCCACTAGCTGCTCTATAAAGGTGTCATTAGGTTCCTCATCTCCTTCTCCAATGATGGGGAAAGCAGCATCATCCAGAACAGCATATCCCTTCATTACCCAATAGATTGGAGAACCATACCAGGGATAAGTAAATTCATTAGGTGAGGAAGTTACCTGGCTGGCGCTTGACTTGTCCTTAAATTCACGGGGATAAGCCCACATCAACATAGGAAGTTTTTCTTTCTTTTCCTTGTCATACTCTGGAGGAAGATATAAAGTAGCGGATAAATCGATTCCATCCTCCCGCTTGTATTTTATTACTTCCTTGTGAGCTTTTGTCAATTCTTCAAAGGGATTTTTGAAGTAAGTTATCGGCTTTGGTTTATCTTCTGATTTTACGTTACGAATGTAATAATTCGGGTATTCTGTTTTGGATTCAATACGAGTGAGAATCTCACCTTTTTTAGCATCCAGGGCAGTATATATACGTTCCAGTTTGTTATTCGGTTTAGCTCTCCACAGTCTTTCCGACTCTTTTGTCCTGATATTGAGTTTATCTACAAATGGAAGTATTCCTTCTTCAGAATATCCATCACCAAGTAGGTAAATATAATCGCCTTCAAGGTAAAGCACTTCTTTGCCATACTTGTTTTTCTTTGTGGCCGGTTTCCCCGGATCGTTATACCTGTCCTGATAATTCCTGTCAAATAATACTTCGGGCTTTTGATCCGGATCAGATGGATCAAAAACATACATTTTTGTGTTACGGGTATTCCACCAGTAATCAATAGCCATTGCTGTTTGGTCATTTCCCCATCTAATGCCACCAAAGCGGTTAATGGTTTTCAACAAAGAACTCGGGTCTTCTGTAAAAGGAGCTTCCCATTCATAAATTTCATCGCGGTACTCTGCTTCATTTTCAGGATCTCCCTCATCCAGGGCCTCAGCGAATATTATGGTTGCGGGTTTGTCGCTTCGCCACTGGATATTCCTTTTGCCGGTTCTTACAGCCATGAAGCCTTTGGGAAGATCTTCAATCAGGGGTACTTCCACTATTGTTTTTACTTTTTCTCCTTCTTCGTTGTATACTGTCGATTCAGAGGGGAACCGGTAATAGGGAACCAGGTAGGAAAAGGGCTTTTCAACAGTGGTAACCAGAACGTATTTCCCGTCCGGGGAAAACTGCATGTTTCTGTACATAGCGGTTTCTTTCCAGCGTTTCTTTTCCCCGTCAAGGTTTACCTTATACAAGTCAGAAAGAACTAGTTGTTCAAAGTTGAATTCATCGGTTTTGTCCTGAAGCAGGTCCTGGTAGGTGCGGTTTTGTGCTTTTTGGCCTTTGTTTACAGATACGCGGGGGCCTTCAGGTATTGCCTCGCTTTTATCGATAAGTTCTTTGCGATTTTCCGGGATAAATTTAACAAGCAGACTTTTATTGTCGTTGAACCAGTCAAAAGATTCACTCATGTTGGCATTGAGCCTGGGGCCGGTTAGTTTTTTACATTCTGCTTTTTCAATGTCAAGCACCCATAATTCAACCCCCTCGTTGGTTGTATGAGTAAATGCCATCATGCTTTCGTCAGGTGACCATTCAAAATTCGAAATTCTGGGTTTTTCGGGTAAACCGCTTACATTAATTTCTTCTTTTTCTCCAACGCGCATAACAGCCAGATTGTTGTAAAATCTTTCGCGACTCCCAATATTGGTTTTTGGGTTAATTCTTAATCCTGCAAGGCGAAGCTCTTTTTCATAAAGTTCTTCAAGCGATTTAAACTGGTCTCTGTAAAGAAGAACCATATTCTCGCCTTTGGAATCTATCCTTACGGATGGAGCCAATGGAGCATCAACCAAATTTAGTATTTCCTCTGAGGGCTTTTGGTAGGTTACATCAACCTGGGCGTTTATTATTGAAGAACTCATAAATACAACACCCAGAAAAAATAAAAGTAGTTTTTTCATGGAATAAATTTTTAAAGATCATTAAATAGTGTTTCTTACACTAAATTAGATAAAATTTTTCTAAATCGGATATTCAGCATAAATAATGCAAAATTTTCGTGCTTTCTGAAAGAACGATTCGGAAATTTCTTAAAAGATACCAGGTTTCGTGCATTCTGTATAAAAAAAATCCCAGAGCTATGATATAGCCCGGGGATATACCAACTCTATCTGAACTGGCTATGCTGCTAAGCTTTTAAAAGCTTCATAAACCAAAAAAGCTGGCCATACAATGGCTTTGATAAAACCAAGTACACCCATCCAAAATGTTGTGGCCTGGGAAATAAAATAAATTGCGGCACCAATAAATCCTAAGCCGTATACAGCGCCTGATTGAGGACATTCCTGAACTTTTGCCATAGTTTTCTTTTTTCATGCAAAGTACAAAATTTACGAATAAAAAGCCAGAAGCTACAAAATCCCTTTAACCCAAATTTTTCCATAAAGCAAGGAAGCAGGGGGTAATGTTAAACTTTGATTATTTCATTCAAATATAGTAAAAAACCCCGTACTTCTCGATAATACGGGGTTTATCCGAAAATTAATGAATGCTAAATGTTTAACTTTCAGATGAATTTATACTATCCCTACTAATCTTTTGGATCAGGTAAACGAATGAATTTTTGTTGCTATTGTATTTTATGGGGGCTCCTGTTTCCATCATTATTTTTATTAACCGGCGTAATGTGCTCTCTGAGACATCAACCCTTCGGGCCAGCTGACTTGGTGTTCCAGTAGCTTTCATCCGGATAAGCCAGTCAATTCTTTCTATTTTTACAATCTGATCGAAAAAATTCATAATCTCAAATAATTTATATTAACCTCTCATTAGTTTATTCCAAAAAACACCAAAAAGTAACATAGATTTTGAAAGTTTTTTTCAAAAAAAAGCTTATTTAGAATAATTCCAAACAATAAAATGCTCTGAATGTATTAATTGATAAGGTCTGGAGCAATTCACCCACAAAAACTAAATGAGAGGAAAAAAACAATTATCCTGGGCTTTTTTACAGGAATTTACATATCGCTCTTTCAGAGCTCATGAAAAGGTTTCGCTTCAATAAACAGGGTTTCACTTCGTTTCACCCTGTCTTTTTACAATTCAGGACTTTGTCCTTTTGGCTGCTTCCGAGCCTTTAAGATGTAACAGCACAGGGCGGAATGAAATGAAGCCCTGTGCGCAGGAATGTACCGATAAGCCTGAGGGCTGAAAGCCCTGGGATGTATGAACTTCCGGATTTTATAATCGAAGAGTTTTTACATTTTCATAAGGACTATTTACATATCGCTCTTTCAGAGCTCATGAAAAGGTTTCGCTTCAATAAACAGGG
>CAZPDP010000003.1:140304-152092 GCA_964585385.1 uncultured Bacteroidales bacterium
TGAAATGAAGCCCTGTGCGCAGGAATGTACCGATAAGCCTGAGGGCTGAAAGCCCGGCTATGTAATTAATCCCAAACATACCGTTCATCATATTTTACCAGATATCGCTCAAAAAATGCTCTTAACTCCTCCTTATAGGTTAATTTTTTATGGTGTTCGGGTTGTTTAATAATATAATTCCTTACAACTGGAACCTTCGATGAACTTACACTAAATACAGCATATCCATCTTGCCACTTGAAATTGCTTATTCCTTTAGTTTTTAACCATCTGGAGGTTTTAGCTTTCACCTTTAATACTAATTGTGCAATTGTTATTGTCCTTGGTAATGTGCACAAAATATGGATATGACTTTGGTTAGCATATAATTCCTCTGTAAAAGAGTTTTCTTTAGCTAGAATACTTACAATAATTGCCTGTAATTCTTTTCTGTATTTCTCTTTAATAATTGACTTGTTGTATTTTGTTGAAAATATTAAATGTATATATACTTTAGCTAATGATTGTGGCATAATCTCTTTATTTATGCTGAATTGATTTAAAAATCGTTATTTCATAACTTGTAAATTGTTTCGCTTCAATAAACAGTGTTTCACTGCGTTTCACCCTGTCTTTTTACAATTCAGGACTTCGCCCTTTTGGCCGCTTCCAAGCCTTTAAGATGTAACAGCACAGGGCGGAATGAAATGGAGCCCTGTGCGCAAGAATGTACCGATAAGCCGGAGGGCTGAAAGCCCGGTTATGTGTTATACCCAAAACTCCCCTTCGGGAATATTCACTAACTCCTTGTACAATTCATAATTTTGTTTCCATTTCTCCATATCCAGGCCGGCGCAGAAGGATTTGTTTTCATCAAGGTCACTATGCTGGAGGATCTGAATATTTTGAAACTGCCTTTCCAGTTTATTAACGAGGTGAAGGGAACTATTCAATTGTTCTTCAGAAAAATTACCTGTATTTCCTATCAGGCAAATACCCACAGATTTGTAATTATGTCCTCTCACATGAGCCCCCACTTCCGAATTTTTTACCACCGGGTCGTTATCCAGGGGACGACCTGTTTCAATATGCCCATTGTAATCGGGATGATATACAGTATTAGTTATCCAGCCGTTCAGGATAACATAATGGTACCCAATACCGCTCCATCCTCTTTCCTGTACATGCCACCTGGAAATCAGAGCTGCATTTCCAAAGGATGAGGCTGAACAATGCAGAATAATTTTTACCATTGGATTTTTTCTTTAATCTTGTTACGAATGTCTTTTGTCATAGCTTCCCCGGTAGGATCGCTTTTTTGTTTCTTGCTTCCGGTTATTGAAGATATCCACGCATTACGTGTACCTCTTTTTTCAGCGGAACGTCCAATGCTGTAAATACCCAGGACACCGCCCCAGGCCCAGAGGAAAGTGTTAAAAATTTTATCTGAACTGGCAAGCAGGGTTTTTAGTTGTTCGCCATTATCAGCCACAGCTTCAAGAATGAGGTGACGCAAGCCAACAACCTCAAGCAAGATAAATATCAGGCCAACATAGACTACCGTTGGACGGGCTCTTTTGGTGTATTTATCGCCCTGGTTGAGCTCAGCCAGTAATACTTCCTTCTTAGCATCCAGCTCCTTGCGAATGGTCTGTTCAATTTCAGCTTCTCTCTTTTGGGTCAGGCGCTCTACTTCAAGTATAAAGTTGTTCTGACTTTTTTGAAAATCAGACTGCAACTTGAACAACTCTTCTTTGATTTTTGCCTTTTCGTCCTTGGTTTGCACAAAGCGATCTACCGTGTCGGCTACCGATTCAATAAGATTATTACCGGAATCGGACAGAAAACCTTTGATTTTTGATAAGAATCCAGTCATGGTTTAGCTTTTTTACGATTAATTGTTGATGTAAAGTAGAACGGTTAAAGGTAAATAAATTTTTGGAAAACTATGTGATTGATTTTAGGTAATAACCTGAGTTCGATTTAAAGACAAACGCTCAACATTCTGGTATTCAGATAGCCCCCGCCTTTAGGTGGGGGTTCGTCTATAATATAGTGTGCTAGTGATTTTTGATAATTTTGTAATTTAATTTACAAAATCATCAAAAATCTTTACACTGAGCCTTTTACAACCCCGGCTTAAAAGCCGGGGCTATCTGAATACCAGCAACATACAAGCTTATCTTATATCGAGTTCACGTGTAATACGTTGAGTGGTTATGATAACGGAGTAATTGCTCATTTCTCGTTCTTCTACTGTTAAATTGTTGGATAGCCGCTAATGCGCGAATGATATTATTATTCCTTCCACAGCTTGCTTCAAATGGCATTCTGAAACGAATCACTCCAACTCCAGTTTGAAAAACCTTGCATCTTCAACGGTGTTTTCATTAAATCGCTCGGTTTCAGTAAATCCGAATTGCTGGTACAGGTGTATGGCAGTATTCATTGCAGGGAGGGTATCGAGATAAATTCGTTTATAGCCCATGTCTCTGGCTTTTTGGATCAGTTTCTCCAGGAGTTCTTTGCTTAGTCCAAGCCCCTGGTATTCAAACTTGATATACATTCTTTTCAACTCTGCGGATTCTTTGTCTAGTTTTCTGAGAGCTCCACAACCAATGGCTTCTTTTTTATTGTATAGAATAAGGAGAGCCCCGTCAGAACTTAAGTATGTTTGACGAATATTATCAATATCGTTTTCCTTTTCATTGAATTCATAGTCAATACGGAGGTGATCAAAATATTCAGCGAAGAGCTTTTTAGCTTCGCTGATTTCTTTATCTGTTTTTGCGGCCTTTATATCATATTGACCTTCCATAGTGATTATAATCATTCTGGTCCTTTTCATCTATTTAACGCAAGAGATGAAAAAAAAGTTGTATTCCCTTGATAACCGTTACCTATTAGCTTATAAAAACCCCGAATACTTATACGAAAAACATGAAAAAAACCTGTCTTCGTGAGCGTAAATGGCTCAATTTGGTTTAAAATCAAACCAAAGACAGGTATTTTGCCGTTCTTTTATTCATCCCTCAATGCTTGAGCAGGATTTGTCCTGGCAGCCGATACGGCTCTGTATATAATGGTTAAGAATGCAATAATTACCGCCAGAATAACTGCTATTAGGAAATAGTACCAGCTTAATGAGATTTTATAAGCAAAATTATTCAACCACTGGCCCATGTAATGATAGGCAACAGGTATACCTATCAGACTGGCAATTAATACAAGCATAATGAATTCTTTACTTATTACCGCAACAATCTTTTTCACATCCGAGCCAAATACCTTTCGAATGGCGATTTCTTTTGTTTTTTGGTTTACTACAAAAGATATAAGTCCGAATAAACCCAGGCAACTGATAAAAATGCACAACGAGGCAAAGATTCCAAAAATTTTGGTGGTATTGATCTCATTTGAATAGATTTGTTCGTACCGTTCATTCATAAAATATCCGTCAAATGGGGTGGACGGGAACAAGCTACTCCATTTGTCTTTTATTGCATTCACACTACTTTGCAAATCTATAGTATTCAGCTTTATGTTAACCTGACCAAACCTTTCGGGTCTGTACCAATAGGCAGCAGGTTCTATAGGTGAACGCAACGAATAATAATTATAATCCTGTATTACGCCTATCACTGTATAATTTGTTGAATCGCTCCATTTGGGACGGAACTGTTTACCAATGGGATTATCCCAACCGAGTTTTTGCACTGCTATCTCATTCAAAATGAGCCCCTGGTATTTGTCCATAGCATATTCATCACTGAAATTCCTTCCTTGTATAATTTTAATGTCCATGAGAGGCAGGTATTCAGGATCAAAATATCCAAAACGGGTCATGAGTTTAGCTTCAGACGAATCCACAGCAAAAATGGCTCCCTGGGAACCGCTTACACCAGTTGGAGAAGAGGTAGCGCTGATGGCTTTAATATCCGCCTGGTTTTTCAATTCGCTGATTAACAGTTCAGTATTTTTTATCCGTTTATCATCTGGGAATCTCAGTGGAATTGTATATACCGCTTCATCGTTATAGCCTTTGTCCTGTTTCTGAAAAAACCGAACCTGGCTGATAGCAATAATTGTTGCTATAATGATAATAATAGAAACTGAAAACTGTGTTATAACCAAGGTTTTACGTAGTATTACGGATTTACTCTTTCCCCTGGAGGATCGAAAACCACTGAAAATAACGGTGGGTCTAAATCCTGACATATAGAGGGCAGGATATAAACCTGAAATAAAACCTACAACAATCATTGTGCCGATAAGACCGAGGGAAAACAATGGATTACCAATGCTCATCGTAAGTTCCAGGCCCAGTATCTGGTTTACAACGGGCAGAAAAAGGGATATGCCTCCCAGAGCAAGAATAGCTGAAATTATAACAATAACGAACGATTCTCCAAGCAATTGATAAATTATTTTTTGCTTGTTCGCTCCTACTACCTTCCGAACGCCTACTTCTTTGGATCTCCTCAGTGCAAGAGAGGTGGCAAGATTAATGTAATTGATACAAGCAACAATCAGTATTAATAAGGCAATTGCTGAAAAAATATAGACCTGGTTGATGTCACCCTGTTGATAATTATATATCTGGAATTTTATATGTCCCGATTTCAGGTGGATATCTTTCATTGGCTGAATGTAAAGGGGCAAAGGACTGCCCCAGCTTTCACTAACATATTTTTCAGAAAATTCAGGTAGTTTATCTTCCAATTGACTTTTATCCCTGCTGGACTGAAGTTCAAGGTATGTGTCAACCGAATTGCTTCCCCAGTTTCTGAGGGATTCATACCTTTGAGCAATAGTTTTAAACGGCATTAAGGCTTTAAAATATACTGTACTGTTTTCGGGATAATCTTCCATGATCCCTTTGACTATGAAAGTTTCGTCTGTTACAGTAAGCATATTGTCCATAGCTTTTTCCGGGCTGCCAAAATATTTGCGTGCTAATTTTTCACTGAGAATGATTGAATTTAATTCTTTCAGTGCAGTCTTTTTATCACCCATCAATAGATTGACATTAAGCATATCAAATACAGTGGAATCAGCGAAAGCAAACCAGTTCTCATTAAAGCTTTTGTCCTCATACCGAACTGTTCGCCCATGTGTACACATGATACGCATAGTGCTTTTAATTTCCGGGTACTCTCTTTGCAATGCTTCAGCCATTGGGCCCATAGTTACCGCTACATGCTGCTCTCCCACACCCGGTTCAGTCTGAATTTCAACCAACCGGTACTTATTCTCAATATTGTCAATATGTTTGTTGAAACTGAGTTCGTATTGTATGTAAAGCAGAATAATCATGAAACTTGCAATTCCTATGGAAAGGCCTAGAATATTGAGGACAGAGAACGAAACATGCCTTCTGATGTTTCTGATGGCTATTAACATATAATTCTTAAACATGAGCTGGGTTGTTAAAGGTTTTTCATTGTCAGCAATTTATGAATAATGCAGGTTAGTAAAAGGACGGGAAAAAATCTGTTTTGATGCAGTTTTTGGAAAAAAAATTTGAAGATAACCGCTAAATTCCAGAACATGGTTGATGTTTATCTATAACTTTCTTTGTGGTAAAAATCAGAATCCCACTAAGACTCTAAAACTCAATGGTACATAAAGGAAGCAACTTTATACTAATAATCAAGCATATATTAGAGTTTCACCAAAATAATTTATTTAAATTCTTACCTTTCAATATATAATTAACGCATGCCATTGCTATATTGCGTTATAATTTATATCTTGAACATTCTAAACTAAAAGAGGATACATTATGTACACTGCAATTATTCTGGTTCTTATAGGCATTAGTGTTTGGTTTTTCTACGTGGGAATACAAAAGAAAAAAAGAGGCCGGCTCATTACCGGCGGTGTAATTATTGCCCTGACGGCAGCCTTTTTCTGGTTTATGGGATTTTGGGGCGATAAGCTCTGGTTTGATGCCATTGGTTATGGCGATCGTTTCTGGGTTGAGATACTGACCAAGGCGACTCTGCTGATTATAGGAGCAGGTCTGGCCACATTGCTTGTACATCTCCTTACCCGTTCAATTGCTAAAGAAAGTATATTTTATAAATACCTTGCACTCATTATTGCAGTAATTTATGGTGCTTCTTGGGGAACATCCAACTGGGAAGTGGTTTTGAAGTATTTCAACAGCGTGGAATCAGGCGTGTTTGAACCCATTCTCAATAAAGATGCTTCTTTTTACATGTTTATCCTGCCGTTTTACCACCAGTTGGTTAGTTTTTTGATGGTGTTGTCTATCATATCAGGTATTGCAGTCTTGCTTGGAATATATACCAATGAGGAGAAAATTTCCGGGAAAAGTTTTGAAATTACTTATGGTATAAAAGAAGGTCGATCCCTTATTTATGCGGGAACAATTTTTTTCCTTGCCCTGGCTTTTGAAAAATATCTGGATCGATATGATTTGCTTTTCTCTGATTGGGGTGTTGTTTCTGGTCCCGGCTGGACCGACGCTCATATCCGGATGCCGGGTTATACTATTTCAGCCATTCTTACATTCATCATAGCAATCATTTTTGCTTTCCCTGCTACACGGAAAAGGTTACTGAGGCTTTACCAGAAAACACAGATGAAAGCTCTGCATTTGATGCCTGCTGTTGTTGGAACTTTATTCGGGGCTATTCTGGTGGTATGGTTGATTGTACTTTCTTTTCTGCCGGGTATTTTCCAGTGGTTGAAAGTAGAACCCAATGAAATCACAATGGAGAAACCCTATATTGCCAATAATATTGAATTTACCCGGTATGGCTTTGATTTGAAGGATATGGCTGAAAAGGAATATCCTGTTTCCGAAACTTTTACGAAGCAAACGGTGGAACAGAATATAAGCATGTTTGATAATATCCGGCTATGGGATTGGAGGGCTTTGGATGAGGTTTACAAGCAATTCCAGGAAATAAGACTCTATTATGAGTTTGATGACGTAGATATTGACCGGTACACCATTGACTCTTCCTATCAACAGGTAATGGTTTCTGCCAGGGAAATGCAAATATCCAATCTGCCAGCACAGAGTAAGACTTTTGTGAACAGACGTTTCAAATATACCCACGGATACGGAATAACCCTTACCAAAGTGAATGAATTTACTGAAAATGGATTGCCCAATCTTTTGATTAAAGATATCCCGCCTAAGAGTGCTTATCCGGAACTTGAGGTTAAAGAGCCAAGAATCTATTATGGTGAGCTTACACAATCTCATGTTATTGCAAATTCCGCAACGGAAGAATTTGATTACCCGAGTGGGGACAAAAATGTATATACCAAATACCATGGAAATGGTGGAGTGCAAATCTCTAATTCGTGGAGGAAGTTTCTGTTTGGATGGAAATTTGACGGAACCCGGCTCTTTTTCTCAAGTTACCCAACGGATAGCAGCCGGATATTGTTTAACCGAGCAATCAAGGAGAGAATTAACAAGGTCGCACCGTTTTTGGAATTCGATGAAGATGCGTATATCGTGCTTGCGGATGGGAAGCTTTACTGGATTGTGGATGCCTATACCACTTCAACTTCGTTCCCCTACAGTGAACATTACAACTCTACTGAGGTCATTGAATATAAGGAAGGGAATACTAAAAGAGAATTGGTCAATAAAGTGGCACCTCACCTTCATGGCGTCAACTACTTACGTAACTCAGTGAAAGTGGTTGTGGATGCTTACACTGGTTCCGTCGAACTTTATACCTATGAAGAGGATGATCCCATTGTCAGGGTATGGCAGAATATTTTTCCCGATATGTTTAAGCCAGGAGAGGAGATGCCAGAAGCATTAAAAAAACATGTCCGCTATCCGGTGGATAGGATGATGGTGCAGGGGCAGGTTTATGCCAAGTATCATATGACTGATCCGACTGTTTTTTACAACCAGGAGGACCTTTGGATAAGAGCTACAGAGAAATATTACAACACAATCAAGCCGGTGGATCCCTATTATGTAATCTGGGAACGCCCTGAAAGCAATGAACCCGAATTTGTGCTTATGCAGCCTTTCACTCCGAAGAACAGACAAGTACTGATAGGTTGGATTGCTGGCATGTGTGATGGTAAGAACTATGGAGATTTTCTGGCATACAAATTTCCAAAAGAGAAACGAATACTGGGTCCGCAACAGGTTGAAACCAAAATCGACCAGGACTCCTACCTCTCTGGTCAGCTTTCGCTTTGGGATCAACGCGGTTCAAAGGTAATTCGGGGTAATGTATTGGCTATCCCGGTGGGAGAGACTATGATTTATGTTGAACCGATTTATCTGCAATCAGAAACTGCTGCTTATCCGGAATTGCGGCTCGTAGCCATTATGCATAACGACAAACTCAGCTATGCAGAAAGCTTTGATGAGGCCCTAAAGGGATTATTCGGAGAAGCCCCTGCCAAGCAAGCCGTGGGAGAGGCAGGCAAGGAAGCACCTGTAATGAATCAGCAGGAACTCATCAATGCAGCTAATAATGCCCTGAATAACTACCTGGAGTCGACAGGACAAGGCAATTTCGACCAGGCAGCCAAAGCGCTTAAGGATCTGAAAGATGCATTGGATAAATTGTCTAAAGGACCTGAAGAGGAGACAGAAGGCTAAATGAAATATATCCGGCAGGGAACAAGGTCGGTTTTTAGTGAAGAATCAGAATATCATAATAGTTTTGATCAATAAACCTCTTTTGTTCAGGGTTCATCATTTCTTTATTACTATTGGTTTGTAAAAACTAACCTGTATTATTCGGGCTAAAAGCTTTTTTTCTTGTTTAATTACTGTTATTTTAATAACAAGCTGGTAGCTAGCAGCTAATGTTTAGAACAATTCTAAATTATAGAATATTTATTAATTTTTTGTTTTACTATTTGGCCGGTTGAATACTATTTGTTTATTTTGGTATTTGAATACTTAAATATACAAATAGAAATTTACAAATGAAAAGAGAGATTATCCATATAGATGAAGAAAAGTGCAACGGATGCGGGCTTTGCATTCCCAATTGCCATGAAGGCGCTTTGCAGCTTATCGACGGTAAGGCCAGACTCATAAGTGATTTAATGTGTGATGGCCTCGGCGCTTGTATCGGTCATTGTCCTATGGGCGCTATAACCATCGAAGAGCGGGAAGCTGCTCCTTACGATGAGGTAAAGGTTATAAAAGATATGATTTCCAAAGGAAAAAATACCATCATTGCCCACCTGAAGCACCTGAAGGATTACAGGGAATTCGGGTTTTTAAAGCAAGGTGTGAGATACCTTAAGGAGCACGAGGATGAACTGGATTTTGATCTCTCAGAGGTTGTTGCCAAAGTACACGGAGAAGGGGATAAAAAGACAGAACCAGCCGTGCATGAAGAAAAACAGAATGATGGCTGTCACAGTGGACACAACCATGGTGAAGGAGGTTGTCCAGGAAGTGCTTCCAGGAGTTTTTCTCCTGAACCAGAGAGTGCTCAGCAAAATGAAGGTCCTGTCTCTTCTCAGCTTGCCCACTGGCCTGTACAGATGCACCTGATTAATCCCGCTTCTGAGCAGTTTAAAGGTGCGGATTTGTTGCTGTCGGCTGATTGTGTGGCCTATGCCATGGGTGATTTTCATCGACAGTATTTGAAGGGAAGAGCCCTTGCAATTGCATGTCCTAAGCTGGACTCCAACAAAGAAGTATACGTACAAAAATTGATTGCTCTCATCAATGAAGCACGAATCAATACACTTACTGTTATGAAAATGGAAGTCCCATGCTGCGGTGGTATCCTCCAGATGTCCCAAATGGCTGTTGAAAATGCTCAGCGAAAAGTGCCCATTAAGGGAATAACAGTTGGTATAAAAGGAGAGATTATTTCAGAAGAATGGTTATAAATTTAAATTGTAGTATAAACTAAAAAAAATCAAATGATTATGGACACTAAGATGTTTTGTTTTCAATGTCAGGAAACCGCTAAGAATACAGGATGCACAATAAAAGGTGTATGCGGCAAAACAGACGAAGAAGCCAATACGATGGACCTTTTGATATATGTAATCAAGGGAATTTCCATCTTTACAAAAATGGCAAGGGAGAAAAAGGTAAATTACGATAAAGAAGCAGTTGACCGTTTTGTCATCGACGGACTGTTTGCAACTATAACAAATGCTAACTTCGATAAAAATGCCATAGTTGAATACGTTAGAAAAGCTCTTGATCATCGGAATAATGTGAGAAAAGCGTTACTGGATGCTGGTGTAGAGATAAACAATGATGAACTGCATGATGCAGCCACATGGCAAGGCTTTACACCGGATGAATTCGACAGGAAAGGTAGAGCGATTGGTGTACTGGACACTGAAAATGAAGATGTAAGGTCACTCAGAGAGCTTATTACATACGGTGTAAAAGGAATTGCTGCTTATGCAGAACACGCTCACAATCTTGATCAGAAGAGCGATGAACTTTATAATTTCATGCAGGATGCCCTGGTTGCTACCACAAACGATAATCTGAGCGTAGACGAGCTTATCAATTGGGTTATGGATACAGGTAAGCATGGCGTTGATATAATGGCTCTGCTTGACAAAGCAAACACAGGAGCATACGGTAATCCCGAGATTACGGAAGTGAATATTGGAGTAGGAGATAGACCAGGCATATTAATCAGCGGGCATGACCTGAAAGATATGGAAGAATTGCTGGAACAAACGAAAGATTCAGGTGTGGATGTTTATACTCACAGTGAAATGCTCCCGGCAAACTATTATCCTGCCTTTAAGAAGTATGATCATTTCATAGGAAACTACGGGAACTCATGGTGGAAGCAGAAAGAAGAGTTCGAATCATTCAACGGTCCGATCCTTTTTACCACAAACTGCATCGTTCCACCATCCAAAAATGCAAGTTACAGGGACAGAATTTATACCACCGGCGCTTCCGGTTTGGAAGGAGCTACTCACATTCCGGAAAGAGAAAACGGCAAGCCAAAGGATTTCTCACAGGTTATAGAACATGCCAAAAAATGTGATCCTCCTGAGGAGATTGAAAATGGTAAGATTGTAGGAGGTTTTGCCCACAACCAGGTAGAACAACTGGCGGATAAAGTTGTGGATGCGGTTAAAAACGGGGCCATTAAGAAATTCTTTGTTATGGCCGGATGCGACGGACGTTTCAAGAGCCGTGAATACTATACCCGTTTTGCCGATGAATTGCCCCAGGATACAGTTATCCTGACTGCCGGCTGTGCCAAGTACCGTTACAATAAGCTGAACCTGGGTGATATTGGCGGAATTCCAAGAGTCCTGGATGCCGGACAATGCAACGATTCCTATTCACTGGCAGTAATTGCATTGAAATTGAAGGAAATTTTTGAACTCAATGACATCAATGAATTACCTATTGAATACAACATTGCCTGGTATGAGCAAAAGGCAGTAATTGTTCTGCTTGCACTGCTATATCTTGGGGTGAAAGACATTAAGCTTGGTCCTACACTCCCTGCTTTCTTATCACCCAATGTTGCTAATGTACTGGTTGATAAGTTCGGAATCAGCGGAATTAATACGGTTGAGGAAGACATGAAAGCCATGTTAGCCTGATGGTAAATATCCTTTAGTGCATTTTTTAGAAATAGTGTCTTCGTGGCAATAAATGAATTCCGCGAAGGCACTTTCATCCATAAATTATCCTGAGTTCGATTTAAAGACGAACGCTCAATATAGCTGGTATTCAGATAGCCCCCGCCTTTAGGTGGGGGGTCGTCTTAAAAGCCAGGGCTATCTGAATACCAGCTATATACAAATTTATCTTATATCGAGTTCACGTTAA
>CAZPDP010000004.1:0-21192 GCA_964585385.1 uncultured Bacteroidales bacterium
GGAGACAGGAATAATTCTTGAACGGCGAAGCCCTCAACGAAGTTAATTATTCGGGCTAAAGTAAAGAGTATAGATCGAATTATCCTTCAATATAGTTTTTATTTCACTTATCATTAGCCCCTCCCCAGAATTCTTCACACGGTGTCTTTAGGCAACACGAAGTACAGAAAAACCCAAACCAATGGCTTTTTGAAAGCTATGGGAGGCTTCTTCTTTTTTTCTAAACCACCATATAACCCAGCCTTACGAGAAAATAAGCTTTTTCTTGATTCAAGCTCAAAAGAATTAATAAACCAATTAATAAGTTAATAATTTGAACATCAAACTATTTTGCTTTTGAATTGTTTTGTGTGTGAGAAAACATTTAAAACCAAAAAAGCAATAGAATTATGAAATCTAAAAGTATCGTATTATCACTCGTTTTTACGGCCATACTTTTTATGGCGCAAACCAATAAAGCCAACGCGCACTGTGAAATTCCCTGCGGAATTTATGGCGATTCACTTAGAATTGACCTGATTGAAGAGCATATCAGGACAGTAGAGAAATCCATGAACAAAATCAATGAACTCTCCAATGCAGAGGATAAGAATTATAACCAACTGGTCCGCTGGATAGATAACAAAGAAGACCATGCGAACAAAATACAGGATATAGTAAGTCAATATTTCCTGCATCAGCGAATCAAGCCTGTCGATCCGGAAAATGAGGCGGCCTATGAAAAGTATGTAAAACATTTAAGTCTGTTGCATGAAATACTTGTTTATGCTATGAAAGCTAAACAAACAACTGACTTAAAATATATAGACAAACTGCGCGAAACGGTGGATAAGTTTGAAGATGCGTATTTTCACTCGCATGATTAAAGAAATGATTTGCCGCTAATTCGCGAATTAGCGGCAATCTTATCCCTGTATTTCGACATTTGTAAGTCCCACTCTTTTTGCATGCTGTATGGCATCGTAATACTCGCGGTTGGTTATTCCCCTTGAAATCTTTGGATACTGTTTTGCTTTGTAAGTAGGTCTGTACTGAGACATCAGGTTAATGTAAGTATTCCTGGGTAAGTTATCAGCTATCCAGCTCAGCACTTCAGGCGTTCCACTCACGTTATTAGGCATTACCAGGTGGCGTATCATCAAACCGCTATACATTTTACCACCCTCACCAGGTTTAGCAACCCCTACCTGGCGATGCATCTCTTTTAATGCTGCTTTCGCCCTTTCCGGGTAATCTTCTGCATCGCTGGAATATTTTGCGGCCATTGCACCATCTGCATACTTAAAATCGGGTAGATAGATGTCTACTACTCCATCCAGCAACCGAAGTGTTTCCACTTTCTCGTACCCACTGGAATTGTATACCAGCGGCAATCTCAGTCCCTGATCTGCAGCAAGATCAAGCGCTTCTACAATATGCGGAATATAATGGGTGGGAGTAACTACATTGATGTTTTCAGTGCCAATTTCCTGTAGTTTTAGCATCATGGCCGCAAGATCATTTATAGTTCGTTTCTGACCCTGACCTAAAACACTAACTTCATAGTTGATACAGAATACACACCGAAGGCTGCAATGGGTGAAAAAGATGGTTCCTGAACCTCCATCTGCTACCAGCGGATCTTCTTCTCCAAAGTGAGGGTGAAAAGAGGAAACCTCTAGGTCTGATGTTGATCCACAATCGCCTTTCTGGCCGTCCAATCTTCTTTTTTCACATTCCCTGGGGCAAATGTCACAGATATCCATCATCTGCCAGAGAATCTCTCCTCTTCTTTTTAATTCACCGGATTTGTGGAGTTTCAGATACCTGGGTTCAAAAGCTTTTCGAGTCATGGGTTCCGGCATTTTTAGATTACGGTTGTTAAAATTAAAAAAGAAAGACATATTCCGGTCTATCAATACCGAAAAAACAGAAGGAATCGCTAAAATAGAAAGTGAATACGTTGAGAGGCGTTTTAAAAAATTCCTCCGGGCAGTTTTATGTTGTATTTCCTTTTCATTTATCATATCGTAATATATAAAACGGAAAAAAGGTTAGTTCTAATATAAAAAAAAAGCCACCCTGTGAAAGGTGGCTTAAAAAAATAGTTAACGGCAATTTTAATTTTTGAAAAAACCTTCTTCAAATCCAGGGTTAACCTCAATATTCTTAGCTTTCATAGTCATATTCTGCATTCCGCTTATTTCGATTGTAAATGGAAATTTTACACCATTTATTTCTTGGTAATCAGAAAATTGCTGAACCTGGGTCATTTCATTTCCCTGAGAAGAAATGGTTTGTTGAGATTTAACTTTTAGTCCTGTTTCCTTGTCAAAAAAATCGTAATGTTTGTTCCCGTTAGCGTGAACAACTTTCATCTTATAAGCGTCCTCGCCATTTACTTTTTCAATACCAACAAGTTCTGTCTCAACGCCTAACTCATCGTAACGCAAGAATTTGTGCATCTTCGATTCATATTTCAGTCTTTCAAGTTGTTCTCCCTGCAGTTCCTGTTCCTGACCCATTCCGACCATTTTCCCTTTCTCTCCGTCAAAAACCTGCTTTTGCATTACATTCCCATTCATAAGCATTTCCATCTTATACTTATCAGGCTTTTGTTGGTATATACGGGATTCGATTTCCTGCCCCCGCATATTAATGGTATAAACCTGCTTAAGACCTTTAATAGATTGAATGGCTTTCTTTCCACCTAAAGCCTCAATATAGTTATCGATTACTTCCTCTGCTGTCATATCTCCCATATCAGTCGTGGAAGCTTCAATAGGATTGCCGTACTTGTCGAAAATTTCAATTTGCTCGTCTGCATCAAATTGCTTAAGCTTATCTTCAACTTCCTTCTGATTCCCAACTACCAGCACAATAGATTCGTCCGGTTTGATATATTTTTGGGCTGTTTCCTTAACTTCTTCAATTGTAATTTCCTCCACTTTTTTCAGATAATTGCTGTAGTAATCGGCCGGGAGATCATAACGCATCAAATTAAGGGTGTATCTTGAATAAGACCTGGGGTCTTCCATATCTCTGGCAAACTGACCATAAATTACATTTTTAACCAGATCAAGGTGCTCTTTATCCACTTCCTCATTGCGAATTCTTTTCATTTCCCTGATAAATTCTGTAACAGCACTGTCTGTTATCTCACCCTTCACCTCAGCTTGTGCATTAAAATGCCCTAAATATGGATCATTAGACAAGCTTGAATAGGCTCCGTATGTATATCCTTTATCTTCACGGAGGTTCTGCATAAGATAAGCAGAAAAGCCACCGCCGCCGAGTATATGATTTGTAACCCTTGCCTTTATGGCATCTTCATCGCCAGGCTTAAGTTCTACAGGATAGTTTATAGAAATTACAGACTGAACAGCATCGTCTTTGTTAACAAGCGCTACCCGTCTGCCTTCGCTCATTTCAGGAAAATCGTACTTATGTTCAGGTACTTCGCCCTGCTCCCAGGATGCAAAATACTTATTTGCAGCCTTTTTAGCTTCATCCATAGTTATATCACCTGAAATCACCAAATAGGATGTGTTAGGTTTGTAATACGTATTATAATAATCCAAAACCTTCTCCCTGGTAATATTCTTAATGGTTTCTTCCGTTTTCACCTCACCGTAAGGGTGATCTTTGAATCTTAGTTTTTTACCCACTCTTCTTGCAATGGATGATGCATTTGTCTTTTGCTGTGCCAGTGAGGATATTTCATTCTGCTTCAGTTTTTTCAGCTCTTCCTCAGGGAAGGTTGGATTGATAAGCACATCAGCCAGAATTTCCAACATATGGTCTTTATTACTCTTTAGTACGCTGGCATATATACCATTCGTATAAGTATAAAGATTTGCCCCAATGTAATCAATGGCTTCATCAATTTCTGCTTTAGTTCGGTTTTCTGTACCATTTCTGAGTAACTGGCCTGTGGCATTCACATATCCTACAGCGTCATTTTCTTTGACAGGATCAACATCAACTGCCAGCTGAAAATAAACCATAGGAACCTCATGGTTTTCGGCAACGATTACCTGCAAACCATTATCCAGTGTAAATGTACTGGGCTTTTTAATTTCGATTTCCGGTGCAGGTTTGGCTTTTGGCGGTTTACTCCTGTCTAGCTGAGCATTTGCTGAAAAGCTCAGGAAGATCAAGATTGAAAGAAATGGTATAATAAATTTTATTGTTCTCATAACAATTGGTTTTAACATTTAATGTTTATTTACTTGTTTTTTCTGATTCAGGAAGATAGTAAAGTACCACGCGGTTATCGGTTCTGAAGTATTTATTGGCAACACGCTTAATATCCTCTTTTGTAACATTCTGATACTTCTCAATCTTGGTGTTTACCAGATTGGCATTTTTATGGTAAGTATAATTGGCTGCAAGATTTCTTGCGCGGCTGCTAATGGTTGCATTACTACTTACCAGATTGCTTTTAAACTGATTTTTCAGCTTTTCCATTTCCCTGTCCGTTATCAACTCTTCCTGAACTTTAACAACTTCCTCATTTAAAGCTTTTTCAAGGGCCTTAGGATCTTTTCCTACATTAGGAATGGCAAAGACAAAATTAAGCCCTGGATGCTCATAAGGGAATGGAAATGTCATCACCTGCATAGCCAGTTCTTTTTCGTCCACCAGTGTTTTATAGAGCCTTGAACTTTCACCCTCAGAAAGAAGTGAATTCAGCATTTCAACGGCATAGAAATCATCGGTTCCCATAGCCGGGGTATGATAGGCCATGAAAATAGCTGGCAAACGGATATTGTCATAAACAGTATCCCTGATTTCTTTATTTTTGATGGGTTCATTGGGCTCAGGTCTGGGTATATCATATTCTCCTTTCGGAATACCAGCAAAATATTTTTCTACGAATTTTTTAGCTTCATCGGAGTCAATATCACCGGCAATGGTTAATACTGCATTGTTAGGCACATAAAAAGTATCATAAAATTTCCTTACATCTTCAAAGGTGGCATTTCGGATATCTTCTTCTGAACCTATGGTTGTCCAGCGATAGGGATGCTTTTTAAAGGCTCTTTTCGAGATTTCAATCATCCATGTTCCGTATGGCTGGTTGTCGTAACGTTGTTTTTTCTCTTCAATTACAACCTTCTTCTGTGTTGCAATTCCCACAGAGTCGACCTTCGCATGAAGCATTCTTTCGGACTCCAGCCATAATCCTAGTTCCAGTTGATTCGAAGGCAATACTTCATAATAAAATGTGCGATCACTAGATGTGCTGGCATTTAGTGTGCCACCCGCCTTTTCAACATATTCTGAATATTCATGCCGGTCAATATATTTCGAACCTTCGAACATCAAATGTTCAAAAAAGTGTGCAAAACCTTTCTTATCAGGCTGTTCATTCTTTGAACCGACATGATACATCACAGTTACAGTAACGATTGGGGTTGAATGATCTTCATGTAAAATAACATGCAATCCATTATCCAGATCAAACTCCTCAAATTCTATCTTCATAGGCTGGGCACATACAGTACCAATACCCAGAAGACTCAGAAAAAAGATAAAATACAATTGTTTTTTCATTTCAAACTGAATTTTTAGGGTTAACTATTAAGTATAATTAGTTGCTAAGAAAAAGCAATTATTACAAATGAAGTCATTAATTTCTTCAGGCTTCTATAAATGATTCACGAAACTACCATTTTTTAAACTTTCAGCAAAATCCCCCTCCTTCTTTTTAACCCGAATAATTCATGAATTATCCCTATCTCCGGTAACCGGTTTACTTATTCCCCTCTAACCCAATTTCCCTTTAAACCGTAACAAATAGCATTAAAATTATTTAGATTTGATTTAAATTGAAACCTAGAAAGCTGACTATAAGCGGAATTTAAAAGTAAGGCGAAAAAATATTAATCTATCTGAAACCTTGGTTGTTTTAAAGATGAAATGAAATCACAAATAAAAAGGAGACACAACTATGACAAAATTTGGCGAAATGATTCAAAGCGCAAACTGGAAAGAAGAGAAACATGTTCCGGTAATTGAATGTCCCGATAAAGTCGCTGCAGACGAAATGTTCCAGGTAAAAGCCTCACTTGGTAAAGAAATAACTCATCCGAACACTACTGAACACCACATTCGATGGATTCAGCTTTATTTTAAACCTGAAGGGGATAAATTTGCTTATCAGATTGGTAATTATGAATTTACAGCACATGGCGAATCAGTAGAAGGAGCAAATGAAGGACCTGTTTATACCAATCATTCTGTGGTTACTGAATTCAAAACCAGGAAACCCGGCACCCTCACTGCAATGTCCTATTGCAACATCCATGGTTTATGGGAGAATTCAAAAGAAATTAAACTGAAGTAACATTCTGACTTGTTAAACTTAGTATGCCACTCGCAAGGGTGGCTTTTTTTATGCATTTATTTCTCTGAAAAGATTTTTTATTCACACTGAATTATCTAATATTTGCAATTCCTTTACGTTAATTAGTGAAAAAAGACCCGGTGAAAACAAAAAATTTCTTATATCCCTTGATTATACTCTTTACTTCCCTGCTGTTTATTTATTCATGTGAGGAAGAAGAATTTATAACCGGTTCATCTGCTAAACTCTCCTTTTCAACAGACACTGTGACCTTCGATACCGTGTTTTCAACCATTGGCTCCACTACCAAACGTTTTACTGTAAAAAACCCACACGATAAATGGATAAAGATTTCATCCATTGAACTGGCCGGAAGAGAATCATCAGACTACAGGCTAAACATTAACGGTGTGCAGACAAATGCAATGAGGAATATAGAACTGAGGCCGGATGACAGCCTCTATATATTCGTGGAAGTAACCATAGACCCTAACGATGTAAACAATCCTTTGGTTAATAAAGATTCTGTGGTATTCACAACAAGTAACAATATTCAGGATGTTAAACTGATTTCCTGGGGACAGGATGTGCATTTAATTGATGGTGAACTTTTGCAAAGCCGAACCTGGTCTGCAGACAAACCTTACCTCATTTACAATTCAGCCCTGCTGGACACAGGACAAACGCTGGAAATTCAACCAGGAGCGAACATTCATTTTCACAAAAACTCAGGCTTATACATAGCAGGTACAATTATCGCAGAAGGCAGTGCTGAAGAACCCATCATATTCCAGGGTGACAGACTGGAAGACGATTATGAACATATTCCGGGCCAATGGAATGGCATCAGGCTATTACCAGGAAGCAAAGAAAACCGGTTTAATTACACCGAAATTAAAAACGGCATATTCGGAATCTGGGTGGATACTCTTGCAAGCACAACAACACCTACTTTAACAATTTCCAATACAAAAATCCAGCACATGACCTCCATCGGACTTTGGGCAAGAGGTTCGACTGTAGAAGCCAGCAACTGCCTCATTACAGATTGCGGTGATTATGCTGTAGCGCTTACCCTCGGTGGTGAGTACGAATTTTACCATACAACAATCGGAAATTACTGGAGCTCTTCTACCCGGACCACACCCTCCCTTCTTCTCAACAATTATTACATTGATGAAAACGGTAACACTCAGCAACGACCTCTGGAAAAAGCACTTTTTGTAAACAGCATCATCTACGGAAACCAAACCAGTGAGATCGGCTTCGACTTTGAAAGCGTTGCTTCTTTCAACTATACCTTTGATCACTGCCTGATAAAAATTGATCCCGAAACAGAAACCAACCCGGATCATTATAAATCAATCATCAAAAATAAAAACCCCAAATTTGTCAACCCCTACAGGCCTGGATTCAATTATCAGCTTGATACTCTCTCTCCCGCTATTGGAGCAGCTAAGCAGCAGGCAGCCGAAATGTATCCCTTCGACCTGCTCAACAAAAGCCGAATAGCTGACGAAGCCCCAGACCTGGGAGCTTATGAGAGAATTCCCGGTTCGGGAGATGATGAGTAAAACTCTATTGAAATATGAAAAAATCAGATTTTGGTTATCCTTTGTTTCTTTTTATCATCCTGGTATTTTCAGCTCTGCAGTTAAATGGCCAAAATTCAGCTTTTCAGCCAGAGGCCCACAGGAAGATAAGGATCATGTTTTACAATACCGAGAATGCTTTTGATACAATCGACGATCCCGGCACCAGAGATGAAGAGTTCTTGCCCGGTGGAATGCGCCACTGGACAGGATACAGGTACTACAAAAAAATCCAATCGATCTATAAAATTATAGCATCAGCCGGAGGATGGCAACCACCAGCTTTAATAGGCTTATGCGAAATAGAAAATGAATCGGTTCTCGAGGATATAACAGCTAACACACCGCTTTCAAGGTTTGAATACCGTTATATTCATAAGGAGTCTCCTGATCAAAGAGGGATTGATGTAGCGCTACTCTATAATCCCGATAAATTTTTACCCCTTCAGACGGAATTTGTTAAAGTTCACCTGCCTGAATCAAACAGACCTACAAGAGAAATACTCTACACCAAAGGTGAAGTTACAGGACCGGATACTCTTCACATATTTGTTAACCACTGGCCTTCCAGGTGGGGAGGTGAAACCAAAACACGTTCAAAGCGTATTCAGGCAGCAAAAGATTTACGCAGGAAGGTAGATTCAATTTTTACTGAAAAAAAGGAGGCAAAAATCATCATCACAGGCGATTTTAACGATGAGCCACATAATGAAAGTCTAAGCAGGCACCTTAAAGCCTGTAGACCCGATTCTACAATAAAAACAACAACGCTTTATAATCTTTCCTCTTTATGGCGGCACCAGGGGACACATAAATACCAGGGAAAATGGTCTGTTTTGGATCAGTTTATCGTTTCAGGATCTTTATTAAAAAAAGGAAGATTGAACATAAAGCAGCAAAGAGCTTATATTTTTCAGTTGCCTGCTTTACTGATCGAAGATGAGAAACATACGGGAAACAAACCCTATCGCACGTATTCGGGATACCGCTATCAGGGGGGATTTAGCGATCATCTGCCCGTAATTTTGGATTTGGATTAAGGCGGAATAATTACAAAAAAAATTTAATTATTTTTGCACAATAGTTAAAAACAAGATTTTGTGGGAAGAGTATTAGCCATTGATTACGGTAGAAAGAGGGTAGGGCTTGCAGTTAGCGACCCGATGAAGATGATAGCCAACGGATTGACCACTTTGCATCCCAATGAGGTTTTTCAGTACATCACCGATTATTGTTCCAAAGAAAATGTGGAAACCATTGTAGTGGGATACCCAAAGCAAATGAACAATCAAGCCTCAGAAGCACTAAACTACATTAATCCATTTTTAAAAAAATTACAAAAACAATTTCCTGATATAAGCGTTGAAATAGAAGATGAAAGATTTACCTCCAAAATGGCTCAGCAAGCTATGATTGAAGGAGGCATGAAAAAAAAACAAAGACAAAACAAAGCTAATATAGACAGAATAAGCGCTACCATTATTCTGCAATCATATTTAGAAAGAAAAAAGAGTTAAAGTCATGATTTTACCGATATATGTATATGGTTCACCTGTTTTACGTAAAGTAGCCCGCGAGGTGGATAAAAGCGAAGAAGGACTCAGTGAATTTATTGATACCCTCTGGGAAACCATGAAACATTCAGATGGCATTGGGCTGGCGGCACCCCAGGTTGGTAAGTCAGTCAGAATTTTTGTTGTCGACGGCACACCCCTTGAAGAAGACGATCCAACCCTGAAAGATTTCAGGAAGGTTTTTATAAATCCAAAAATTGTAGATAATAACGAAGAAGATAAAACCTATGAAGAAGGTTGTCTGAGTATCCCTAATATCAGAGATGAAGTAATCAGACCTGAAAAAATTACCCTTCAATATTACGACAGGGATTTCAATCTTCATGAGGAAGAATTTGGAGGTATTGCAGCCCGGATCATTCAGCATGAATACGATCACCTCGAAGGCATTCTGTTTACGGACAAAATCGCCCCGCTAAAGAAAAGGCTTTTGAAAGGAAAACTGAATGCCATTGCTAAAGGCAAATTCAGTGTGAACTACAAGGTTAAAGTTGCAAAATAGAGTCTGAAAATAAACATACACCAAACAGGTACCCAAATTGAGCGATTTTCGCTCACTGCCTGCCCCGTACACGAAGTGTCGGGGACAAAAAAATTGTAAGGTTTTCACCTTCCCGACACTCCGTGTACGTTACAGGCTACCCATTCGTTGAAAAACCGACAATTTCTAAGTCGTCCAGCAACTGCCGGATAAGTAAAGCGTTTTTTCACTATCCCGATAAAAATCGGGAAACCGCTCAACTTAGGAGGTAATATTAAAAAAGTCATCACAAAAAAAACCGGCTTACACAGGTAAACCGGTTTTTTTTGTGAGTAAATTATATTATTTCTTCTTGTTTGTCTTTTCTGAGATTTCCTCTGCCATTTCGGGGTCAACCAGAATTCTTCCACAATATTCGCAAACAATAATTTTCTTTCTTGAGCGAATATCCAATTGCCGCTGGGGTGGAATCTTATTAAAACAGCCGCCGCAAGCATCTCTTTCCACGGTTACAACTGCAAGACCGTTGCGGGCATTTTCCCTGATACGTGTATAAGCATTCACAAGGCGGGGCTCAATAATTTCTTTTATTTTTTCGGATCTATTTTTGAGGTTCTCCTCGTCTTTTTTCGTTTCAGCTATAATAGAATCCAGTTCATCTTTTTTATTTTTCAGGTCATCATTTCGCTCATCCAATTCTTTTTTGGATTCCTCTATGTCCTGCTTACGCTGTTCAATCTTCTCTTTGTGCTCCTTTATATGTTTTTCCCGCAATTCTATTTCCAGGCTCTGGTATTCTATCTCTTTGGAGAGAGATTCATATTCCCTGTTGTTTCGCACGTTATTCTGTTGCTTCTTATATTTTTCTATCAGGGATTCTGATTCTTTTATCTCATTTTTCTTGTTCGAAATGGCTTCTTCCATTTCTTCCACTTCTTTCTCAAAGTTCTTAAGCCTGGTCTCTAATCCTGCAATTTCATCCTCCAGATCCTGAACCTCAAGAGGCAATTCTCCCCTGAGTCTTTTAATATTATCTATTGATGAATCAACTGTTTGCAGTTCGTAAAGCGCTTTCAATTTATCTTCAATGGAATATTCAGTTGTTTCTGATTTTTTATTTTTTGTAGCAACCATACTAGTAATAATTTATTGGATTTGTATTAATTTCTGATAAATGGGTCGCAAAATTATGAAATTTTTCTGTAAGTAACTCATAAAAAATTTCTTTCGTTACTTTTTCGCTCTCATAATGTCCGATATCGGCTAATACTAATTTTTCATCCGCATTAAAAAATTCGTGATATTTCACATCAGCCGTTACAAACGCATTGGCTCCGCTCTTTATTGCATCATTAAGCAAAAAACTTCCACTGCCTCCACAAATAGCTACTTCCCTTATCTCCTTATTGAGTAGTTGAGTATGACGTATACATTCAGTACTAAATACCTCTTTCAATAATTTCAGGAAATCTTTTTCATTCATTGGATTTTTAAGTGTGCCAATAGTGCCGGAACCAGATTCCTTGTCCTCATTCATTAGAGGATATAAATCATAAGCCACCTCTTCATAAGGATGGGCCTCTATCATAGCTTTCACCACGGCATTAGTCTTGTAAGAAGGAAAAATAGTTTCCACACGGGTTTCTTCTTCAAAATGCAGCTCTCCTTTCTCTCCGACATAGGGGTTTGCCTCATCTCCCGGCCTGAAAGAACCTTTTCCCTCCAGGTTGTAACTACACGAATCGTAATCTCCTATTTGACCTGCCCCTGCTTCAAATACAGCCTCCCTGACCCGGTTAGCCTGCTCGTGGGGAACAAAAAAAGCTAACTTAACGAGAGCATTTTTTCTGGGCTGAAGTATACGGACATTTTTCAAACCCAGTTTTTCTGCTATCTTAAAATTCACTCCGTTATATCGGTTATCCAGGTTGGTATGAGCAGAAAATATAGCCACATTGTTCTGAATGGCCTTAATCACACTTCTTTCTACATGATCTTTACCGGTAAGGCTTTTCAATCCTTTAAAAATCAATGGATGGTGAGAAAGAATAAAATTTGCATTTTTACTTAAGGCTTCATCTATTACAGCTTCGGTTACATCTACCGAAACGAGCACACCTCTTAGTTCATCGGACAAATTACCTGTTAAAAGCCCCGCATTGTCGTAGTCATCCTGCAATGCCGGGGGAATTGACTCATTAAGAAAATCAACCAATTCTTTTATAATCATAATACGACAATTTTGATTCTACTCCTTTTTCTAACAACAAAATTCAGGGATTTGTTAAACCGGTCAGGAGATTTCATCCAGCTTTTCTCTTACATCAAGTAACATGGAGCGGATACTCTTCAATGATTCCACGATTTTGAAATTGTAGATAGTACCCTCCCTGTTTTCACTCAATTTCTTCTTTGCTCCTTTAAGTGTCATACCTAAATCCTTCACCAGGTAGTAAATAATGTGGAAATTTTCAATATCCTCTTTGGTAAAATACCGGTTTCCTTTTTTAT
The DNA here is from genome assembly GCA_964585385.1 of uncultured Bacteroidales bacterium. Classification (GTDB taxonomy): domain Bacteria; phylum Bacteroidota; class Bacteroidia; order Bacteroidales; family UBA12077; genus JAGXLC01. The sequence goes on from CAZPDP010000004.1 coordinate 12,490, forward strand.
TCTTCTTGGGTTTGATGATATCAAACTCCTTTTCCCAGTAACGAATGAGAGAAGTATTAACGCCAAACATATCAGCAACTTCGCCAATACTGTAGTACAATTTTTCAACTTTTTTTTCTTTATAAGGCATGGATATCAATTCCTTTTTTTAATAAGACCTTGTTTAGTTATTGTAACATCAGCATCAGGAAAATCCTGGGTGGTGAGCCTTATTATTTCGTTTACCGCTCTTTTCAAGGGATCAACTACCACTTTTCCACTGTAATATTGTCTTACAGGGATAATTTCACCACTAAGAAATTCTCCTTTTTCAGAGAGATAGGCCTTAACAATCGGGGCAATTCCGTTGGGTCCATCAAGGTTGAACCGGCCGTATGTAATAAAATTGCCCAGGCTGTAACAAATTAAGCGATTGTTATATATTTCAATTGCTCTTGAGACATGGGGGCCGTGCCCAAAAACAATATCGGCACCTGCATCCACCACATGACGAGCAAATTTATAGACATTGCCGCGGTCTTCACCGTAATAAAACTCCGTCTTTCTTGTCACCTTTGTATGTTCTTTACCTTCAGCGCCCCCATGAAAAGAAACAATAATCACATCGCTGGTATCATTCATCTCTCTGATTATAGCGCTTATCTTGTCGTATTCAGTTATGCTGCTGGTTCCTTTGTTGGGAGAAAAAGCAGTGAAACCAAATACCACCCCATCCTTTTCAAATAATGAATATGCATACCGGGGGGTTCCTGCATAATAAATATTCATGCTATCCAGGATTGAAGTAGTATTTTGAATGCCCTCCATACCAAAATCATGGGAGTGATTGTTAGCTATGCTGAGAAAATCGAATCCGTTATCTTTCAGGCACTTTGCATAATTCCGGGGCATCCTGAATGCATAGCAATTAGTGGTATCTTTACATCTTTTTACCAGTTTTGCTGTATCAGAGAGGCAACCTTCCAGGTTACCGGTAGTGATATCTGCTTCAGTCAAAACATTGCTAATTTTACTAAAAAAAACTGAACAGCCCTTTGGATGTAAATACTTATCAGATGGGAAATTGGTACCCATCATAATATCACCCACACCAATCACTGTAATAGTGTCGTTTATCTTAACAGTATCATCTAAACCAACAGAGTCTTGGGGCGGATAACCAGCAAAAAGGAATTGAGAGGAGATAAATATAAGAAGCATCGATAATATTTGGCGTGTTAATACACTCATAAAATACTTCTTCATATTTAGTCAAAGGATTGTCCACTATTGCTGGAAATAAATATCATCTTCTCATACTGTTCCGGAGTAAGATCGTTAAAGTAGTAATGTACCGGGTTAACTTTCTTCCCGTCTTTTTCAACTTCATAATGGAGGTGTGGGGCTGTGGAAAGACCTGAGGAACCAACATATCCTATAACATCGCCCCGTTTTACTTTTTGGCCCCTTCTTACGTCAAAAGACTGGAGATGTGCATAACGTGTTTTATAACCATACCCATGATTAATAACTATTCTTTTCCCGTAGCCTCTCAATGAATTTCTTGCGACTTCAACCACTCCATCGCCAGTAGCGTAGATTTCTGTCCCGGTAGGAGCAGTAAAGTCCATTCCTTCATGCATCTTCTTTATTTTGTAAATGGGATGAATACGCCATCCAAAACCAGAAGCGGTACGGGTAAGATCTTTGTTGGAAACAGGCATTATGGCAGGTATAGAAGCCAGCATATCAGCTTTATTCTTTGCCAAATCTACAATTTCGTCGTATGATTTCGACTGAACATAAAGCTGTTTGGATAATTTATCCAGTCTTTTGGTTGTTTCAACAACAATTTTTGAATTGTCATACCCTTTCAATTTTTCATATCGTTCCGAGCCGCCAAAACCTGCTTCCCTTACTGAATGGGGTATGGGATCTGTTTCAAAAATCACCCGGTAAATGCTATTGTCTCTCTGCTGAAGATCGTCAAGTGTCTTCTCCACCAGAGAAAATCGTTTGTTCAGGATTTCATACTGAAGCTGAAGCTGCCTGTTCTCTCTTTTCAATCCTTTTTCTTTGGGAGTATCAAAGAAAATGCTAAACACCAGATTGTAAATCACAGCAATCACAAGAGTAGCCAAGAAATAGGTTAAAAACCTGAAGAATTTATCCTTCCAGTTTAACTCAACCTTTTCATATTTTACAGTCTTTGGGTTATATTTATACTTGTACCTTGGCATTAATCCATTGGATTTCTTGATTTAGCAACAGTAGCAATCATTTTTTCATATTCGTCACCTGTAATATCGTTAAAGTAATAATTGATCGGATTTACCGGTCTGTTGTGTTTTCTCACCTCATAATGGAGGTGGGGGCCAGTAGAACGTCCTGTATTTCCTAAAGTTCCAATAACCTGACCACGTTTTACTTGCTGACCTACTTCAACATTTATTTTACGTAAATGAGCATAAATTGTTTTATACCCAAAACCATGATCTATGATAACCTCTTTTCCATATCCATAATTATTGTATTCTGCTTTGATAACTTTACCATTTCCGGTTGCATAAATATCAGTGCCAACAGGACCTGTAAAATCCATTCCGTAATGCATACGAAGCTGACCGTTAAAAGGGTCTCTTCGCGATCCATAATAATCGCTTATCCTACGGAAATCATTGATAGCAATCGGCTGGATAGCGGGTATGCAGTTAATCATCTCTTCCTTGTTTTTAGCAAGTTTTGCAACCGAATCAAAGGATTTTGACTGCAAATAGACTTTCTTAGTTATCTTATCCAGCTTTTGGGTTGTATTTATAAGTAAGTCAGAACTGGAAAATTTCTCCAGATGATTATACCGGTCAACACCACCGACACCAGCTTCTCTAACAGAAGAGGGGATAGGATCCAGTTCAAAAATAGGGCGATACATATGGTCGTCTCTTTGCTGAATATGTACCAGCTTATCGTTAATATTTTCCAAACGGTTTTCTAGTAATTCAAATTGCCAAACCAATTGGTCTCTCTCCCTCTTCAACTCTATTTCTTTTGGGGTATCAAAATAAGAAGTAAAAAGTACCCGAAATAAAATTGCACTGAAAACCGTAATTACCAGAAATGAAAAAGCCCGAATAATTCTTTTCCGGGGAGTGTTGTTAATTTTTCGGTATGTTAATGTATCGGGATCAAAACGATATTTTATTTTTGCCATAATTTATTCACGATTTGATGGTATAGGGCAAAAATCGCCTATATGTAGACAAATCTAAATGATTTAATTAATTTTACAAAATATTTGTATAAAAAAAACACTTTAGGATTAAATTAGTTGACAATATTTAAAGAATTTTAAAATAATGATTTATGGAGTCGAAAAAAATTAGGAAGGCTTTTTTGGATTTTTTCAGAGATAAATCACATGCGATTGTACCATCAGCACCCATGGTAGTTAAGGATGATCCAACACTGATGTTTATCAACGCAGGCATGAATCAATTTAAAGATATATTTCTCGGTAATCAGAAACCACAAAATAAAAGAGTTGCCGATACTCAGAAATGCATGCGGGTATCCGGTAAGCATAATGACCTGGAAGAAGTGGGGCACGACACTTATCACCATACCATGTTTGAAATGCTGGGAAACTGGTCTTTTGGCGATTATTTTAAGAAAGAAGCCATTGCTTTTGCATGGGAATTCCTTGTTGACAAACTGGGCATTTCTGCAGACCGACTTTACGCAACCATTTTTGAAGGGGATGAAACGGACGGTATAGAAAAGGACACAGAAGCCCTTAAACACTGGAAGCGCCATCTCCCTGAAGAGCGGATATTAACAGGCGATAAAAAAGACAATTTCTGGGAAATGGGCGATACAGGCCCCTGTGGTCCCTGCTCCGAAATTCATATAGATATGCGCAGCGATGAGGACCGAAAGAAAAAAGACGGTAGCAAACTGGTGAATAAAGATCACCCGGAAGTGATTGAAATATGGAACCTGGTATTTATTCAGTTCAACAGGAAAGCAGATGGATCACTGCAAATGCTGCCACAAAAACATGTTGATACAGGTATGGGATTTGAAAGACTCTGCATGGTGATGCAAAACAAGATGTCAAGCTATGAAACCGACATCTTCCAGAAAATTATTGCAGAGATTTCAAACATTTCCGGCAAAAAATACGGAGACAATGATAAAACAGATATCGCCATGAGGGTGATTGCCGATCATCTAAGAGCTATCTCCTTTTCTGTTGCCGACGGACAACTGCCTTCCAATAATAAAGCCGGCTATGTAATTCGCCGGATTCTAAGAAGAGCGGTTCGATACGGATATACCTACCTGGAACAAAAAGAACCGGTAATTTACAGGCTTGTCCCCACCTTGATTGAAGTAATGGGCGAGGCCTTTCCTGAACTGCAAGATCAGCAGGAACTGATTGAAAAGGTTATAAAAGAAGAAGAACAAGCATTTCTTAAAACCCTGGATGTGGGCATTAAAATGCTTGACCAGGTTATTGAAAGAACCCTGAAGGAAAACCTGAAAGTTGTGGATGGCAAAACAGCCTTTGAACTCTACGATACGTACGGATTTCCTCTTGACCTGACGGAACTAATTCTCAAAGAGCATGACCTGGTAGTAAACCGAAAAGAATTCAACCAGGAGCTGGAAAAACAAAAATCCCGCTCTCGCAGCGCAACAAAAATTGAAACAGGCGATTGGATTAAGTTGCATGAAGATAATGACGAAGAATTTATCGGTTACGATTACCTGGAAACGGATGTAAAGATTACCCAATACAGGAAAATCAAATCAAAAGGAAAAGAACTGTATCAGTTAATCTTCAACTTTACACCCTTCTATGCCGAATCGGGGGGACAGGTAGGTGATACAGGGTACATTGTGGGAAATGGTGAAAAAATAAACATCATCGACACAAAAAAGGAGAATAATGTTTCGGTCCATTATGCCACTAAGCTCCCCAGCGATCCTTCAGCTTCTTTCAGAGCTGTTGTGGATAGCGCTAAAAGAAGGAATGCTGCCAACAACCACACAGCTACCCACCTGTTGCATCATGCATTACGTGAAATTCTTGGTGAACATGTAGAACAGAAAGGTTCCCTGGTACACCCTGATTATCTTAGGTTTGACTATTCCCATTTCCAGAAACCAACCAAAGAGGAGCTGGAAAAGATAGAGAAAATTGTAAACTATCTCATACGAAGAAATCACTCCAGGGAAGAAAAACGCGAGGTGCCCGTGAAAGAGGCCAAAGCGATGGGTGCAACTGCGCTCTTCGGAGAAAAGTACAGCGACCTGGTCAGAGTTATTAAGTTTGGCGATACAGTAGAACTTTGCGGCGGAACCCATGTGGAAGCAACCGGTCAAATAGGTTTTTTCAAGATTACGGCAGAAACAGCCATATCAGCAGGTATAAGGAGAATTGAAGCCGTCACAGCAGACAAGGCTGAACAATATATCCGGGCAAACCTCAATAGACTGGAAGAAATAAGCAACCTGCTCAATAATCCAAGCGATCCGAAAAAAAATGTAGAAAAACTTATACAGGAAAATGCTAAACTAAATAAAGATATAGAACATCTACAAAAAGACCAGGTTAAAAATGTTAAGGCTGATTTGCTGAACAAAACTGAAAAAATTAACGGGATCAATTTCATTTCAGATGTAATAGAAATTGAATCAGCTGGTGCAATGAAAGATATGGCCTTCCAACTGAAAAACGAGGTGGATAACCTTATTCTTTTCCTTGGAGCCAGCATCAAAGGCAAAGCCAACCTGTCTCTTATGATATCCGAAAACCTGGTAAAAGACAAAAATCTGAATGCCGGAGAAATTATCAGTGAAGCTGCTAAAGAAATTCAAGGCGGAGGAGGTGGACAGCCTTTCTTTGCCACAGCAGGAGGCAAAAAACCAGAAAAATTACAGGCAGCGCTGGATAAAGGAAAAAAATTAATCACTGAAAAGGTCTAAATAGACAACCGGCACAGTTGTTCTCAGTCTTTAGAAAAGATTATAACAAAATCTCTGTCCGGCATAAAATGGGTCTTTTCCCACCAACAGAGCCTGTTTTTGTCTTTCACCTCAATAGAGTCAGGTTCATAAGAGCATGAATCTATACAAATATTTGATGGAACAAGCAGCTGAAACTCGGCTTTTTCCAATGGCCTACCCCATTTTCTGGTAGTTGTAAGAATATACCTGGCTCTGTTTTTCAGAAGCCCTTGCTGATAATAAATTCGATAGTTCCCCCTACCATTTGCTGGAATAGAGTTTACCTGTAAATGCTCCTTAGTCATTAGTCTTAATTACAGGACATCTGGGAATGATAGAATCTACATGGTTTCTGTTTTCAAAATGATAAGGCATGTAATGGATTATTGCGTCTTTTACCGGTTTACCATTGGCATCGAGCACCTTGCCTGTAAAATCAGCTTTTGTGCGGCAATTGAATGGTTGGGTTCCCAAAGTGGGGTTGTTTTCATGAACCATTCAGTAAAAATCTTTGTACCAACTGCTATAAAGAAGGAAAAACTGCATAACCGGGTACTTGCCCTTCTCCGGTGGTCCGCAAGATGAGTCATTATTCACAAAGATTTAATAATGAACGTTCTATAGTAAGTTTAGATATAAACCTATAGCCTTATCCCAAATCTAAGTAATCCGCCTGTCGATATATCTCCGTTAAAATAGTTCTGGGTAAAGAGCTTCAAGCCCAACAGGTATTTCTCAGTTAAGAGATAATCATACCTAAGTATAATATTGTAACCGAAACTGTTCCTTTTATCAAAAGCGTAATTGTTCCTGTCGATATAACCATCTATCCATTCATCAGAAGCTTCATAAAAATCTGAAACATTCATATAAGAGAATCCGAAACCCAGCTTTACATCATGCTTTTTTAACTGAGAAAAAGGAGACCACAGAACATTTAGGTTCCCCTGAACGAATGATGAGCTAACGTATACCCCAAAATCACTTTTCCCATAATGCAGGTCAACTGCAGCGCTAAAACTCTCATTTAACCTGTATTGCAGCCCATTCTCCAGAGCCAGTGTAATCATATCTCCACTACCATGAAGAGAAGAACCTGCTCCAAAAGTAAGGCTTACAGAGGACAAACCCTTATCTTGTGCGATAATTGAGGGTAAAGACGCAAGACACATTAATAATACAAGCAATTTTTTCATAATTTAAAAATTAGTGATTCAACAACTACTTTATCATCGAAATAAAAGAGAAATAAAAAATTAACAATACTGGGTTTATCAGAATATATGCGAATATAAGAATCTTAATTGAAATAATATAAAAACAGGCAAAACATCAAAAAGGTGACTCTTGCTTACTTTTACTGAATATTATTTACAAATCATAATATTTAAAGGCACTTATATTAAAATAATTAATTAAAATTTGAATTTATGTTAACTATTTATATTTTTATGCTAATTTAATAACAAATTCAAAATAAAATGGACAAAAAGATTAAAATCGATAACACAGACAGGAAAATTCTATCTTATCTGATACATGATGCGCGAAAGCCTTTTCTGGAAATAGCCAGGGAATGTGGTATATCAGGTGCAGCCATTCACCAGCGCATTCGCAAACTGGAAGAAAAGGGAGTTGTTGAAGGCTCTAAATTCAAAGTCAGACCTCAAAGTGTCGGTTACGACCTTTGTGTATTTGTTGGTGTTTACCTGGATCAGGCTCACATGTATAAAAATGTGGTTAAAGCTTTTCAGGACATTCCGGAGATTGTGGAATGTCATTACACTACCGGCGAATATGCATTGCTGTTGAAAATGTACTGTGAAAGCAACCAACACCTGATGGATATTCTGGTAAATACTATTCAGAATATAAACGGGGTATCCCGTACAGAAACATTTATATCACTGGAACAAACAATTAACAGGGATTTTGAGATATAAAACAGTTTAGTGAACTGAATGCCGTGATTTGATGTTTAAAGAAAAACATTTCATCATGCGTATTTATATAAGAATATCTTTGATATTAACCTTATTAATGATTGCAGGTAATGTATATGCAGAAGATGACTGGAGGCTCCGAAAGGAAAAAAACGGCATAAAAGTATATACTAAAGAGCGTGTAGAGACTCACATATACATGTATAAAGTCATTACTGAAATCAAGGCGACCCCTGAGAAAGTATACAACCAAGCTGTTGATTTCAGGGAAAATTTGAAATACATGGAGCTGGTGGATTCACTTGCTTCCTTAAATCATGAAAATGACCAGCGTTACATAAACTATATGCGTTTTGACATGCCCTGGCCCTTGACCAACCGGGAGATGGTTATGGATATGAAGGTCAGGAAAAAAGATAATACCATATTTCTGGAATCCAACAATCTATCCGGTTATATTAAAAAAAATGAAGGGCTTGTGCAGATAAAAGACTTTCATGAAGAATGGGAAATCAGACCTTCCAATACACCGGGTAAAACAAGAGTCCAGGTAACCGGATGGGTGAATCCCGGGGGTAAGATACCTGCCTGGGTCGTCAACCTTTTTAGTGTGAGGACACCATACCGTTTCATTTCAGGCATTCGTCAGGAATTGGAAAAATAAATTTCTATTAATTCTTAAAGTAAAACTTCCTCAATCTGTCCTTATATACTTTCAACCGGGGTAAGTTATTGTGGTTACCCTCTTCAATAAGCAATATCTCCTTTT
>CAZPDP010000004.1:21292-98819 GCA_964585385.1 uncultured Bacteroidales bacterium
CTTTTTACTTTCACGAATCTGTATTACTTTTGCATGAGCATGAATCAAAAACAACATAAACCCGAATTATTACTTCCTGCAGGAAATACAGAAGCCTTCTATGCTGCAGCGGAAGGAGGCGCAGATGCTGTCTACCTTGGTTTGCGTAAATTCAACGCCCGAGAAAGGGCTGATAATTTCACGCTTAGCCAGTTACAGGCTTTACTTTTAGAGGCCAAGAAGAAAAACATTAAGGTATATCTTACTCTTAACACAGTAGTCAAAAATAAAGAACTCCCGGAACTTATTGATACGCTGTACGCCCTCACTCAAACCAGTATATCTGCGTTAATCATACAGGACTGGGGAGCTTATCACCTGATTAAGAACTATTTCACCAATTTAAAAATTCATGCAAGCACCCAAATGGGAAATCATAATTCCCTGGGAGGAACTTATTCTGAAAAACTTGGTTTTGAGCGCGTAATTTTTGCGCGGGAACTTACACAAAAAGAAATCCAGGCCATCCGGGATAAGTCAAATGTGGAAACGGAAGTTTTTGGTCATGGCGCCCTTTGCTACTCATTTTCAGGGATGTGCCTTTTCAGCAGCTACCTTGGTGGAATGAGTGCAAACCGTGGAAATTGCATGCAACCTTGCCGCAGGCTTTACTATGACGGCTCTGATAAAAAATATATTTTCAGTCTTAAAGACAATGAACTCATCGACTATATTCCTGAAATCATTAACCTTGGAGTAGCTTCTTTAAAGATTGAAGGAAGACTTAAACCAGCGGAATATGTTTACGAGGTGGCCAAAGCATACAGAATGGCTCTCGACAACCCGGATAAACTGGAAGATGCCAAACAGCTGCTAAAATATGACATGGGCCGGGAAAAAACATCTTATTACTTTGGGCAGGATGTCGGTGAAGCCATTACAGAGAGCCCAAACACGGGAATATTTCTTGGAGCTGTTAAGGAAGCTGATTCTGAAGGTTTCACATTTACTTCACGCGAAAAACTTCAGCAGGGCAACAGAATATGGATTCGTTCTCCTAAAGGCAAGAATCGCCAGGCAATCAAACTAAAAGATTTTGAAGCAAAGGATGAAAGCACCATATGGGTAAAAGCTCAAAATCATAAAATAAACAAGGGTGATGAGGTCTACCTGGCCAACCTCAGACAAAAAAAGTTTCCCGGCAAATTTCCGCAAAAAGGGAAAACTTTACAGGATAAAATGGTTGACATTCAACAGAAGCACATATTCAAAAACCTGGTTAAACCAGGCAAACTTGATAAAGAACAAATTTTCCTGAGGATTGACAGTATAAAATGGTTAAAAAAAGTTCCTTTTCAGGAAATTGACAATCTTATCATCAACCTTCCGGAAAATGAATGGAATAAGCTGGACGTTTCCTCTTTCCTAATGCAAAAAAACGCTAGTAAAATCTTTTTCGAACTCCCTAAATTCATCCCTGAAAACAAAATTAAGTTCTATAAATCCCTGTTTTATAAATTTAATCAGCAGGGATATTATAATTTCATAGTTAGTCATTTATCTCAAAAACTTATCATCCCCAAAAAATCAACCATTGCAACTAATGAAAACGTCTACACATTCAATGATGCTGCCATCCGGCATCTGCGGGAAGAAAATATAAAACTGTTTACCTATCCCCTAGAAAATGATCAAGAAAATCTTGAATCCATAAGCGATAAAAAAGGTATTGTTCCTGTATATTATTACCCCGAATTATTTTATTCCAGAATGCCTGTGCAAACAGAGAAAAATATTATCAGGGATGATAAAGATTATGAATTCATAAAAACCCGGAAAAATGGCTTAACAGTTGTAATACCCAAAGCGCCGGTAGCTCAAACTCAATACAAAGATATGTTAAGAGAATTGGGTTACGGAAGGTTTTTAATTGATGTCAGCTATGAAAAACCCTCAGACAACCGTTTACATTCCATTATCAGGAAGCTGAAAAACTCCGAACAAATTCAACCCTCCAGCAACTTTAATATGAAAATGGGATTAACTTAACCTTTGAATTTCAGAGTCTTTTGCACACAAATCTTTTTATCAGTTATTGAACATGATAGACTTCTGAGTGTTTTCATATAAAAAACACAGAAAGCATAATGCAATTTTTAAGTCATATAACACCCAAAAAAGCCAGAGAGCAACAAATAGAACTGGCTAAAAAATTAGTACTCACAGGTGGGCCTGAAAACATCAAAATTGTCGCAGGTGTGGATGTAGCCTTTTTCAAAAAGCCGCCAACAGGTTTTTGTGCTGTCTCATTATTTAAATACCCGGAGATGGAATACCTGAAGTCTTATACAGAACTGGACATAATCGGTTATCCATACATTCCCGGACTTTTAAGCTATCGTGAAGGCGACCTGATTCTGGAAACCATAAAAAAGGTTAAAGAAAATGTGGACGTCTATCTATTCGATGGCCAGGGTATAGCACATCCCAGGGGCTTTGGTCTTGCTTCCCACATGGGCCTGCTCATTGACAAACCATCTATTGGCTGCGCCAAAAACTGGTTTTATGGAGAATATAAAGAACCCGATAATTACAAAGGAGCCAAAAGCGATTTGAAAGATGAAAATGGAAAAAACATAGGAACGGTTTTAAGAACAAGGGACGAAACCAATCCGGTTTTCGTTTCACCCGGGCATAAAATCGGAATTAAAGAAGCAAATAACATTGTTTTAAATTGCGCTACAGAGTATAGAATACCAGAACCACTTCGTAAAGCAGACCAGGAAGCTGAAAGATATATGAAGGAAGGAGATGTTTAATTGAATAGCTAAGAATCCATGAATGGATAGAATACGGATAAGATGGATAAACCAGGGATAAAAATCTGAGTTAAAGGTCTCATATCGGTGTTCTGCCAGGATAGCCTCAAATCCAGCTTTCAGAAGGGATAATTGCGCGTATAACTTTTCATTGCATCATTGTTGAATGTTTGAACAAACTGATATTTGCCATTAAGAAAAAAAGATTCAAAGATCGCAAGAAATCCGAAATCAGGAACTCTCAACACGCAACATTAAACTTTAAACTTCAATCGTTAGCTGACAGACATCTGGCATCTGGTATCAAGTATCTTTAAATTCTACCATCAAATATTTAATACCCAAGCTATTTTCCGGCATCACAAAAAATCAAACCAACTTTCGTCTTTTGTAGTAGTGTATCGGGTCTCCTTTCTCGCCATAGGCGATTTCATCACCGGTTAGACTGATTCTTACTTCCAGGCAATTTGTACAGTCTGAGGCCTCCTCATCAGTGCAGGGCTTATTCTCATAAAGTTTATAACTATTCCGGTACATTCCGGGCGTTACATTGGGCATTATCACATTGGCTCCCACTTTGATGGCTTTTTCTCTTCCCAGGGGATCGATGGCTTGAAGGGCAGTTGCTGCTGCAATGTTGATATCTTTCATTATAATTCTGAGAATGGCTATCATTTTCAATGTGAGCTGAAATCTCGCATCCTCGGGCATCAGTAAATCCCGGTATTTATATATAGGTGTATCATGATGCTCCACATAGGGCCCCATACCTACCATGTCAATATCCATTTCACGCATAAAAAGAATATCGTCAGCCAAATCGTGATAATCCTGAAAGGGCAATCCTATCATAACTCCTGTTCCTGTCTGATAGCCTACCTTCTGAAGTGTACGCAAGCATTCCAGCCTTCTTTCGTAATCATGCTTTTTATCGTTGGGGTGAATTTTATGATATAATTCACGGTTAGATGCTTCAATCCTCAACAAATACCGGTCTGCCCCGTTTTCAAACCATTCTCGGTAAACTTCCTCAGTTTGTTCTCCTAACGAGAGTGTAACACCTAACTCATTGTTTGACAGACGTTTTATCTCTTTTAACAAATGGGTAATCCGTTTGGTGAAAGCCGGCGAAGCAACTTCACCGGATTGCAAAACTACAGAGCCATAACGGTTTTCATGTGAAAAACGCACCGCATCCAGAATTTCTTCATCAGTGAGATTATATCGTTGGGTGGTTTGATTGGCTTTGCGTATTCCACAATAATAACAATTTTTACTACAGATATTGGAGAACTCAACCAGTCCACGGTAGTAAACTTTTTTCCCAACATATTTTGCTTTCATTCGATTACTTGCCTCAAAAAGCTCCTGCTTTTCTTTCCCCTGGGATTGCAATAAATAAACAATATCTTCCTTTGTCAGTTGCTCTTTATTTAAAATAAGTTGTGTATTGCTCATAATTAAAAAATAAAATCCTGTTTCAAATGATAAACGGTTAAAGCTTAATAAAGTTCCGTTTTCCCCTAATGATTTTGCAAAATTAAAAGGAAAAATCAACTAACCATGCAAACAGGGATTTTATGCCTGGTAAAATGAGAATTCCCTATGAATCAACCTTCTTCCTTTTAGTTAAAGCGGTCAAACAATAGCATATAATTAAAACAAAGATGAGTTAATGAATACAAAATATAAACAAAAAACCTGCACAGGATAATGCACCTGCGCAGGCAAAAAAAATATTTAACCCCAGAGATCCTAAATCCTTAAAATGTTACTCTCTTTGGCAAAATATTTAACTGAAAACAGAACCGATGCAATCGCAATAATAATCAATGAACCGTAGACAATAGATAAATATCCGTAATGAATGGTTCCGGAAACAATATCTTTAGTGGCCAGGGCTATATTCACCACAGGTATGGGTGCAGTTTGTAAACTAAGCTCCACACCAGGCAGCATACCAATAATAGCTGGAACAATAACCAATATATTGATTGGAGTTATAATAGATTGGGCTTCTTTAAAAGATTTGGCATAAATAGAAACAGGAATTAAAATCCCGGCAAAAAAGATAGTCAACGGTAACAACATGGTCAATAATAGGAGAATGAACTCAACCTGCAATATATCTCCTGCTACCTCAACGACCTGTGTTGGGAGGGTATCTGCAAAATTCAACCCCAGGAACAAACCCACTATGGCCAGTAAAGCCGAAATAATGCCGGTAGTTACCACAACAATCATTTTCCCGGTAAGAATCTCAATCCGGTTGACAGGGGTAGTAAGAATAGTTTCAATTGTCCCTCTCTCTTTCTCTCCTGTGAATAAATCAATTGCCGGATACATAGCTCCCATGAAACAAAAAATGATAAACACATAAGGAATAAGTCCGCCTGCATATTTACCAAGCTTTTCCTGCACAGTTGCAACATCAACATTATTTAAATTGACCGGATCAATTACCTGTTTGTCGATTTCCAGCTTTGTTAGTCGTTGATCAATTACTTCCCTCTCCCACTTTTCTATTACATTAGTTACCCTCTCTTGCACAGCTTCATGTGTTGATGCAAAGTAGAAATCAATCTTCACGGTCCTCAGATCCTTCATTTGAGCTGACATATCACCCGTAACCTGGAGAACAGCATCCAGACTGTCGTTTTTAATAATGTTCCCAAAATTGTTTCCTGGAGACAGGTTGATCAATTCAGCATTTTCGTTCATTGAAATATAATCAGAAAATGCCGGGTCTGCAGATTCTGAGACAATACCAATCTTCAGTTTCCTTTCATAGGCTTCTTCCATGGAACTTTTCTGAATATTGCCCAGGAATGTAAAAACAACAGGAAAAAGCAGTAAAGGGACAATAATCATGACTATCAGCGTCCTTTTATCTCTTATCGTATCAATAAATTCTTTACGGGCGATATAAAAAATGTTCTTCATTGTGCTAATTTTTACTCTCATTAACAATCCTGATAAATTCTTCTGTCAAACTTTCACTCTGCATATCCGAACGGAATTTTTCCATGGTATCGTTATATAAAATCTCTCCATCATGAATAATAGCAAGGTCGTCACACAACAAATCCACCTCGCTCATAATATGTGAAGAAAAAATTACTGTTTTATTATCCGCTTTACATTGTTTTATTAGTTCTATTATACTTTCGGCTGTAATGACATCCAGTCCGGCTGTCGGTTCATCGAAAATGACTACTTTCGGGTTGTGTATCATGGTTCTGGCAATAGAAACCTTTTGTTTCATACCAGAGGAAAGTTCACCGATTCTTTTTCCTGAAAACTTATGAATATCAAGGGTTGAAAAGAGTTCATGTTTCCTGGATTCCAATTCTTCTTCCTCCATAGCATTCAGCTTTCCAAAGTAAGAAATCAGTTCCCCGGGTGTAAGTCTGTCATATAAACCTGTACTGCCGGTTAAAAATCCTATTGAACTGCGAACTTTTCTTCCCTCCTGAATGCAATCATGTCCATTTACTTTAACCGATCCACTGGTAGGCTGAAGTATTGTTGCGATTATTCTCAATGTGGTAGTTTTACCTGCTCCGTTCGGTCCCAGTAACGAAAATACTTTTCCCGGCTCACAAGTGAAACTTATATTATTTACAGCCGATATCCAGTCTTCCCCTGAACCCATCTTCTTCTTTTGCTGTTTGTTAAGCTTAAACCTCTTAGTTAAATTTTCTACCTGAATCATTTTGTTTCCTCTTTTTCTGTATTACTATCTTCCAATTCTGACAGGCAACTCCTCAATGAATTTAAATGGTTGCTGTAGAGCTTTCTTACATAGAGTTTGGCTAAAGGCCTTAATATGATAAAAAATGCAGCTACACCTATTCCAAGTCCTACTCCTGCTCTTATGAGAAAATCAGTTGAATTTTCAGGGATATCAAACGACAACCCAATAATCAAACCCAGAAAATAGGCAACGTACAAAAACCAGAAATAATCTTTTATAAATTTTTCAAGAAGATATATCTGCTGTTTCAACTTTTCTTTAAGGTCCAGATTATTATTCTCGTACTGATATATTTTTTTGTAAGATTTATAGAGATAAAGTATAAATAAAACCAAGATCAGTACAATAAAAGCTGACAAATGAAATTTTAAAATACCCGTAAGATATTCGCTACTAAAAAGAAAAAGCAGAATAACCGGCACAATAATTATATTGAGCCCGGCTTCTATAAAAAAGTTCCTTCGCAGGAGGTTCAGTGACCGCTGGCTTCTTTTTTTCAGAATCTCACCGAGGTCCTTTTCATCCTTGATATCATCCGAGGATAACCTGGACGAGTATTTTTTCCATGAACCTTTCAGTTTATCAATATCCATCAGCAACCTGTTTATATAATTTTCTCAATTTTTTCTTTATCCGGTTAATTTTTACTCCTACATTCGTCTTGGTCATACCCATAATGTCTGCTATATCGTCATAGTTTTTCTCTTCCATATATAGCATGATAATAGCTTTTTCAATATTTGAAAGTCCTTCAATAGCCTGATAAAGAACACTTATCTCTTCAGAAAGGTCTTTTTTACCTTCTTCCATAATTTCTTCGGATAATTCTGCATCAGAGCGATTATGATACACTTTGTTGGAAACTTTTCTGAATCCGGCCAGAACAGTATTTAAAGCCACTCTGTAAATCCATGTACTGATTTTTGACCTCCCTTCAAAAGTGGGGTAAGCCTTCCACAGGCTAAGAACGATTTCCTGAAAAGCATCTTCCTGGTCTGCCTTATTCTTGTAATATATAGCAGCAACCTTCCGGATCATATTCTGATGCTTGGATATAAGGCTCAAAAATTCCTGCCGTTTTATACTACTTCCTTCCCCCAAAACAGTTTTTTTATCAATTGGTAGTAAAAAAAATCCATTTATTACACAACAAATGAATTTTTTATGGAGACAAAAAAATCCCGCCGTTGGGCGGGAAAATTTTATGCGTCGATGTTTGCGTATTTGGCGTGTTTTTGGATGAACTCCCTTCGGGGTAAAACATCATCACCCATAAGCATAGAAAAAATTCTATCCGCCTCAGCTGCACTTTCAATGGTTACCTGTCTCAGTTTCCGGAAATCCGGATCCATTGTAGTTTCCCATAATTGCTGGGAACTCATTTCTCCCAGACCTTTATACCTCTGAATGGTAACATTTGATTCTTTTCCCTTACCCAGTTCATCAACAATCAGCTTTCTTTCTTCATCGTTCCAGCAGTATCTTGCATCCTTTCCTTTTCTTATCTGATACAAAGGCGGGGTAGCAATATAGATGTATCCTCTCTTTATTAGTTCCTGCATATAGCGGAAAAAGAAAGTCATGATTAAGGTTTCGATATGGCTTCCGTCAACATCCGCATCACACATGATTATAATTTTGTGATAACGAAGCTTTTCAAGATTAAGTTCTTTGCTGTCTTCTTCTGTTCCAATAGAAACACCCAGCGCCATAAAGATATTTTTAATCTCCTCGTTCTCAAATATCTTTGCTCTGAGAGCCTTTTCCACATTAAGAATTTTTCCTTTCAGGGGAAGAATGGCCTGAAATTTTCTGTCTCTTCCCTGTTTGGCTGTCCCTCCAGCAGAATCACCCTCTACAAGGAAAATCTCACCTTTGCTGGGGTCTTTGTCTGAACAATCAGCCAGTTTACCCGGCAAACCGGAACCATTCATAGCATTTTTCCGCTGAACAAGTTCCCTGGCTTTCTTGGCAGCATGCCTGGCCTGAGCAGCAGTAATAACCTTAGAAACAATAATTTTAGCATCTTTAGGATTTTCTTCCAGGTAATCAGCCAGCAATTCACTGGTAGCTTGATCGACTGCTCCGTTAATTTCAGAATTCCCCAGCTTTGTTTTGGTCTGACCTTCAAACTGAGGCTCCTGTACCTTCACGGAAATAATAGCCGTAAGGCCTTCACGAAAATCATCTCCACTAATGCTGAATTTCAACTTTGAGAGCATGCCGGATTTTTCAGCATAATTTTTCAACGTACGGGTAAGTCCCCTTCGGAAACCTGCCAGGTGTGTGCCTCCTTCTATGGTATTAATGTTATTTACGTATGAGTGTACATTTTCAGCAAAAGAATTGTTATACTGCATGGCAATTTCAACAGGAATCTCATTCTTATTGGTCTCAACATGAATAGTATTTTCAATGATTTTATCCCTGGTTGCATCGAGAAAGTTAACAAATTCCTTCAGGCCCTCTTCCGAATGAAAACTTTCCTGCCTGTAATCTCCTCCATTACCGTTTTCTTCAATTTCTCTCTTATCAAGAAGGGACAGGTGGATTCCTTTATTCAGAAAAGCAAGCTCACGCAGTCGGGATGCAAGAATCTCGTATTTAAACTCCTGGACAACAAATATCTCATCATCAGGCCTAAAAGTAATTATCGTTCCTGTTTTATCCGTTTCACCCAATTCCTGAATTTGGTCTAACGGCTTTCCTCTTTCATATTCCTGGAAATATATTTTGTTGTCCCTGTGAATTTCAGCTTTGAGGTAAGATGCAAGGGCATTCACACAGGAAACCCCTACACCGTGCAAACCGCCTGATACTTTGTAGGAATCTTTATTAAACTTCCCTCCGGCATGAAGAACAGTCATTACCACCTCAAGAGCAGATTTTCCCTCTTTTTCGTGGTAATCAACCGGAATTCCTCTTCCGTCATCCACAACCGTAATAGAATTGTCCTCATTAATGGTTACATCTATATTTTTGGCATATCCTGCCAACGCTTCATCAATAGAGTTGTCTACAACTTCATAAACCAGGTGATGAAGACCTCTATCGCTCACATCACCAATATACATCGCCGGACGTTTTCTGACTGCCTCCAGGCCTTCCAAAACCTGAATACTACCTGCGGAATAATCCTTCATTTTTTCCACTTTTCTTACATTCTCCTGATCTTGATTACTCATTGGATCTACCTTTTTTAACTATTTTGTAAGTAACTAATAATCAATGTATTAAATCTACACAGATATATGTAAATTTAACAAAATTTAGCCGGAAAATTGTTATGAAAAACCCGTAAAATCAGGATTTTTTTAACATAATATCAACTATTTAACCTCCTGGCATATACTAAAAAGCATAAGTTATACCCAAAAATGCCTGCAAGCCATAAACCGGGTACTGATCATAGACATTGTAGTTGTCAGAAAGTATATTGTTTAGTTTCAGGTAAGCCGATAAGACTTTGGAATACCGGTACTCAAGTCCCATATTCAAATCTACATATCCGTCAAGTTCCCTCGGAATATCATTTGCTCCTGATTGGACCCATCTCTTTCCTGATATAAATACATCCGACTCCAGTATAATTTTATCTCTAAGATCATAACGTACAGACAGTGTTAAATCGTATGCCGGTTTATGCCAGGCATACTCCAGGTTATTGAGGGTATACCGGTACAGGTTACCACTGGCACGAAAAACTATATCATTCGGGAATTCAAAGGATATTTCTCCAAAGAGATTCAGATATTCACCATTGTCATATAAGACGTCAAAACGATTTCCAAGGGTATCAGCATCGGTAAAATGATTGACAAAAAAGTGCATATTTTCAAAAACACTGTATTTGAAACGGGTGTTGTAGTATGTGCTTGAACTCAGATTTCCTTTAACACCTCCGTAAAATATAAGATTGTGGTTGGTATTCTGAACCTTCAAACCGGGTAAAACAAATGGATTTTTACCAGTAATATGGTTGTAACTATTGAGGTCAATTTTTCCGTCAATTCCTGCGTATGGAATAATGTAGGAATTGATAATGTCATATTCCATGCTTGCCAGAGGAAAGATGCGCAGCTTTGCATTTCCATTCACTGCATCCACCATAAAATTCACACCGCCTTTTATTTTCCAGCCTTCACCAAATTTCGACATTAAAGGGTTGAAGTGGAAAAGGGTATTGCTGCCAGTATCCAGAGGTGTCTCATGGTTGAGATAGGTAAATCCGGTATTCAAAGACACATTATTGTTTTCAATAAATTTATTGAATTTTCCGTCAACAGTAATTTGGTCCTCTGCGGTGTTGTAGTTATCCTGAATATGCCTGAAATCAACGTCAATATCGTAATTAAAATGAAGAGAATCTGTATAAGTGGTTTTATAATTGGCATCGGCGCCAAAACGGAGAAAATTTTGCTTAATATTTTCCTTGTCCAGTGCTATTTCTTCTTCTCCAAATGCTCTTGCGTTGTATCCGTAAAAGTACCTTGTATTGTTTTTTAATCCCAAATCGATGTCTAAGGCTGAATTTTTAAAAATTTGCTTTCCGTAAAATTTCAGCTTGCTGTCACTGTAGCCGGCAAAAACACGATCGTTGTTTCTTAAAGGCACCTTACCACCTGAGGAGCTGTGCTGAACAGATGCACCTATAGAACGTTCTTCAGATCTTTTGGTCATGATATAAAATTCGACTTCTGGCGTCAATTTGCTTCCCATTCCCATTTTCAGATACCTGCTGTAAAGCTCTGTCAGGGGTTCTCCTACCATTGTTGCGGCGGGGATTGGTTTTACATCAATATCTGTTTCTACTCTCTTGGGCAGAAGATAGTAGTTAATTTCTGTCTCAACGGTAGTAGTGTCAGTTATCTCAGGCAATTCTGTTATCTTATAAGCTTTCTCAACTTTGGGCTTATAGGCTTTTACTACCTGAACCCTCTTTTCTATTTTTTCCTCTTCCTGGGCGAATGAGAGAAAAGGAATAATAAAAAATAAAAGTGAAAATATGGTTAGTTTTTCTGGTTTCATAACCCAATGATTTGTATGTATTATTTTTAATCCTCTGTTGAATTGGTTGTATCTGATTCCTCTTTCATTTTTTGCTTTTGATCTTCCTTCTGAAATTCGAGCTTCATCTCTTCCCTGGTTGTATCTTTCTCAGTGCTGTATTTTTCATCCTCAATAATAGTATTGTATTTCTCTTTGGCCAGTTTGATGATATTATCTTCTCCTGAAACAGATTCATAATTCTCTATCACACTTTTTAAAGTATGTTTTGCCTGGAAATTATCCTCCATTGCTTTGTAGACATCCGAGAGCAAAATAAAACTTCTGGCTTTCCAGTACTCCTGGGAGGAATTCTGCTTGACTAAATCGAAAATCTCATTTTCAGCAACTTTTAGTTCTCCCTGCTTAAAATAAATATCTGCTATAAGATATTTGGCTTCAGCGCCTTCTTTACTATTCACTTCATCTGATATCAACTGAAGCTCTTTAAGCGCAAGCTTGTATCTTTCCTTTTCGTAAAGCGACTTCCCTTTTATGTAAAGGGCTTCTCTTTTCTGCCTTTCATTTACTTTTTCTGTATGCAGCACTTTATCGGCAGCTTCTATGGCTTTATCAAAATTCTGCCTTCTGAATTGGATGCGCATTTGACCTGCTCGTGCATTGAGCAAGTTGCTATGCACTTCTGCAACTTTCTCAAGTTCTTTAAAAGCTTCCAGGGCCTTTTGATAGTTCTTCCTGTTGTAGCGAATATCAGCATATGCGCTTAAAGCCTGCTCTGTAAATGCACTCTGCGGTTTTTCTATCACGTATTGATAATGTTCAAGAGCTTTATCTGAATTTCCTCTTCTGTTAAAGCAATCAGCCATATAAAAATGAGCATTTACAGCAAAATTCCCATTCTTATATTTCTGAAGATAATCCCTGAGGAATTCCAGGGCATCTTCGCAATCCTGATTCATATAAACTTTTTCAGCTGAAATATAAGTCAGAGAATCCTGCTCGCTCATACTTACTCTGGCAAAATCCCCTAATCCGTTTACATAGGTGAAATACTCATCCACCTTATTCATATCTACATAGATATTCTTTAGCCCGGTCAGTGCATTTTTAGATTCCGGGGTACCCGGATAGTCAGCAATTGTCCGTTTAAAATATTTCATGGCTTCCTGGTTCTCGTTTTGGTTGTAATGAATTAGTCCAAGCTGGACCAGGCTTTCTCTCACATAGCTGCTTGATGGAAAATTCTCGATAAGTTTATTATAATGTGCAATTGCTTCATCCGTCTTATCCAGATTCAAGTAACTTCTTGCGAGTTCAAAATAGGCATCGTCAATGTATCCTGATTTGGGATATTGTTCGAGCAATTTATTCAGACTGGCAATTTTCTTGTTCGGCCTTTTTAGAAGTCCTAAAGCAAAAGCCCTGTGGAACAATGCATAATCCTGATCCCAGATATCCATTTCCAGGGCTTTATCATAATAGTCTACTGCCTGCCAGAGACTTCGCCTCATAAAATAACAGTCTCCCAGTCGAATATAAGTGTCAGCAAGATGTTTTGATTCTTTTTTCTTATTGAGACTTAAGAACTTCCTGAACCAATTGATAGCTTCCGGGTATTTTTCCTGCTGAAAGTGAGTATAGCCTAAGTTATAGTGGGCTTTATTGTAGACGTCTGTTCCAAAAGAGCCAGGCCTCATAAGGAATTCATTGTAATGTTCAGTTGCTTTTTCATAACTCTCCAACTGATAGTATGCTTCGGCCTTCCAATAATTGGCAAGAGCGGCCAGATTTTTATCGTACTGATCGTATGTAAGAGATTTATCAAGCACTTCGATTGCTTCCTTATAGTAGAGATTGTTGTATAGCTCAAGACCTCTGAAATAAGCTACCCGTTGATAGGCTTTTTCCAGGGGCATGTCCAATTCTTCCACCTGTTCCAGGGATTGAAGGGCGTCTTTGTAATTATTGGAATTTAAGTAAGCTTTCACAAGATAACTATAGGCTTCATCAATATCTTCTGATTCCGGGTATTGGTTAATATATTTTTTGAAGGCTTCAATGGCATCATTGAATGGCGTATTTTTAAGCTGAAAAGTAATTTTGGCATAATTAAAAAGTGCATTCTGCTTTATTTGTGGATCAAAATCCATCTTCGAAGCAAACTCAAAGGCAAACTTGGCCTTGTTCTTCTTATCCTGGCTCAAATAACAATCTGCAAGGTGGTAATAAGCATTCTGAGCCATTTTATCTTCTCCGTCAGTAACCTTTTCAAAATGCTCAATAGCGATATCATATTTGTCCAGTTGATAAGACACATACCCAAACTGATAGTGATCCGATCTTGTGAGGGATTTTGACTTTTCTTTATGCAGCTGGAGATAAGTGAATGCACTATCATACTGTTGCAACTGAAAATAGGAATCGCCTATAATTTTGGCAATTTCGGGAAGTCTTTTTGCTGTGGCTGATTGTACAAATTGGGGGGCATAATCGATAACCTTATTGTATTTCTCCTGCAAATAATAAATCTGGGTGATGTAGTACGGCATAATAGGTGCAAAAGTGTTATTTCCTGTGAGACTTTGAAAACCTTCAAGGGCTGTCTGATAGTTTTCTTTATCGTAAGAAATATGGGAGTAATAATACAATGCCGGCCCTGCAAAACGGGTGTCTGTATCCTTGATTTCATAGAAAGCCTCACTGGCTTTAGTATTGTTTCCTGTTTTAAAATAAGAATACCCTAATTTGAAGTAATATTCCGATAATTGTTCTTCATTTAGCCGGTCTTTATCAATCTTTTCAAGCCATTGAGTGACTTTACTGAATTTCTCCTGTCTGTATTGAAAACGGCCCATATTAAAATAGGCTTCATTCACCTTTGAGCTTTCCGGGTATTTGGAAATAAATCGCGAGATAAGATATTCGGCATCTTCATGAAATAGTTCTATAGCGCAAATAGCAATATAATATTCTGCAGTGGTGTGGTACTCATGATTTTCCGGGAAGAGTGCAGTAATCTCTTCAAATTTTTCCTGGGCCGCTGTATATTTCTCTTTATCAAACAGTTCAACAGCTTCCTGATATTTTCCTGCCTCATCCGCGTATCGTTTGGTTTGTTGACTAAAAGTGGATGAAATTAACAGCAAAGAAAAAATCAGATAAGAAATTAGAATTTTGACTCTCATATATAGCTGATTTAAAAATAGATCTGTTTAGTTGAATTTTGCTTAAAATTACGATAATTCTATCAAACATCATTCCATTGACCGGCTTTTATATTAACATTTAACTGTTAATTATAAAGATTTATATAACATTTGGATAACGAAAAACCATGATTAAAATTTTCGATTATTTTTCTCTACATTTGTAAGAATAACAATTCTTCTAAAACAATAAGAACAGGCAAGGTATTATGGACCCGATTATACAATTTGAAGATGCCAATATTTTTCAAAATGAAAACCTGATTCTTTCCAATGTAAATTTGACCATTGAGCCCAATGAGTTTGTCTATTTTATTGGCAGGGTCGGAAGTGGAAAGACTACATTAATTAAAGTTATCAACGCAGAAATTCCGCTTAACGAGGGAGAAGGGCATGTGTTAAATTTTAACTTAAAAAAACTAAAAAGAAAACATATTCCCCATTTAAGAAGAAAACTGGGCATCGTTTTTCAGGATTTTAAACTTCTGACAGACCGAACTGTTTATGAGAACCTGCATTTTGTTCTTAAAGCCACCGGATGGAAAAATAAAAACGAAATAAAGCAAAAGATTGACGAAGTACTGGAAAATGTTAGCCTGACTTACAAAGGATACAAAATGCCACACCAGCTTTCGGGTGGAGAGCAGCAAAGAGTTGTCATAGCAAGGGCTCTATTGAATGACCCGGAAATTATCCTGGCAGATGAGCCTACCGGCAATCTTGACCCGGAAACTTCTGAAAACCTTTTAAAAATTCTCAAAGAAATAAACAAAAATGAACGAACCATCATAATGGCAACCCACGATTATGAACTCGTTAAAAAATTTGATGCCCGTACCATAAAATTTGAAAAAGGAAAGCTACACGAAACAGACAGCACGCAGGAAATAGATTTTGAAGCATTGAAAATATAGGTTTTAATACGATTATAATTGATTGTATTGATTGATTTTAAAAAACACATTTTTCACAATAAATAAAAACCCCGTACCAATCAGGCACGGGGTTTTCTGTGGTAAGTTGCATCTAAAACTAGAAGCAATATTTATTTTCTTCAATGACTTTGTTAGCAATTCTTCTCCTGGTTTCTTTTATATTGAATCCCGGAACGGTTGTAAGGCTCTCAGTAACCTGCACCAATTTCTCTGTTAACTCATCATTTTCAATAGAATAGATGGCATCCATTGCATTCCTGCGAATCACCGATGCAGCATCATAAACCAGTAAATCTAAAATGTCACGATACAAGCTCATCATTTCTTCAGGTTTCTGGAAATTTTCAAGCTTCTTTACACGCAGCATAGTAGATTCTGCAACATAAGCCTGAGTCAGAACATCAGAAAGGAAACATGAAATTTCCTGTTCCATAGCCAGTTTTCTATCGAATTTATCTTTAGCTACTTTAAGAATCATTGCAGCCAGTTTCTTAAAGTTTTTAATATAATAATCTTTATCCTCGTAATATCCTTCTGTAGTATAACTTTCATTAATGAAATTTTCAATGTTATTGAGGTACTCCTCTGCTTTTTCAAAGATGGGAAATTTGCCTTTTTTGCCTCTTTTATAAATAGTGTCTGTATTCCAGAGCCTGTTTATTTCGTTTGTTCCTTCAAAAATCCTGTTGATTCGTGAATCACGGTAAGCCCTGTCAGCAGGCATTTCGGATGAGTAGCCCATTCCACCCATAATTTGTACTTCCTCATCAACAATATAGTCCAGTGATTCGGAGCTATACACTTTCATCATGGCTGCTTCTGCTTCATACTGGAGGAAAGCTTCAACCTGGGCCTTTCCGTATTCCATATCATCGGCCTGGTATTTCTGCATCGCTTCATCGATGTTCTTGGTAGCCCTGTAAACTGCTGTTTCAACAGCAAAAGTTTTGACAACCTGCTCGGCAAGCTTGTGTTTGATTGTACCGAAATTGGAAATCAGATTATTAAATTGTTTTCTTTCGTTAGCATAATTTACGGAATTATCCACAGCCATCTTAGCAGCGCCAATCACGTTGCCACCAAGCTTTATCCGTCCCATATGAAGAATGTTCAGTGCTATTCTGAAACCTTCACCTCTTCTTCCAAGCAGGTTTTCCACTGGCACTTTAACATCATTGTAGAAAATCTGAACAGTAGATGAACCCTTAATACCCATCTTTTCTTCCTCTGGGTTGATTACGATGCCGTCCCAGTCTTTCTCAACAATGAATGCACTTAAAATACGGTCATTTTCGACCTTGGCAAAAACCACCTGTACATCGGCGAAACCTCCGTTAGTAATCCACATCTTCTGGCCGTTCAAAATAAAATGCTTACCATCATCTGATAGTTCTGCTTTGGTTTTTCCGGCATTTGCATCAGAGCCAGCTCCGGGTTCGGTAAGACAAAATGCGGCAGTATACTCACCAGTAGCAAGTTTGGACAGGTATTTCTGCTTCTGTTCTTCATTTCCATAGTAAAGAATAGGTAATGAACCAATTCCTGTATGGGCACTATAGGCTACGGAAAAAGAATACCCCCCTCCAAGCACTTCTGCAGCCAGCATAGAAGTAAGAAAGCTTTGTCCGAAGCCTTCGTATTCTTCAGGAAAAGATATTCCTAACAAACCCAGCTCACCGGATTTCTTGAGGATGCTTTCCATCAGTCCTTCTTCTTTCTTATCAATCTTATCTAAATTCGGCATTACCTCAGTTTCGAGAAAATCCCGGCATGTCTGGGCAATCATCTGTTGCTCTTCATCAAATTCTTCAGGTATGAAAATCTCACTGGCATCTGTTTCTTTTACCAGAAACTCTCCGCCCTGTATATTTAATTCATTTTGTCCCATAGGAGTTATAGTTTTATTTATAAATTTAACGTTTGTTCTATTAATTCAGCAATATCATAATTCTTTATTTCCTCTTCTTTGTTCTTGTATTTGAGACCATCAGTCATCATTACCATACAATAAGGGCAAGCAGTTACAATAATATCCGCTCCCGTATCCAACGCTTCCTCTGTGCGTTCAATAAAAACTTCCTTATCCCCTTTTTCAGCTTCTTTAAACATCTGTCCGCCTCCTGCACCACAACACAGGGCAAAACTTTTATTTCTCTCCATTTCCACTTTTTTTGAGGGTATTGCATTCAGTACTTTTCTTGGTTCAGCATAAACCTGGTTCGCTCTTCCCAGGTAACAAGGATCATGATATGTAAAGGTTTTGTCTTTAAAAATATCTGAATCAAGTTTTAAAGTACCTTCTTTTATTAAATTGTAGAGAAACTGGGTGTGATGCCAAACTTCAAAATTCCCTCCGAACTCGGGATATTCATTCAAAAATGTATTGTATGCATGCGGATCGCAGGTAATAATTTTCTTTACCTCATAACCATTCATTATTTCAATATTCTGAAATGCCTGCATTTGGAAAAGCATCTCATTCCCTGCTCTTCTGGCTACATCACCACTTGACATTTCTTCTATGCCCATCACGGCATAATCTATATTTAAATAAGTCAGTATCTTAATAAATGAACGGGTAACCTTTTTATATCTATCATCGAAAGCTCCTGCACTACCAACCCATACAAGGTATTCAGGCTTTTTGCCCTGAGCTGCCAGGTCTGCCATTACAGGAACTTCGACTTTGCGTTTATCTTCTGCCATATTAGTCTCTATTTTGATAAGATTACTTTTCGTTGATGTATAATTCTTCAGCCCATTGCATCCGGTCTTCCTGTGAATATTGCCAGGGTGCCCCGTTGTTTTCAATGTTATTAAAGATAGCATTCAGTTCACCTGGTGAAGCTGCTTCTTCCATTACCAGGTATCGCCTCATTTCTACTATTAGCGTGGGCTGGCTGATATTTATCGGGCATTCTTGTGCGCATGCGTTGCATAATGTGCAAGCCCAGAGTTCTTCTTCAGTAATATAATCTCTTAACAGGGCTTTTCCATCGTCAAATTCTTTACCGTTTTTTAGCATCTCAGGTCCTTTTTCAGCCATCCTGGAGCGCACATCCATTACAATTTTTCTTGGAGACAATTTTTTTCCTGTAATATTTGCCGGGCATACAGATGTACATCTTCCGCATTGGGTACAGGAGAGAGAGTCAAAATAATTTTTCCAGTGAACATCTCCTATATCTTTGACACCAAACCGCTGAACTTCTCCTTCTTCTTCCGGGGCTTCCTCAAAAGAAGCATTTGGATCCATCATCATCTTTACTTCTTTTTTCACATTCTCCATTGTATCAAGCTTACCCAAAGGTTCCAGACGAGAAAGGAAAACATTGGGTACAGACATAAATACATGGAAATGCTTTGAATAAGGCAGGTAGTTAGCAAAGAAGAAAATCAGAAGGATATGTACCCACCAGTTGATTTCATGCCAGACAAATAATTGGTTTGTAGACATGCTGGCAAATAAACCGGCAAGATATTCACTTACAGGGAAAGCACCGTGCACTTCATGCCCCGTAGCATAAGCATGCTGAACATAAAATGTATTCATCCCCATCAGCGAAATCATGAGAATTAAAATGAGGGAAAGAGCTATACTGGCATCCAGATGTGACCAGTGACTCATCTCAACACCTTTAAACCGCTTTATATGAAGGAAAAAACGTCTTGCCAGGAATACAATAATTGCTATAGCAATAATGAATGCAAATACATCACCAGCGCCAATAATAACATCATATACAACTCCCAGCCCTTTAAAAGCTCTCTCCGTTCCTGCAACTCCATCGACTACCATTTCTATACTACCGATAAGGATAATACAGAAACCCCAAAATGTTAATGCATGAAGGAAACCTATTATTGGAAAGCGAAAAATTTTAGTTTGACCAATGGCCACGTCCATCATAATTTTAAAACGCTTACCCAGATTCTTAACAGGAAAACCGGTTTTGGTAAGTTTAAATAAAGCAATTAAGCGGTAGGTAGTATAGCTGAAAATGCCCAAAGTAATCAACAGGGCAATTATAAAGATGGTTTGTTTTAACATGGTTTCAGAGATTTAAAAAGGCAACAGCCCAGACTGTTGCCCTAAAGTTTTATACTAAGATTTTGCATCTGCAATGGCCTCGGTAAGTTTTGGTAATACATCAAAAGCATCACCAACTATACCATAATCGGCCACCTCAAATACAGGAGCATCTTTATCGTTATTGATTGCTACTATACATTTTGAACCGCTAACACCTGCAATATGCTGAATGGCACCGGAAATACCAATTGCAAAATATAGATTAGGAGCAATAATTTTACCTGTCTGGCCAGTATGTTCTTCATGAGGTCTCCATCCTTCATCAGAAACAGGTCGTGAACATGCAGTAGCAGCACCAAGAACTTCTGCCATGTCTTCAATTAATTTCCAGTTTTCAGAGCTTTTCATTCCGCGACCACCCGAAACTACAATTTCAGCATCTGTAAGCAGCAGCTGATCTCGATGCTTCTCTACATCCTTAACTTTCGTTTTAATAAGATCATCGCTGATTTCTGGTTTAAACTCCTCTATATTAGGCTCCTTATTGTTTTCAACAAATTCAAAAGAATTCTGAGCCAGGGTGAGAATTTTCTTATCTGATTTGATAAGGGTTTTGGCAAAAGCCTTTCCGGAAAAAGCCTTCTTTGTGATTGTGAAGGGATCAAGGTTAGAGGGAAGTTCTTTTACCTCTGAACCTAAACCTGCTTTTAATCGGGCTGATAACCTGGGAGCTAAAGCTTTACCTGTATTGTTATGAGCCATTACAATTACTGTTGCGTCTTCCTTATCAGCCAACTTGGCTAATACATCGGTGTATGCCTGATTATCCAGGTAATTCAGCTTTTCATGATTAACGGATACAATCTTGTCTGCACCATAAACGGAAAGACTTTTCAGTTCTTCTTCATCCACCTCTCCAATAGAAACTGCTGTAGTTTCTGTATTTAACATTTCTGCAATCTTACTTGCGTAGGAAACCAATTCAAAAGAATATTTTTTGAATTTTCCATCCCAGTTTTCGTTATATACTAATACTGCCATATATTTAGTTTTACTGAATTCGAATTAGTGATAGTTTAAGTAACTCTATAATTAAATAACTTTAGCCTCGTTCTTCAAAAGATCAACAAGTTCCTCCACGTTATCGGGATCAATCATCTTACATGCTGGCTTAGGCTCCGGTAACTCATATTTCTCAATTTCGGTCAGCGGCTCAGCATCAACTGGCTCAACTACATTCAGAGGTTTCTTTCTGGCCATCATAATTCCGCGCATTGCGGCAATTCTTGGTTCAATAGCAATACCTTTCTGCACAACTGCAACCATTGGCAATTCAGAAGTTACTTCTTCTTTTCCTCCGTCTATATCACGAGTGATTTTCACCATATCATTTTCAATCTCAAAGGATGAAACAGCCGAAACTGATGGGATGCCCATCATTTCAGAAAGCATTCCTCCTACCGCAGAACCGTTATAATCACTGGATTCAATACCTGCAAATATGATATCAAAGTTCTCTTCTTTAATGGCTTCGGCTATCTGAGTTGCAACATAAAAAGCATCTTTGGGCTCTGCATTAACCCGTATAGCTTCATCCGCACCTATTGCCAAAGCCTTTCTTATGGTAGGTTCAGCGGTCTTTGTGCCCACATTGATAACTGTCACACTATCAACAGAGTTTCCAGAGTCTTCTTTTAGTTGCAAGGCTCTTGTCAATGCGAGTTCGTCCCAGGGATTTATAATCCACTGTACACCTGTTGTATCAAATTCAGTGTTGTCATTGGCAAATTTAATCTTTGTGGTAGTATCAGGGACGTTACTTAAGCAAACTAGAATTTTCATTGACTATTCATTTAAGTTAACAAATTGTTTTTGGCTTATTTTTTCAGCTGTTAAACAACAAACTGATTTTAAGCTAGCAAATATATAAATAAGTATAAAAAATTAAAATTTTTAATATAATTCAAAATAAATCTAGATTCTATAAATTTGCGGCAATCAGAGATAATAATAATATACACAGAAATTCCATCGCAATGATAACTTTTCTTATCTCTATCGGTTTACTTGTTCTGGGTTATTTTGTATATGGAAAGTTTATTCAGAAATTCTTCGGTTCAGACAACAGCATTAAAACATCTGCTGTGCGAATCAATGATGGTGTCGACTATATGGTACTCCCGACCTGGAAAATTTTTGTCATTCAGTTTCTCAATATAGCTGGACTTGGTCCGATATTTGGGGCTATCCTTGGAGCGCTCTACGGCCCCATGGCCTACATATGGATAGTATTTGGGTGCATTTTTATGGGGGCTGTACACGATTATTTCTCAGGCATGCTCTCTATTCGAAATGATGGGGCAAGTCTTCCTGAACTAGTTGGAAAATATCTTGGCCCGGGATTTCAGAATTTCCTGAGATTATTCACCGTATTATTGCTTGTTTTTGTAGGTATTGCTTTTGTTACAGGACCTGCCGGTTTGTTGCAAAATCTTACTGGTGGCAGTAAACTCATATGGCTTTACATAATTTTTGCTTATTACCTGGTAGCCACCCTGCTACCAATAAATAAAATCATAGGAAAAATATATCCCTTTTTCGGCATAGCCTTGCTGATAATGGCGGTTGGGATAGCTGGAGCAATGATTTTTAAAGGACTGAATGGAACTATGATGCTTAATGAATTATCATTAGGTGATTTCAAAAACATGCATAAAAATCCCTCTCAGAATATTTTATATCCCATGATGTTCATTGTAATTTCATGCGGAGCCATATCCGGATTCCATTCCACCCAAGCGCCATTAATGGCCAGATGCCTGAAAAAAGAAAGCCATGGCAGGAAGGCATTTTACGGAGCTATGATAGCCGAAGGAATAGTAGCAATTATTTGGGCGACAGCAGCAATGAATTATTTCGGAAATGTACATAATTTAAGCGAAGCTATGACGCCAGCTACTCACAATCCAGCCTGGGTAGTGAACGAAATAAGCAGGACCTGGCTGGGGAAAGTGGGTGGGTTACTAGCCATTCTGGGTGTAATAGCGTGTCCGATTACAACAGGAGATACCGCCTTCAGAAGTGCACGTTTAACAATCGCAGATATCTTCAGATACAAACAAGGTAAGCTAACCAACAGACTGATGGTGAGCATTCCTTTGTTTATTGCAGGTTTTATAATGTCTCAATTGGAATTTGCAACCATATGGAAATACCTTGGACTTTCCAACCAAATTCTCGCCGTAGTGGTTTTATGGACAGCTGCCATGTATTTGGTGGTTAGAGGAAAAAAACACTTTATAATCTCTATCCCGGCCACTTTCCTCACTGCAGTTTGCATCACATATCTTCTGGTAGCTCCAGTGAAAAACGGGGGGCTTTCAATATCTACAACTTATGGTTATCCCATAGGAATTGCCGGAGCTATTCTTGCTCTTGCATGGTTTTTAATTGCTGCAAAGAAAATAAGAAACCTGAACCCGGCTTTAAAATAAAAAAAGGTCATCCCCGTTAAGGATGACCTCTCTTATATTTTAGAAGGATCATTAAGCCTGCGCCGTAGGTCCGCCAAAGTTTAGCGGCATACCCGGGGTTCCTCCTCCTTTTGATGAATCTATCTCACCATGCATCTCCTCATACTTCTTAATATTATCTTGTAAAGCTTTAAGGAAACGTTTAGCATGTTCCGGGGTTAAAATTACCCTTGATTTAACTTCAGCTTGAGGCATTCCAGGCATCATGCGAATATAATCAATGATAAATTCAGAGCTGGAATGGTTAATTACCGCAAGATTTGAATAAATGCCCTGAGCAACCTCCTCGCTCAGGTTAATATTTATCTGATTCTTGTTCTTTTTATTTGTACTGTCGTTATTATTGTTTTGGTCACTCATAAAGTATATAGGTTTTATTCAGAGTCTGCTTTCTCTTTTTCCTTCTTCCCTTTACTAATCATCTTTTCATAGTCTTCCACCGAACCAACAATAATATCATCATAATCGCGATTTCCAGTTCCGGCAGGAATCTTATGTCCAACAATAACGTTTTCTTTCAATCCTATCAATGGATCGATTTTACCCCGGATTGCAGCCTCATTCAGTACTCTTGTAGTTTCCTGGAATGATGCTGCTGACAAGAAACTCTTAGTCTGCAATGCTGCACGGGTGATACCCTGTAATTTCTGGCTTGATGTTGCAGCCACTGCATCTCTGGCCTCAACAGGTTTCAGGTCTTTACGCTTCAATACAGAATTCTCATCACGCAATTTTCTTGCGGTTACAATCTGTCCTGAACGTAAGTTGTTGGAATCACCTGAATCTGTAATGACCTTCTTGTCATAAATCCAGTCGTTCTCTTCCTGGAAGTCGGTCTTGTCAACGATTTGATTTTCGAGGAATTTAGTGTCTCCGGGATCTTCAATTACCACTTTTCTCATCATCTGACGTACAATGATTTCAAAGTGCTTGTCATTGATTTTTACACCCTGAAGCCTGTATACTTCCTGAACTTCGTTAACAATATATTCCTGAACTTTAGTAGGTCCTTTAATTGACAGAATATCTGAAGGAGTAATAGCTCCGTCTGACAGCGGTGTACCTGCTTTTACATAATCATTCTCCTGTACAAGTATTTGTTTGGAGAGTGAAACGAGGTATTTCTTAACCTCATCAGTTTTTGATTTGATAAGAATTTCACGGTTACCCCGCTTTATCTTTCCAAAGGAAACTTCACCATCAATTTCGGAAACAACAGCTGGATTTGAGGGATTTCTGGCCTCAAACAACTCAGTTACTCTTGGCAGACCACCTGTGATGTCACCTGATTTTCCTACTGTTCGGGGAATTTTAACCAAAATATCTCCGGTTTTCACCTCATCTCCTTCCTGAACGACCACATGAGCACCTACAGGCAAGTTGTATGCTTTAAGTACATCGCCATTTTTGTCAACTATGTGTGCTTCAGGATTCTTCTTCTTATCTCTTGTCTCTATAATTACTTTTTCTTTGAATCCTGTTTGCTCATCAGATTCTTCCTTATAAGTAACTCCCGGAAGTACATTTTTGAACTTCACTTTCCCTGCGCTTTCAGAGATTATTACGGCGTTGTAAGGATCCCATTCACACAACAACTGGTCTTTCTTAACCTCATCTCCACTTTTCACATAGAGTCTTGAGCCATAAGGAATGTTATTGGTTGAAAGTACAATATTGGTATTCTTGTCTATAATGCGTAACTCTGCGAGCCGCCCAATAACAATATCTACCTTCTTCTTCTTACCTTCTTCGTCTATTTCTTCTTTTTCAACAGTTCTTAATTCATCAATTTCTACATAGCCATCGTACTTAGAGACAATAGTAGAACTTGCAGCTATATTGGAAGCGGTACCACCTACGTGGAATGTTCTCAATGTAAGCTGCGTTCCTGGTTCACCAATAGATTGCGCTGCAATTACACCTACCGATTCTCCATTTTCGGCTAACTTACCCGTTGCCAGGTTACGGCCATAACATTTGGAACACACACCTTCTTTTGTCTCACAAGTCAACACTGAACGTATTTCAATTTGTTCAAGCGGTGATTCGTCAATCTGCTCAGCAATCTCTTCAGTGATTTCTTCACCTGAAGAAATAATCAACTCCCCTGTAAATGGGTGATAAATATCGTGTACGGCTATTCGGCCTAAAATTCTTTCATAAAGGGTCTCTATAACCTCTTCATTTTTCTTGATAGGTCCTACTACCAATCCACGAAGTGTACCACAATCGTTTTCACGCACAATCACGTCCTGAGAAACATCCACAAGACGCCGGGTTAGATAACCGGCATCCGCAGTCTTCAGGGCGGTATCGGCAAGACCCTTACGTGCTCCGTGTGTTGAAATAAAGTATTCAAGAACTGACAATCCTTCTTTAAAGTTAGAAAGAATTGGGTTCTCAATAATTTCTGAGCCAGTAGTACCTGACTTTTGAGGTTTTGCCATCAAGCCTCTCATTCCTGACAACTGACGAATCTGTTCCTTAGAACCTCTCGCACCAGAATCAAGCATCATAAAAACAGAGTTAAAACCCTGATTATCTTTACTTAACTTATTCATCAGGATTTGAGTAAGATTTGCATTGGTATGAGTCCAGATATCAATAATCTGATTATATCGTTCTTTGTTGGTAATGAAACCCATGTTGTAATTATTCATTACCTCGTCAACCTGTTCATACCCGGCAGGAACAAGCTCATTCTTCTCTTTAGGAATAATAATATCATCGAGGTTAAACGACAACCCACCCCGAAATGCTGTATTAAATCCAAGTGATTTAATGTCATCAAGGAATTTAGCAATTCTCGGAGCATCTGTTCGTTTTAGAACTTCACCGATAATATCTCTCAGAGATTTCTTTGTAAGCAGTTTATTAATGAAAGTTATACCTTTTGGTACATATTGGTTGAATAAAATTCTACCAACGGTGGTTTCTAGTATTTTCTTTTCTAATTCTCCTTTATCATTATAATCATCTATTCTAACTTTAACAGAAGCATGCAAATCGACAGCTTTTTGATTGTATGCTATAATAGCTTCTTCCGGGGAATAGAATGTCAGACCTTCTCCTTTTGCACCCTTTCTTTCCTTTGTAATATAATAAAGGCCTAACACCATATCCTGAGAAGGAACAGTAATTGGAGCACCATTTGCAGGATTTAAGACGTTGTGAGTAGACAGCATTAAAAGCTGTGCCTCAAGGATGGCTGCATTACCTAATGGCAAGTGCACAGCCATCTGGTCACCGTCAAAGTCGGCATTAAAGGGTGTACACACTAACGGATGTAATTGTATTGCCTTACCTTCAATAAGTTTCGGCTGAAATGCCTGAATACCCAGTCTGTGCAATGTTGGTGCACGGTTAAGCATGACGGGGTGGCCTTTCATAACATTTTCAAGTATATCCCAGACAACAGGATCTTTTCGATCTACGATTTTTTTGGCTGATTTCACTGTTTTAACAATACCTCTTTCAATCAGCTTACGAATGACGAAAGGTTTGTAAAGCTCTGCAGCCATATCTTTTGGAATACCACATTCGTGCATATTTAATTCAGGTCCGACACTAATTACGGAACGAGCTGAATAATCAACACGTTTACCAAGCAGGTTCTGACGGAAACGTCCTTGTTTACCTTTCAAGCTGTCGCTTAATGATTTAAGCGCACGATTTGAATCCGTTTTAACTGCATTGGATTTTCTTGAGTTATCATAAAGTGAATCAACAGCTTCCTGCAGCATTCTTTTTTCATTTCGAAGAATTACTTCAGGTGCTTTAATCTCAATGAGTCGCTTTAACCTGTTGTTTCTGATGATAACCCTTCTGTAAAGATCATTTAAGTCTGATGTAGCAAACCTTCCACCATCGAGCGGAACAAGGGGCCTCAATTCCGGTGGAATTACAGGCACAACCTTGGTAATCATCCATTCCGGACGGTTCCTTTCTTTAGAAGCTCTGAATGCTTCTACTACCTGTAACCTCTTTAAGGCTTCTTTTTTCCTTTGTTGAGAGGTTTCGTGATCAGCTTTATATCTGAGCGTATAGGAAAGTTCATCTAAATCAATTCTTGATAGCAACTTGTAGAGTGCTTCGGCTCCCATATCAGCTATAAACTTATTGGGATCCGAATCATCAAGTTGCTGGTTATCCTTTGGTAAAGATTCCAGAATATCAAGATATTCTTCCTCGGTAAGGAAATCCAGGTATTTGACTCCATCCTGTGCTTTTATACCAGGATTGATAACTACATATCTCTCATAATATATAATTGAATCGAGTTTCTTAGTAGGTAAACCTAATAACAAACCTATTTTATTTGGTAATGAACGAAAATACCAAATATGAGCAACGGGCACAACAAGAGCAATGTGGCCCATTCGTTCTCGCCTTACTTTCTTTTCAGTAACTTCAACCCCACATCTGTCACAGACGATACCTTTGTATCGAATTCTCTTGTATTTACCGCAATGACATTCATAATCCTTTACGGGTCCAAAGATCCTTTCACAAAACAATCCATCACGTTCCGGTTTGTAGGTTCTGTAATTGATTGTTTCGGGCTTCAGGACTTCTCCGTGAGATTGTTCCAAAATCTCTTCCGGAGAGGACAGGCCAATGGACACTTGATTAAAGTCGCTTGAAATTTTATTATCCCTTCTGAATGACATAGATCAAATATTAAATTTTATACCACCAAATAAATTAACGTGTAAAAATGGAATCGGATTATTGATCCTTATTCTTTTTCCATTTTAATACTAAGTCCGAGGCCACGAAGTTCATGTAACAATACGTTAAATGATTCTGGTATACCCGGAACAGGTAACGGATCACCTTTCACGATGCTTTCATAAGCTCGTGCCCGACCATTTACATCGTCAGATTTAACAGTCAGCATTTCCTGGAGTATATTGGAAGCACCAAATGCTTCGAGTGCCCAAACCTCCATCTCACCAAAACGCTGGCCACCAAATTGTGCCTTACCACCCAGTGGCTGCTGAGTGATTAAGGAATATGGACCAATGGAACGTGCGTGAATTTTATCTTCAACCATGTGCCCCAGTTTAAGCATATAGATAATACCAACTGTGGCTGGCTGATCAAATTTTTCACCAGTTCCTCCATCATATAGATGGGTCTTTCCATAAGCAGGTAAACCTGCTTTTTCTGTATATTCATTAATCTGGTCAAGAGATGCACCATCGAAAATGGGGGTTGAAAATTTAACTCCCAGTTTTTCTCCTGCCCAACCAAGAACTGATTCATAAATCTGTCCAAGGTTCATCCTTGATGGTACACCCAGTGGATTCAATACAATATCTACAGGTGTTCCGTCTTCAAGAAAGGGCATATCCTCTGTGCGAACAATTTTCGAAATAATACCCTTGTTACCATGTCGTCCGGCTAGTTTATCTCCCACTTTAATCTTTCGCTTCTTGGCTATATAAACTTTTGCCATCTGAACAATACCCGTTGGCAACTCATCACCTATTGATATATTGTATTTTTCTCTTCTTAACTGAGCTTCAATATTTCTTCTTTTGATGTTGTAATTATGAAGCAATGTTCTAATTATCTCGTTTTTGTTCTTATCTGTTGTCCATTTTTTCGGACTTACATTGGTATAGTCAATATCCTGAAGGATTTTTTGAGTGAATTTCTTTCCTTTAGGCACGACTACTGCGTTGTAATAATCCTTAACACCTTGTGATGTTTTTCCATTGACAAGAACAAAAAGTTTGTCGATCAATCGATTGGTTAAATTATCGATTTCCTGACCATACTGTTTGTCTAACTTGTCAAGCTTTTCTTTATCCGCATTCTTTGCTTTCTTGTCTTTGACAGCTCTGGTGAAAAGCTTTTTATCAATAACCACTCCTGTTAAAGAAGGAGAAGCCTTTAGGGAAGCATCTTTTACATCACCGGCTTTATCACCGAAGATTGCGCGAAGCAATTTCTCCTCGGGTGAAGGGTCAGATTCACCTTTCGGTGTAATCTTACCTATTAGTATGTCACCAGGAGTAACATGGGCTCCAACACGGATGATCCCATTTTCATCCAGATCTTTTGTTGCTTCTTCACTTACATTGGGAATATCTGCCGTTAATTCTTCCAGTCCTCTTTTTGTATCTCGTACTTCCATCACGTGTTCTTCTATGTGCACAGAAGTAAACACGTCATTTTTCACTACATTTTCAGAAATTACGATAGCATCCTCAAAGTTATATCCTTTCCAGGGCATAAAGGCAACTTTCAGGTTTTTACCCAATGCCAGTTCACCCTTTTCAGTTCCGTAACCTTCGGTTAATACCTGTCCCTTGGATATCTTTTGTCCTTTATGTACAATAGGATGCAATGTAACGCTGGTATTCTGGTTTGTTTTATGATATTTCAGAAGTTTATAGCGCTTAACCTCATCCTCGAAGCTTACAAACTTTTCCTCCTCTGTTTGTTCATATCGAACAACAATCTCTTTGGCATCAACGTAATCAACGACACCATCCCCTTCAGCAATAATTTGCAGTCTGGAATCTCTTACCACTTCGCCTTCAAGACCTGTCCCTACAATAGGCGAATCAGGTTTTAGAAGCGGTACAGCCTGACGCATCATATTTGAGCCCATCAAGGCACGGTTTGCGTCATTATGCTCAAGGAACGGAATAAGCGAAGCTGCAATCGAAGCAATTTGATTTGGTGCAACATCCATCAAATCGACAGAGCTTGATTCTGCATATGGAAAATCTCCGTCATATCTGGCTTTAACACGTTCAGTCTGGAAAGCACCCTCATCGTTTATGGATGCATTCGCCTGAGCAATCATTTTGGCTTCTTCCTCTTCTGCGCTTAAATATTCAGCACCATAATCGCCCAAATTAACTTTTCCGGTTTCCACTCTTCTATAAGGAGTCTCAATAAACCCGAGTTCGTTGATTTTTGCATACACACAGAGTGATGAAATCAAACCAATATTAGGGCCTTCCGGTGTTTCAATAGGGCAAAGTCTTCCGTAGTGCGTGTAGTGAACGTCACGTACCTCAAAACCTGCTCTCTCTCTTGACAGACCACCGGGACCAAGCGCAGAAAGACGGCGTTTATGTGTCATTTCCGCCAATGGATTGGTTTGATCCATAAATTGAGAAAGCTGATTTGTTCCGAAAAAAGAATTAATAACAGAAGACAAAGTTTTTGAATTTATAAGATCAATCGGAGTAAATACTTCGTTGTCTCTCACATTCATTCTCTCTCTGATTGTCCTTGCCATTCTGGCCAGACCTACTCCAAATTGATTATATAATTGTTCACCAACAGTCCTTACGCGTCGGTTACTTAAATGGTCAATATCATCAACATTTGTTTTGGAGTTGATAAGCTCAATAAGATACTTGATGATCTCTATAATATCATCATTGGTTAATGTCTTGGTATCAATAGGAGTTTCCAGGTTAAGCTTTTTATTTAACCGGTATCTTCCAACTTCACCGAGATCATAACGAGTATCTGAGAAGAAAAGCTTATCAATGACATCTCTTGCAGTTGCTTCATCAGGTGGCTCGGAATTCCTCAATTGACGGTAAATTTGCATAACCGCCTCTTTCTCCGAGTTACATGGGTCTTTTTGAAGCGTATTGTATATGATCGCATAATCAATCTGCGTTTGATCTTCCCGATGCAGGAGAATTGTATCCGCACCGGAATCAATGATCTGATCAATATGCTTATCCTCAATAACCGTATCACGTTCGATAACTACTTCGTTTCTTTCTATGGATACTACTTCTCCGGTATCCTCATCAACAAAATCTTCAACCCATGAGCGAAGCACTCTGGCAGCAAGTTTTCTGCCAACTACTTTTTCCAAATTTGGTTTTGAAACCTTAACCTCATCAGCAAGGTTAAAGATCTCAAGAATATTTTTATCACTTTCGTAACCAATGGCACGCAATAAAGTGGTTACAGGAAGCTTCTTCTTCCTGTCAATGTATGCATACATCACATTATTAACGTCGGTAGCGAATTCAATCCACGAACCTCTGAAAGGTATAATTCTGGCTGAATACAATTTAGTACCATTGGCGTGAATACTTTGTCCGAAAAATACTCCAGGTGATCTGTGAAGCTGAGATACAATAATCCGCTCAGCTCCATTGATTATAAAGGAGCCTTTTTCAGTCATATAAGGCACAGTTCCCAAATAAACATCCTGGATAACGGTGTCGAAATCCTCATGTTCAGGGTCTGTACAATATAACTTAAGTTTTGCTTTAAGTGGTACACTAAATGTTAAGCCTCGCTCAATACATTCTTCGATAGAGTACCTTGGTGGATCAACTGTATAATCCAAGAATTCTAGCACGAAATTATTCCTGGTATCCGTAATCGGAAAGTTTTCCTGGAATACCCGATGTAAAGATTCTTCTTTTCTTTGTTCCGGTGTAGTTTCTAACTGGAAAAAATTTTTAAAAGATTTTAACTGAATTTCGAGAAAATCGGGATATGCTAACTGATTCTTGGTAGATGCGAAGCTGATCCTTTGATTAGTTTTCTGTAACGTCATTATTCCCAGGAATTAAATGAACTTACCACAATAAATAGGAAAAAAAGGTAAAGAATCCTATTGGTTTATAGGATTCTAAACCTTCAATATAACTTTTGAACCGAATTCTATTTAAGTTCAACTTCTGCGCCGGCTTCTTCTAATTTAGCTTTAAGAGATTCTGCTTCTTCTTTAGAAACACCTTCTTTAACTTCTTTCGGTACAGAGTCTACTAATTCTTTAGCTTCTTTCAATCCGAGTCCGGTGAGTTCTTTAACAAGCTTTACTATTTGTAATTTCGCTCCACCGGGTGAATTAAGTACCACGTTAAATTCGGTTTGCTCTTCTGCACCAGCACCTTCTCCTCCTTCTGCAGGACCTGCAGCAACTACAGGTGCAGAGGCTGGTTCAATACCGTATTCGTCCTTTAGTATGTCTGCTAATTCGTTAACTTCTTTCACACTTAAGTTAACCAATTCTTCTGCAAGCGCTTTTAAATCTGCCATTGTTCTCTTGATTTTAATTAATTTAAATTTAAATTGTTTTTTTTTACTCTTCCTTTTCTGATAGAGTTTTCATAACTCCAGCCAGAATGTGGCTACCTGATTTCAAACCTGAAACCACATTGTTTATAGGTGATTGTAACTGATAAATAAGATCGCCAAGCAGTTCTTCTTTAGACTTAATATTGGCTAATGCCTCTAACTGCTCATCACCGATATAAATAGACTCCTCAACATATGCTCCTTTAAGGATTGGTTTGTCATGTTTTTTTCTGAATTCCTTAATTATTTTTGCAGGAACATTTCCTTTCGGAGTAAGGATAAGGGATGTCGGACCCTCCAATACGTCATAAAATTCTTCAGTATCTATATCAACCTCATCCAGTGCCCTTTTCAGCAAAGTATTCTTAACCACTTTTAGCTTCAATTCGTTTTCGAAGCATTTTCTTCTAAGGCTGACAGTATCCTCGGCATTTAAGCCGGAAGTATCTGCCAGATAAAAATGGTCAGTACCTTTTATATCGTTGATAATCGAATTTACTACTTGTTCTTTTTCCTCGCGTTTCATAGATCTTTCAAATCTTTAGATTATTATTGCTATACAGCTTTTCGTAAATCGCTGGGATCAACTTTAATCCCAGGGCTCATTGTACTGGATATTGCGATACTTCTAATATAAGTACCTTTGGAAGCAGCCGGTTTGAGCTTTTTTATAGTATTTAAAAACTCTTTTGCATTATCATATATCTTTTTTTCATCAAAAGATGTCTTTCCTATAGAAGTATGAATGATTCCATATTTGTCCACTTTGAAATCAATCTTTCCCTTTTTCACCTCCTCAACAGACTGACCAATTTCATTAGTAACAGTTCCACTTTTAGGATTTGGCATAAGACCTCTTGGTCCCAGAACTTTTCCTAATGGCCCTACCTTAGGCATAACTGAGGGCATAGTAATCACAACATCGAAATCGGTCCAACCCTCTTTTATTTTATTGATATATTCATCCAAACCAACATAATCGGCTCCCGCATTTTTTGCTTCATCTTCTTTATCAGCAGTACATAAAACAAGTACTTTCTTTGTTTTACCAGTTCCATGGGGTAACGTAACAATGCCTCGAACCATCTGGTTAGGTTTTCTGGGATCAACACCTAACCGGACATCAATGTCGACAGAAGCATCAAAATTAGAGTTGGCAACTTCTTTTACTAATTTTGCAGCTTCCTCAAGCTTATATAGTTGATTTTTATCGTACTTTTCTAAAGCTTGCTTTCTCTTTTTCGTTAATTTCGTCATTGTTAATCAGATTATTAATTTTCTTTACCAGGAAATTTTCCTTTAACTGTTACACCCATGCTCCTTGCTGTTCCGGCTACCATCTTCATTGCTGAGTCAACAGTAAATGCATTAAGATCTTCCATTTTATCCTCAGCGATCTCTTTAATCTGTTCCCAGCCGATA
Source organism: uncultured Bacteroidales bacterium (assembly GCA_964585385.1). Classification (GTDB taxonomy): domain Bacteria; phylum Bacteroidota; class Bacteroidia; order Bacteroidales; family UBA12077; genus JAGXLC01. Next base: position 55,065 of record CAZPDP010000004.1, read on the forward strand.
GAGCCAACCTTTTCTTTATTGGGTTCAGATGATCCGCCTTTTAGTTTTGTCTTTTCCAAAATCTGAACAGCTGCCGGCGGGGTTTTTGTTAAGAAATCAAATGATTTATCAGAATAAACAGTTATTAATACAGGAATTACCTTTCCTGCTTTTTCCTGAGTTTTGGCATTAAACTGCTTGCAAAACTCCATTATATTTACACCTTTAGCACCCAAAGCCGGGCCAACTGGCGGAGATGGATTTGCCTGCCCACCTCTTATTTGTAATTTTATAACACCTTCAACTTTTTTAGCCATAACTTAGTTTCTTAAATTATTCTTTTTCAACTTGCATAAAACTCAATTCCAATGGAGTTTTTCTTCCGAAGATTTTAACCATTACTTTCAGCTTTTTCTTTTCTTCGTTAACCTCTTCAATAACCCCGTTAAAATTATTAAATGGCCCGTCAATCACTTTCACCGTTTCTCCCACATAAAATGGCACATTCAATTCTTCGTCACTGTCAGCCAATTCATCAACCCTGCCTAATATTCTGTTCACTTCTGATTTTCTCAAAGGTGTAGGCTGATTTCCTTCAGCTCTGAGAAAACCTATAACATTCGGAATATTTTCGAGGTAATGTTGAATATCTCCGTGTAAAGCAGCCTCAATTAATACGTATCCAGGGAAAAAGTTTCTTTCTTTGCTGATTTTTTTTCCGTTACGAATTTGATATACCTTTTCAGTTGGGATTAAAACCTGAGAAACATAATCTCCCAATTTACCTTTTTCAATCTCACTATCCAGATACTGCTTTACCTGTTTTTCCTTCCCTCCAATCGCTCTTAAGACGTACCATTTCTTTTCATTCTCAGCCATTTCCACACCTATTCTTGTTCGAAATTAATAAAACATACTGTAAATAAAATCCATCAGATTTCTAAAAGAAAAATCCATAATGAATACAATCACAGCAAAAATTAAGGAAGCAACCATTACTATAACTGCACTACGTTGCAGTTCGCTCCATGTTGGCCAGGAGACTTTATGTATCAGCTCATTATAAGAATCTTGCAAGTATGTCTTAATCTTCATCATTTAAACAATTTAGCACGGGTGGTAAGGCTCGAACTCACGACCTGCGGTTTTGGAGACCGCTGCTCTACCAACTGAGCTACACCCGTGTATGAAAAAAGTTGAAGGATGTTTCGTTTTTTCGAACGAAACATCCTGAAAAAATATTATTCAACTATTTCTGTAACCTGTCCAGCTCCTACAGTTCTGCCACCTTCACGAATAGCAAAACGCAGACCAATGTTCAGGGCAACCGGGTAGATAAGTTCAACAGTCATTGTAACATTATCACCAGGCATTACCATTTCAGTTCCTTCAGGTAATTTTACAGTACCTGTAACGTCCATTGTTCTAATGTAGAACTGGGGCCTGTATTCGTTATGGAATGGGGTGTGGCGTCCGCCTTCGTCTTTCTTCAATACATAAACCTCAGCTTTGAACTTAGTATGAGGCGTAATTGATCCAGGCCGGGCTATAACCATTCCTCTTTTAATTTCATCTTTGTTAACGCCTCTGAGGAGCAATCCAACGTTATCACCTGCTTCACCAGTATCCAGAATCTTTCTGAACATTTCAACACCAGTTACAACGGTTTTCTTCTTTTCAGCTCCAAGACCTATCATTTCAACTTCCTCACCAGTCTTAACAACACCAGTTTCAATTCTACCAGTAGCCACTGTTCCTCGACCGGTGATTGAGAATACGTCTTCAACAGGCATCAAGAAAGCTTTCTCCTTATCTCTTGGAGGAACTGGAATAAATTCATCCACAGCATTCATAAGTTCCATAACTTTCTCTACCCATTTTTCTTCGCCGTTGAGTGCGCCTAAGGCTGAGCCATGAATTACGGGAGCATTTTCACCATCGAATTCATAAAAATCAAGTAATTCTCTTACTTCCATTTCAACTAATTCGAGCAATTCAGGGTCGTCAACCAAATCAACTTTATTAAGGAAAGTAACAATTTTAGGAACATTCACCTGACGTGCCAGAAGAATATGCTCACGGGTTTGGGGCATCGGGCCATCCGTACCGGCGACAACTAAAATCGCACCGTCCATCTGAGCGGCACCTGTAACCATATTCTTAACATAGTCAGAGTGACCTGGACAGTCAACGTGTGCATAGTGACGGTTTTCAGTCTGGTATTCAACGTGAGCTGAATTAATAGTCACACCTCTTTCTTTTTCTTCAGGTGCGTTATCAATAGAATCAAAAGATCTAACTTCAGAAAGACCTTTTTCAGCTAAAATTTTTGTAATAGCTGCAGTAAGGGTAGTTTTTCCGTGATCAACGTGACCTATCGTACCGATATTTACGTGTTCTTTTGATCGCTCAAATTTTTCTTTTGCCATAGCTTCAAAATATTAAATTTACGATTTGGTTATTTTTTATCTTCTATTATTGATATAAAGTATAGCCAAAGGTCGAGCCAATGACGGGATTTGAACCCGTGACCTCTTCCTTACCAAGGAAGCGCTCTACCCCTGAGCTACATCGGCAAAAAAGAGCGGGAGACGGAATTCGAATCCGCGACCCTCAGCTTGGAAGGCTGATGCTCTACCAACTGAGCTACTCCCGCTTGTAGCCTGTGGGGAGGGCAGGATTCGAACCTACGAAGGCATACGCCAGCAGATTTACAGTCTGCCCCAGTTGGCCACTTTGGTACCTCCCCTACAAAGGAGCCGATGGAGGGATTCGAACCCACGGCCTGCTGATTACAAATCAGCTGCTCTAGACCAGCTGAGCTACATCGGCAATTCAATTATACAAAGAACTTTCTTAAATCAGAAAATCGGTTCGCAAAGGTATATATTTTATTTATCTTACAAAATATATTCCCCTATTTTTTTAAAAATTTTATTTCCCCCGTTGTTTGTCTTTACGCTTTTTTAGTTGCTTTTCCAAAGCGCTTACAGCTGCATCTGTCGATTCCTCGAAGGTATCTGATTGTTTCTTTGCAAACAGATCGCTTCCAGGGATTTGCAGTTTTATTTCTGCAATTTTATTGTCCGGGGTTTGAGTCTTTTCAACTTTAAGAAATACTTCAGCTCCGATGATGTTATCGTAAAATTGATCCAGTTTATTAACTTTATTTTCAATGAAATCGACGAGCTTTTTGTCAGCATCGAAATGAACAGAATGAATTTTTATGTCCATATTATATCCTCCGATTTTAATTTCTGGGGTGTGCTTGTTTGTATATTTTCTTTAACTTTTCAAATGTACTGTGCGTATACACTTGGGTTGCGGACAAATTAGCATGTCCGAGCAGTTCTTTTATTGCATTAAGTTCGGCTCCCCTGTTAAGCATGTGTGTGGCAAAGGTATGTCTCAAAACATGCGGGCTCTTCTTATCCAAAGTCGTAACTGTTCCAAGGTATTTTTTCACGACCCGGTAGACAAACTTTTCGTATAACTTCCTTCCTTTATCTGTAACCAATAATGAATTACTGCTTTTACTGGAAAACCGAAAATCCCGTAAATGCAAATAAGAACGAATGAGGCGAATCAGTTCATCGGTCAAAGGAACTATTCTTTCTTTTTTTCTTTTTCCAAGAATCTTTAACTGACTGCTATTAAAGTCAACATCAGAATCTTTAATATTGATCAGTTCAGACAACCGGATTCCGGTTTGGTAGAGTATTTCGATTATCAATCGATCGCGGATTCCACTAAAATCATCTTTGAAATAATCTTCCTCCAATAACAAATTCATCTTCTCTTCATCCACAAACTGGGGCAATCTTTTAGAAATCTTAGGCAAATAAATCTTTGTCATTGGATTTCTTCTTATTTTCTCCTGTTGAACGAGAAACTTAAAGTAAGTCTTAAGGGTAGAAAATTTTCGGTTAATTGTCCTTTCAGAGATTTTATCTTCAATTAATTTAATTAACCATCCTCTAATCAGTTTTTCAACTTCCTTATAGTCAGAAAAATTATCATTATACCCTGAATCCTTCAGAAAATTATAAAATTGCTCCAGATCCTTTTGATAAGCACGAACCGTATGCTCTGAGTAACGACGTTCGTACTTAAGATATTTGATAAAATGCTCAATATACATAGGGATCTAGTTGAAAACCTGATTCAAATCATCCTACCAGGAAAAAGAAGTCAAAAAACTTATATTTCTTCGTTTTGTTGTAGTTTCTGCTTGTAGATCGCTTTCTTTTTCTCTTCTCTTCTTTTCATCGAAGGTTTGGTGTAAGCTTGTCTTTCTCTTAACTCTTTTATAACACCTGTTTTTTCAAACTTTCTTTTAAATTTTTTTAGTGCTCTTTCAATGTTTTCACCATCTTTTACTTGAACAACTATCATTTTTACCTCCTGTTTTTTATGAGCCGCAAATCTATTAAATTAATCTTATTTATTACAACAATTAATCTAAAAAAATTTTATTAAAACTTCCTGATCTTATGTAACCTAATTTACAACGTTTTTAAAAGAACAATAGTTTATAAATTTACGAAATTAATGATCCAATTTCAATATAAGCATTTCATTTACAGGTCATATAGTTCTTCATTTTATTATACGTTTCAACCGAAAGTATATTATATCGTTTTAATTCTTTTACCTTTTTTATTTTGCCCTTTATTTCACGATATTTAAGTATAGACTGTGTTTGATATTTGTTTAGGTACGGATGCCGAATCAATTCTGAAAAATCAGCAGAATTTAAATCTATTTTATCTAATTCAGAGGTATCCACCGTAAAATGTACTTTTATACTTTCATATATTGAATCATTTATCCCATAAACCTCTCTGATTTGGGAAATTTCATTATATCCCCGTAGCAATTCTCTATATTTACATATACGGTTGGCATACACCTTCCCTATACCGTTGATAAGCATCAATTGAATTGTATCAGCTGTATTCAGGTCAATTTTATGTATTTTCTTCTCAACTTTTTTTGGTTTCCTATTTTCATCAAAGGATTTATTGTCAATGAATGCTTTCTCTTCTGTCTTTTTAATTTGTATATAATCTTTTAACTTGTTAAATGTTTCAATATCCAACCCATATATCTTCTTCAAATCGCCAGGTTTCTCGAAGCTCCCTCCTTTTTCCCGATAATTCATGATAATACGGATCTGATATTGCTTTAATCCAAGCTTCTTCCATTTATTTTCTGATATAGTGTTTGGATCAAAATAAAACAACTCCACTTCTTGTTTATTTTCGGACTTATTTTTAGATAACCTTCCCTGTTTATTCGTGTTCTGCCTTTTCTTACCTGCCTCTGCAATTGAATTCTCAAAGTCTTCAATTTCTTCCTTAAATTCAGAATAGTCCCAAGTTTGTTCGCTCGTTATATTCCTAACATACAGGTCAATAAACAATAACCCAGTTATAATAATAAACAATACAATTATTCCATTTCTTTCGCCTTTAGAAAAGCGAAAAAAACTGCCAGAATGATTTCCCATAAATACTTAAATCGATTATGTCATTCGTCTAAAGCTTTAACACTCCGATGCCATTAAGGAATACAAGTGCTATAGCAATAGGTGCTATAAATTTGATTATTATAACAAACAGAGATACCAAACGTGCCTTATAAATTCCATTGCTGGATATTTCTTGCTTGATAAGGCCTTTACCCAAATACCAACCCAGGAAAATTACAATAAAGAATCCACCAAGCGGGAGAAACACACTGGATGCGGAGAAATCCATTAATTCAAAAATATTGTATTGGAATATTTTCACATCCTTAAACACTCCCCATGACATAGTGCATAAAACACCAACTGCAGCGATTGAAACGGCTGCTAGTATGGTTGCTCTTTTTCTTATCAGACCGAGCTCTTCCACAAAATAAGCCACTACCACTTCAAGTACTGATATAGAGGAAGTAAGAGCAGCCACCGCCAGCAAAATAAAAAACAACAGGGAGAAAATGTATCCACCTGGCATCTGCATGAATATATTTGGCAGAGTTCTGAATATCAAATCCGGACCGGCATTGGGTTCTATTCCAAAAGCAAAAACAGCTGGGAAAATAGCTACTCCGGCAAGGATGGCTATAATCGTGTCAGCGGCTGTTACATTAATGGCAGTAGTAGTAAGATTTTCTCTTCTATTAATATATGAACCGTAGGTTATCAAAGTACCCATACCAATACTGAGAGAAAAGAAAGCCTGACCCAGGGCCTCCAGGATACTGTTTGTATCCAGTTTTGAAAAATCGGGTTTGAATAAGAACTCAAGTCCTTCTTTAGCACCTGAAAGGGTTACAGCTCTAATATCCAAAACTATAATAAGTAAGAGGAGAATTGGCATAAGAATTTTGGCATATTTTTCAATACCTCTTTGCACACCTGCAATAACAATCCAGGCAGTAAGCACCATAAAAACAAGTTGCCATAATATTGGCCTGAATGTGCTGGATTTAAATGATTCAAACATAGTTGTAAGCTGGTCCGGGGTTTTATTACTGAATGCATCTGCAAAGGATAAATAGATGTATTCCAGTGTCCATCCGGCAACAGTACTGTAAAAAGCCAGTATCATAAAAGCAGCTACAACACCCATCAAACCAATGAGATACCAATGAGTTTTGGGCGCCAGCTTCTTAAAAGAACCAAAAGCATTTCTTTGTGCACTTCTACCAATGGTAAATTCTGATAGCATAACTGGTATCCCAATGGAAATAATAAAAATGAGATAAATGATTATGAAGGCACCTCCTCCATTTTCACCGGCTACATAAGGAAATCGCCATATATTCCCCAGACCCACAGCAGAGCCTGCTGCTGCAGCAATAACACCAAATTTACTTCCAAAACTATCTCTTTTTAATGGGTCGAAATTTGCCATGTCTATTTGTTTTTGTCTTCTACATTAATTTCGGGCAACAATATTAAAAAAAAACAAAATAAAAACAAACACCAAAATAAAAATGGGACGCGGTTTTGCGCCCCATTTAACAATTTTATAAGTTTGAACTTAGGCTATATCAATTTCTTTAGCCAGGTAGACATCTTGTATTGCATTCAGCAATTCCACCCCTTCTTTCATTGGCCTTTGGAATGCTTTTCTTCCACTAATTAATCCCATACCACCTGCGCGTTTATTGATTACAGCGGTAGCTACAGCTTCTTCCAAGTCACTTTCACCCTGAGATGCTCCCCCAGAATTAATAAGTCCGATTCTTCCCATGTAATTGTTTACCACCTGGTACCGTGTAAGGTCTATAGGATGATCGCTTGTAAGTTGATCATAAACTTTATCATCGGTTTTGGCAAAATTGAGGTCTTTAAACCCTTTATTTGTTTTAGGAAGTTTTTGTTTGATGATATCAGCCTGTATAGTCACACCCAGGTGATTTGCCTGACTGGTTATATCTGACGCCAGGTGATAATCTTTGTCCTTTGTCTTAAATCCAGGATTTCTGGTGTAACACCAAAGAATTGTGGCCATGCCCAGTTCGTGTGCTCTTTCGAATGCCTGTGAAACCTCAATAATCTGTCTGTTGGATTCAGGACTACCAAAATAAATGGTTGCACCAACTGCTGCTGCACCCAGATCATAGGCTTCCTCTACGGAACCAAACATAATCTGATCATACTTATTGGGATATGTCATTAATTCATTATGATTAATTTTGACAATATAAGGGATTCGGTGGGCATATTTTCTTGCTGTTGCAGCCAGAACCCCAAATGTTGATGCTACCCCATTAGCACCTCCTTCTATTGCGAGTTTAACTATATTTTCAGGATCGAAATAAATGGGATTTGGAGCAAATGAGGAACCCGCAGTGTGCTCGATACCCTGATCGACCGGCAAAATGGAAAGGTAACCTGTACCTCCAAGTCTTCCGTGATCAAACATTCTTTGAAGATTTGTCAGAACTCTGGGATTACGATTTGAATGATACATTACACGCTCAATATAATCAGGTCCAGGTAAATGCAAATCTTTTCCAGGAACTGTTTTACACTTATGTTTCAGCAAATCGTCTGCATTGTCACCAAGTAATTCCAGTATTTTGTTGTATGTCATAATTTCTTAAGTTTTTAAGATTAATACTAAATATACAAATTTATAAAATTATTCTAAATGAATGAATACCATTTCTTAATCTAGAACGGATATCCAATTGCTATATTCCATGAAATGGTATTTGTTGAAATTTTTCTGTTGCCAAATATCCATCTTTCATCAAGTGGGAATTCAGGATCTCTCAATTTAAGTCCCAGATCAAGTCGGACTACAGAAAAGGATAAATCGAAGCGTAAACCAAAACCCGTTCCAATTGCTATTTCGTTGATAAATCTGTCGGTTCTGAACATTGCTCCTTTGATATTCTCATTCTCATCTATGGCCCAAATGTTTCCTGCATCCAAAAATAATGCCCCTTCCAGTATCCAGAACATTGCAAAGCGGTACTCCATATTTGCCTCCAGTTTCAAATCACCAGTCTGATTAGGGAATCCTACTTCTTCTTCGGGAGAAAATGAACCCGGACCCAATGCTCTAACATTCCATGCTCTAAGACTGTTTGCTCCACCTGAAAAATATTGTTTCACAAAGGGAAGGGCTTCTGAATTGCCATACGGGAAACCACCACCAGCAAAAAGCCTGTAAACAATCCTGTTTTCTGCATCAAAAATATGGTAATGCCTTAAATCAAAATCAAGCTTAAAAAATTGGGCGTAACGAATGCCAAAAATTTCATAATGACCTTTTGTTTTAGGTTGATCTATTAAATTGCTTATACCTGACAAAATATTACCCCCCAATTCACTATTCATTCTAAAATACTGAAAGTTTCGACTTTTTTTCACGTCCTGATTATTATATGCAAGACTATAACTTGAAAGCGATAGGAAATGGTCCTGGTAACTGTTTACCAGAAAGGTATTTTCTATGGCCTTTCTGAATTCTTCAGAACGGAAAGGAAGGCGAAGAATATTCAATTCAATCGGATTCACAAAATGGTTGACATTCTGTTTGCTTTTCCATTTATATCCGAAGGAAAGGTTCGCTATTGTCCTTGTATAGTCGGGCCTTTCCTGGTAATTATATAGTGTGGATAAAGAAGTTTTGGGATGGTATTTTTTTACGAAACGTTCACTTTTCAATACCGGAAGCAGGAATTTAGGAAGATCTAGATTCACTTCGCCACCCACTTTCACTGTGTTATCTATTCTGTTAAACTTCTCCGGATCCAGGATTTCAAAAGCCCCTGTCAATTTTGCCTCAAAATTTTCAGCACCTCTCATAAGGCTTTTATGGCGGTATAAGAGATTGCCCGCACCACCCAGATTGCCTGAAGAGTTCGTTCCTTCAAGCTCAATTGTGTAGGATTGAAGTTTAAACTTCTTTAAATAAATAAAAGCATTTAAGAATCGGGCGCTGTCTTCACTTCCGGTACTGTCAGTCTCTCTGAATCGTATATTTATAAGCTTAAACAGTCTCAGGGAATTAAGATGTTCATAAGTGCTGTTCACATCATTTTGGTTATACCACTCGTCTTTTTCAAGATAATTGGATTGCTTGATTAAATTAAGCTTAATACCTGGTTCTCCTTCATAAATAAAATGAATGCCACCGAAAAGAGTCGTGTCTAAATCCTCCAAATACTCATCCTCTCTTGCAATTGCTTCTTTGGGCTCATAATCCGGGTAAACGTAAATCTGATTGATCTTATAACGTTTGTGATGAACCTGACGAAAGGTATCCTCTTCTGCATTGATTAAATACTTGTTGATTTGTACTGTAAGATCAACCCGGTTATGTTCATCATTAACAGTAGTATCCGCTATATAATTGATAAAATCCTTTGAGAATCTGTAAAATCCATCCTCTTTGAGATTATTTGTAATTCTGTTTCTTTCTTTCTCCAGGAGTTCTACTTCAAACCTCTCTCCTTTTTCCAAGAATGAATTGACGGTATCTGAGAAGATATAAGGGCTTAAGACAGAGTCTCGCACATCAAAGGTCACATTATGAATGACATAAGGTTCATTTAATTTCACCAAATATTTAACTTTAACTTTCTGATCTTTTTTTATCGCTGTATCTTCAACTGTTGCATTATAATATCCTTTATTTTCCAGGAAATATTTCATTTGTTTGAGGCTCTCCTCAGTCATATATTTGTCCCATATCACTGGTTTTTCCGCTTTTTCTCTTAAAAATTTACTGAAACCTTTCTCCTTTTCAGGGTTTGAAAGTGAATAAAAATACATCGGCAACTTCAGGCCGAGAACTCTCCTGTTAGGCTTTTGTTTTATGTATTCCTTCAAATCTCTTTCTTTAACTTTCCCTGAGCTGATTTCTATTTCATTGCTTTTTAATAAATACTTATCTTTGGGGATATATTTTGCAGGACTACAAGAAAACAAAAGAAAGAAACTCAGAAAAATCAGGAGAATTTGAAATCCTTTATTTTTAGTTAAAGAATGAATTATATTTGAAAATACAGAAATCAAAGCAGTAACCTCGACTTTATAATTTAAAATGATGCTAAGCAAAAATAAAATTAAATTTATTAACACACTAAAAAAAAAGAAATCAAGAAATGAGAGTGGCTATTTTATTGCTGAAGGTGAAAAAATTGTAAGAGAGCTTCTTCTTTCAGAGATGAGAGTTGAAATGATTTGCGGAAACCAAAACTTCATCCAAAACCTTGATGAATCTGAAAAAAAAGAAATTAATACTATTATTGAAATAACGGACCAGGAGCTTAAGAAGATAAGTAACCTAAAGACACCTAATGAGGTTCTTGCCGTGGTCCAAAAACCAAATTATGTAATCCATTACAATGCTATTAAAAACTTCTTAACCCTTGGGCTGGACCAAATAAATGATCCAGGCAATCTTGGTACAATTATACGTATTGCTGATTGGTTTGGAATAAAAGATGTATTCTGCTCTTCAGATACGGTTGATATCTTTAATCCCAAATCTGTACAGGCAACTATGGGTTCTATAAGCAGGGTAAAGGTCCATTATGTTAAACTATCAGAACTGGTTAGAGAATTGATTGAGAACCAAAAGCATTCGGTATACGGATGCTTCCTGGAAGGTAAAAACATATATAAAGAAAAGCTTGATCAAAATGCATTAGTCATAATGGGCAGTGAATCACACGGGATATCCGATGAGCTTAAGAATCTTATTCAAAATAAACTGTATATTCCGAACTTTTCAGTGGACAGCCAATTCAAATCAGAATCACTGAATGTTTCCATAGCAACAGGAATTGTATGCTCAGAGTTCAAAAGAAGGATATAGGAATAGTTCCTTCTGATATCTTTATTCCTGATGAGACTAGGGAAAAATTACTCGAAATGAAAATTGATACTAAACATTCGGGATTTCAGCTTATCAATTGATTCTACATAGCCAGGATATCCATCATGCTTGTCCGGATCGAGCACATTAAATGTACCCACTGAATATTTCAATTCAACGGAGAGTTTAAAATAAGGCAGGTAAAAATCAATTCCGAATCCACCCTCCATATAGATGTCAAAAGGCTGAAGCTTTACAAAGATTCCTTCATCAGCATTAAAATCTTTATTTCTGGCCATATCCCATCTGAAATTCACGCCACTTATTAAATAAGGCCTGTAATTATGCTGTCTCTGAGCTTCATATCTGAGGATAAAGGGCAAATTTATAAAGGTGGAGCTTAGTTTCATCTCCGAATGTGGATTCCACGAACCCTCTTCCGTTTCATAAAACAATAAGTTTCTTTGCCCCAGAGATATTCCGGGGAGAAATCTAAAATCAAAATACTTTGACAGTCTGAAATTAGTAACAATACTAATATCCACTCCCGGAGAGAGCCTGTTGATTTCCGGGAAAGTATCCCTCTTTACAGCAGCATTCTCGTTTGCATATATTCCAAAATCCATTGTGTTCACACCAAGAGTGTAACCAAAATGGAATGGCTTCATATCAATCTGCTGATAATGAAGCACCTTTTCCTGTTGTGAAAAAGATACAAATGGAAAAAATGCCAGTAGTATTAACGCGATTTGTTTCAAGCAATCATTCTTTTAATTTGAATAAACGTGAAATTCACAGCGATAGTATAAATATTATACAGGGATGCAGCAAAGTGTAAAGGTTGAATAACCAAAAACCTTATATATTATAGAATTGGTATTGAAATGGGTTCCCTTTTTCAGGAAACTCTAATCTTCCACCAAATTGGCCAACGCTTCCTCATATATCTTTTTGATATCATGAATAAAACCAAAAGAGTCATCATCAATTCTCAATTCAGATTTTGTAACATGCCCAAGCGTTGAGAAAGGAATATCCTTATCAATCATAAAATCTACAAATTTGGATTCATTTGCCGGTGTCACGCTGACAACAACTCTGCTTTGCGCTTCCCCGAACAAAAAGGCATCCCGTCGAATTTCCGCACTGGTTGTAATATCAAAGCCGAGATTCCTTACCATAGCAGATTCAAGCAAAGTTGTAAACAAGCCTCCATCTGAAACATCATGGGCAGATTTGATTAAGCCATTCTCAATTAAATCTCTGATTGTAGATTGAATATTAAATTCCTGGTCGATATCAAATTCAGGTGCTGGGGATTCTGTTATACCTAAATACGAATACAAGTATTCAGATGATGCTATATCATTGCTGGATTTGCCGATAAGGAAAATCATGTCTCCTTTTTCTTTAAAATCAATGGTTGTTTGGTGGTTTTTATTTTTTAAGATTCCTATCATTCCAATCACAGGTGCTGGAAACACGGGCTGCTCCTTGCCTTTTACAGAAGTCTGGTTATAAAAGCTAACATTGCCCCCGGTTACCGGGGTATTAAACTTTTCACAGGCATTTCCCATCCCTTTTACTGCCTGAACAAACTGCCAGTATGCCTCTGGATTGTAGGGATTTCCAAAATTCAGACAGTTTGAAATAGCCACAGGTTCACCTCCGGAACAAACAATATTTCTTGCTGCTTCAGCGACTGCAATTTGAGTGCCTGCATAAGGGTCAGCATTGACATATCGGGCATTGCAATCCACTGTCATAGCGAGTGCTTTACCTGTCCCTTTTATATTAAACACACCTGCATCGGAAGGGAAGTTTGTAGTCATATTGGCTGTACCCACCATCGTGTCATATTGTTCAATAACCCAGTGCTTGGAAGCGATATTTGGGTTACTAATCATTTTGAAAATGATATCTTTAATATCTTTTGGTTCCGGGATATCATTCACATCAAATTTTTTGTATCTGTCAATATAGGCAGGCTGTTGTACTTCTCTTTCATAAACCGGAGCTCCACCACCCAAAACAAGGTCTGTAGCGGGTATATCAGCAACAAGCTCATCCTTCATATAGAAATAAAGCCTGTCTTCTTCTATTACTTCACCTATGATTTCACGGTTCAGATCCCATTTGTCAAAAATCTTCTCTACCACTTCTTCTTTGCCTTTTTCGACAACAACAAGCATTCTTTCCTGGGACTCAGAAAGAAGGATCTCAAAAGGTTCCATATTTTGCTGTCTTAGCGGCACTTTATCCAGGTTGATGCGCATACCGTGACCTCCCTTTTCGGACATTTCAGAAGTTGAGCAAATGATTCCGGCAGCGCCCATATCCTGCATACCAATCACAACACCTGTTTTGTTTAATTCCAGGGTTGCTTCTAAAAGCAGTTTTTCCATGAATGGGTCCCCAACCTGAACGGAAGGAAGATCCTCAGAAGATTTTTCTGTGAGATTAGCAGAGGCAAAAGTGGCCCCGTGAATTCCATCCTTTCCTGTAGAAGAACCAACAATGTAAACCGGATTTCCTGCACCTTTCGCAATAGCGGAAATTACCCTGTCTTTTTTTACCAGTCCGACAGACATGGCATTAACAAGCGGATTAGTGTTATACGATTTGTCAAAAAATACTTCTCCAGCCAATACAGGTACACCAAAAGAGTTCCCATAATCGCCAATGCCTTTTACAACGCCTTTGAGATGCCATTTGGTACGATCTAACGTTGGGTCACCGAAACGAAGAGAGTTTAGCTGGGCTACCGGACGTGCGCCCATTGTAAAAATGTCTCTGTTGATACCACCCACACCTGTAGCTGCTCCCTGGTAGGGTTCTATTGCTGAAGGATGATTATGTGATTCAATCTTAAAAGCACAAGCCAGATCATCTCCCAGATCAACCAGGCCGGCATTTTCTTCCCCAGCTTCAGCCATTATATGTTCACCCTTCCTGGGCAGGGTTTTAAGCCACCTGATCGAATTTTTATAAGAAGCATGTTCCGACCACATGACAGAAAAAATACTTAACTCGGTAAAATTAGGATTCCGTCCCAGGATTTCCTTTATCTTTTCGTATTCTTCAGGTAATAAACCCAATTCTTTGGCGGTATCAAGAGTAACTTCCATGATATCTCTTTAATTAGTGTTTAAGCAAGCAAATATAACTAACTATTCAAATAATACACTGAAAACTTTCCAGATTTTGATACAAGCTGAAACAGGAATCAATGAATATAACTGAAAATCAATCGATAAGCCCCAGTCTTTTTGCTCTTCTCTCCCATACTTTCATGGCTTGCTTTTGCATATCTTCCACATTATCAAGCTCATCCATAATCTCTGTTCCTAAAAGTGTTTCAATTACATCCTCCATAGTAACAATGCCAGCCATTTCTCCATATTCTCCCACTACCATAGCTATATGCTCTTTCTCTTCTATAAACCTATAAAATAGTCTGATAATCGGCATTTTTTCATTTACAACCATCAGGTTTCTGCCCAGGCTTTTTAATTTTACATTGGTTTTGTTATCAATCATTTTTTCCATCAAATCGTCCTTTAGAACATAACCTGTGATTTCATCAATATTTTCATGATAGATAGGAATCCTGGAAACTCTTAGTTTTTCTTTTTTTTCAAAAAACTCTTTGACAGTATTTTCCTGTGAAGCTGCAACAACAACGACTCTTGGTGTCATAATGCTTTTAACAACGATATAGTTGAATTTCATCAAATTGATAAGGATTTTTGACTCCTCTTCTTTAAAAATCCCTTCCTGAATTCCAATCTCCGTCATAGCTTGAAATTCTGCACGACTGAAGACTGTTTTGGCTTTTTTTCTATTTAAGATCCTTGTTATAAACTTACTGAGAATAATAAAAGGGTACAAAGGGGAATAGATTAATATTTGTAGTGTTGTGGCGGTAAATCGAGCTAACCCTTTCCAGAAAGTTGCTCCAATAGTTTTGGGAATAATTTCAGATAATATTAAAATTAAAAGAGTTAAAACAGCAGACACTATAGATAAATATTCGTTGCCCCATACTTTTTGTGCTTGTGCTCCAACCCCGGCAGCTCCAATTGTGTGTGCAAATGTATTCAGCGTTAAAATAGCTGCCAATGGCGTATCAATTTCCTCTTTAAACTTTTTTAATGTCTTTCCGTAAGATTTGTTTTCATTCACTTTTGCAGCAATAAAAGATGGGGTTATGCTAAGCAAGGTTGCTTCAAGCAATGAACACAAGAAAGAAAAAAACAATGCAATAAATAAATAAACAAAAAGTAAAAACATAGTTTATACGAATTTTTTGAGCATAAAAAAATTAATCGTGTTCGTAAAAATGCATTTTCCTGATGTAATCATACACTTTGGGTGGCAGAAAATACCTTATATTTCGTCCTTGCTTTATTGCCCCACGAATAAAACTTGAAGAAATATCCATTAAAGGTGCATTCATAACCTGCATTGTATACTGACCTTTATATTTCCCGGCATCCGTACCTGGTCTGGGATACACATATAATTCAGACTGATCAATCAGTTGTTCATAATTTTTCCATTTGTGAAGACTAACCAAATTATCAGATCCGATTATCAAGGCAAACTCTTTATTCGGGTGCTTTTCTTTTAAATAAGTCAGAGTATCTACCGTATAAGATGGTTTAGGAAGATCAAATTCAATATTTGAAGGCCTGATTTCCATATCATCTTCCAGTGCAAGCTCTGCTAAATGATAACGATGATATTCGGGCAAAAGATTTTTTTTCTTCTTTAAAGGGTTTTGAGGGGAAACCACCAACCAAACCTGGTCCAAATCGGAAAACTCGGAGAAATAATTTGCAACTGCCAGATGTCCAATATGAATTGGATTGAAAGAACCGAAAAACAAACCAATTTTCATTTTACAAGAAATTCTATGCATTAATAAAATCAAGAATTATTTTTTCTGCCTCTTCAACAGCGTTATCCAAATCATCATTATATATGACTTTATCAAATTCAGGAGCATAATTCAACTCCGATTCTGCTTTACTAATTCTCAATTTTATCTTAGCAGGGTCTTCTGATGATCGCACGATTAATCTGTTTTCTAATTCCCCGATTGATGGGGGCATAACAAAAATTGCGAGGGCATCCTTACCATATACCTTTTTAATATTCAGCCCACCAATTACATCTACATCAAATATAACGTTTTTTCCTTTTTTTCTTATTCTTTCCACTTCTGTTTTTAATGTTCCGTAATAGTGATTGGGGTATACCTCTTCCCATTCAATAAATTCACCACTCCTAATCTTTTCTCTGAAATCATTTGTAGAAATGAAATAATAATCTACACCATGTCTTTCATTAGACCTTTGTGCCCGGCTGGTTGCCGATATTGAAAACTCAAGGTTCAGATCTTTTTTTAACAGTCGTCTTACAATGCTGGTTTTACCGGCACCCGAAGGAGCAGAAAATATAATGAGCTTAGCTTTCATGAGTCTGACTGTTTATAAAACATTCATTAATTGTTCTTTAATCTTTTCAAGCTCATCCTTCATTCTGACAACATAGCGCTGAATATCTGAATCATTAGCTTTTGAGCCAATGGTGTTGATTTCCCTTCCAATTTCCTGTGCAATAAAATTCAGCTTTTTACCTGCCACTTGTTCCTTATCCATTACTTCCAGGAAATATTTAAAGTGATTTTCGAGTCTAACTTTCTCCTCAGTAATGTCAAATCTTTCAAGGTAATATACCAATTCCTGTTCAAACCTTTGAGGATCCATTTCATAATCGTTCTTTATTTCCTTAAATCTTTCATTGATCCGCTCCTTCACTTTATCAATCCTGCCTTTGTCAAACTTCTCCACTTCTTTGAGATCGTCTGACATACTTTTTATGCGTTCAGTAAAATCTTTGCCAATTGCCTCACCCTCCTGCTCTCGGAAATTTTCGAGTTCCTGAATTGCATCATGTAAGGTTTGAGAAATCGCATTCCATTCCTCTTCATCCAATTCTTCTTCCTCCTTCTGAAGTGAATCGGGCATTTGCAGTGCTGTTCTGAGCAGTTCTGCTCCAAGGGGAATATCCATTTCGGTTGTCAATTCCCGGATTTGACGAATATAATTTCGTACTACTGCCTTATTAATAGTAGAGGCTTTTTCTTCATCAGCATATTCCTGTTCAATATAACAACTAATTTTACCCCGTTGCAATTTATGGCTGATAAGTTTTCTTATATCAAGTTCTTTTTCCTTTAATACCTGGGGCACTCGTATATTGATGTCACAATATTTGCTGTTCAGAGATTTTATTTCTATTGATATTGTTTTATTGGCATAAGCTTTTTCAGCTTTACCATACCCGGTCATTGAAAATAACATATACTCTTTTATTTATTTAAATCAATACAAAGGTATAATATTCCGATGAATATTCAATTCAGTACACCTCCAATTAAGATACAACAACTTTGTTTTTCCACTTACCGGTGAGGTAGTATGCATAAGCCATAATAAGCCCCATAAGCCATCCGAGGGGAATAGACCACCAGATTCCTACTGGACCGATTTTTTCAGATAAAAGGAATGCACTGGGAATACGAATCGCCCAGAGAGACAAAATAGTGGTTATCATAGGGATGAGTGTTGCCCCGGCTCCCCTCAAAACTCCTGATGTGGCAAACATAAGAGAAAAGACTACATAAAAAGAGCCTACAATAGACAAGTACTCTATCCCAATTTCAATAACGCGCTCATCTTCTGTAAACAAACCCATAATGAACTTCCCGTAAAGAAGTACAACAGCAGTAACCACAATGGAGACAACAGAAGACATTTTTATAGTTTCGACAAATCCCTTTTTTACCCTGCTTTCTTTTTTAGCTCCAAGGTTTTGTCCGACAAATGTGGCAAGCGCATTAGCAAAATTCATTGCCGGCAAGGTAGCAAGCGAATTTACCCTTGCAGCAACTGAATAAGCAGCAATCACATTAGTACCAAACTTATTGACAATTCCTACCAAAGCCATCATCCCCATAGCAACAACTGTTTGTTGTATTCCTGCAGGCAGCCCTATTTTCATACTTTGTTGAAATATCTTCCTGTCAAATTTGAGATTGAAAAGAGAAAAGTGGATAATGCCATGTGTCCTGTTCAGGTAAACAATTGCTGTTAAAAAGGCTCCTCCCTGGGCAATTATAGAAGCATAAGCAACACCTTGAATTCCCCATTCAAAGACGATAACAAACAATAAATCAAGGCCAATGTTAAAAACAGTTGAAATAATCAGAAAATAAAGCGGAGTTTTTGAATCTCCCAGTCCACGAAGTGATGCGCTGGTCCCCATAAATCCAAAAAAAGCTATAACCCCGGCAAAAAAGATTTTCAGATAACTCTGCGCCATGGGCATCACTTCTTCAGGGAGACGTAAAAGCTTAAAAATTTCGCGGTTAAAAATGATTCCAAGAGTACCAACAACGATGGAAGCAAAAAACAGAAAAATGAACAACGTGTCAATCGTCCTTTTTACTTTTTCCTTTTTCCCGGCTCCAAAATACTGGGCAATAACAACGGTGCTTCCTGAAGTAATCCCCAGTACCAGAGCAAAAAATACGAAAATGACAGGAAACGAAGCTCCCACGGCAGCTAATGCCTCTTTGCCAATGAAGTTTCCAACCACTATGCTATCTACAACATTATAAAGCTGATGGAACACATTTCCCAGAAGCATTGGCAAGGCAAAACGCAGAATCAACGCTCTCTCTTTTCCAATTGTCAAATCTTTCATCTACTCACGGATCATTGCGTTTCGAAATTAAAATGAAGAGCACAAAAAAAGACTTAAAATTGTTTATTACCAACCCTAAAAACAGAATTAAATTTTCTCGAGCTCAACAGTAAAATGCCTCATGATAGGAGCTTCATTAATTATTTTCAAACCTGTTTTTATTTCTTCCCGCTTATCGTATACATTTTTTAAGGCTGCAGCCACCACATCCATGTGGTTGTTGGTATAAACTCTCCTTGGAATGGTCAGTCTGAGTAATTCCAGATCAGGATAGCGATTTTCCCGGGTTTCCGGATCTCTGTCTGCTAAAAGCGTTCCAATTTCGACCCCTCTGACCCCTGCTTCCAGATACAACTCAACAGCCAGTGTCTGGGCCCTGAACTGCTCCCTCGGCAAATCCGGCAGAAAGGCATTTGCATCAACAAATATGGCATGCCCTCCATAGGGTTTTTGAATCGGAACGTTGTATTCATCGAGTTTCCTGCCCAAATAAGCAACCTGTCTAATTCTTGTGTCCAGGTAATCAAATTCTGTTCCTTCGTAAAGTCCCTGTGCAAGAGCATTCATATCCCTTCCCGACATTCCTCCATAAGTAATAAAACCTTCGAACATAATGTTATAAACACTGGCCTGGCGGAAGATATCTTTGTCATGAAAAGCGATAAAACCACCCATATTCACGATAGCATCCTTTTTACTGCTCATAGTCATGAAATCCGCATATTGATACATCTCTCTTACAATCTCTCTGATTAACTTATCCTTATAGCCCTCCTCCCTGGTTTTTATAAAATATGCGTTTTCTGCAAATCGGGCCGAATCATAAAGAACTTTTATCCCATAGCGATTAGCAAGTTCTCTTACTTCCTTCATGTTTTTCATTGATACAGGCTGCCCACCCGATGAATTACAGGTTAAAGTAATCACTATAAAGGGAACCTGCTCCTTTTTGTTATTTTTCAGAACATCCTCCAGTTTTTCAAGGTCAATATTTCCTTTAAAAGGATATTCAATTTGTGTATCAAAGGCTTCATCAATTGTACAATCGACTGCTGTGGCCTTTCTGAATTCAATATGTCCTTTGGTGGTATCAAAATGAGAATTGCCCGGGATTACATCTCCTTCTTTAACCAGTACTGAGAAAAGCACATTTTCAGCTGCCCTTCCCTGATGGGTAGGAAGGAAATGATCAAATCCAAGTATATCTTTTATGGCATCTTTCATTTTATAATAAGAAGATGCACCGGCATAACTCTCATCTCCTGTCATTAGTGCTGACCACTGCTTGTCACTCATAGCGCCTGTACCTGAGTCGGTCAGCAAATCAATAAATACCTGTTCACTCTTCAGGTTAAAAAGATTATATTTTGCTTGTTTTATCCATTCTTCTCTCTCTTCACGAGTGCTTTTTCTAATGGTCTCCACCATTTTTATCTTATAGGATTCCGCAAATGGTAACTCCATGATATTATGTATTTAAGATTGAACATGTAAGTAATAAAAAAATAGGAATAGAGGGGGTAATTAATATTAATATTTGGGATAATTATCCCTCCTTTTAATATTTAAGTAGCGGTTATACGGCTTACAATGCAAAATGTAAAGTTTTATCATAGCCTGAAATTTGGAACAAAATTATTATTTTAATTAAAAAAGAAATAAATTTCAGCCAAAAAATTATACCTGCTTATGCCAAGGCAACTCATCATATTCATATTTTTCACCCTCCTCCTGTTATCCAAGGGATTGCACGCCAACTCCACCCATCAAAGAGATACAAATTCTATCCAGGATTCTATTCAGCCAGAAAAAGACACTATTGTAATTCCTAAAGGTATTATTCCTTCAGCGGCTGACTACATTGTCACTCCGCGATCCCTGGAAGAAATGCGCCAGGCCTTCATTTCCGATACATTTAAAACTCCCGAAGATACTGTAATATTAAATTCAAAGCTTGATTCGGCTGTTTATTTTGTTGAACAATTTTTCCTAAAGAAACACGAAATATCTAATGATACCCTAAAAACCCATATTTCCAAATTAATTCATTATGTAAAAAGTCAACCCATTGATTCCTCACTGGATTATCTGAGGCAATTCACATCAAACGACAGCCTGTCAATTCCCGGGAAAGATAGCTTAACCCTTTCAATAGGTGATACAATATATAACTACCTCAATTATCTGATAGATACGGCAAAAGTGGATTCCATAAACTTTCTCATTACTACCAAAAAAAATGATACGGTTTCCCTTTGGCTAACTGAAGAAAAAAGAAATGATTCAACACGTCTGATTTTATATGATGATCTAAACCATCCTGCCGGGTTTTGGGTAACTCCCAAAAGCATGAAATCACTAAATATTAAACTTGATGAAAGTACCTTAATAGAAAAAACAGATTTTCAGCGAAGAAGGGAAGAAAATCTTCCCACAATTATAGAAGTGGATAGACTTGCTGACTATAATGGTGTTGAAATGATTTTCCCGCAATGGAAAATAGGAGGAATTGCCAATCTGAATTTTACTCAGGGTTACGTAAAAAACTGGATCAAAGGGGGTGAAAATAATCTAACCACGCTGTTTGATGTCAAATTTGATGCAGACTACAAAAAAGGGAAGACTATCTGGGATAATGATTTTGAATACAAAATCGGTCTTCTGCAGTCGGGCGAAAAAGGACTCAGGAAAAATGAAGATGTGCTTGAAATAAATTCAAAATTCGGAACAAATGCTAGAAAGAACTGGTATTACAGTGGCCTGGTAAACTTCACTACACAGTTATTTAAAAGTTATGATTATCCCAATGACTCTGTTGCGATTTCCGGATTATTATCTCCTTCTTATCTGGTTTTTTCTCTGGGTATGGACTATAACCCCAATAAAGATTTCACACTCCTTTTATCCCCTATTTCTTCAAAATTCACCATGATGGCTGATACAAGCAGGTTTGACCAAAACAACTATGGTATACCAAAAGATAAGAAAACACGTAAAGAACTGGGTATATATATCAAATCAATCTACAACCTCCAATTGCATGAAGATATAAGAATGGAAAACAAGATTAACTTATTTACCAACTATCTTAAAAATCCACAAAATATTGATATCGACTGGGAGATAACATTCCGAATGAAAATTACAGAACTAATCAATACTACGATTAATACCCATATAATATATGACCATGACGTAATACAGAAGCTTCAATTTAAGGAAGTGTTAAGTATTGGAATTATGTTCCGGTTTTAGCCCGAATAATTAACTTCGTTGAGGGCTTCGCCGTTCAAAAATTATTCCTGTCTCCAGCAGCGACTATGGTTCATTAAAATTTTTTCCAAAAATTTAAGTTCACCTAAGTCGGTATCGCCTTCGCCTATCCGCTACGGCGGAGCAAGGGGTTAATACCACCTTGCGGTACAGGCTCTGCATTTTATTCATATTTATAAAAATTTATGAATAATGCAGGTTAGAAATTGTAAAAACAAAAAGTCAGAAACTTTAAGCTTCTGACTTTTCTTGATACCCATTTACTAACCCTAAAACTAAATGAAAAAACTAAAACCCTTTCTTAAAATACAGATTTTCGTGAAGCTAAATCTTAATTTGTTTAACGTTTTTTTAATAAAATTGTTGCAAAATTCCAAGTTTTTTAAAGGTTTTCTCAAAATTATATAGAAATCTGAGCAACAACCCTTTAGACAACTCAAAGTAAACCTGTGGTATAATGACAAAAATCATTATCCCCATACAATAGAATTGGTCTGGGGTTACGTATTAAAAAAAAATAAATGCTTATGAAACATTTCACTAAATAAAACCTTTGATAATAAAATTCGTCATAGACGTTGTAAATTTGTGATTTATATTTTTACCTAAACCGGTTTAGAGATATGCAAAGAGAAATAAAATTCAGCCTGGTATACAGGGACATGTGGCAATCGAGCGGAAAATATGTCCCCAGGATAGACCAGTTGAAGCGTGTAGCACCCGAAATAATTAATATGGGTTGCTTTTCACGTATAGAGACAAATGGTGGAGCCTTTGAACAGGTTAATCTTTTATATGGGGAGAATCCTAACAAAGCCGTCAGGGAATGGACAAAACCTTTCAATGAGGCCGGAATTCAAACTCACATGCTGGAGAGGGCTTTAAATGGTATTCGCATGTTTCCTGTTCCTGCTGATTTAAGAAAACTAATGTTTCAGGTCAAAAAAGCTCAGGGAGTAGATATTGCAAGGTCTTTTTGCGGCCTGAATGATCACAGGAACCTTGAACTTTCTATCAAATATGCCAAGGAAGCCGGAATGATATCCCAGGTGGCTTTGAGTATAACTCATTCAAAAATTCATACCAACGAATACTATTTAGGAGTTGTCGATAAAGCTGTTGAATACGGAGCCGATGAAATTTGCCTTAAAGATATGGCCGGAGTGGGCAGGCCTGTAAATCTGGGTAATCTTGTACGAATGATTAAAGAAAAATACCCCGAATTGGTAGTTCAGTATCATGGACATTCAGGCCCGGGATTTTCTGTCGCATCGACACTTGAGGTCGCCCGTGCAGGAGCAGATTATGTAGATGTAGCCATGGAACCTCTTTCGTGGGGTATGGTTCACCCCGATGTGCTAACCATCCAGGCTATGCTAAAAGATGCAGGTTTTAAGGTACCTGAAATCAATACGGATGCATACATGAAAGTAAGGTCTCTGAATAAGGAATTTATGGACGACTTTCTGGGATATTTCATCAATCCCAGAAACCGATACATGTCTTCACTACTGGTTAAATCCGGGTTACCCGGTGGTATGATGGGGAGCATGATGGCAGACCTGAAAAACGTTCAGCAAGGATTAAATCAAACGCTTGCCGCCAATGGAAAAGAGGAACTTTCAGAAGATGAACTTTTGAATAAATTATTTGACGAAGTTGTGGATATTTGGCCAAAATTGGGCAATCCCCCACTTGTAACCCCTTTTAGTCAGTATGTCAAGAACATTGCCCTTTTAAATGTAATGGCTGAAATACAGGGTAACCCAAAATTCCAGATGATAGATAATAATGCATGGGATATGATATTGGGAAAAGCAGGCAGATTGCCCGGAAAACTTGATTCTGAAATTGTTGAGCTGGCAAAAGAGCAGGGTAAGGAGTTCTACGAAGGTGTTCCACAGGACAATTATCCGGATCAACTGGATAAGTATAAAAAAGAGATGGAAGAAAACGGATGGGAGTTTGGCCAGGACAACGAAGAATTATTCGAATTTGCCATGCATGAAAGGCAATACAGGGATTACAAATCCGGATTGGCAAAAAAAAGATTTGAAGAAGAGATTGAGAAATTGAAATCACAGTCGGAAAATGGTCAGGCAGCTAAAAAGCAGAAAGACCCCAACAAAAAAGATATTGTATCCCCGGCAAATGGCCGTGTCTTCTTTAATCTGAACTACTTTGTAGAGGAAAAATCAATTGAAGAAGGTTCGGAAGTTAAAAAAGGTGAGCGCATTTGCTACATAGAATCAAACAATACTTTCGATGAAATTCTGTCTGGGTATGATGGAAAAGTGGAAAAAATATACTGCCAGCAAGGTGATGTGGTTACAAAGGATGAACTGCTGGTAAGATTGAAATAAAAAAGCAGGGTTCCAAAAGCCCTGCTATCTGATTTTATTAGCTAATGAATTCCTAGTACTTATGCTTTTTGATAATCTCCTCCGGGTTAAGAAGGATATCAACATATTGAGCTCTCTTGTATACAAATGGATCTTTTACATTCTTTCTTGACAATTTACCCTTGAAATCTTTAAGTGATTTATAATTGTTTGCATCCATCCATTTTTCCATATCCTGGAGCATTGTAGATATATGTTCAATTTTATTTTTATAAAGTGTACTTACCACCTGAACACAATCTGCTCCAGCCATAATCAACTTCAATGCATCCTCACCTGTAAAAATTCCAGTGCTTGCACAAATTGCAGCATTAATATTATCATAAAGCAAACCCGAATATCGTAAAGGCAATTTATGATCGCCTTTTGAGCTCAGGTTAAACGGGAAAGTATGCTCTTCCTTATGTATATTTACTTCGGGTTCAAACAGTCGGTTGAAAAGTACAAACCCGTCAACAGCCTCATCATCCATGCTTTGTACCAGGTTCAGAATGTTTGAATAAAATGGACTTATTTTAACACTGATAGGTATTGAAACCTGTTTACGGACAGATTTGAGAATTGAGACTTGCTGCTCCTCAATTTCAACACCTTCTATATCAGAATCATAAGGTATGTAAAAAAAGTTCAATTCGAGAGCATCCACACCTGTGTCAACAATTTTTTTGGCATATTCAATCCATGTCTCAGAATTAACAGCATTCAAGCTGGCAATGATTGGAATATCAAGCGCTGCTTTAGCCCTTTGAAGTGCGAGTAAATGGTCATCAGGTCCTGCATGTTGAATATCAGGGTGTGTTTTTATCATTTCGGGATTGCGCTCATCGAATTCGGTGAGCTCCTCATCCATCTGAGCGCGTTCCAGTTGTATCTGCTCTTCAAAAAGTGATTTATATACTACCGCTGCGGCTCCTGCCTCTTCTATTCTTTGCAATTTTTCCAAGTCTTCGGAAAGATTGGATGCACCGGCAATTATTGGGTTCTTCAACTGAAGGCCCATGTATTTTGTACTTAAGTCTGCCATAATAAAAGGGTTTTATGTGTTACTTAAAAAGTAAACAAGATAAGAAAAAATTAGTTCAATCAAAAAGTAGAATCAAAAGACGAAAGGGAGTTTTATTTCAACCCTGGTACCATTTGGATTACCTTCATTATCGGTGAGATCTACATAATTGATATCAATTTCATTGCTGTAGAGAGAGTTGAGTACCTTAATCCTGTCCTCTGTAATTTTTGAGCCAAGAGACTTTTTTAAAGGGCCTTTTGTCATTTTGATTTGCTCTGCTCTTTTCCTTCCTATACCGTCATCTTCAATAATGCAAAACAGAGCATCCTCACTCAGTTTGATCTCCACCTTTAAAAAACCTTTATCCCTTTTGTGTAGCAATCCATGCCTAATTGAATTTTCAACATAGGGTTGCAGTAATAGTGCAGGAATCTTATACTCAAACGGATTAATCTTTTCATCTACCTTTATTTCGTAATCGAAGGATTCTTCAAATCTTAATGCCTCCAGTTCAAGATAAAGGTCAAGCCCCCGAATTTCATCTTCAATAGGAACAAAGGTATGTTGCGAATTATCCAGGATTATCCGCATCATCTTGGCAAATTTTGTCAGGTAGGTCAATGAAGAAGTAGTATCCTCATCAAGCAAAAAATATTGAATGGAGTTAAGGGTATTAAAAATGAAATGCGGATTCATTTGCTGACGAAGTATCTTCTGTTTATATTCGTTGATATCCTGCATCAAAGCGTTTCTTTTCCTAATCATTCTCAACCTGTAGTATACAAACAAAGCTATTAATCCACCAATAAAAACAACCACCAGAATTATAAACCAATAGGTAGTATAAAATGGTTTTTTAATCGTAAAACTGATGCTTTGGGGATTATCACTCCATACTCCGTCCTCATTCTGAGCCATAACAGTGAACGTATAATTTCCAGGAGGAAGGCCCATGAATGATTTTGAAGTTTCTTTCGTATAATGCCAGTTGGTGTCCAATCCCTCCAACCTGTATCTGTATCTCACCCTTCCATTTTCCCTGTAAGCTAAGCCTACGTATTGAAATGACAGATAACCCTGGTCATATTCTAAATCATACCTTGCTTTATAAGTAGTATCAACCCCATTAATTTCTACATTCCTTATAAATATATCCGGAGCTGCTTTGTTTGTCCGGATTTGATCTTTGGGAAAATAAGACAAACCCTTTGTTGTAGCTACATAAACCATAGAATTATTAACCTCAATGTCATTAATCTGCGGATAAGGTAAACCTTTACTTGGAGTAATATTAAGAATATTATAATCGAAATTATTGGTATTGGACAATTTTAGTTTGGAGATACCCTGATTCGTGCCAATCCAAAGAATTTTACCATCAATAAAAAAATCATTTATAGAATTGCTAATCAAACCATCATCCTCGGCAATCTTCACATAATCATTATCTCCAATAAAAATAATACCTGCACCCTGCGTAGATATTGCAAGATATTTACCTAATCTTCCTATGTCTGTTATACGATAATAAAGGTCATCATTTCTATATCCCAGATGCTTATATGTTCCATCTTCAAAAAGCCACAATCCATCCAGACCTCCCATATATATTTTCCCATCTGAATCTTCAAAAAGCTTCGTAATCCGCCTGCAAAAAGAATCTTCTTCACAAGAGTTGTAAAAAAATCTGTGATTTTGGTACATTCTTACACCTCCTGCATATGATAACATCAATGTATCTCTGCCCAGAGAAATTATATCAAAAGGAGAATCCTCCGAGAGCAAATTAATATTATTGTTTTTTATAGAGTAGAATCCATTATCTCTGGACACCAAAATTCTATTTGATTCAAAATCATACTCAATTTTTCTTAAGCCCTTTATCCTTGATTCCGGGAACCTTTTATTCTCTATTTTACCATCATTCAGCTTTGAAATAACAGGATCATCATTTCCCATCCATAAAACACCCGAAGAATCAAAAGCTATCTCTTTTATATTATCTGATGGTAAACCATACCTCGTATCAATATACTTTATTGACAAATTAGGGGCATAAAACAACCCACTGCTTCTTGTTGTGAACCAATGGGACCCTTCATTATCTTCAAGAACAGAAGTTACAAAGTGTTTTTTAAGAAAAATCTCAGAAGTATTAAAATTCTCATTATCAACAACCAAAATACCACTTGAAGTTGAAACCCATAATTTATCTGAACCAAAACTACTCAACCAAACTACGTTATTAACAAACTCTTTCTTTTTTCTTAAATATTTTAGTTTTGGATCTATACTGTAAAGTTTTCTCTCATGTGCAATAATAAATTTATGCCCCTGTTCAACAATGAAGTCATTATTCTGTAGCGAAGAATTATTCTGTTGTTTAATTGGTTCATTAATAACCAGGGTACTATCCTCATAATGTATCCTGACAGACTTGTAATTCCTTGTAGTTTGAGAAACCAAAAACCTGTCTTCTATTTTAAAAATGTCCAAATAATGATCTCTATTGTTTGTCAATTGATAAGTCTTACCTGTGCTATCAATTCTGGTTAGACCTACATTTCTGATGCCTATATAAACATTATCTTCTTTATCAACATGAAAGGAAAGTTTATTCTGAACTCTGTTCTTATAGAATTGTTCAGTTATGCTAGCATTAAAGGGATAAATATGTATCTCCCCCTTATAGTAATAGCTTAATTTTAGTGAAAAGGAAATAAACCAAATTCTCCCTTTATAATCTTCGTAAATTTCAAAAATGGTATTATCAGGAAGGCCGTCTTCCAGACCAAAATTCTCAAACTCGTACCCATCAAAGCGACTGACTCCTTTATCCGTAGCAATCCAGATAAAGCCTTTTTTGTCCTGTATGACATGATAGATTTCATTGGAAGGTAGCCCATCTTCAATATCATAATTCCTATAATGAGGTTCTTGAGCGTTAACATAAGGAAATGACAGAAAAAGGCAAAAAATAAAAATATAAAGAGAGAAACCCTTCATAAATAATTAAAACAAATTTGTAACAGTAAATATAAAAAAAAGAAGCAGGCATAATACCTGCTTCTTCACAATTTTTATTAGTTAAAACAAATTATTCTTCCTGAGCCAATTTTCTATACTTATTGTATCTCCATTTGGCATCTTCTTCAGCCTGTTTGAAAAGTCTTTCTGCTTCCTGTGGGAATGATTTCTTTAGGGAAGTATATCTTACCTCGCCCTCTAAGAAATCCTGGAATTTAGACCAGTCAGGTTCTTTTGAATCAAGCACAAATGGATTCTTGCCTTCTTGCTCGAGGCGTGGGTCATATCTGTAATTGTGCCAGAATCCGGCATCTACAGCTTTTTTCATTTCGGCCTGTGCTTTACCCATACCTCCTCTAATGCCATGATTAATACATGGTGAATAAGCAATTATTACGGATGGACCCGGATAAGCTTCCGCTTCCTTCATGGCTTTAAAGAACTGGTTCTGGCTTGCGCCCATAGAGACTTGCGCAACGTATACATTTCCATAGTTTATAGCCATCATACCCAGATCTTTTTTGCGTGTCTTCATTCCGGAAGCCGCAAATTTCGCTACAGCACCAGCAGGAGTTGCCTTTGATGCCTGTCCTCCGGTATTGGAATAAACCTCTGTATCCAGCACAAGCAAGTTAACATCTTCGCCTGAAGCTATAACGTGGTCTAGGCCACCGTAACCAATATCATAAGCCCATCCATCACCACCTACAATCCAAACAGACTTCTTAGGCAGATAATCTTTAAGATCCAGGATATCCTTAGCCAACTGATGTTTTTCATTTCCCAGTGCTTTCTTAACTCTTTCTGCAAGTTCTATGGTTCCGTTTGCATTCTCTTTATTATCAAGCCATTCTTTCAATACAGTTTTAGTGTCATTGGAAATATCTTCGTCAAGAAGGGTATCCATCTTCTCGGCGATTCTTTTTCTCATTTTGTTAACACCTACAGCCATTCCGTAACCATATTCTGCGTTATCTTCAAAGAGGGAATTGGCCCATGCGGGTCCTCTTCCGTCCCTTCCTGCTTTGTATGGTGTTGATGGAGCTGATCCGCCGTATATGGATGAACAACCTGTTGCATTTGCTATCATCATGCGATCTCCGTAAAGCTGAGTAATAACCTTAATGTATGGTGTCTCACCACAACCCGGACATGCACCATGGAATTCAAATAATGGTTCGGCGAACTGACTATTCTTGACAGTTTTTTCTTTGGGAACCACGGTATCTTTGTATCCAACTTTCTCTTCCATGTATTCCCATTTTTCAACTTGCTCCATCTGAGTCTCCAATGGCTTCATTTCAAGAGCTTTGTTTGGAGCAGGACATACATCAACACAATTGCTGCATCCTGTACAATCCAATGGACTTATCTGAATTCTGAAGTTATACTCCTTAATACCACCTTTTCCTTTGATGGTGTCTGTGTCTTTGGGAGCATTTTTAAGTTCTTCATCAGTGAGAAGGAATGGTCGAATTACGGCATGTGGACAAACATAAGCACACTGATTACATTGAATACAATTATCAGCTATCCATTCCGGAACATTTACAGCAATTCCCCGTTTTTCATACTTGGTTGTACCAGCGGGGAAACTACCATCTTCCCTACCTACGAATGCACTTACCGGTAAATCGTCACCTTTCTGGAGATTGATAGGCTGAGCTACCTTTCTGACAAATTCAGGGAGATCTTCACTTTCCTGTGCTTCTCCGTTAAGCTTGATTTTCTTCCATTCAGCAGGTATCTTAATCTTTTCAACTTCACCACCTCTATCAACCGCTTTATGGTTCATGTTTACAATGTCTTCTCCTTTTTTACCAAATGTTTTCACAATGGCATTCTTCATTTCTTCTACTGCCTTATCGTAGGGAATAACATCAGCAACCTTAAAGAAAGCAGACTGCATGATTGTATTGGTGCGTCCACCTAAGCCAATCTCTTCTGCAATTTTAGTGGCATTGATAACATAGAAATTTATATTTTTCTCTGCCAGTTGTTTTTTTACAGTATCCGGAAGCTTTTCTTTTGTCTCTTCTGCATCCCAGATGCTGTTCAGCAAGAAAGTACCACCTTCCTTTATGCCGTCAAGCATATCATACTTCTCTAAATATGCAGGTACGTGGCAGGCAACGAAATTTGGAGTGCCAACCAGGTAAGAAGAACGAATTGGCTGGTTTCCAAAACGTAAGTGTGATACCGTGATACCCCCTGATTTTTTAGAGTCATAGGAGAAATAACCCTGAGCATATTTATCAGTGGTTTCACCTATAATCTTGATTGAATTCTTATTAGC
Organism: uncultured Bacteroidales bacterium; assembly: GCA_964585385.1. GTDB lineage: Bacteria > Bacteroidota > Bacteroidia > Bacteroidales > UBA12077 > JAGXLC01. The sequence continues at coordinate 86,157 of CAZPDP010000004.1, forward strand.
CCCTACAGTTCCGTCACCACCAATTCCATAGAATTTGCCTTCAAATGTACCTTCAGGTACAACACTTACTGGATCATGGATTGGGAGTGATTTATAGGTAACATCATCTACAATACTAATTGTAAATTGATCTTTCGGTTCATTCTGCTTAAGATTATCAAAAACAGAGATAATATCCTGTGGTTTGGTATCTTTAGAACTGAGACCATAACGTCCTCCAACAACAAGGGGAGCATTCTCTTTACCATAAAACAGGTTACGTACATCAAGGTATAAGGGATCACCCATTGCACCTGGTTCTTTTGTTCTGTCAAGTACTGCAATTCTCTTAACAGAATCAGGCAGAACATTAAGAAAATATTTCTCTGAGAAAGGTCTGTATAAGTGTACTGCAATGAGTCCAACCTTTTCGCCATTTTTAGTGAGCATATCTATAACTTCTCTGATGGTTTCAGTTACCGAACCCATGGCAACAATGACATGTTCGGCATCATCAGCACCATAATATGTGAATGGATGATATTCTCTTCCTGTCATTTTGGTAATTTCCTTCATATAATCCTCCACGAGATCAGCAACAGGCTCATAGAATTTATTGCTTGCTTCTCTTGCCTGGAAGAATATGTCAGGATTTTGTGCTGTACCCCTTGTAACAGGATGTTCAGAACTCAATGCATTATCTCTGAATTTTTGCAGCGCTTTATAATCAATTAATTTTTCCAGGTCTTCATTTTCAAAATATTCAACCTTTTGTATTTCGTGTGAATTTCTGAATCCATCGAAAAAGTGCAGGAATGGTATCCGGGATTTGATTGAAGTAAGGTGCGCCACCGCAGCGATATCCATTATTTCCTGGATACTTCCGCTTGCCAGCAGGGCAAAGCCCGTTTGCCGTGTTGCCATAACGTCACTGTGATCACCAAAAATGGATAAGGCCTGAGTAGCGACACTTCTTGCGCTAACATGGAATACACCGGGTAACAATTCTCCGGAAATCTTATACATATTGGGTATCATCAGGAGCAATCCCTGGGATGCTGTAAAGGTTGAAGTAAGCGAACCTCCTTGCAAAGAGCCATGAACGGCGCCAGCGGCACCAGCTTCAGACTGCATCTCAGTTACAGTTACTTCGTCACCAAAAATGTTTTTCCTTCCGTGGGCTGCCCATTCGTCGATATACTCCGCCATTGTGGATGAGGGAGTAATCGGGTAAATTGCGGCTACCTCACTGAACATGTATGCAACATGAGCTGCTGCATAATTTCCGTCACAGGTTATAATTTTTTTCTTTTGTGCCATTTTTTTCTCCTTAATTTTTGGAACAACTATTGTAATCCTTACAAAAATATAACAAATATTTCTTCAATATACATTAGATGACTAAAATCAGAATTCCTTGTTCTAATTCATTCTCATTAAAAATAAACAATGTAACCCTGAGCAAAGAGCAGTAAATAAAAAAAATGCAGGTTAATGGGTAACCTGCATTTTGTCATTCTATGTGTTATAAAACATTTTTACTCACTATTCATTGAAATCAGAAACTCTTCGTTTGTTTCTGTTCTGGCTATTTTATCCCTGAGGAATTCCATCGCCTCAACCGATGTCATATCTGTCAGGTAATTTCTGAGTATCCAAACTTTGTTAAGCATTTCCTGGTCAAGCAGCAATTCTTCTCTTCTTGTACTTGACATTGTAATATCGATTGAAGGGAAAATACGCTTGTTGGAAAGTTTTCTGTCGAGTTGAAGCTCCATATTTCCTGTTCCTTTGAATTCTTCAAAGATAACATCGTCCATTTTGGAACCTGTCTCAGTAAGCGCTGTAGCAAGGATAGTAAGAGACCCGCCTTCTTCGATATTTCTTGCTGCACCGAAGAACCGCTTAGGTTTATGCAGTGCATTGGCATCTACACCACCAGAGAGTATCTTGCCTGAAGCAGGTGAAATAGTGTTGAACGCTCTTGCCAGGCGTGTAATAGAATCAAGCAGAATTACCACATCGTGTCCGCACTCAACCATCTTTTTTGCTTTATCCAGTACAATATTGGCAACGCGAACGTGTCTCTCTGCCGGTTCATCAAATGTAGAAGATATCACCTCACCCTTAACACTTCTGGACATATCTGTCACCTCTTCGGGTCGCTCATCAATAAGAAGGACAATCATGTAAACTTCAGGATGATTGTAAGAAATTGCGTTGGCAATGTCTTTAAGCAATATGGTCTTACCGGTTTTGGGCTGAGCTACAATCAGACCTCTTTGTCCCTTGCCAATAGGCGCAAACATATCCACCATTCTGCATGATAAGGTATCTTTAACACCGGTATTGGTCAATTGAAATTTCTCTTCAGGGAATAATGGAGTAAGATAATCAAAAGGAACTCTGTCTCGGATGTAATCCGGATCCCGTCCATTTATCTTTTGAACCTTAATTAAAGGAAAATATTTCTCACCTTCTTTGGGTGGTCTGATTGTTCCTTCTACAGTATCTCCTGTTTTCAGTCCGAAAAGTTTAATCTGCGACTGAGAAACATAAATATCATCAGGACTGTTTAAATAATTGTATTCTGCCGAGCGGAGGAATCCATATCCATCAGGCATTATTTCGAGTACACCTGAATTTGATATGATTCCTTCAAATTCATACTGGCTTCTGTCCTGTGTTGTTTTTCTATGTCTTTGAGACCGCGAACCACTTTTCTTATCCTGGCTGGCAGGTTTATGTTGATTTTGAGACTGAGTTCTTCTCTCTTTTGAATAAGTAGGTTCTTTTTGTTTTTCTCTTTGTTTTTCTTTTTGTTGTTCTTTTTGTGGTTCTTTTTTGTCCTCTACTTTGTTTTGAGTAATGGTCTCAGTTTCTGTTGAGGAAGTAGTTTCCCTGGCAGATTTTCTTGAATCGGACTTTTTCTCTTTTTGGGTATTTTTTTGAGATTTAGCAGGTTTTTTCGAGGACTTTTTTTCTTTTGGGTCAGGGCTCTCAGTAGCGTTTATTGCTTGCTGATCAAGAATCTTATATATTAAATCTTGTTTTCTCAATGAATCAGCTTTCTTCACGTTCAAATCCTTCGCAATCTGCCTTAATTCTGAAACCAACTTTTTGTTTAATTCAAGAATGTCGTACATAATTTTAAGTTAAATGGAAATTAATTTAGTTTATAAATAATTGTATTTTTATGAGATAAGGGGAAAAAGATAGTTTATCGAAAAGTAAACCTGCTGCAATAATACAGATTTCATTAAAATTACCAAAATAAAACACGAAATATTTTAAAAAATTGCATTATAAAGGTAAAAATTTTTTTTTAATTCAAGCAAATGATTATTTTCACACATTAAAGTATAACCATTTTTATTTGGTTTACGTATCAATGTAAGCTTAATATATTAAGCCCAATGAGACAACTAAAAATCATTAAACAAGTCACCAACAGAGAAGCTCTGTCGGTTGATAAATATTTGCATGAAATCAGCAAAGAGGATTTATTGACTGCAGAACAGGAAGTGGAGTTAGCCCGGAAAATCAGGAAAGGTGATGAACAGGCTCTGGAAAAGCTTATCCGGTCTAATCTTCGTTTTGTTGTTTCCGTTGCAAAGCAATACCAAAACCAGGGTTTGAGTCTTCCGGATTTAATCAACGAAGGGAATCTTGGGCTCATTAAAGCAGCGAAAAGATTTGATGAAACAAGGGGGTTTAAGTTTATCTCTTACGCTGTTTGGTGGATTCGACAATCCATACTCCAGGCGCTTGCTGAACAAGCCAGGATTGTTCGTTTGCCGCTCAACAAAATTGGTTCAATCAATAAAATAAACAGGGCGCTCTCAGAACTGGAGCAAAGACATGAAAGAGAGCCTTCTATCCAGGAAATCAGTAAGACTCTGGAACTTGCGCCGGATGAAATCAAAGAGGCCATGCGCAACTCCAGCAAGCCTCTTTCTATGGATGCTCCACTCAATGACGAGGAGCAGGACGATATGTATGATTTGATAGAAAGCAAAGAAAACCCTCCGCCGGACGAAAGCCTGATGAACGAATCACTCTACAGGGAAATTGAACGAGCCCTTTCTTCGCTTACCGAAAGAGAAGCCAATATCATAAGACTTTATTATGGTCTGGGTAACAAACATCCTTACACCCTTGAGGAAATTGGCGAAAAAATAAACCTTACGCGGGAGCGTGTGAGGCAAATTAAAGAAAAGGCCATTAAAAGGTTAAAACACACTACCAGAAACAAAATACTCAAATCCTATCTGGGATAACAAACATTTACTTATAAGTGTCATAACTTTAAACCCTATGACACTTTTTTTCATTTAAAAAAATCCTCGATGAACTTAACTATTTCAGACCTGCCCCTCATTAGCAATGGTTATAAAGGGACAGGAGGCATAATCAAAGCAGAATATAAACATTTTATAGTGGATGAAATACCTGCCTACCTTCCATCAGGCGAAGGAGAGCATTTGTTTGTTAACCTGACCAAAACAGGAATTACCACAAAAGAAGTGCAAAAAGCCCTCGCCGGATTATACGACATTCCTTCCAGAGATGTGGAATTTGCGGGAATCAAAGATAAAAATGCGGTTACTTCTCAGTATTTCAGTGTCTGGTTATCAGAAAACCAAGACAAAGAGCGGGTATATGAACTGGAAAATCAATTGCCGGTTAAGATTAACTCGATGGCCTTCCACAACCGGAAAATTAAAAGCGGACATCTAAAAGGCAATGCTTTTCGCATAAAAATAACCGGTATAGAGATACCTTTGGAAGAAGCGGAGGATCGAGCAAAGAAAATTGTTGAAGTAATTCACCAAAAAGGCATTCCTAATTATTATGGTGAACAACGCTTTGGGATGCACGGGGATAATGCTGAAAAGGGTCTGAAAATTCTGAAAGGAAAGGAAATAATTAAAAACAAATGGTTGAAACGTTTTCTCTTGTCTAGCTATCAGAGTTACTTATTTAATTATTATCTAAAGAAGCGAATCGATAACCGGTTATTTGATAAGATTCTTACTGGTGATGTTGCCAAAAAGCAGGATACCGGGGGAATATTCATTGTAGATGACAAAGAAGAAGAACAAAAAAGACTGGATAACAAGGAAATTTGTTTTACCGGGCCTATTTTTGGAAAAAAGATGAAGCAGGCAATTGATGAGGCCGGAACATTTGAAAATTCCATACTTACTGAAAATGAAGTTACGCTGGAAGAATTTAAAAATGCCAAACTAACAGGAACCCGCAGGGCAGGAATCATTCTGCCCAAAATTGAAGTCACCAGAGAGGAAGATGGATTAATACTTGGTTTTGAACTGCCAAAAGGAGCTTTTGCTACAGTAGTTTTAAGGGAAATCATGAAAAGTGAGGTAAATACCGATTAGTTTTCTATTTTTGCTTCAAAAAATATGAGCCACCTAATTGCGCCCTCAATGTTATCAGCAGATTTTGCTAATCTGCAAAAAGATATAGAAATGGTTAACCAGAGTGAAGCTGACTGGTTTCACCTTGATGTTATGGACGGGATGTTTGTACCCAATATTTCTTTTGGAATACCTGTAATCGAAGCCATCAACAGACATGCCCAAAAACCTCTTGACGTGCATCTGATGATAGAAGACCCGGACCGTTATATAGAACTATTCAATAAAGCCGGCGCCGATATTCTTACTGTGCATATGGAAGCCAGCAAACACCTGCACAGAACTATACAAAAAATTCATTCCCTGGATATGAAAGCAGGCGTTTCTCTTAATCCTCATACCCCTGTCAATACGCTTGAAGACATTATAAAAGACCTGGATATGGTTCTGATCATGTCTGTGAATCCCGGATTTGGTGGCCAGAAATTCATTCCTCAGACCATTAATAAAATCAAACAGCTCAAAAAGTTAATTGAAGAGTCAGAGTCATCTGCACAAATTGAAATTGACGGAGGAGTTGGCTCATCCAATGCAAGAGAGTTGCTAAATACAGGAGCAAACATTTTAGTTGCCGGAAGTTTTATATTTAAATCCGAAGATCCCCTGGGAACAATAAAAAATCTGAAAAACGCCTAGTGTTCAGAATTATGAATTGTATTAAAAAATTTATTTTCCTTCGGCGTAGTCTTTCAGGTATTTGTATTGTTCTGTGAGCTTGCCGTCTTTTGTTATTGTGGCCCTTTCAATCACTCCTTTATCATCATTACCGAGCAAATAGGGGAATATTTCATCAAGTAATGTTTGTCCGAATTCCTGGGATGCATCCCTTGGTAATTCACCAGGCAGATTATCCACGGCCATCACCGTAATGTTCTTTTCCTCATTAAATGGTGGTTCTTCCTCTCCGGTATGGGGATTATAATCATAAAATGGATCCGCAATGGTTGATGCACGAAGAGTTGAAGCAATCGGGCCATCCACATCACAGCTCACATCAGCAATCACAGAAATGCGAAAATCCGGTTCTTTCATATCTTCTTTGGTAATGAAATGCGGAGATTTGGGGTCCCAGTAATGACATGCAATATATAAATCAGTAACCTTCTGGTAGGGCTTAAAAGTTGATTCATATTCTTCGGGATTGTTAAAAAAATGTTGCAGCTCAAATTTCAAACCCCGTTTATGTTTTACATAATGTTCCGGATCGAGCCGGCAAACTATCGATTCATTAAAATTGTTTTTCAGGAACTCTTCCGGTGTAACCTCCCGGATATTCAGCTCCCGCAGTGTTTCCATCGCACCCATAGCCACCCGGCCTCCGCCTGTCAGCAATATCTTTTTGGGTTCGAGTTTAATTTTCCTGAGTCCGGCAAACATCTCATCCATATCGTGGCATTGATGAGCGGGTTTCAACTCAAACGTATTATTACGGATACCGCTTGCCCTCAATCCATTATAGGCACCCACCATTCCGGCCCACCGTCCAAACGCTATGAGGCGCCTGCCATTGTAATCGGTCAGGTATTCATAATCTATCAGAGTAATCCTGTTCCTCACAATTTCCTGCATCAGTTTTTGATTATGGGGCTGCATCTTACCTACGTGAGCAAAGAATATATAGGTTTTATCGGGTATAAGCGTTGAATAATCTACCTCTTTAATGCCCAGGAGAATGTCACAGTCACTCAAATCCTCTTTCATGTTAAGCTCCAGGTAACGGTACTCCTCATCAGTAAAACCCCTGATGTCGCTGGGCTGGATATACAGTTCGTCATTAGGGAACCTTTGTGTGAAAGTAAGAGCCTGGGCAGGTGTGACGGGTACGCGCCTGTCAGGTGGATTTTTTGTTTCGCGTAAAATTCCAACTTTTATAGTATCACTCATAAGAGAAAAATTTTAGGGTTAGGAGCCCTAAATTTAATTTTTTTTATCTAAAAACAGGCAGAAGCATAATAGAATTTATACCTTTGCGTTTTAATAAAGCACAGTCCAAAAGGGGCTGATCCGGATTCGACGGCAGGATGAATCGGGATGTAAGCATGCCGAGCGTTGGGAATATGGCTCGTAAATCTCAATTCTCACGTCATTATTTAAATGGCAACGAAGACTACGCACTCGCAGCGTAATCACGCAAAGCGGATTATGCTAAATCCCGTAGACTAGACGTCACGGGACGAGTCGCCTCTCCGGAAGCGCTGACCAGCCGCGGCCGGGCTAAGGGGTGAAACCGTAAAGTTGGTATAGCTTGAGTGTAGCCTCGGCACTCAGGTGAACCTTTAAGAGGCTGGGAAGCAATGAAGGCTGGTCTCTGGCCGTTTTGCTTCCGAGACCAAACCAGGGAATAAGCATGTAGAAATCATGTCGGTTTCCTGTCCGGACGCGGGTTCGACTCCCGCCAGCTCCACAAAACAGTTTGGAGTGTGAGTATTGAGCAAGAGCGAAATGCGAACACTTCAAACTGTTTTTTTCTCAATACTCAAACTCCAACTCAAACTGAACCTTAGATTTGAGTAAAGAGAAACATAAATTTTAATAATCCTTTTATAGCTATAAAATGTTTGATTTTGAAAGACTTGAAGTTTATTCTAAATCCAAAAGCTTTAATAAAACAGTAGCCTCCTTCCTTGAAAATACCAAAATTGATAGAAACTACCACGACCAACTAAAAAGGGCTTCTTTTAGCATAATGCTCAACATAGCCGAAGGCTCCGGCCGTTTTACAAAACCTGATAAAAGAAACTTTTATATTATCTCAAGGGGTTCGGCTTTTGAATGTGTCGCTATTTTTGATTACTTAAAAGATATGGGCAACATTAATGAAACTCAATTTAAAGAATTCTATTCGAAGTTAGAGGAAATTTCAAAAATGCTTTTTGCTCTCATTAGACAATTGCAGTAAATAACAAATAAAAAATCAGCCAGACACAATAAAGGTCAGGTCCACTATACCAAAGATAAATTACCACTCGAAGTAATTACTTATACGGCTTTCCAAGACAAATACAAGGCCTTTGCCTTTGAAAAGTACCTGAAGTCGGGTTCGGGGGTGGCTTTCAGAAACAAACGCCTAGTATAGCTATAACTAACCAAAACTCAACTTCGCCGAAGGCTCCGGTCACTTCACCAAACCTGATAAAAGAAACTTTTATATTATCTCAAGGGGTTCGGCTTTTGAATGTGTTGCTATTTTTGATTACCTAAAAGACATAGGAGTTATTGATGAAGTTGGTTTCAAACAATTTTATTGCTGAATCAAGCTTTTTCTTCAAGCCATTTCTCTGCTTCGGCTATGCTCTTAAAATAACCGGTTGTTTCACCTTTAACACTACTGGAAAATTTATTCAGAGATAGTTGAGTAAAAACGTTTTCAGGTACAACAAAGGCCATGGCTTTCATACCGTTTTTAACCAATGTTGGAATTACACCAGCAGCATAATCAGCATCCTCAGATTTTACAACTTTTTGATTTAATGTATCAGAGAGAATGGTTTTTACATCATTTTTTTTAACAAAGTCGGTGGTTTTATCAATTGCTTCCCTGAATGTGTCTGAAGTAGCAAAACCATTCCATTTTTGCGTTAATTGTTTTTTATTTTGGTCAAATGTAATTTCAACATAATCGTTCTGATGTACGATCATAATAATTAGGTTTTAAAAAGGTTTGAAATATAAAAAGATTTTATCTTTCAAAAATATAAATATTTTGTCTCACACAATAATCTGTAGATAAAATCCTTCCTGGTTTAGATGAAAATAAATTGGGGTATAACTATAATTCTTTTTTTCAAGTGAATGTGTTTGATTGAACCCGAATAATTAACTTCGTTGAGGGCTTCGCCGTTCAAGAATTATTCCTGTCTCCGACAGCGATAAAAGAGTTTGATGATTCAAACACATCCTCTTATTATTTTCAGTAAAACGAAGTACTTAACTGGAATAGCGGCAGATACATTGCAATCAGAATTACAGCAACTAAGATTCCCACAAACAATATCATAACAGGCTCCAGTAAGTTACTTAACATCCCAATTTGATATTCCAGCTCTTCATTGTATTGTTTCTGGAGTTTATCAAAGATATCATCCAATTGATTGATTTCTTCCCCTACTTTTACCAGGGAAACTATTCTTCGGTTAAAAATGGGAAATTGAGCCATTGACTCATGCAACAGCCCTCCATTTAATAAGTCCTGCTCTATTTGACTTAAAGCAACTTCATAGGGATAAAACCCTATCATTTCCCTTATTAATTGAACAGCCTTGATCAACGGAGTTTTAGAACTGATTAAAAGAGCCATACTTTGGCAATACCTTACAAGATAGATCTTGTTCACCATTTTACCAACCAGTGGAAATTTCAAAGTGAAAGGTGTGATAATCTTTTTATACCAGGTCTTTTTCCTAATCATTAAATATAAAACTATCAGAAAACCAAGTATCAAAAGAAAAATTAAAATATGAGCGGAAAAGAAATTGGACCAGTTGACTATCATTTGAGTTATTCCCGGAAGCTCACCTCCGAATCGCTGAAATACTCCCATAAACATCGGAACGATAAAGTTCATCATGAAGATGACAGCACCCAGTGCAGTAATCAGTACCAGTATTGGATACGTTAAAGCTCCTGTAAGCTGTTTTCTCTGCTTTAGCCTTCTGTTATAGTACCCAGCAAGTTCCTTTAGGACATCATTCAGCTTTCCACTCTCTTCACCTATTCTTAGGCTGTGATATTCATACGGACTAAATTCCGGTCTCTCATTCAGCGCTTCCGACAAGGTAGACCCATTGAGCACCATTTCCAGGATATCATGGTACACCTTTCTGTCCCTTGCTTTCTTTTGCTCTTCAACTATTATTTCCAGTGAACTTTTTATATCAATTCCCGATGATAACAAAGCGTGTAGTTCTGAAAAAAATGCTTCCTTTTTTTTATCGCTTAATTTTTTGCCAAATAGTGAGATTTCCTTTTGAAGGAGGTTATTGATCTGTACCGGGGTTGTTGAATTTAAACCTGATTGCTTCCCGGAGGATTGTTCTTCCTTTATTTCCTGAATATTAATACTCATTTCTGTTGTGTCTTATCGAATAAAAGGGATTTAGTATATTCTTTATTAAAGTTGTAAGATTTTTCAACTCCTTTGACATCCAATATTGAAAAAGAAAAATAAGCAACCATTGGAGGATCATCCATCAAATAGTTACACTCAATATTATTTACTTTGAATGAAAAGCTATCAGCTCGAAACTGACTCCTCCGTATGATATATTCATTATGAAACTCGTATGATGAAAAACTGGTCTCTTTTTTAAAGCATTTCAATGCACCCCCATTATACGTTATTTCCCGGGCATCATCAAAGTCTTTTTCAATGAAAGAAATCAATCGAAGCATTCTATGTCCCATTTCCTGTCTGTTTTGCTCTTCCAATACATCTTTTTTAATAGTCAGAAAAAGCATAGAAGCCATTGAGATTAACAGTCCGCTAATAACCAGAGCTACCAATATTTCCATCAATGTATAGGCTTTCAGTTTACTCATACCTGTCCGGAAATATGATTCGACGTTTGCGATATAATTCTCTTCCTTTTAAATCTTCTACTGTCACAATGATTATTTTCAGTTTATCATCTGACTGATAAGAAATTATCTCTTTAGTAATCCTAATATTCTCCTTCGTATAATTCGACTCCCTGAAATCCCGTTTATAAAGGGTCTGACTAACCAGGTTATTTGCTTCATTATAGGCCTTAAGCCTTATCAGGGGATTACCGGAAGTTTGCATATTCATATAAATGGTTACTCCAATTCCAAAGCTGATGCTCACGATAACCATCGCAATGATGGTTTCAATCAGAGTAGATGCTTTTGCTTTTCCGCTTTTAAGGTATTTTATATTCAGTCTTTTCAATTTAACCATTTGATCACGCGTTTTTCATCCGAACCATGAAGTAAGTCAAAACCTGCATAGCTTTCGCTCAAGCTTGTAAAATCAATGGTGGCATTGAGCAGGTGATTCTCGTATAGAGTTGATTTTGTTTGCAGAACAAACTTTCTGCAATATAATGAGCCGGTTATATTGCCTTTGTGAACCATGGAACCTTTGCAATATACCTGTCCGAAAATCCGTGAGTCATTATTCAGCGTAAGCCTTGTATTTTCATCGCTCCTGCCCAGAACCAATACTCCCCCATTTACCTCGGTTCCTCTTCCAATGTGCAATTCCTTCTTTCCTTCCGATTCACTTCCCAATAATCCAATAAAGGATGGATACGTTAACCGGCAATCGCTTCCAACCTCAATGTTTTGTTGTGCAAAAAACTGACCGTTGCCGGTAAACCCGGATTTAATAACTATGGATGGAGCATAAAGGATCACGTCTTTCAAATCTGTATTGCTTCCTATATGAATCATTTCATCCGAAATCACAATCACATTTCCTGAAAGTTTCTGATAATCAATTTCAATAGCTTTTTGAAAATAGATAACCAGGGTTTTTTGATAAAATGAATTTCGGATAGTATCTGTTGAAAGAATTTGTTCAGAAAATACTATGCTGTCGGAAAAATTATCAAACTCGCTGAAGTATTTTTGATTTTCGGTGATTATTCTTTTATTCAGGGAAGGCAATTGTTTTTTACTCACACCGGTCCTTCCGTAAACCAGTTTTTCTCCTGTATACCCTTCTCCCTCAATATAGGCTTGTTTTATTCCCAGCCTGGGTAATTTACTGTCTCCAACGATCCGGGTATTTCCACTTATGGAAAGGTACTTTTTCTGGTCCGATAAATACAGGGACTGGTTTTCGGTATTAAAGATGTACTCACCCAATAAAGCGATTTTTTCCTTTTCAAACTTTTTAATTTGTGAGGAAACCCTGATTATATCCAGGGCGCCCCAGTGCTTGCGGGTTAAGGTAACAGTTGATGAACCTTCTTCAAATAGATCGATTGTTTGGGCTGAATTATAAGGTATATCCTGAGGTGAAGCGAGAGCTATGCTGATTCCCGAATCCACATTATCAATCAACCTGTTTTGAAGTATTTCTGCGTTTAGGTATTTATTGTGGAAATACAAATACAGCAATAAAGAACCTAATATCAGGGCAATGATAAAAGAAATGAAGACTGCGTAATATAAAGCGCCGGCTCTTAACTTTTTTGATTTCTGGTTCATTTACAGTTGTTTTTAACCGCAGAGAACTCAGAGGAAAACTCAGAGGGCCACGGAGGCATTTCCTCTGCGG
>CAZPDP010000004.1:98919-135628 GCA_964585385.1 uncultured Bacteroidales bacterium
CTCTGCGCATTCTCTGCTTTCTCTGTGGTTAACTCTTTATGTACTTTAATGGCACAACCAATTATTGTTCTCGTTATTTGGTTATCTAACATGTTTTAAATTTTAGTCTCTTTTTGACCGCAGAGAACTCAGAGGAAAACTCAGAGGGCCACGGAGGCATTTCCTCTGCGGTACTCTGCGCATTCTCTGCTTTCTCTGTGGTTAACAGATTAATATTAGTTTTTGTATTTATTCACAACTCTCTTTATTCCATCCACTAACCTTAAACAATTAAAATTTATGAGCAGCCCGTGCTTACAATCAGATAAGTTAAGATATGTGAGCACCTGTGCTAAATGGATGTCATTTAACGCATCAACAGACTTTATCTCAATAACAACCTTATTGTCCACAAGAATATCAACCCGATATCCGCAGTCAAGTTTCACTTCTTCGTATATTAAAGGCAATGGCTTTTCTTTATAGACAAGCATTCCAGTTTTTTCAAGCTCATAATACAAGCATTCTTTATAAGCTGATTCTAAAAGTCCTGGGCCCAACTCTTTATGTACTTTAATGGCACAGCCAATTATTGTTCTCGTTATTTCGTTATCTACCATGTTTTAACTTTTAGTCTCTTTTTGACCGCAGAGAACTCAGAGGAAAACTCAGAGGGCCACGGAGGCATTTCCTCTGCGGCGCTCTGTGCATTCTCTGCTTTCTCTGTGGTTATACTATTTTAGGTTTAACTTATTTAATTGATCTCCTTTTTTCCCGATTTCAGTTTTCTCTTCAATGTATTAAAAAATGGCGTATATGGTTTTCCCTTTCGGTAATATACGGTTGTATCCTTTTCATTTGTTTGTATTAGACATCTTCCGTGCAATTTTCCCTTTTTATAATTCAGTTTGGACAGGATTTCTCCCTTTTCTGAATACCTGATTTTATATTGCCTGAATCCCTTTCTCCAGGAGGACTCCTCAATCAAATTTCCTTCACCATCCCACTTTTTCCAGAGTCCATCTTTTACTCCCTTATCAAAGGTTCCTGTTTTCAAAAGATTACCCTTAAGATCATACTTCTCAAACCGGCCATCCAACAGGGAGCCACTGTATCCTTTTTCATTCTGATGGATCTTCCCTGCTTTATACCAGTAATAGGTAACATTCTCCAGTATTTTTCTGTTAACCGGCTTATTGAAAATAAAAAAGCGGTAGGTAAACTCTTTGTTGGTAATGGTTATAGACCGGTTGCTGTAGTCTGTTTCATCTACCTGTGCAACGGATAAACCGGCAACCTTTATAACCAATCCAAACGTTAAAACAAAATAAACCGCGACTTTCAGGATTTGCTGATAAATATTTCTCATACGTTATCCTTTGTTTTTTGCGATAGTCTTTTCATCATTTTTATAAACCACATAAATTGAATCCAAAGAAAATTTTCTCAGGTAAATGTTTTGAATGGTATCCCCTTTATGGAACAAATACCTCTTTTTGTTAATCCCTAGAAGAATGACATATCTGTTGTTTTGTTTATTATAAATCAGGCCGTTATATGTTATTTCAGGCCAGCGGGTCCGTTGTGAAACAACTCTTCTTCGTCTGAAATTTCTTGTTTTTTCACTGTTTTCTTTTTTGTTCACTGCTTCATCTGATTCATTTCCTTTTCCTTTATAACTCTTTAAAAATGGATCGGAATAATCAGCGTATATAAAAAAAGTGTCTTTTTCTGCAAGGGTGGTATCTTTCCTTGAATTATCACTTACAGCAATGGTTTTCGGGGATTCGAAAGAAGTATTCGAAAAAATCCTGTAGAAAATAATACCCCAGATTATCAACACAGCAGGAATCAATATGTACAATCCCTTTTTATTTTTCATCTCTGTAAAAACTCCTTATGTTGCTGTAATCGCTTTTGTTTCCGGCCCGGTCAACTGAACCGACTTTCCAATAAAAAATATTGCTTTCCTCTCCGGTCGGGTTCCAGTTGTAAATGGTATCGCGGTTATTTCTTTTCAATACCATCTCATTGAATGTTGAATCGGTGGCGATAATCAGACTGTCCGTTATTTCTGTTCCCGACCGGTCAGGTCTTCTCCATTGGAAAGTAACCAGTGTCGTGTTTATCGTATCCTTCTCATTGGGATTAAGCAATGCCGGAATTTCGGGAGCAGTATAATCAATGGCCAGTTCACGGTGTTCATAAGAAGTTTCCGATTCCCCATTCAAAGCTTTCACTCCCCAGGCATAGAATCCTTCATTGAGAGTTAATGTTACTTGTGATTCAACAGCCAATGTGGTATCAAAAAGATAGGCGCCCTGCCAGTTTTTCTCTTTTAGAATAAACCTGTATTCACCGGCATTGTAAAGTTTTTGCCACTGAAAGTCGATAACACTCTTGGTGGTTGCCAGATTATTTTGAGGGCTGTTCAGAATAACCTGTGTATTGCTTAAATCGGCCGTGCTGTCTATTACCAATGTTCTCGCCGTATACTCTGTTTCATAAGCAGAATTGTATGCCTTTACCCGCCATTGAAAAATTCCGGGAAAAAGGGCATAAGAAAATTGAGTACGCGTCAGATTTGTATCAAGCAGTATTTTGGAAGGATTTTCAAAATCCGGATGTACCACCTGAAGATTATAATTTTCTGCATCCTCAACTTCTTCCCACCAGAATTTGATGGTTACAACATCCGTAACAAGTGAGTCGACCGGAGATACTAACGTAACCTCCCGTTCAGATATATCTTCCACGAAGATTTCGCTGCAATTAACCAGCCCTAAAATCAATAGGGTAACACCCAGTTTAACTATTCTGCTTTTCATCTTCTTTCAATTTTATGCTTTGTATGATCATTTTCATATTCAACTCTTTCTTACCGGTACGAACATCTTTTTCCGTAAAGAAATGAACAGCGGCAATTTTACCGTATGGGAAATCCTGTTCAAGTTCATAGAGGATTTTAAGTAACGAAATGAACTCCCCCTGCAGAATTAAGGAGTAGCTAACCAATTGGTACTCTTTATTGGTCACTGTATGATTACCGGGAAACTCTTTAAATATCACATCTTCCTGCTGACATAGTCTTCCCGCTTTTTCAAGCAATAATTCCTCAGCGTCAACAAACTGTTTATTTTTCCCCACCCGATGGTCAATATTTTCAATTTGAGCTGTTATCTCATTAATATGCCGAGGAGCATTTTCAAGATGATTTAATTTACCGGTTATTTTACTGCATTGCGATTTTAAATCCAGTGTTTTTTCAAATGCCAGGTTGTACGTTGAGATGATAGCAAAAAGCATCCCAATGAATAAAACAATACTTTTATGTTTGTTTGAAAGATTGTTCAACATCCTCTTATATCATTATCTGAATAATAAAATCTCCCGGTTCACCGGGTTTTTCTTTTGTATAGTTTATCAACCGTATTTCCCGGACCCAATCTTTTTCCTTTAATTGACCCATCCACGCATTGAGTACCATATTTTTATCCGAAACACCCTTGATAATGATTTCATCCTTGGAAATATCAATTTCCTCGCCTACCTTAATCTTTCCATTAACCAGATGAATCTCAAGCCGATTCAGAATAATTGAGTTGGGAATGGTCCGGGCAATTCGATCGGAATAATACGACAGTTTTGAAGAACTCAGGTATCCTCTCTCCACCACATATTGCTCCTTTAACTTCAGCTCCTCCTTTAAAGTATCAAGCCTCGTAATCAAATCTTTATTCTGATTAAGCTGAAACGAAAGCCGGTTATATTTTGCACTGTAATAATCGAAATAGAGGTAGTTTACAATTAAACCCACGAATAAAAGACCCAAAAAAGCCAGGCCTGCAATTTTAATCAATCTTCCGAACAAAAATTCTTCATAATGGAATCGACTCCTGTCCAGTTCAATTGCTCCTGAAGACCTGGTGAAATAATTGACCGCCGCGGAAAATGAAACCAGGGAAAGCGAATCTACGCTTTCATCCGCCATCCGGTAATTTAAACCGCTGTAATATTCGTCATTCTTCTCAATATTTTCTATCTTCTTCCCGCCTTTTATTTTGTATTGACTGACTTTCAGTTCATCCTGCCTGGAAATAGCCGGCATAACATTATTTAATGGGAAAGGACCGATATCGACATACACTACATGCAATCCTCTATTTTTGAATTCATCAAGAATAGAGTCTAGTTGTTCTTTCCTTATGGCTGCCAGAAAAACCTGGTTTTCTTCCGCCGGGTATTGAAATACATAAAAATCTTTTTCTGTGGCATTGGGCAGCAGATGATTTATAAGGGACCGTTCAGGGTCAGGGGTTACTTTTTTATAGAGTATACCTTTCCCGTCAATGGTCAGGCAAACGGGTAATTCTTTGGGTATGGATTCCTGTATAAAATCATAGGAATCCAGTCTGAACAGGCTTTTCTTCAAACTGAGATTCGAACCGGATTTATTGATCACAGAACCATAGGCTGTAATACTGCCATTAGCTCTTACATGGAGCTCAATACCAGCCGCCTGTTTTCCTTTTACAAGTCCTATATTTTCTATCCAGGTAATCACAATCTAATTAATAATAGTTGGTTTGATAAAAATATTCAGTTTGCCCTTGCTCCTTTGATCGTTCCTGCTGCTGAAAATCCATTTTAAAACAGGTATCCTGGACAACAGAGGCAGTCCTTTCCCTGAGCTGTTCACTCTTTTCTCCTCCAGGCCTCCAAGAAGCACCATTTCCTGGTTTTTTATTCTTATGGTCGATTGAAATGACCTGGTAACCTGTCCCGGAGGGGCGTTCTCATTAATCCGTTCCGTAAAATCCGATTGGTTTACATTAATATTCATAGTAACCTGGTTATCACCCGAAATAACCGGCCGAATATCCACTTTTAGCTCCGCCTCAACAGACCTGTACCTCTCCCTTGTTGCAAGCTGGGGATTCTGTGTTCCCATCAGGTTACTTTCTTTCTCCAGGTAATATTCTTTATTCCCGATACTCATAGTAGCCTTGCGGCCATTAATAGTGGAAAGTTTAGGCGTACTTCTGACGTTAAGGATTCCCTCATCTTCCATAGCCTGCAGTGTCATGTAGAAGTCAGGGGTTACTTTTCCGATTTTCACCCAGCCAAATCCGTTGAACCGTTCAATCAAATCATTAATGCCCTCGGAACTTAGAGTAAAATCAACTCCCGGATAAACATCGCCGGATGTTTCCACGCCTCCTTCACTCAAACCTGCGGAAACACCTGTTTTTACAATATGAGACTTGTTGAAATCGATTATCATCACTTCAATCAATATAACAGGCACGCTTTTGTCGATCTTGCGTATAAATTGTGCTACTTTTTCAACCTTATCGGGCGGACCGGATACAAAGAGACTGTTCAGCTCAATGAACTCTTTCACCTCAACTTGTTCTGCAAGCGATTCAGGCAGGATACTCCGGACAGTGTCAATGGTTCTGTGTTGGAGGTGAACCACTTTGTGTGTCCGCAATTCCTCAATCCTCTTTTCCCCGATGAGGTAAATGTCTTCGTAAACATTGTAGGTATATTTTGTACCATTTAATAAATTCAGCAGCAAATCCTCATAGCTGACGCCTCTAACACTTAAAGAAACCTTGGTCTCCATCTCGGATGTAACAAAATAGTTTACACCCAGCTTATTGGAAACATGTTTTATAATATCCACCACCGGTGTATTGACTGCATAGAGGTTGATGCTGTCTCTGCCATAAACATTCAATTCCATTTCAGGAGGAACTTGCTTTTGCTGGGTATTACCCGGTCTGATCGACTGAGAAAAACCGGTTTTCTGAGCGGATTCATCGGTTTGCTTTTTCTTGAGCAGGAAAAACCCATCCCTGGTTTCTTCTGATTCCAAACCATTTGTGTAAGCAAACTTGTCCATCGCTGCAGCAAAGGTTTTATCCCTGATAAATCCCTGGACTTTAAGATCACTCAGCCCGGGTTCAAGAATAATATTTTTGCTGGTCTGCTCTGTTATTTCACGGGCCACATCATTTAACGGTTTATTACTGCAATTAATTGAAAAAAGGTCTTCAGCGGGATTATAGTCAATCTCCATGCTCCCGGTTTGAATGGGCTCCGGTGTCTTTTTTGCTTTTACGTTGATGATGTTACCGATGGGTTCAATTTTCAGATTGTACTGCTGTTTCAGAAAGAGTAATATGTCAATCACCTTAACATTCTGGAAATTATTGACAACCTTCATTTTTAGCGAAGGATCCACGTTGATGTTCACTCCGGCATTATTTGCGACTGCCCGGAGGAATTCCTGGATGGAAACATCGGTTACGGAAATGTCCACTCTGTGGTTAAGTTCCGGGACAGAGTCCGCCAGTTGATGTAATTCAGAATAGAGTGAATCTGTTTCTTGTCCCTGAATACAAGGAATATGAAAGAAAATTATCAGTCCGGTAAATAAAATAAATGTCTTTTTTCTCAAGATCGTTTTGTTTTTAGGTTCAGTTGTTTTAATCCCAGAGTGCACAGAGGAAAACGAAGAGAGACACAGAAACTATCCTCTGTGGTTCTCTGCGTATTTTCTATGTTCTCTGTGGTTAAACTTTATCATGTAATAAAAATTTGTGCCTATTTTATTCTTCAAACTTTTTCGTCCTTTAAATCGACTTCATTCCCTCCGGGAAAACAGACCAAGCATAAACACCTAATCTACAATTATTTTCCGCTACGCAGAATTTTTAAATATTAATTATAGACGCAATAAATCGCGTCTCTACCCTTTATACTGCCCTATTCAAATTCATTCTCATTTCCTAATACTCAAACCATCATCTGTTCATCAAAATGCTGTAAATTTCTTCCACAGATGTCATACCTTCTTCAAACAAGGCCATAGCCTGGTCGGCCAGGGTTTGAATGTTCCTTTCCTTCATAAATTCCGATGAATCCAGTTGGTTTTCCTTAATGGCCTGGCCCAGTTCCTCATCCACCGGGATAATTTCATAGACCGCTTTTCTACCTTTATAGCCGGTATAATAACAACTTTCACAACCCACCGGCACGTAATGCTCTTCTACATTTCTATTCGTTTTATAATTTTTTGGATATAAATTGGGATCAAACTTTTTCATTCTTTTACATTCCGGGCAAAGCAAACGCACTAACCTCTGAGCAGCCGAAAGGTTGATTGTATTGGAAAGCAGAAATGACGGCACACCCATATCCACCAACCTTGAAATGGTTCCCCATGCCGAATTGGTATGAATGGTTGACAACACAAGGTGGCCTGTTAAAGCCGCCCGGGTTGCCATTTGGGCTGTCTCGCTGTCCCTTATCTCACCCAGCATGATGATGTCGGGGTCCTGCCGCAGGAAGGTTCTCAGGGCGCTGGCAAAAGTGAGTCCTATGCTTTCCTTCAACTGCACCTGGTTTATACCTTCCAGGGTGTACTCAATCGGATCTTCAATTGTAAGAATATTAGAAAATTCATTGTTCAGAATTTTCAGGGTAGCATAGAGCGTGGTGGTCTTTCCCGAACCCGTGGGGCCACTAATCAATATAATCCCATAGGGTTTTTTGACTGCTTCCAGGTAAGTTTCCAACTGAACCTTATCCATACCCAGTTCAGCAATGTCGATTTCCGTAGCATCTTTGCTCAGTAGCCTCAGGACAATCTTTTCTCCATGCAGGGTGGGAAGTACTGAAACACGTATATCAAAACTGTCCGAACCTGTATTAAAAAATATCCTGCCATCCTGGGGAAGCCGTTTTTCCGCAATATCCAGGTTGGATTTGATCTTTACCTTGTTGACAATGGCCGGGTAATCTTTTTTCTTTACAATATAACGCTCTACCAGTTTCCCGTCAATTCTCATCCGTACACGGCATTGCTCCTCATAAGGTTCTATATGGATATCACTGCTTCCAATCTCATTGGCTTCATAGATTAGGTCAACCAGGAAGTCATCGGATTTTTTTCGGGAATCCACCTGTTTGCCACGGGCTCTCTTCCGGTCGGCTTTGCGGTAATATTTGGCCAGGGTTTTCCGGATTATATCGCTTTCTGTTGGGAACAATTCAACCTCTTTTCCAAAGAGCATTTCCAGTTCTTCCTTATGGAACCCGTTGGCCTCATTTTGATCCACAAAGAAACCGAGTTTATTATCATTCGCATACTTTGGAATGACAAAGTAATGCCATGCCTGTCCCGAGCTTAAAATCTGCTGGAGATCGGTGGAAAGTTCTATGTAATCCCTGGTTTCCATTTTACAATAACAGGTTTATAATCCATTGATCGGAGTGCAAATCAAGCGGAATAAAATATGCCAGACCTGTTACTCCTGCTAATAGTACTGCCATAGCCCCGGCCAATGGGATTTTTTCTACTTCTTTAAATAAAGTGAATATCAGAAAGCCTGTTAAACTCATAAACAGGGAAAAAATAACAAATACCATATAGTTCACAGGCGAAAAAGCCAGGGTTATGACCCATAAAAACAACAAATCACCCACCCCGAAATACCGGTTGAATATATTCACGAACCGCTTGTGTTTGATTGAAAAATAAGCGGTAACTATTGATAATTGGAGGATTACAAAGCCCGTATTGAACAAAACATTTCTTATATGCCCCGTACCTGTCTCAAGATGGACAATATGGAGGATTAAAATCCCCAATCCAACAGGAAATAAATACCAGGAGATTGCCCGGTATTTGAAATCCTGTATTGAAATTATGATAAGCCAAAAAATAAAAGCAAACTGCACAATCATCTACTCATCGATTATAGACTGAATTACATTTTTGAGATATTTATTCTCTTTCTCTAACTTTTCAATTCTTTTATTTTGTTCAATTACATACAGTGTAAGCTCCTCAATCTTTTCCAAAAGTTTAGCATCCATCTCACCAAGGTCTACCCCATTCTCTTTAACCTCTTTTGCTGAAGGAATACCAGGTAAATGCTTATTGTTCCGGATAAATTCTTCAATTTCGGCGAGCGTTTCCAGGTCATAATCCTCCTCAAATACATAATCTGACCATTCTTTCAGAGTCACATTGATTTCCTTTGCCACCATTTTCCCATCTACTGCAAATGTATAACCTTCGGGCACGTTGGTGTTTCCTATCGATACATCAGCATCATTGACATACACCCGGTTTTTCTCAATTTGCCAGCCTGATGAGGTTTTGGCTGGTTGTTCGCCATACAGAGCCTGAATTTCTTCCTCACTCAAGGCCCGGTCATAAATTCGAATATCATCTAACTTCCCATTTTGAAAATACAGAGGATTTTTATCACGGAATTTTCCGACTAACATATCTCTTCCTGTATTATTAACGGTGGTACCTTCCGGAATTTCAATCTCTCCACTGCTTTGTCCATCAATATAGATAATAAGCTTATTGCCTCTTCTTAAACCCACAAGGTGATGCCATGAATTTAAAGATAAGGAGGTCCCGGCATCAAAAATATATTTTGTTTCCCCTTCTTCAATTCCAAAAGTAGGAATGTTGTCATTTCTGTTCCCACAGTCTAAATACCACTCATTGGTGCCAGGTGATGCTCCTGTATTCCACTTTGAAATACAAACGCCTCTCCAGGATTTGGTGGTATTATACTTGTAAACCCAAACAGAAATAGTAAAATCTTCCGATCCAAAATCGAAAGTACCATCATCCGGAATTAAGATGCTTTTGTGTCTACTGAATTCATACGCCCCTTTAGCATTACCCGTTCTATCAGAAGTAAGTATTGCATTATTAACCGTACCATGGTTTTCATTGGAGCTGTAATCTTTTGCGTTTCCGTCAAAAGACCAGTAACCGATATAATCATCGGGTTGGGCTAAAAGGTTCAGGGATGTAAACAACACAAATCCCATCAGAAAATTTAGTTTTTTCATGCTTAATAAAGTTTAAATTTTAAAAATTATCTCAAGTATGCTAATAAGTTTCACTTTCAAAGGCTTAAAAAAAACCTAAACCACATAAGGCATATAAGATACATAGAAGGAAGAAAACCTATGTGCTTTCATATATCATACATAGGTTGTCAGTCCTTCACTACTTCCTTTAGCTTCTTATCCTGATCAATTTCCCAGACATTATACACCCCGTCACCGTCAAAATCCACCACAGCTGTCGCTGTTGCTTTGAAACTATTTACAGAAGCTTCGACTATGTTTATTTTATAATTTGCATTCCCACCTTCTGTGGTAAGCTTTTGATGCTCAAAGCCAATCTCTTCGAATTCCCTGGAGTATCTTGAATGCATATAAAAATAACTTTGTTCGAGGGTGTATAAATGTTCGAGCTGTATCTTTGCTTCTGTACTTTTGGCTTTAGTGATTAGAGGCATCAGATTAGGAAGAGCCAGTAATACGAGGATACCGATAATGACCAAAACCACTAACAATTCCGTAAGTGTAAAAGCCGCCAGCTTTTTCATTTTTGGCATAAATGAGTAGTTTAATTGAATAAATGCTTTTATAAGGACAAATGATAACTCAAAATTAAAACAAAGTTTTGATTTATAAAATTCTGTTCAAAAAAACATGTGTAAACAAAACTACCATCAATAGGCATATACGGAAAGAAATTGCATCGAACGTTTTAATTTAGATGAATTCAAAATAACCTAACGGTTGAATATAATTTCACCTTAAAATCTGATATGGATGGGGAAATGTGAGTAAGGTAAAATACCGGTATCATTGGAATAGTCGTGAATTAGCGAATAAACGGATACACAGGGTTAACAAATAAAAAAAGCACCTAAGCTCAAGAAATAAGAAAGGAGCTTAAGTGCTCTGTATGGTTCAGTGATTCTTACTTCTTTTCCCAGTCAATCTGGTCTTTCCAGTCTTTATCTTCTTTCAGAAAATCAAGCAGCGCGTCCTCCACATCATCTTTGGACAGATCTTCCTCCGCACTTTTGTAATAACCCGAGTTGTCGCGGAATTCAATCATGTAGCCATCCTCTTTCATGGTGACTTTAATAAACTTTGTTCCTTGCATTAAGCTGAAAGAACTAACCTCTTCATTCAGATTTTCTATTGCATCTTTCACATCGGATTTATCAGCATCTGATAATGTTTCCCCATCGCCCATAACAACTCTGAAGGAAGTCATCTCTTCTGTCATTTCTTCGGCGGCCTTCTGGTATTCTTTGGATACCTCTTCCGCAGCCTTTTGATAATCTTTCATCAGTTTTTCTGCTTTCTTACTGGAAAAGCCGGAATATTTCTTCACAGCAGTTCTCGTAGCCAGACCAATTATGAAAATTAACACCAGAATTCCTGCCAGAATAAAATGAATCGCTTTAGCGGGTTTTAATTCCGCTTTAAGTGATTGAGTGACACCGAAAAACAGCATATAGATTGCATAAAGATTCACCACAAGGGTGATTAGAGCTGCAAAAGTACCACCGATAGCCGCTGTGAAACCCAGAAAAGCGCTAATGGGCATAATCACCATGACAGAAGCTGTCACACGCATATTCGCCTCGAAATCATTGCTACCTTTGGCAATAGCTGAAATAATCAGAACAATCACTGCTCCGATAAATACACCGATGACTGCCCAGATTACCGAACCCAGGAAAGCCATTACTCCAACGGCCCCACCGAAAATTCCACCGGTAAAGCCGCTAATATTCAGCAAACTCCACAGCAGAGAAAATATTCCTGCTATTACACCGTACGTTAATGCTTTTAAAATCGGTTTCCCGATTCCACCTTCGGTGGGCATTGAACTAAAATATTCTTTAGGACTCACAAGAACTTTCTTTGAGTCCTCAAAAATTTTTGATAAACTAAAACCTTCTGATGCCATAATTTTTTATGTTTATAGATTTATAAAGGCAAGATATGGAAAATATAGGAAATGTGAAAGAATTAAGGAATTATTCTATTTATATTTTTCTAAATTAGTTTCATATTACCCTAGATAATCATATAATGACAAACTTTCTAAATCCTAATAAGAATATTACAATCCATATAAATACGATGTTTTATAAATTTAAAGCAAACCTGAAAAAATAAATCCTTGCTACCTCCTGAAATTAAAAAACCAAACGCTATAATTTCTTTGGAATAATTATTGCCTCTGTTCAATAAAACCTGTGTAATAAATATTTTTTTGTTTAACTTTTTACATATAATAATTAAACAAAAAATACATTAAAAATGTTCCTACTTTATAATTTCTTAAAGAGAAAGCAAATAAAAATATAATAGGCACTTGAGCTTATTTAAAAAAGGTAAACAAACTCAGGTAAAAACTATAATAGAAAGCTTACGGAATGAACAATAAACCCAAAATAACAATTATTGATAACCATCCGGATAATCTTTTGCTAATGCAGGAATTATTATCTGAAGAATTTGAGATTCTCTCAATTAGTGATCCCAGAGAGGCCATAGATTTTATTTCAGAATTTCATGCTGATTTAATAATTTCCGATAATATGATGCCTGAGCTTGATGGTATAACCCTCATAAAAAAAATAAAAATCAAATTTCCTTCTATACCTGTTATTTTAATCTCTTCAATAACAAGCCTGGAATCAGAATATGAAGCTTTCCAGGCAGGGGCAGCAACATACCTTCCCAAACCTGTTGATTTTAATGTGCTGATTAATAAAATTAAATCCATCATCAATACTAAATGTCAAAACGATGGAGTCCAATTACCCGAGTGAAGGATCTTGGTATCTCTGTTTGTTAGTAAAACCTTTAAGCTTTCAATAAGTTCCTTATATTTTAATGGCTTAAACAATGAAAGACAGGTTTCTAACGCCTCGGCCGTCTGAGGATGCGAATGCACATCAATGAGACCTCACCCAAAAAGGCATATTATTAATTTGACATTCAGATATTTATCCTTAACTTCCATAATAACCTCTATTCCATCTTTTTCTGGTATGATAATAACAGGAACAACAAAAAGGCCGCTTTAAAGAGCTTTAAAAAATAGTTATCTTACCATCATCGATGAAAATCTGCTATCGGAAAACCTGCTCAATCATCTTCAATACCTGAACTTAACAGTTGAATGGCTGTTAAGCATTCTTAACAACCTTTCTGTTGGGTTATTTATTTCCGACAGAAATAATTATCTGGCATATAATTCAATTTTTAAAAAAATCACTGCCCTTACCTATGAGGAAATTCAAAAATCCGGAGTTTCCTCGTTTTTTAATGAACCTGATGACAAAAAAATAAAAGAAGATATTCGGAAGGTCCTGGAAAAAGAAACGGAAAGTTTTACCGCAAATATAGAACTGAAAAAAAACAAGGCCGGAGAAAGAAAAATTGAAAATGCATTGAGAATTCAACCGTGTAAAGGCGAGATGTAAATCTTTCTCTACTCAAAAAAATAATTATGGCTGATGAATCAATTTCTTCCCAATAATGCCATATCCCGGGCCTATCTTCAGGTAAACAACTTCACTGGTTCCGGAATTTTTCCTGTTAAAATCCAATCTCAACACATTTCTTCCGGGGGGTAGGTTGTGAAAAGAAAACTGATTAAATAGCTGGCCGGAAGTATTATATGCATCAATTGTCAACCGTTTAAGAGGCTTTTTTAACTCTAACACAAGATGAACCTTATCTTTAAAGGGGTTGGGATACAGCTTCACAACATCAGTCCATTCTGTGTATTGAATTACCTGTGTTGTATTAGGTGTAACCTCGAAATGAATTTTGAACATCAAAACAGAATCATCGTAACTTTGTGAAACGGCTATATCGGCGGGATAATCTCCAGTATCTATATCCAAAGCTGAAAAAATGCATTTTAATTCTGTACTGTCACCGGGAAGTATTGAATCTTCAGGATTCCTGATGGTCAACCATGGGAGTTCGCTTAAATCAGTCTGAACCTGGTAATAAATTGTGTCTTTGCTTTGGTTAATCAAGGAAAATAGCGCCGAATCTTTTTTATTTTGTTCTAATGAAAGGGCAAAAGAATCCACACTAATGGCAAGCACAGGTTCGTAAATTACTTCAACAAATACCGGTATCTTCATTAAAAAATCTGAATCATCAGTAAGAATAATATCTATCTGCGAAGTGCCCAGCGGTAATTCTTCCGGATCAATCTGTACAGAAATATCCGTGCTGGTTTGTTTTTCCAGTAAACCGGAAGCATTTTGAATCAGAAGGTTCTCCGCGTAACTTGAATCTTCCAAAGAGAGGTTATAACCGGCATCATTGACAGAGATATTAGACAGGGTAAATTTTAATGAGTCAGTATTAAACCTTACCAAACTAAAATGCAATGTATCCGGTTCTACACTAAACACTTCAGAACTATTGACAATCAGTTCTACGGGAAGAGTTTCTGATTTCCCGTTATCGTAGTTCAAATCAATGGCTGCATTATAAACTCCCACATCCAGCTCTGCAGCATCAAGTGTTACATAGATACTGTCAACCGTTTCCCGGCTTATACTTCCACTTTGCCTGCTCACGGATATCCACCCATCCCCTGTTTCGTAACGAATATCAACCGAATAATTCAAAATCCCCACACCCACATTTTCTATTTTGAGGAGTTTTGTTTCTGAAGAGTCAATCAAAAGATATTCTGAGAAAGAAGTCGGTTCAGCTTTTAATACAGGTACTTGCTTGAGTTCAACGTCTACCCGGGTAGTTTGTCCCTCTTCAACCTGAACATTGTAAACAGTATCCTTATTGAATCCGGGAGAATAAAACTCCAAATCATACGTGCCCGTTGCAATCATTCTGTGGTAATTGCCTACATCCGGGTCTGTGAAAACCATTGAACTGTCTTTTTCTGTATCGTGATTCAGAACTGTAACCCGGGCTTCAAGAGGATTACCAAGGGTATCTGTTACAATGCCACGGATTCCGTATAGGCACTCTCTCATATACAAGAACAAAGCCTCCCGGTTATACTCCCAGTAATCAGGCAGTAGGTCAGAAGAAAGCAGCTTAGTGTCTGAAATTTCCATCGTTACTTCTCTTCCATGCTGAAAATAAGTCATATAGTCCTGCCTGCCACCATAGATGGAATACCAGTCGTACCCATTTATAATGCCTGAGGAAGTAATGGATTTAAAATAACCAGACGGACTATGCTCTATGGCGGAATTTGCATAGACGAGTGAAATATGCTGAAGCCATTCTTCATCGGGGTGTGCCCTGCTGGTCCCGTCCCAAGGGTAATTGGCTACTTCTGTTCCCCCGTGAAAATTGGCAGAAAGCACAATATTCCGTTCTTCTGCAAAGTTCATCATGGCTTTTGTTTCCGGCTGCCAGGCATTACCATCGGGATGCTCTCCATCAATGGGGTCATGAAAATTCCTGTTTAAATCTACATTATTGGCATTGCCCCTGTGTGCTCCGGAAAGGGTTTCGTCTCCTCCTCCATAAGTACCATCCGGGTTAGCGTTAGGATTGATATAAATTTCTATTTCATCGACTAACGATTTGATTTCCTGACTAGTATCGTATGTAGTCAGTAGGCTGTCAATCATTCGAAGCATAAGCACATAGCCGGTAGTTTCATCGCCATGCATGGTGCTTGTATAGAAGAATTCCGGCTCATCCTCTTCGGTATCCGGATTGTCTGTAATTTTCAGGACAAGCAAATTTCGCCCCTCCACAGTTGTACCAATCGTATCAAGCTTGCATATTTCGGGATAATTGGCGGCATAATTTTGCATCATCTCCATATAAACCCCGTAGGTTGGGTATTTATCCCAATTGGCCATATCGGATACCGATGTAGCCATATCCACTGACTTGGATGATAAATCGTAAGGTTCGGTGAGCTTAAAGCTGTAATCTGTTTTGTTCCTGAAATCTTCCAGTTGTGAGCCGGTAGCATATGCATAAACGGTATCCCCAACGACATTATCAATAGAGATAATTCTGGTGATAGTATGAAGGTCATCCCTGCTTTTCAAAATAAACCGGATGTAATTTTCCTCATCTGTCTGCGAGTATATATTCAACACAAACAATACAGGCATCAGGAAAAGCAGGAACGTCTTTTTCATGGTAAAACTGTTAATAGATAATATCCATCTCGTCGATCAGATGGCTGGCACCGGCAAACTTATCAATGATAAAAAGCGCATAGCGAATGTCCAGTGTAATATTCCTGCATTGAGAGG
Organism: uncultured Bacteroidales bacterium; assembly: GCA_964585385.1. Classification (GTDB taxonomy): domain Bacteria; phylum Bacteroidota; class Bacteroidia; order Bacteroidales; family UBA12077; genus JAGXLC01. The sequence continues at coordinate 115,038 of CAZPDP010000004.1, forward strand.
GATCGTACATGATATCGCTCATAGTTCCTTCCCAGTTACGGTCAAAATTTACCCCAATAAGGTGCCCATTGGCATTTAAAACCGGACTGCCGCTGTTGCCACCTGAAGTATGGTTGGTGGCAATGAAACAAACCGGCATTTCTCCGCTTTTCATAGCATACCTGCCAAAATCCTCAGCCTCGTATAGCTCTTTCAGTTTGTCCGGCACTGCATAATCTTTAATACCTTTTCGGTTTTTCTGTATTACACCGTCCAATGTAGTCTGGTAATGATATTTTACGGCATCTCTGGGTTCGTAGCCTTTAACCTGCCCGTAGGCTACCCGCATAGTAAAGTTAGCGTCAGGCCAGAATACTTCATCTTCAGTCATATCTCTCAGGCCCTGCACGTATATTCTGTAAAGACTGTCCAGGGTAACATGATGGGATTGAAAACCCGGGCTAATCTCTTTTCTGTAGGTACCCCAGAAACTTTCTGCAAGCTTATAAGCCGGATCATTCATAATATCTGTTGAATCGGCTAATTTATATTCATCCAGAAAATCAAAAAATTGGGATGAATCTGTGAACAAAGACTGGTTAAACATATTTTGTGCATACTGAACGAAACTACCTGCGTATTCCTCTTCCACCTCAGCAAACACCTCAGGATGAAACTGTTCACTTATATTATCATGATAGGCTTTTAGAAGTTTCGGGCATATTTCGCGATCAATATCCACAACATAGTCTTTATAAAATTCTCTGGCTGAAGAGCGAAATTCATCAATTTCCACTTTGAGCACCTCTTCCTTTTCAACAGAAAACAGTTCTCTGAAACGGTATGCGAACCGGCTTAACTCAATACCCCGGTAACCGGTTTCAATAAAATAATCCCGGGACAATGCGTAAGGTTTATAAGAATCATAAACCTCTTCAAAAGACTCAACCAGATCTCCATATTTTTTCTTGTTCTTCTTACTGGATTCCGCCCAATCAACAAAATTTTCCTCCAGGTTCCTCTTTTTTTCTATGGCCTTGTATCGCTTCAACCCACGAATTTCACCTTTCCATCTTTTCCATGAATTGCTTACACCTGATTGCTTGGCCGCATATTTTATTTTGATGGCTTCGCTTTTATCCATGTATTTCTCCATTACTTCCAGGCGGATATCTCTCAGTTTTATTCTATGCGGATTTCTTGTTTCGGTGATCAATTTAACAGCATGCGAGGTAAGATACTGCTCTGTGCTACCAGGATAGCCCATCACCATAGTAAAATCACCTTTTTCAAATCCTTTAAGAGAAATTTTCATATATTTTTTTGGTTGGTAGGGGACATTTTCTTCCGAATATTCAGCAGGTTCATTGTTTTCATCCGCATAAATTCTGAAAAGCGAGAAATCACCAGTATGCCGGGGCCACATCCAGTTGTCCGTATCTCTCCCGAATTTACCGATTGAAGATGGAGGCGCTCCCACCAGTCGTAAATCTTTGTAAGTTTTATAGATGAACATGTAATATTCGTTGCCGTAATAGAATGGTTTGGTAACGGCTTCATGGTTTTTCCCTTCAATCGCTTCTTTCTCAATATCATGAATAGCATCATCAATAACCATCTGTCTCTCCGTCTCTGACATCCCTTTTTTTACATCCTTCAATACTTTTTCAGTCACATCTTCAATACGAACAAGGAAAGTAGCAGTCAATCCGGGATTAGAAAGTTCTTGACTCCTGTTTTCAGCCCAAAAACCATTTTTGAGATAGTTATTCTCCACTGTGCTGTGGGACTGAATACGCCGGTATCCGCAATGATGGTTGGTAATGATGAGTCCCTGGTCTGAAATCAGTTCCGCGGTACATCCTCCTCCGAAAATTATCACAGCATCTTTCAGACTTGAATTGTTGATACTGTAAATCTCGCCGGCAGAGAGCCGGAAGCCTTTTTCATGCATATCATCAATATTGAAATGACTCAGCAGGCTGGGTATCCACATGCCCTCTCCTGCAAAACTGCCCATACTAATTAATATAGCTGTTAAAAGAGTAATAAATCTTTTTTGCATAACCTGTGTATTAAGAATTTTCAATAAATTTGGTTAATTCCACATATAATTTTTGTACTGGAAGACCCATTACATTGAAAAAAGAACCTTCAATCTTTTCTACGCCAATGTAACCAAGCCATTCCTGTATACCATACGAACCAGCTTTATCATAAGGTTCAAACTTGTCTACATAATACCAAATTTCTTTATCTGTCAAATCCTTGAAGTAAACATCCGTGCGGCTGGAAAAGGTGCTTTTCTGATTAAGGGAGCGTATGCAGACCCCTGTATAAACCTGGTGAATTCCTCCCGAAAGGTAGGTTAAAATTTCATAAGCCTCCTTCTCATCTTTAGGCTTATGAATAACCTTGTCATCCTTCCATACAATAGTATCAGCTGTGATGACAATGGTGTTTTCTTTCAGCTCATCAACAAAAGCATCGGCTTTGGCTTTGGCAAGGTACAAGGGTATATCTTCCCTGGTCAGATTCTCAGGATAAACTTCTTCTGACATGATGTGTTTCAGTTTCACATCAAACTTAACTCCCAGTTCCTTCAGCAAATATTGTCTTCGTGGGGACTGTGATCCCAGTACTATTTTGTACTTCTCCAGTTCCTTAAAAAGTTTCATACAATTTGTGTTTGAATTATATACCTGGCAATCAAAGCGTATAAGATTCCAAAAAGCATAATTATTTTTAATATATCCCCTATCAAGCGAAAATCCTTTTTATTTTCAGCATAATAAGTTTTAAAAGCCAAAAATAAAAAAGGCAGAATCAAAAACAATAAAAAATAAACCAATGTTAAAGTGTCTCCAAGATACTGGATATAAGCAAAAACAAGCAACCCTACAGTAATAAGCATAAGCGCTTCAACTACCATTTTCGTTGTTTTCATTCCCAGTATTACCGGGAGGGAATTGCGACCGTATGCACTATCTCCTTCAAAATCCTGGGCATCTTTGATAATTTCCCGAATCAAATTGGTCATGAAGGCAAAAAACGCAAAAGCTAAAACCCAGTAAAAAATGTACATAAAGTTGGTTTTGTTTTCGATAAGGGTTTCCCTGTAAGCGTCATTCAGTTCGGGTATCTCAAATACAGCTACCATAAGGGGTACAAGTGCTGTAAGGAAAGCAACCAGCAGGTTCCCAACAAGAAACTGCCTCTTGTAAGTTGTTGAATAAAACCACAGTGCACCACTAATTAAAAGAAATACCAGACCAAGAATCATAATATCAATGACAAAGGAAACGTAAATGCCCAGCGCCACACCTACAATATTTAAAACAATGTGAAAAGCCATTGCATTTCTGCGTGGAATGCTGGTTCCAACAAGTACCTTTTTGGGGCGGTTTAAAAAATCGGTGTGAGTATCAAAATAGTCGTTGATTACATAGCCTGCTGCTGTTATACAAACAGTTGAAAGAACAAGCATTGCAAAGTGATAAGAACTTAGCTGAAGGTCGAAACCGTTTATCTCAAGCATGGGTTCTATGATTCCCCAACGTATAGCGTATTGTGTAAGTACAATGATAATCAGGTTGGGGTAGCGGACAAGTTTCAAATAATTGAGCATACAATATCAATATCTTATAAAATTATTACTGTCCCTTTGCCATCTCATTCAGCCATTTTCCCTGCAAACGGAGCACCTGTTCAATTACATCTCTAACACAACCTTCCCCGCCATTAAAATCTGAAATGTACTTTGAAATTGATTTTATTTCAACAGCGCTGTCTGCCGGACATGTTGGGATACCGCATTCCTGCATAACCAAATAATCAGGTATATCATCGCCCATGTAAAGGATATTTTGAGGATCCAGATCATATTTAAAATAAAAATCCTTGAAACTATCCACTTTGTCAGTAATTTTCATGTAAATATCGGTGATTCCCAGTTTCTCGAATCGTGTTCTCAGCGTTTCTGAATTTCCCCCGGTTATGATAGCCACGGGATATCCTTTATTTATGGCATACCGAAGAGCATAGCCGTCTTTGATATTAACTGCCCTTACAAACTCATCTTTGGAGTATAGATAAATTTTACCGTCTGTAAAAACTCCGTCTACATCAAAAGCAAACGCTTTAACCCGCCGTAAATCTTCTTTAAAATTTGTCATGTATCACGCTTATTATTCTTAAAATACTGAATAATTGAATCGCTTACAAATCTATACAAATTTTGGAATAACCATGAACCAGACAATAATTTTAAGTGTTTGTCAAGGGTTTTTTTGTCATTTCTTACTGCAGGTCCTGTTTGCGCTTTGGCTGGAGATTCGGACTCAATTTTCTCAACCGTTTCTTTAATCAGAGGCACCAGTAAATGAAAGGAAATATTTTTATCACTGAGAATATGTTCTGCTCCGACAAACATAAAATTAGTGAAGTTGCAGGCATAAACAGCAGCAACATGCAGTTGAAGCCTTTGTTCAGATGATAAGTTGTGGACATTATCCGATAATTTGCCCGCAATTTCTTGCAGAACCTTCAGATTACCTGAAGAATTGGCTTCCAGGCATAACGGAATATTCTGAAAATTCACCAGCCTGTATTTGGAGAAAGTCTGGAGTGGATAGAAGACCCCATAATTTTTACTGTATGAAGCCAAAATTTCCATAGGCACACTTCCTGCTGTATGGACAAGCAAACCGTTGTTAATTTTCACCTTGGGGAGAACCTCTTCAATCACATCGTCTTTTAAGGCTACGAAATACAGATCTTCCCCTGCAAGTATTTCACCAGTATTTGTGGTATAATCAGCATCTACCGATTCCGCCAGCATTTGTGCCGATTGCTCTGTCCTGCTAAAGATTTGTTTGATCACAAAACCCTGCTCATTCAAGGCGTGAGCAAGGTTAACAGCCAGGTTTCCAGCTCCTATAAAAACGATATTCATCATCCGTATTATTTATATCATGTGACATAAGAAAGGAAAGCACAGTGTTGTCTGTTTCCGGGATTCATTCCTTTTAATCAGCAGGATTCATCAGCCGGCCCATGAATAATATACTACCTGTTTTGTTGTCTTTTATAAAGAATATGAACGGATGGTCTGCCTTAAATTTAACCGTTTCCATAACGGCTGTAGTCTTTCGCATTACCACACCAGTGGCTGCAGCAGCCTCTGTGCCCTCCTCATTAACATCTACATAGGATTTGTGTACTATATTGCTGATATACAACTCCTCTTTTTCAGAAATTCCCGAAAAATCAGCTTCGCTGTTGAATGGTGTCTCCATTCCAAGCTCTTTTAAGGGTTTATTGAGTTCATATCCTGCTTCGATTTTGAATTTTGGAAGGGCAAGGTCTACTTTGGTTCTATACATTGAGTTGTTATAGGATTCATACAACTCGGCATCCAGCCTTTCTTCCAGCTTTTTCATGCCGTATTTTTCTATAGGCATTACAATCATCATGGAAAGTTTTTTGCCGGAGTATGGCAATTCAATCATTTCGGCCAGATCATCCTTATAGTATTTCGCTGAAAGGGACCGGTGCATAAAGTCTGTTTTCGTCATGCACTTGGAATACACGTAGAAGGTATCTTCTTTGGTTTTGGCTTTATCGAAAGGAAATTCCCACATTCCTTTAAAGTAAATAGCATTAACCAAAACAAGTCTTGTCAATTCATCCAGCATTCCTTTCTTAATCAGCTCCTGTATCTTGTTGTTGGTTTTATTTTCAACCCATTTATTGATTTGATCCCTAATCTCTTTGTAATTTTCTTCAAAGTTTACTTTTTCAATGCCCGCCTCGTAATATTTTTTGTTGAGATCGAGGAAATTCTGCTTGAAATCGAAATCTTCCTGGCACCATAGCGAATTGGCAATATTTAGTTGAATCTCTTTTTGTTTCAGGTTACGATAATTATCATTGAGTTCGCTAAAATGAGAAGACAAAGCTTCACTATTGGCAATGAAGTTCAAAACCTCCTGCATTTCTTTTTTTGTTTTACCCCTGGCTCCATTGTAGGTCATAGCCAGAGCTGAAGAAATACTGTAAGGTGAGAAGAACACGTCTTCTTCTTTGTTATTTATCTCTTCATAGAGTGAAAAAGCAAATTCATTGTTGCCTTTTATGGTTTCTGCAAGGTCTTGTGCTTTCAGACCCGAAGTCATCATTAGTGTTACGAACAAAAAAAGTACTATAGATTTAAATCCCTTCATAATGCAAAATTTTTAATAGACAGATAAAGATAATTATTATGTGCAAGTAATACAAAAATTGCACCATTGTTTTGAGTAAGTAAAAGAATAAACAGGAAGGTTTTCTTGCAGCTCCTCTTCCAACGGGTTGTAGTTTTTCATATCTGTTGACCCAACTACCTTCTCAATACCCTAAAGCTCAGAATCATTCATTCGTCCGGGATGATTCAGGAAAACAATTCCAATAATTTTAATAGAAAAACATATAAGTACTTATACCATCTAACATATTAATAAATCAGAAAAAAATCAAGCTCATTTGAATTGTACTTTTTTTTATTTAGGCTAATTCCAAATTAAAAAGAATTTGAATTGAAAATATTTTTCAATCTTTTTTTTAATAATTTTGATTTACACAAACCGTTAACTCTAAAATCTTATGAAACATTTACGCTACACATTTTTATGTGCAATCCTGACTTTAGTCTTTTTTTCAGGGCATGCACAGGAAAAACCCATAAAATTAAAAGACATTAATAAGGACAACCTGAAAATGAAGTATTATCCAAAAGACAGCAGTGCAAATGCATTAATTTTATGTGACTATGGCCATACATACTTCAGGTATTATCAAGACAGGGGATTTCGAATCATTTTTGAAAGACATGTTAGAAAAAAAATATTCAACAAAAATGGCTATAGCCATGCAGATTTTTCTATTCCCCTCTATCAAACAAGTAAACGAAAAGAAAACCTGAGCAAAATAAGAGGCTATACTTACAATCTGAAAAATGGCAGGGAATCACGAACCCGGTTAAAAAAACGCAACATATATAATGAAGAGAAAACCGAAAATATAGAATATGCGAAATTCTCTATGCCTGAAGTAAGAGAGGGCTCCATAATAGAGTTAAAATATACTATTGAGTCCGATTTTCTCTACAATATAAGCGATTGGCAGTTTCAGCACAAAATCCCCGTTAAATGGAGCGGATACATTGTTGAGATTCCTGAATATTTTCACTTCAATAACCATTCGTATGGTCATGAACCTTATGCAATGACTGATCAGGATATTGAATGGGAAAGTTTTTTCATTACGCGAAAATATAAAGGCACTGACGGTGGGATATACAGTTCTTCTAATAATTCAGGCCACTACAAACAGGAAATTGATTACAAAACAGTTGTTTATAAATGGGTAGCAAAGGATTTACCTGCTTTTGAAGAAGAACCATATATGACAACTGCCAGCAACTATATGAACAGGGTAGAATTTGAACTGTCAAAAATTACATTTCCCCGTAGGAAGACTCAGTATTACGCAAAATCCTGGGAATCTATTAAAGATGAGTTATACAAAAACCGCCATTTTGGAAAACAAATTAACAGACCCAATACATTCCTGAATGAAAAAGTGGAGGTTATCAATAATTTCACAGAAAACCTGTCTGTTCGGATGAACATAGTATACGAGTACATAAAAAATACGCTGCACTGGAATTCTGAAAAGGATGTAACCACAGATAATAGTTTAAGAAAAGTATGGAAAGAAAAAACTGGTAACAGCGCGGAAATCAATCTGCTCTTAACAGCAATGCTAAGAAAATCTGGTATAGATGCTAATCCTGTAATACTGAGCACAAGAGACCATGGCATTATTCATCCATTTCATGCATCCCTCAACCAAACAAATTACGTAATATCCTGTGCATCAATTGATGGAGAAGATTACTTTTTAGACGCCACTGAACCCTATGGAAAAATCAACATGTTGCCCAAAAGGTGCCTGAATGGAAAAGGCCGTTTAATGTCAGAGCAAGAGACTAAGGACGTAAGTCTGCAGACGGAAATTCCTTATAAAGTGAAAAATTTTGCCATAATAAAGCTGGATGATCAAAAAGTACAGGCAACTATCAAATCTGTAAAATCCGATTATGCTGGCTATAATTTCAGAAAAAGATATTCTTCTTTCAACAATGAAGAGGAATACATCAAGAATCTCGAGAAGGATAATAATATTGAAATAAATAGTTACTCCATTGAAAATATTGACTCTCTAGATAAAAAAGTTACAGTAAATTTAGATAGTGTTATAGTGAAAGACTATACCCAAGCGGGTAACAGGATCTATTTCAATCCGGTAATTTACCGGAAACTCACCGAAAATCCATTTAAATTAGATACCAGGAAGTATCCGGTTGATTACGCATATCCTTACACTTATTCAAGTAATTACCAGGTAAAAATCCCGGAAGGGTATAAAGTGGAAAACATCCCTGAATCAAAAGTATTTAAAACAAAGAAAAACAAAGCGCAATACTTATATTCAATGAAACAGGTTGGTAATAATATTGTATTAACAAGCATATTCGCTATTAACAAACCTATTTTCAACGAAAAAGAATACCATGAATTAAAAGCATTTTACGACGATGTAATAAAAAAACAATCCGAACAAATTGTTTTTAAAAAGAAGGAGCTTTCAAATCTTTAATCCTGACTTGGATAGCCGGTCCGAGACGAAGTGAGCTCACCGAAGGTAATCTTAGTCGTTATCGGAGATAGGAATAATTCATGAATTACTCGGGTTAAATGATTATCCAGTACATTTCAAACTAAAACAAGGGAATGCTTCTTATCTTTCGAAAGTAGTATTCCCTTTATGTATAACTTAACATATCTGTAATAAATGAAAACTACCAACTTATTGATTATACTCATTATTCTGCCTTTAAAACTGATATATAGTAAAGGAAATGAAGAAATAGACATAAAAAAAGATGCTTCCGCGATTATTGAAAATTACACCGAAAACTTTGAAATCCGTAATAATTCAAAAGCTGTAAGAACAGTACAATATGATATTACAATTCTAAAGAAGTCGGGTGATAAGTTTGGAGCGTTTTATGAGGTTTATGATGAATTTCAGAAAATCAAAATAAAGAAAGCCAGGATTTTTAACTCCAAAGGCGAAGAAATCAAAAAGATAAGAAAAAAAGATTTCAACGATCAGAGCATTGTCTCCGGATATTCTTTATATGAAGACAACAGGATTATGTTCTATAAACCACAGATTAATTCATATCCATACACGGTTTCTTATGAATACAAAATAAAATATTCGGGCTTGCTTCAATATCCTTCATGGAAGCCTCAATTTTATTACGATATTGGGGTAAGGAATGCTTCCTTTGAAGTTACAGTTCCCCAAAAAATCGGTTTACACTTTAAACAACACAATTTACAGACAAAACCTGTAGAGCATGAAGAAAACAACCACATAACCTACAAATGGGAAGTGAATAATTTAAAACCCATAAAGAAAGAACCGCTTTCTCCTCCTTTTAAAAAAATTGCGCCCCGGGTTTTGCTTGCACCTGATAATTTTGAAATCGATAATTATGCCGGCAAACTGGATTCATGGAAAAATTTCGGCAAATGGATTACCCGGCTGAATGAAGGAAAACAAAACCTCACTTCTTCTACGAAAAACAAAATCATACAAATGGTGGATACAATGGAAAGCACCAATGAAAAGATCAAAAAAATCTATAATTACGTCCAGGCTAATACACGCTATGTAAGTATTCAGCTAGGTATTGGAAGCTGGCAGCCTTTTGAATCGGAAACCGTTGAAAAACTGGGATATGGCGATTGTAAAGCGCTGGCTAACTATACTCGCTCCCTTCTCGCTGTTGCAGGAATTAAATCACATTATGCACTGATACAAAGTACATCAAACCCCTTCCTCTTTGATGAAAATTTTCCAAGCAATCAATTTAATCACGCTATCTTATGTGTTCCCAATCAGGGAGATACAATCTGGCTGGAAACAACCAGCAAAACAAAACCGGCCGGCTATATCGGGCGACAATGTTCTAATCGGAAAGCATTGACAATTAAACCAAATGGTGGTAAACTGTTAAGTACCCCGCGGTATAAAGACAGGGATAATCTTCAAATCCAAACATCGGAAGTTATTTTATCAGAAAACGGTGATGGTATCGTGTCAGCTCAAACAGTTTATAACGGACTGCAATATGACTTCTTCCTTAACCAATCAAATAAAAACAAAAAAGAACAGGAACGCTGGATCTATAAAAACCTTAATTTAGCGGATTTCAAAATTCTGAAGCATAATTATAAACAAAGTAAAACCAACGAAACTGAAGGAATAAGGCATTTAGAACTAAAAATAGATAGATATGCACTGAAAAGCGGAAACCGGCTGTTTCTGCCCTTAAACCTATTGAATAAAAACACCTACATACCTGAAAGAGTAAACGAAAGAAATACCAAGGTGCAAATAACTCTATCCTATTTTGACAAGGATACAGTTACGTATCATATTCCCGATGGATACAAAATAGAATATTTGCCTGAAGAAGAAAACTTTAAGTCAGACATAGGGACTTATAAAAAGAAGATTATTGAGAAAAACGGAAAGATAACTTACATAAGAGAAATGAAACTAAAAAAAGGTCTTTACTCAAAAGATAAATACGCAAAAATCAGGAAATTTTTCAAAAAAGTTGTGGAGTCAGATGAACAAAAGGCTGTTCTTGTGAAAAAAGAATTATAACTCTGGCCATGAGGAAATAAATCAATGAATCGCGGCAAGAATCTGCCGTATATTATCCGATTCACCAAGTGTAAAGAAGTGCAGACCAGGCACACCAAACTCAAGCAATTCTCTGCATTGTTTGCTGGCCCATTTTACACCCACTTTCCTAACCTCTTTTTTGGTTTTGACACTTTCATAGGAACCGGTAGCTTTCAATATTCATTCCGGATCCTAAATATACAAAATTATGCCAGATTCTCAGACAACCATTTTTCCACTTCTTCAATATCCATCCCTTTTCTTTTGGCATAATCCTTAAGTTGATCCTCGAGAATTCTTTGAACATTAAAATATTTTGAATCCGGATGAGCAAAATAGAGACCGCTTACAGAAGCCTCAGGAAGCATCATGTAACTTTCAGAAAGTTTAATGCCGGTCTTATTTTCTACACCCATTAAATCAAACACCGGTTTTTTCTGAGTGTGATCAGGCATCGATGGATAACCAAATGCGGGGCGGATTCCCTGGTAGTTTTCTTTGAGCAGCTCTTCAGGGCTCAGATTTTCATTGGGCGAATAACCCCAGAGCTCTTTTCTCACTTTTTCGTGGAGAAGTTCAGTAAATGCTTCAGCCAATCGCTGGGCAAGGATTTTAAGCATTAGAGCACTGTAGTCATCGTTGTCTTTTTCAAACTTTTCTGACCATTCATCCACACCTATTCCTGCAGTAGCGAAAAACGCACCCAGGTAATCAATTTTCCCGGAGTCTTTGGGCAAAATAAAATCAGACAAACAATAATTGGGTTCTCCTTCTTCTTTCAGCCTCTGATTCCTTAAAAACCTAATAGTGTGCCGAATAGACGAACGTTTTTCATCGTCATAAATCTCAATATCATCCATAGCGGAGTTTGCAGGATAAAACCCTACCACGCCATTTGCCTCAATCATCTTTTTATCAATTATCTGCTGAAGCATTTCTTTTCCATCCTCAAAAAGCCTCTTAGCGTCTTCCCCTTTTACCGGGTCCTCGAAAATTTTTGGGTATTTTCCCCTTATCTCCCAGGAAAAAAAGAAATAGGTCCAGTCAATATATCGGGCAATGGTTTCCAGGTCATATTTTTCAAAAACTTTTTCTCCGAGGAAACGGGGTTTTTTCGGATCGTAAGAGTCCGGATCAACCCGGAACCGGTTATCCCTGGCTTCTTGTAGGGAGACATATTCAGCTTTTGAACTTCTGCCTGAATGTTTATCGCGAAGATTCTGCTGGTCTTCTTTTAACTGTCGTATATAGTCATCTTTCGTTTTGGGTGATTTTAGCTTATCAATGATTCCCACACTCTGAGAGGCATCTCTTACGTGCACGACCGGTGAGTTGAATACCGGTGCAATCTTAACTGCCGTATGGGCTTTGGAAGTAGTTGCCCCGCCAATAAGAATGGGAATATCCAGGTTTTCACGGTCCATCTCTTCTGCCACATGCACCATTTCATCGAGTGAAGGAGTAATCAGGCCACTCAACCCAAGTATATCGGGCTTATGCTCCTTAACTGCTTCGATAATTTTCTCAGCAGGAACCATAACACCCAAATCCATAACTTCATAATTATTACATGAAAGCACAAGGCCTACAATATTTTTTCCTATGTCATGTACATCACCTTTAACTGTTGCAAGTAAAATTTTCCCAGCCGAGGAGCTTGCCCCGCTTTCCTTGTTTTCTTCTTCAATAAAAGGCATCAGGTAGGCGACGGCTTTTTTCATTACCCGTGCGCTTTTGATAACCTGGGGCAGAAACATTTTTCCATCGCCAAAAAGGTCTCCCACCTTATTCATGCCATTCATCAGGGGACCTTCAATAATATCAAGGCTTCTATCCACCTTCTGACGGGCCTCCTCCATATCCTGCTCAACATATTCCGTAATTCCTTTTATTAAAGAATAAGTGATACGTTCCTGCAGTTCTTTCTTTCTCCAGTCCTCGGTCTTTTCTTGCTTTTTTCCTTTTGATTTGACTTTTTCTGCGTAATTGATAAGCCGTTCCGTAGCATCTTTCCTGCGATTCAAAATAACATCCTCAACCAGTTCAAGCAGGTCTTTTGGAATATCATCATAAACCTGGAGCAACTGGGGATTAACAATTCCAAGGTCCATTCCATTTTTAATGGCATGATAAAGAAATACAGAATGCATGGCTTCTCTGACCACATTGTTTCCACGGAATGAAAAGGACAGGTTACTTACACCACCACTAACTTTGGCATAAGGCAGGTTCTCCTTTATCCATTTGGTGGCTTCCAGGAATTCCACTGCATAATTGTTGTGTTCTTCCATTCCAGTGGCTATCGTCAAAATATTGGCATCAAAAATGATGTCTTCAGGCGGAAAGTCGATTTTTTGAGTCAATAAATCATAGGCATGCTTCGCAATTTTTGTTTTTCTTTTGAAATCAACAGCCTGCCCTTCCTCGTCAAATAACATAACAATAGCAGCGGCTCCGTATTGTCTAATCTTTTTGGCCTGTCCCAGGAATTTTTCTTCTCCATCCTTCAGGTTGATTGAATTGACAATGGATTTTCCCTGTACACATTTCAATCCTTCCTCAATCACTTCCCACTTTGAAGAGTCTATCATTATAGGAACTTTTGACACTTCGGGTTCAGAGGCGATTAAATTGAGAAATTCTTTCATCATTGCTTTCACATCCAGCATGGCATCGTCCATGCATACATCAATTACCTGCGCGCCTCCTTCAACCTGCTGCCTGGCAATGCTCAGCGCATCTTCCAGTTTGTTTTCCCTCACAAGGCGTGCAAATTTCTTAGAACCAGATACATTGGTCCTTTCTCCAATGTTTACAAAATTTCTTTCGGGAGAAATAGCAACAGGTTCCAATCCGGATAACCTTGTGGCCCTTTCAATTTCCGGTATTTCCCTGGGCTTGTACTTTGCAGCAGCCTTAGTAACAGCTTCAATGTGTTCAGGTCTTGAGCCACAGCATCCCCCAATAATATTAATTAACGATTCTTCCATATACCCGCTCACATGCTTTGCCATCTCTTCTGCAGATTGTTTGTAATTCCCGAATTCATCTGGCAAACCGGCATTCGGATGGGCGCTTACATGGAATTTTGATATTTTGGATAACTGCTCTATCGGACCACGTAATTGTTCTGCACCGAACGAGCAATTCAGTCCTATACTCAAAAGATCAACATGCGACATGGAATTGTAAAATGCCTCGAGAGTTTGTCCTGAGAAGGTCCGGCCGCTGGCATCGGTTATGGTACCGGAGACCATTACAGGTATATTGGTGTTGTATTTTTCATTGTACTGCTGAACTGCAAAAAGAGCAGCTTTTGCATTCAGGGTGTCAAAAATAGTTTCAATCAGAAGCACATCAACACCCCCTTCTACCAGTCCCTGTACCTGTTCATAGTATGCTTCACTCAAATCATCGAAAGTAACAGCTCGATATGCCGGACGATTTACATCGGGTGAAACGGTTGCGGTCTTATTAGTAGGCCCAAGAGTACCAATAACAAACCTGGGTTTATCGGGTGTTTGCTTTGTATATTTATCAGCAGCCTCTCTTGCTATCTTCCCGGAAGCTACATTCATTTCATAGGCCAGATCTTCCATGTGGTAATCAGCCATAGAAATACGGTTGGCATTGAATGAATTACAGGTTACAAAATCAGCCCCTGCCCTAAGGAAAGCCTCATGAATTTCTTTGATGACCTCAGGTTTGGTAATGGATAGCAAATCATGATTTCCTTTTACCTGCTGCTCAATGTCTTTGAATCGCTTCCCGCGATAATCTTCTTCAGATAAATTGTATCCCTGGATCATTGTTCCCATAGCCCCGTCAAGGACAAGAATACGTTCTTTAAGTAATTCCTGAATCATAATTCCCCCAAAATTTTTAATTATAAATCAATTAAAGGCAAAAATACGACGGTCAGAATGAATAAAAAAGCAGAAGCGGATTTTTATAGCTTTCAATTCCTGAATGCCGGGATTTAAAATGAAGTATCAAAAAATTTGTATCTTTAAAAACCTCAAGCATTAAATGAATTACATAGCTTCCAATTTTTAATCAATAAGAAAATCTATACCCTATTTAAAACGTTTTTAATTTGATAAAAATAAAATACGAATAAGTTATGTTTGAAGATAAAAAAGGGCCTATAGAACACTTTAGCTGGGGAAAATATATCATTTCAGGAGAAGAACATGGAAAAACAAATGATGGAAAGAAAGGCAAAGGAAAAGACATACGAATAGTCAATGGTAAGGTCAAAAAATGGAAAGAACGGGAAGGCCACACCTTAACCCCTGCAATGCTTAAAAAAATTTATGATGAAGATATTGACACACTCATTATTGGAATCGGTGTTCACGGTCAGATCGATTGTCCTTCCGATGTAAAAAAAGAAGTTAGAAAAAATGGCATAAAAAATTTGATGCTGCTAAAAACTCCCGAGGCCTGCAAGAAATACAATGAACTCTATCACAGTGGAAAAAAAGTTGCCCTTCTGGCCCATGGAACCTGTTAGAACAATGAGAAATGATCAATGAACAATTTTGAGTTATGAATTGAGAATAAATTAGTAGTGCGTTGTGGAGAAAACCACAGAACAAATGAATACGCAGAGAACCAAAGCGGGATTCACCTTTATAGCTTTATCAGCTTAACCAACTCATATAACTCACTCAGCACCTGCCGCTCTTTTTATTTTTAATTCTTAACCAAGAGATATTATTCAGCATACCACCTTAATGATTCCGTTCTGAAATTTTTCTTTAAATTTAGCCTTCAAATTAACTCAAAAACGTTAAAAAATGTATCGAAAACTTTCCTTATTCATCTTTTTATGCTTTGTAAGCGTAAAACTTTTCGCTGTACCATTCAGCGTTATAAAAAATGCAGGTGATGCTGAAGATTATCCTAACGCAGATTACCTGGTTATTTTTGACAGTACTGATGTGGATATGAAAGAAAGCGGGCTAAGTTACCGCAACATGCATCAGTTAATAAAAGT
The DNA here is from genome assembly GCA_964585385.1 of uncultured Bacteroidales bacterium. Classification (GTDB taxonomy): domain Bacteria; phylum Bacteroidota; class Bacteroidia; order Bacteroidales; family UBA12077; genus JAGXLC01. Next base: position 130,828 of record CAZPDP010000004.1, read on the forward strand.
ATTAACCCCTGAAGGAGCCAGAAAACTCAATCATTTGAAACTTCGCTACGATCCCCTTTCTGCTTATGTGGAAATCAGGGAAGTAAAAATTTACAGAAACGACGGTACTACAGAAACCCTGGAACCGGGAAAAATTCTTGATTATCCGGCGCCAGCAAGGATGATTTACTGGGGAGCAAGGCACAAGATGATCGATCTCGGCAGACTTGAACCCGGCGATGCCATTGAAATCAAAAAGTTCAGAAAAGGTTTTACTTACGCTCTTCTGCAGCAGGAAAACACTCCTCCCGATGATTCAAAATATGTTCCACCAATGAAGGGACATTTTTATGATATAGTGGAATTCTGGAACGACCAGCCGGTAAAGAAAAAAGTTTATAAAGTCAGAATACCCAATTCCAAAACGCTTTATCATGAATTCTACAACGGAAATATCTATTCTTCAAAATATAATTTAGGAGAGAAAACCCTTTATACCTTTAGTAAGTACAACATTGGCCCCGTTTCAAGAGAGCCTCATATGGTAGCTGTTTCAGACATTGCACCCAAATTGATTATAACGACTACTGAAAAATGGGAAGAAAAATCTTTATGGTTTTACAACGTAAATAAAGATTACGGAAGCTTTGAATATACGGAAGAAATCAAACAGAAAACCAATGAGATTCTTGAGGGAGCTGAAACAGAAATGGACAGCATCTCGAAATTAAACCACTGGGTAGCCGACAATATACGCTATTCGGGACTTTCCATGGGAGAAGGCGAAGGCTACACGCTTCACAAAGGAGAAATGACCTTCCGTGACAGATGTGGTGTTTGTAAAGATAAGGCAGGAATGCTTGTTACAATGCTCAGAGCTGCAGGTTTCGAATCGTATGCGGCTATGACTATGGCCCGCTCAAACATCGAGGACATTCCGGCCGACCAGTTTAACCACAGCATTACAGTTGTTAAGCTCTCTAATGGGGAATACAAACTCCTAGATCCAACCTGGGTACCCTTTACACGAGAAGAATGGTCAAGCCTGGAACAACAGCAGGATTACCTGCTTGGTGTGCCCGAAGGTGCAGATCTTATGGAAACACCGGTATCTCCTCCTGAAAATCATTATTTCAGGATGAATGGCAGGTCTACACTTCATGAAGACGGAACCCTGGAAGGTGAATTCACCATTGAGGCAGAAGGACAATCAGACGGAGCGATTCGTGGTATGTTTACCCGATCATTCAAAAGGACATGGGACAGAAGACTGGAAAAAGAAATAAGAAAAATTTCCCCGGATATGGAAATCCTTGAAATGACTTACAGTGAGCCCTACAATTACCAGGAAAAAAATATGCACATCAAGGTTAAGTACAGAATACCGGATTATGCCATTGTTACAGAAAATGAAATCATTTTTACTCCTGTAATTGCAAAGGAACTCTTCACATCTGCCAACTACCACCTCAATTTCAATCCTGATTTAGAGGAAAGGAAATACGGTTTCAGAGACAGATGCAGCAGACTGGTGGAACTGACTGAAACCATTCAATTACCTGGAATTGAAAAAGCTATTTATATCCCGGAGGCTGCTAAAATTGATGGTGCTTCTGCTTCTTTTGAAGGTGGCTACCAATTGGATGGAAATACTTTGAAATTGAACGAAAAGATTGTTTTTGAGAAAAGAAAATACGAGACAGATGAATGGGAAAATTTCAGAAACGCTGTTAAATCCCAGAAAAAACTGGCCAACGAACAAGTAATTCTTAAAAGATAAATTCAAAATTTTAAAACATTGAATACAATGAAAAAACTACTTATATTTTCACTTTTAGCAGGACTACTTATAGCCTTCTTTTCCTGCGATAAAACGGAAAAAGATTATTCCGATTCCGATGCCGTTTTTCAAAAAATCATAAAAACCTATACTCTTAAGGGAAACGATTCAATTAATTACCGGTATCAACATACACTTGATTTAAACAGTTATTATGCTTTTAACCGGATGTATGGCGAAACTTTTGTCGTTTATAACCCCAATCACCAGGAATTAAAAATAAATGAATCTGTCACAACTATGGCAGATGGAAAAAAAGTACCTTCTCCGGAAAATGCTTTTAATGAGGTACTGCCCCGATCTGCATCGGGAGCTCCTCCATACAGCCATTTGAGAGAAATGGTTATTACTCATACCGGACTGGAAAAAAACTCAACCATCAAACTGGATTACGAAATCAAAAGCGATAATGAAATCATGCCTTATCTCATGGGCAATGAAGTGCTCGCTCAAAATTCACCGGTAAAGGAGTTGATTATTCGCGTCCGGGTTCCCGAAGGTAAAAAGTTAAATTACAAACTGCTGAATGCAGAAGAAAAACTGAATATTTCCAAAAAGGGTAAAACAACTGAATACGAATGGGTTTTCAATAATATAGAGGCTATATCCCAGGAAGACCATCAACCTCAATCGGGTTCGCATCTTCCAAGATTATTATTCAGCACAATAGATTTTAATAAGGCATACCAGCATCTGAACGAAGAAATATCATACGCCTTGCCTGAGAGCATTCAAAAAAGTATAGATGAAGCCGTTCTGAACAGCAAAACAAAACTCGACAGCATCAGGGCAATCCAAAAAATGGTAGTTAACCATACGAATTATTTCAGGACACCTTTAAAGTACACCGGGTATCAACTTAAAGACAATGAAACAGTTCTTGAAGATAATGGGGGTAGGCTAGAAGAAAAAACGGTTTTACTCGCGAGCTTATTGAAACATGTTGGTGTCAGCGCTGAACCGGTGATGATAATACCTAAGGAATATTACGACAACAATATGGGTAATCTGGAAACCATAGAAAAATATTTTGTGAATGTAAAGAATCAGGGAGAGGACATTTATCTTTCTGCCATTCACCACAATAAAACAAATAAAAAGTATGCACTTGCTGAACATAAAAACATTGTGCTTTCTGAAGAAGCTCCTGAATTCATTGATTTTGAAGAGAAAACAAGCACGATAGAGCTTAAAGGTGAATTCGTTTTAACCTCAGATTTTTCAATGGAAGGAAACCTTCATGCAAGTTTAGATTATAACGAAAATCCCTATTTATCTATAAAAGAAAACGAGTTAGCCATTAAATCTCTCTTGACTCCATTGGTACAACCGGAATCAGTAAAAGAATATTCTGTTGAAACGATTTCTCCTGTTCATTCAGAAATAGATTATACCATTAAACAAAATATTTTTCCGAGAAACCAGGATTCTTACTATTTCATGGATATCCCAGAAATTCATTCAGGGCTGGATAAATGGCAACTCAATCCGCTTTCAGATGGACGAATTAGTCCTTTAGAAATAGGTTACCCAATTAACTTAGAGTATAATTATCAGATAAAACTCCCTGATGATATTGAAGTAATTTCTGCATCAAAGAATGTAAATATTAATAATGATATAGGAAAAATACTTATTAAATTGGAAAAAACTGATAGCAGCTTAAACATTCTTAGAAATCTTAAAATTGAAACCAAAGTAATTCAACCAGGGGAGTATGATCAGTTAAAAGAAATTCTGGATCCCTGGCATAAGGAAAAACATAAAACATTAGTCTTAAAAAATAAAGGTTAAAAATAACAACGGCAATAATCGGTTGTAATATACTGGTTATTGCCGTTTTAGTTTATATTTTTTCAAAGCTATCATAAAAGTCAGTCCATGCCCACCATAAAGCTGAATAAGAAATTGGACTTCTTAATTTTTCTGTTAAATTCTGATTAGACTCAGGATAACCAAAGATATCGTATTTTATTCCATTTTCATCCTCCAGAATAACAGGGAATTCACCTTTTACAGGAATAAATTCTTTTCCTTCCGAATAAAAACTTACTATAAATTCATATTTTTCGCTTGAAACAACAACTATCCCATTTAGTTCCTCTATTGTAATTTCATTATTTAAGTCTTCATGACTTTTTGTGAAGACCAATTGGCTGGAAAATATGTTGGTATTTAAAAAGAAGCCATATACCATTTCACCTTTCTGATATAAACCTTCATTCTTACCATTTGTTGAATTAGTATCCGTGTAAATTTCATTCTTCTGAAATTTGGAATTATTATTATATCCTTCATATATATGGGAGTTTGGTAAATATTTTTTTACTATACCCCAATTAGTCTCTACTATTGAATAAAGTTGAGGAGTAACATAAATATACTGACCATGTATACCTTTAAATAACATTTGGGACCACATACTTTCTGTTTCAAGGTCGTAGGGGACGAGATTTTCCTTATACAAAACACCTGAAGCAGAAAAAGTTAATGTATCGTTGCCAACAATTCTATTCCAGGCTAAATTGCTTTGAGTTAGAGGGCAGTGCGTAACAACAAAATATTCTCCAGCATAAACATCATTTAATACTTCAATACCCATAAACCTTAGTGGGTATACAAAAATACCGGCATCTATTCTTACCACTATAACACGCTCTTTATCAGGAATACTGATTTGATCAACTTTTTTGTAGGAAGGATTTGTAACAACAGGAAAAGAATTTCTGATTGATGTCCCTGTCATCTCATTTGTATCGACAGCCCATCCGGAGCCAGCAGCATAGGCATTATTATTTTCTCCACTATCTTCTGGTATTTGTTTTTCTTCACAGCCAAATAACAGAAATAAAACTAAAAAAGTTATAAAGTAACGCATAAGGCTATTTTGATTATTAGTCGTTAATCAAAAACATTCCTTACAAGACAAAAAAATCCCGTTCCGAGCGATCGGGACGGGATTTTTAAAAGTCGGCGATGACC
>CAZPDP010000005.1:0-123121 GCA_964585385.1 uncultured Bacteroidales bacterium
TAATTCCATTCATCGGCGTACGTATTTCATGGCTCATGTTCGCAAGGAAGGCTGACTTCAGGCGATCGCTCTCTTCGGCTCTTTCTTTGGCTGCAAAGAGTTCTTCATTGGTTTGTCTTAATTCCTCATTGATGTTCTCGTATTCTTCGTTTTGTGCCTGAATTTTTTTATTGCGTTCCTGAAGCATTTTTTCGGCTTTTTTGCGGTCAGTGATGTTCAGCGCAGTAAATGTAACGCCTTTGGAATAATCGTTTTTATCGATGGGTGTGGAAGCCAGCAGTACATTGATCATTGTTCCGTCTTTTTTTTGCCAAAGCGTTTCCACTTCGCCAGTTCCGGTTTTGCGAATTTGCTCATACTTTTCTTTTCCGACAAATTCATATTCTTTATGGGAAGGATATAGTATTTCGGCATTTTTTTCAACAAGTTCTTTCCTGGTATATCCTGTCATATCACAGATACGCGGATTAACTTCTTTCAGTACCCTGTTGACAACAACCCCGATTCCGGTAGGAGCCACACGATAGATGCTGCGCATTTTTTCTTCGCTCTTGCGCAGCGCTTCTTCTGCTTGTTTCCGTTCAGTGATATCCATAATATGGCCGTACACCTCTGTAACGTTACCACTTTCCAACACAGCCTGTGCTGAAGTAAGAATCCATTTTCGCTTCCCCTGTACAGTTGTGATAGGGAATTCGAAAGTATAAGGTGTTCCATCTTCTACGCAGCGTCTGAAAGCCGACTCAATTTTCGACTGGTCTTCTTTATCATAACACTCTAAGCTGCGCTCAATATGTCCGGGTGACCCGGGCGTGAGTTCGCCGGGCACCATCCCGTGAATCCGGTAAGTTTCATCTGCCCAGGTCATTGATTCGCTCCTTTTATCATAAACCCAGCCACCGATTTTAGCAATCTGCTGGGTTACGTTTAATAGTTCCCGGCTTTGGCGCAGTGCTTCCTCTGCCTGTTTCTTTTCGGTGATGTCCGTACCAATAGATAGCACCATCTGAAATTCTTCATCTTCGGTAAGGATGGTGTTAGACCATTCAATCAGGCGTTGCTCTCCGGATTTCGTGATAATCGCATTCTCAAAATGATGATCGATCCGTTTATTTTTCACAATTTCGCCCCAGACCTGATAAATTGTTTCCTCCAATTCTTCCGGGATGAAAGTATTAATCCATTTTTTGCCAATGACTTCTTCCGCTTTATAGCCGGTTAATCTTTCGGCATAGCTATTAAAAACTTTAATTGTAGATTTTTCGCCCAAGCCGATAATGATGTTGGGGGCATTGCTGACAATTTTTTCAGACCATGTTTTTTCCTTTTTAAGGGCTTCTTCGGCTTTTTTGCGTTCGGTGATATTTCGGGTATTGAATAAAATTTGTTCCGGATTGCCTTTTTCATCCCTTAATAGGGTTCCTATGGTGTCAAACCACAAATATTCTCCGTCAATACGTTTATACCTAAATTCAACTCTCCGGTCTTCGCCTGATTTTAGAAAATAAGAGAGTTCCTTGCTAACATAAGCAACATCTTCGGGATGCACAAAGTCCATCACATTTTTTCCAATCAAATAATCGGTATCATACCCTAGTATTTCGTGCGATTTACCGACTAAAGTGAAGTTAGCTTCCAAATCGGTTAGCGCAGTCATATCGATGTTACTGTCAAAAGCCCTTTGTAAAAGATATTTTCTTTCTTTTAATGCCTTTTCTGCATATCTTTCTTCTGTTTTATCCTGCAAAACAGCCACGGCATACTTTACTTTGCCCTTTTCATCTTTTATGGGAAACAGGGTCTCGTGAAAAATCCTTTTTTCTTCCTTCGTATTCCATTTATTTTCCCTGGTCCCCAAATCGTATTCAAACTCATGGTCATAAGTCTCTCCCCTGTATACTTTCTCATACTTCTTTTTTTCTCCCACTGTCTTAGAATAAGCATCTGTCAATACATTAAACTTACCAATGCCTTCTTTCATGGTGGGCAAACCAAGCAATTCTTTTTGGGCTGGATTCATCTCATACGAAAAACCCTCTTCATCAAAAACCTGAATACCCAGGGTAAGGTTGTCCACAATCTTTTTATGCAGGAAACCGGACTGTTTTAACTGTTCGTTTTCCTTTTCCAGTTCTTTGATTCTTTCCTTTAATTGGGCGGGATTGTCTGATGATTCCATAAAACTTTAATTTATAAGAAATGATAATTTACGAATATAAATTCTATTCTACAATAAGACTTTACTCTGATATGTTTTTCAAAGTTACACCAGGAAAATCTCAACAAATTTTTAAAGTTAGCAAATCATTAAATTCCTTGAGAATCAAAAGAAAACCCATAATAGCATTTTGATGTATTGATATTTTGTGATGGTTAATGTATTTATGTTTTACATGAAAAGATTATACTTCCTTCTATCATTATTGGAACACAGAACCGTCAAAAGCCGGTCAAAGTGACACGGATGCAACAAGTATATTTCCCCAAAAATCTATTTCAAAGAAATCATAACTTTCGTAAATTGCATTGTGTTTATTTTGATTTTTAACTATATACGAATCTCTAAATCTTTGTAACATTTGAAATCCCGTATATTTTCTAAATACCTGATCAACCAGTTTGACTTCCCCATGCTCTGTATAGATACGAATTATCGCATACGACTTATGAATCAGGCATTTAAGTATTGTTTTCATGTAGAGGAAAACCACCTGTTAAACCAACATATGCATGAGCTTTTTGGTGAAGAGCAGTTTCAAAAGTATATCAAAGAAACTATTGATCAAAGCTTAGAGGGCACTCTCTTAAACAGCATTTGTTTTTTGAAGGATCATACGGGAGTGAAAAAAAACATCAACCTGGAATACATCCCATTTTCTAAGGAAAGTGATATTCAGGGACTCATCCTACTTTTCAGGATGGGGAAAGGCACTAAAAATAAGGTGCTAAGCAGCCGATGGAGTGAATATGAAACAATGAAACAACATATTGATCAGCCATTACAAACTTATTACGAAGACTTTAAAAGACGGCTGAAAACCCAGTATCCCCATTTAACCAATAAAGACCTTACTCATTGCTGTCTTATTCGAATGAATCTCTCTACCGAAGAAACGGCAAGATATTTCAATATCAACCCCACCAGCGTTCAAAGGAAGCGGGTGAGACTTAAAAAGAAGCTAAGCCTTTCAAAGGAAGCTGACCTGACAGAATTTTTATTTGCTTTTTAATTGAACTATTGATGTCATAGGTTTGTCACGTAACTATAATAAAGATATTCCGTAATGCGTTATAGTTAACAGGTTATGAGGGAATTAAGTTAAACGAGATATGCTAATATTCATTTATCGTGGGGATTAAGGGTTTTTACCGAAATATCAATAGTTATAACTTTCCTATCTTATGTTTTGATCTGTACCATCGCATAAAATACATGAATATTACGTTCAAACGTGTATTTAATGTCAGAACACATAAACTTCTCAACCAGAATGCCGCTTTATTCTTCGGAGAGCATGCATTTCAGAGTTATGTGAAACAGAACATTAATAAAGCAGGCAAAGGAGAGCTGGTAAGTCATATTGACTCACTAACAGTTCAAAACGGTTTGAAACAAAGCATGACCCTTGATTATTTTCCCTTATACTCAGAAAAAAGAAAAATAGAAAGGGTATTGATTCTTTTCAGAGTCAATGATAATGATGAATCAACCTTTAAACACCAACAAGACTATCATGAATTTGTTAAAATATTAAATTCCCTTGACGAGGTGGTTTGCATTACAAAAAGGGATTTTGAGATCATATTTTTCAATCAAAAAGGAAAGGAAATCTTCAATAAAAACAATGAGCCAATCAATGGCAGGAAATGTTATGAGGTCATACATGGCAGCAATTCTCAACCAAAGACATGTCCTTTAGTCAAGGCTAATAAAACCAATCATTTGAGTAAAGAATCCATTACTTTTTTTGAAAACGGTCACATCATAAAAGCTACCCCGATTTTTGACCCACAGGGAAATTGTTCCAGCATCCTTCACCAGATCACCCCAAACTTAAAAGTCCAAAAAGAAAATCTTAGCATGGAAGAAGTAAGGTTGCGAACCATTGAACAGGAAATCCACAAGTTCGATGATTTTAAGAAACGGCTGAGTAAGGCATATCCAGAGCTGACCTCATACAATCTAAATCACGCTGCACTGATCCGTATGAACCTTTCCTCCAAGGAAATAGCAAGATATTTTAATGTCAATTCCACCAGCATACAACGGGCAAGAGTTAGACTGAAAAAGAAGCTGAATCTTCCGTATGAGGAAAGTTTATTTAATTTTTTGTTACATTTTTAACTAATGTTTGTATTTGTCACATATTTGTCATATTAGCCTATAGCAATGAATTATTTATGAAATTCTATTTTAGCCTGCATTATTCATAAATTTTTATAAATATGAATAAAATGTAGGTTAACCCCCGACTTAGGTAAACTTAAATTTTTGAAAAAAATTTTAGTGAACCTTAGTCGCTGTCGGAGACAGGAATAATTCTTGAACGGCGAAGCCCTCAACGAAGTTAATTATTCGGGTTAGCAGCGAAATAATCTATATGTTGAATGAAAGGGCAGAAATTTTGTTTTATAAAATGAAGTATTTAACCCAACAAAAATAATGAAGAAGCCTACCATCTTAATTGTTGACTCGGATGAATTTAGCAGACTTCTGCTTGAAGAGACTTTCCCGTTGATATTTCCCGAATCAGCAAATTATCAAGTCCTATCGACACCTTATGGCAAGGAGGCACTAAAATATTGCTGTGAATATGGGATTGATCTTATTATTACGGAGGTACGGTTAAAAGATATGGAAGGCTGGCAGTTAACTCAAAAGATCAAAGAAATCTATCCTTCCATTCCCATCATTATCCAGACTGCCGTAATAACAGATGATATCGAAAAAATGGTTCGGAATGCGGGCGCAGATAGTTTTATTGCCAAGCCCATCAATATTTATGAGATGCAAAAGAAGGTTCAGAGTGTTCTGTAAAAATCTTTTTTATATTTTTTGATTCTTGATGTCCTGACATTCTCCAAATTAGCTCAACTTTGGATCCTATTAGGGAATTGATTTTGACAAAACCATCCAGTATATTTCCTGTTGGGCTAATAATAAAAGTTGGTAAAAGTTTTATTTTCGCGCCTTACTTATAAATTTATGAAAACTATTATCTTTGTATATTTTATAAAAAGAAATAATGGGTAATGGCTGAAAAGGACAACAAAAAAAAGCATGGGTTTTTCCGGAAACTTCGCAACAAATACAGGCTGATCATATACAATGATGACACCTTTGAAGAAGTTTGGTATTTTCGTTTAAGCCGATTAAATGTTATTGCCGTTTTGGGCACAAGCACAATCATCCTGATTACCCTTGTTATAATTCTTATAGCCTTTACTTCGCTCAAGGAGTTTATCCCGGGTTATCCGGAGGGGGATTTACGAAGAAATATAATATCCAATTATCATAAAATAGATTCACTGGAGAAGGAGCTGGAGTTAAGGGAACAATACCTTACAAATCTTCATCATATTATGTCAGGGAAAACACCAGAAGATATCAAAGCTTCCCAGGAAACTACAAAGTCTGTCCAGCAGGTGAATTTTACACCTTCCAGACAGGATTCAATTCTGAGAGAGCAAATTGAGAAAGAAGAAAAATATACACTTGCAGTGGGTTATGAAGAATCAAAGGAAAGAGACCTCTCCAAAATTCACTTTTTTGCTCCCGTAAAAGGCATGATTACTAATTCCTTTAATCCCAAAGAAAATCACTTTGGTACAGATTTGGTTGCCGGAGACAAGAATGTGGTGATGGCCACACTTGATGGTACAGTTACGATGGCTAACTGGACGTTAAAGACAGGTTATGTTATTCAGATTCAACATTCTAATGATATTCTTTCAGTATATAAGCATAATGCTGAACTGCTGAAAGAGGTGGGCGATCATGTCAAAGCTGGTGAAGCAATTGCCGTTATAGGAAATTCAGGAGAACTTTCCAGTGGCCCCCATTTGCATTTTGAATTATGGCGAAACGGCTCACCCCTGGATCCGGAAAAGTACATCATTTTTTAGAACTTCACAGACAAAGCAACGAACTTCCTCATGATTCAAAAAAAAAGTATAGCAATTTTAGGCTCAACTGGTTCTATTGGTACTCAGGCTCTTGATGTAATAAGAAAATACCCTGATTATTTTTCGGTTGAAGTGCTTTCTACCAATTCAAATACTGAGTTGCTCAAAGAACAGATAGAGGAATTTAAACCTGAAGTGGCTGTTGTATGCGATGAAAAAAAAGCTGTTGAACTGGAAAATATATTTCAGAAATCCACGGTTAAAATATATAAAGGACTGGAAGCGTTATCCCAGGTAAGCATGCATGATTCTGTGGATATTGTTCTTTCTGCATTGGTTGGTTATTCTGGACTGATCCCCACTGTGAATGCTATAAAAGCCGGAAAAAATATCGCACTGGCCAATAAAGAAACAATGGTAGTGGCAGGAGATTTGATCAACAGACTGGCCCATCAGCATAAGGTTGATATTTTACCGGTAGACTCTGAACATTCTGCCATATTTCAGTGTATGAGAGGGGAGAATGAAAAACAGGTAGAAAAGATATATCTGACAGCATCAGGAGGTCCTTTTCGAAATTATTCAGAAGAGCAGCTGGCCGATGTGACGATAGAGCAGGCGCTGGAACATCCCAACTGGGAAATGGGAAATAAAATTACCATTGACTCAGCTACCCTTATGAATAAAGGGTTTGAAGCTATTGAAGCCAAGTGGTTTTTCAACCTGGAACCCGGACAGATTGATGTTATAATACACCCACAGTCTATTATTCACTCAATTGTCCAGTTTGTTGATGGTTCCATGAAAGCGCAAATGGGTTTGCCGGATATGAAGCTGCCTATTTTATATGCTTTAACTGCTCCGGATAGAATTAAGACGAACTTTGAAAGATTTGATTTTAATAAGATTACAAATTTTACTTTTGAACAACCAAATACAAAAAAATTTCGTAATCTTGCACTTGCTTATGAAGCAATGAAGGCAGGAGGGAATATGCCATGTGTTTTGAATGCAGCAAATGAGATAGCTGTAGAGGCGTTTTTAAATGAAAAGATTGGTTTTGGAAAAATTTCATTGGTAGTGGAAGAAACACTAAAGAAGGCGCCATTCCTGAATGCACCCAACCTGGAGGATTATATTCAAACCGATAAGGAAGCCCGGGTGATTGCTTCTGAATTGATTATGAAAAAAGTAAAATAGAATTAGATGGAAATATTAATTAAAGCATTACAACTCATTTTAAGTTTATCGATACTTGTCATTTTACATGAATTTGGACATTTCATTTTTGCAAAGCTATTCAATACAAGAGTAGAAAAGTTTTACCTGTTTTTTAATCCTGGCTTCTCACTTTTTAAGGTAAAAAAGGGTGAAACAGAATATGGAATGGGATGGTTGCCATTAGGCGGTTATGTGAAAATCTCCGGAATGATAGACGAGTCGATGGACAAGGAACAAATGAAGAAACCGCCACAGCCCCATGAATTCCGGGCCAAACCTGCATGGCAACGGTTATTGATTATGCTGGGCGGTGTTATGGTTAATTTCATTCTTGCCATCATTATTTATGCGGGCGTTTTATTTGTATGGGGTGAAAAATATCTGCCCACTGAAGAGGTCAATAAAAACGGTTTTATGGTAGATTCACTTGCTGAATCTGTTGGATTTCAGGATGGAGATAAGATTATAGCTGTAAATGGCAAGCATATAGAGAAGTACAGGAACATATTTCAGGAAATCATCCTTGACCGGCCGGCTACGGTTGAAGTTAAGAGAGGTTTTGAAACGAAAAGGATTACAATTCCGGATTCCGTGTTTCCTCAACTACTTAATAACCCACAGTTTTTCCAGCCAAGATTCCCTCCCAGTATAGGAAAGATTAAAGAGGGGGCGCCTGCAGCTAAAGCAGGTTTGAAGGCAGGAGACCGTATTGTTGCTATCAATGGGGAAGAAATACATTTTCACGATCAACTGCAAGATAAGCTTAGTGGCCTGAAAAATAAGGAGATAAGCCTGAAGGTTATACGAGGTGATGAAACCAGGGAATTCAGCCTGACTGTCAATGAAAAGGGACATATTGGATTTTACGCATCAGCTAATATGTCCGAAATATACAACCTGAGAACCATCAATTATGGAGTACTTACCTCTATTCCCGCCGGAATAGGCAAGGGGGTGGAAACATTTAAAAGTTATCTGAAACAGCTGGGGCTGATATTTACCCCGGAAACAGGAGCTTATAAGGAAGTAGGAAGCTTTATCACAATAGGTAAAATATTCCCGGGCACCTGGGACTGGTATTCTTTCTGGAATTTAACAGCCTTCTTGTCGATTATCCTGGCTATAATCAACGTGCTACCCATTCCTGCGCTTGATGGAGGGCATGTGATGTTTCTTTCTTACGAAATCATCTCTGGTCATAAACCCAGTGATAAGTTCCTTGAATATGCACAAATTGTGGGTATGCTGATTATTCTTACAATATTTGTTTATGCTATAGGGAATGACTTTGTGAGGCATATCTTTTAGCCTGCATTATTCATAAATTTTTATAAATATGAAAAAAATTTTAGTGAACTTTAGTCGTTGTCGGAGACAGGAATAATTTTTGGATTATTCGGGTTAGAAATAATGTGGGTCCTTGATTTTTAAATTGTTTAGAAAATCGTTAATTTAGCAGAACTGTAAAATTAAATCTCAGATATATGAAATTCGTACTACTTGGAATGCCTGGCCCCTGGGAACTTGTATTGATCATACTGGTTCTGCTTTTGATTTTTGGTGGCAGGAAAATACCGGAAATCATGAAAGGATTTGGCAAAGGAATAAAAGAATTCAAAGATGCAACAGGCAAGGGTGATAATGATAAGGAAGAGGACGAAAGCACCGATAAAAGCAATCAAAGCCTGAAAGGTTAAAACGGCTGTATTCCTTTTTTTATTCCCGTTTTTATAAATCAGAAAATGCTGCAATTCATTGATCGCGTTTCCCATACAGACTTTCAGGGGAAGCGCGTTTTTTATGGTTTGCCTTATTTATATGCTCCTCTCCTCCATTTTTTAACTTTCCTGGTATAAAAGTTAAGACAACTTATTTATATTTGTTATGTTGAATATTTGAGACAATTATTATTAAATCCGAGTAATAGATATTAACCCGAATATGATGAAAAAGGCCCGCTTGCACACGCTCAGGTTCTGTTCTGTAATTATTTTAATTTTTATTTCCAGGTTTTCCCTTGCATTGGCAACTTCAGACTCGATACCCATATTTGCAGATCTGGTGTATGAATACCGGATAACCAAACTGAATAACCTGACTCCTATTGAACTGGATTACAATAAATATGTTCGTCGATATATTGATGTATACACAATAGAGAAGAGGGAGCACATGGAAAAGATTGCAGGAAGGGCTAAAAAGTATTTTCCGATGATAGAGGAGAAACTGGATAAGTATAATCTTCCACTGGAACTTAAATATCTGGCAATTGTGGAATCAGCTCTTGATCCTTTTGCTGTATCCAGCTCAGGAGCTGTAGGACTATGGCAATTCAAGCTGAATACAAGCCGGATGTTTGATCTGAAAGTTAATTCCTATATAGATGAAAGGAGAGATCCCTATAAATCAACTGAGGCAGCCTGTAAATACCTGCAATATTTATACAATACTTATGGAAACTGGCAACTTGCCCTGGCAGCTTATAATGGGGGCCCGGGAGTCGTAAGAAAAGCCATTCAGCGATCAGGAGATAAACGAAATTTCTGGGAGTTATACGAATACATGCCAGGCCAGACAAAAGGGTATGTACCGGCCTTTATTGCTGTTAATTACGCTATGAATTTTCTGGATAAACATGAATTGAAGCCTGAAGAAGTAGAATTTGAGTATTTTGAAACGGATACTGTAGAAATACATTATGAAACCTCATTTGAGCTTATTTCAAAAGCCCTGGATATACCTGTAAAAAAACTCCAGGAACTTAATCCCATTTACAGAAAAAACGTTATTCCGAATATGCCGGAAGCTGCAGTTTTGGTATTGCCCAAAGACAAGGTGCTTGCCTTCCTGAAAAAAGAAAAATCAATTTATGAATCCCGACCTCTCGTTCATAATGAGAAAAAGAATGATTCCATTTCTGATAACAAGAATAAAGTTAAAGTATCCCATACCGTGAAAAAGGGTGAATACTTTCATAAGATTGCCATGAATTACGGATGCACGATTGAAGAAATAAAGAAATGGAATAATTTGCCGGATAATAATTTAAATGTTGGTCAAAAACTTGATATTTGGGTTGATCCTGCCTATATTGAAAGAATTAAAGAAGAGCATATAAAACTTGAAAGGAGAATGCAGGCCGACACCAATCGTAGAATTGTATATTATACGATTAAAGAAGGAGACACCATCTGGAGTATAGCCAATAAATTTAATTGTGAATCTATTGTAGAGTTGAAAGAGATGAACAACATTGAAGATGAGGCAGATATTAAACCCGGCAAAAAGATTAAAATTTATTTAGGACATTAAAATAAAGACCATATGAAAAATTTGAATCGATTGATTTTCTTAATTAGCTTTTTCCTTATAGGATATGGCTGTGTACCCGATACTTCAGAAACTGAGGGCACAATGCCCTCTTCCAGCGGAAGCCCGGGAAGTGTATTGGTTGTCGCAGATAGCGCCAAGTTTAACAGGGAAGTGGGGCTTTCTGTAAAAAAAACACTTAGCAAAGTCCATAAAGGATTGCCCCAGCCCGAACCTCTATTTGAACTATCTCATATTCATCCTACAGCTTTTAAAAAAATTTTCCAGAAACACAGAAATATTTTAAAGGTTGATATAGGCGAAAAATACACTCAGTCAAGAATTCTGGTTCGGGAGAATGTATATGCAAAGCCACAGCTTGTTATACATGCCCAGGCACCGGATGATTCCGCTATGGTTAGATTGTTCGAACAGAAAGGTTCCGTTGTGGCTGATAAGTTTCTGGTTGCAGAGAGGAACCGGTATATAAAAACATTCAAAAAGATTTCTAACGACGGGGCAGAAATGCGCATCAGGGAAAAATTTGGGATTGATATTGTTGTTCCAAAAGGATATTCGCTGGATGTGGATACGACGGATTTTGCCTGGATCGCCAATGAAGGAAGGCATTTCTCCCAGGGTCTGCTCATCTATGAGTTCCCCTATGAAGGCGAACACGTCCTGACAAGAGATTACCTTATTCAAAAAAGAAATGAGTTTACAAAAAAATTTGTTCCCGGTCCTTCACCCAATTCTTATATGATTAACGAGGACCAGGTAAAACCTTTCCATGAAACAAAGGAGATAAACGGCAATGAAGTGGTTGTTATGAGAGGTTTATGGGAGGTTGAAAACGACTTTATGGGAGGCCCTTATATCAGTGCTTCTATTGTTGATAAAGAAAAAAAGAAGGTAGTCACAGTCGATGGATTCGTTTATGCACCAAAATTTGATAAACGAAATTATGTGCGCAAATTGGAAGCTATTCTATACACACTGAAATGGAATTAAGACCCGAATAATTCTTGAATTATGCGGGTTAGTTAAATTAGATTGAGCCATCTGATTGTTCGGATGGCTTTTTCTTTTTGGTTTACATTTATTTAGAATATATTTTGATATATAAGCTTTCCTGATCGCTTTTTATTAATTTTACGTTCTGAATAACTGAAAAAATTGATTCCATGAATCTTAGTTATAAGAAGGTGCAGGAGAGGGGTTTAGATATTTCTGTAGTCTATATTGCCGGCAAAGAAACCGATTTCAGCCAGTATTCCTTTACTACCACAGAACTGGAATACATAAAAAATCAATTATCAGACGATAAGACAAAGATTGATATTAATTCATACTTTAAATGGTCTTATATACGGATAGTTCCTGAATTTAAGGAGCTTTTCAATGGGAAAGAGAAAATGAGAAGGGAGGCATTTAATCTTTTTCCTGCCTTAAAAGAAAACAAACACCGGGAAATCATTGTGGTGGATGCCTGTGACAGTGCTGATCTGGTTTATGCATTTTTGGAAGGAATCGGATTAAGCCTTTATGAATTCATAAAATATAAAGACAAAAACAATAACAATAAAAACAAAGTGCTTCTTGATGAAGTGAAGGTTTTAAGCAATGCCATTTCAGATGAACATTTAACTCAGCTTGAAATTGTCTGTAAAGCTGTATTTCATGCCCGTAATCTTGTGAATGAGCCTTTAAATTCCTTAAATGCTGTTCAGCTGAGCCAGGAGATTCAAAAACTGGGAACAGAGGCAGGATTTTCAACTGAAGTCTTTAACAAGAAGAAAATTGAAAGTCTTAAGTTAAATGGTCTGCTTGCTGTAAATAAAGGGAGTGTGGATCCACCTTCATTTAGTGTAATGGAATGGAAGCCGGATAATCCTGAAAATAAAAAGCCAATCATTCTTGTAGGCAAAGGAATTGTTTATGATACGGGGGGATTGAGTCTGAAACCTTCCTCCTCCATGTTGGGTATGAAATCGGATATGGCAGGGGCTGCAACAGTCGCTGGAGCTATGTATGCTGTTGCTTCTATGAAACTGCCCTATCATGTTATCGGCTTAGTTCCGGCCACAGATAATCGCCCGGATGGAAATGCTTATGTGCCCGGTGATGTAATTACCATGCACAACGGGAAGACCGTGGAGGTTATAAATACCGATGCGGAAGGACGAATGATTCTTGCAGATGCCCTGAGTTTTGCAAAACAGTATAACCCGGAACTAGTAGTTGATTTTGCCACATTAACCGGATCAGCCTCTGTGGCTATTGGTCCTCAAGGTGTTGTGGCTATGGGAACTGCAGATGAGAAGGTGTTTCAAAAATTGTCAGTTAGTGGAAACAATACCTACGAGAGAATTGTAAGATTACCTTTGTGGGAAGAATATAATGAAATGATAAAATCAGATATTGCAGATATTAAAAATGCAGGAGGAAGAGAAGCAGGGGCAATTACAGCAGGAAAATTCCTGCAAAATTTTGTGGATTATCCCTGGATACATCTTGATATTGCACCTTATGCTTACCTGGATAAAGCAGATGCATATCGCCCTAAAGGTGCAACCGGTGCAGGGGTAAGACTTATGATAGATTTTCTGATTAACAATACTCAATAATTGAATCTAATGATATAAACGATTATAAAAATGAGAAACGATAAAATAAGACTTGGAATAACGCAAGGAGATATAAATGGTATAAGCTACGAAATTATTATAAAAACTTTGATGGATAACCGGATTATGGAATTTTGTGTTCCGATTGTTTACGGTTCTGCTAAAGTAGCGGCATATCATCGAAAAGCTCTTAATATTGAAAATTTTAGCCTTAATATTATCCGGGATGCTGATAAAGCCAATGTAAAAAGACCTAATGTAATCAATTGTCTGGATGATAATGTCAGGGTTGAACTGGGAAAATCTACCCAGGTTGCCGGAGAGGCTTCTTTGAACGCATTGTCTGCTGCAGTAAATGATCTTAAAGAAGGTAAAATTGACGTTCTTGTCACAGCGCCCATTAATAAAGACAATATACAATCTGAAGATTTTCAGTTCCCCGGGCATACAGAATATTTGGCTCAGAATTTTGAATCTGAGGATGTTCTAATGCTCATGGTAAGCGACTTGATGAAGGTAGGTGTTGTAACCGGCCATGTTCCATTAAAAGAAGTTTCACAGCAAATCACACAAGACAAAATACTTCGGAAGTTAAATACTATGCATGCGACTCTCATCCGTGATTTTCGTATTCAGAAGCCAAAAATTGCCGTTTTTGGTTTGAATCCTCACGCAAGTGATGGTGGAATTATTGGTGACGAGGAGCAAAACATTATTATTCCCGCATTGCAAAGGGCCAAAGAGGACGGTATTCTGGCTTTTGGACCCTACCCGGCTGATGGTTTCTTTGGAACAAAAAACATCAAAAAATTTGATGCTATACTTGCCATGTATCACGACCAGGGACTTGCTCCATTTAAAGCCCTTTCATTCAACGAGGGTGTTAATTTTACCGCTGGTTTAAATATAGTACGAACATCACCGGCGCATGGTACAGCCTACGAACTGGCAGGTAAAGGTGAGGCCTCAGAAAGCTCTTTTCGAAATGCGCTGTTTTTGGCGATAGATGTCTATAAAAACAGAACCGAATATGAGGAGCTATCATCGAACCCTTTGGAATCGCATGATAAATCCAATATCTGACAGATCTAAAATCATTGCTGAATGGAAAGGGGTTGGATATTATTTACCTTCAGGATGATTTATTAATTCCAGGGAGGTCTATTTTTCTTTAACAAAGTTGATATTGCGCTTTAATCCTTCATATTTGGTCCTTTTTACAGCCGATTTGCGGAATATCTCATTAAAATGCTCTCTTGATAAGTTTTCCCATTCGGGCTTGTCCAGGTTGAGCAGGTCGGGGTGTGGTTCGAATTCGGGTTCGTTGTGGGAGTTTCTTCTTAAATTCCACGGACAAACGTCCTGGCAGATGTCACATCCAAAAATCCAGTCACTGAATTTATTTGCCATGTTGGTTGGTAATTCACCTTTTTTCTCAATGGTGAAATAGGAAATGCATTTGGAGGCATCGATTTGATAGGGCTCGGTGAGGTTTAGGGCGCCAGTAGGACAAGCCTCCAGGCATTTTGTACAAGTGCCACAATAATCTTTAACGGGTGGGTCGTAAGAAAGACCGACATCGACTATAATTTCCCCTATGAAGAAGAAAGAGCCATGCCTTCTGGATAAGAGGTTTGTGTGTTTACCAATCCAGCCCAGACCTGCTTTTTGAGCCCATACTTTGTCCATTACCGGCGCCGAGTCAACAAAGACACGTCCATTTACTTTTTCTGGCAGGTTTTCCCGGATGAATTGCAAAAGAGATTTCAATTTGTTTTTAAGGACAAAATGATAATCCTTTCCATACGCATATTTTGAGATTTTGTAAGTATCTTCTTTTTGCAGTTTGTTGGGATAGTAGTTGTAAATAGCCGATATGACCGATTTGGCTCCCTGAACTAACCGGGTGGGATCGGTTCTTTTGTCATAATAATTTTCCATCCACTGCATTTCCCCATGCCGGTTTTCACGGAGGTATTGTTTTAGGTTTTCAGCATCTTTCTGCAGGGGTTCGGCTTTGGATATGCCACATTCTAAAAATCCAAGGCGCCGGGCCTCGGATTTTATCATTTCGCTGTATTTGAGTTCATTTTCGAGCATACGTTATAACAATCCCAGCTCCAATTTGGCTTCTTCAGACATCATTTCTTTATCCCATGGAGGATCGAAAACCAGGTTGACTTTTACATCATTAACCTCATCTATTTCTTTAACCTTGTCGTGTACCTCGTTCAGTATATCATCTGCAATAGGGCAGTTTGGCGCTGTCAGTGTCATCTTTACCTCAACATTGTTTTCATCATCCACATCAATGTTGTAAATCAGACCCAAATCATAGACGTTTACAGGTATTTCAGGGTCATAAACATCTTTTAAGGCCTTTACAATTTTTGCTTCTACAGCTAAGAAATCACCTTGTTCACTCATATCTTAATAACTTTCAGGTAGTTTGTACTTTTTTATTTATTGAGCCTTGGCATCGTAAGCCAGAGCATAAGCTTTGATTTTGTTAATCATGGCAACCAGTCCATTGGACCGGGTCGGAGATAGATTTTCCTTCAGTCCGATTTTGTCAATAAAATGAAGATCGGCATCTTTAATTTCTTTGGGTGTTCTGCCGGATAGAACGCGGATAAGCAGGGCGATAATTCCTTTTGTAATGATTGCATCGCTGTCTGCCTTAAAAACCAGTTTATTTCCGTCCATTTCAGCATGCAGCCACACTTTCGACTGGCACCCTTCAATAAGGTTGTCCGGATTTTTATGTTCCGGCGGCATTTCGGGTAAGTCCTTGCTGAGTTCAATCAAATAGTTGTACTTATCCATCCAGTCCTCAAACATCTCAAATTCTTCAATAATCTCTTGTTGTTTTTCTTCTAAAGTCATATTTGCGTAGTATTTTATCCAAACATTTGTTTTACTTTAAACAATGCATCATATAAAACATCAATTTCTTCTGTTTTATTATACAATGCAAAAGATGCCCTTACTGTACCATCGATATTAAAGTGCGATATAACCGGTTCGGTGCAGTGATGGCCTGTTCTTACAGCAATACCCATCTTATCCAATACCATACCGGTATCGTAATGATGGATTTTGTCCAGCAGAAAGGATATGACACTTATTTTATTATTCGAAGTACCATAAAATTTCATGCCTTCAATACCGCCCAGTTTTTTATTGGCGTAATCCAGCAATTTGTGTTCGTAATCTTTAATTTGGGGTATACCGATGCTCTCAATGTATTTAATTGCTTCAGCAAGTCCTATTGCACCGACATAGTTGGGTGTTCCGGCTTCAAATTTAAAGGGGAGCGCATTGAATGTGGTTTTTTCTAAAGTCACTTTTTTAATCATTTCTCCCCCGGTTTGGTAAGGAGGCATCTCTTCCAGCCATTTTTGCTTTCCGTACAAAATACCTATACCGTTAGGCCCGTAGATTTTGTGCCCTGAGAATGCCAAAAAATCACAATCTAATTCCTGTACATCCACACTTGTGTGCTGTACACTTTGTGCTGCGTCAATGAGTACAGGTATATCTTTTTCATGGGCCAGATGAATGATTGATTTGATATCGTTGATGGTTCCCAGTGTATTGGAAACCTGGTTTACAGCTACCAGGCTTGTATTTTCATTCAGTAACTGTTTATATTCATCCAGTAAAAGTTCTCCGTCATCGTTAATAGGGATGTATTTTAGCTTTGCATTCTTTCTCTCACATAAAACCTGCCAGGGAACAATGTTGGCATGGTGTTCCATTTCTGTGATGATAATTTCATCGCCTTCTTTTACAAATTTTTCTCCAAAGGAATAAGCAACTAAATTAATCGAATGAGTGGTACCGTTTGTGAAAATAATTTCTTCTGATTTTTCAGCATTGATGAAAGCCTGAACCTTCTTTCGGGCTTGCTCAAATTCTTCAGTCAACTTGTCACTCAGGAAATGGACTCCTCTGTGAATGTTGCTGTTTTTTTGCGAATAGATTTCGTTTACCTTGTCTATTACAGATTGAGGTTTTTGTGTGGTTGCCGCATTATCTAAATAAACAAGGGGCTTATCATGTACTTTTTCTGAAAGTATTGGGAAATCTTTTCTGACTGTTTCAATATTGTATTGTTTATTCCTGTACATGCTAAAAGTACTGTTTAGAATGAGAAAAACGCCTTTTTAAAGATATTACAAATATGATTAAATCTAAAGGATTTTGGGCGTTTTTCTGCTATCAGCAACAATTCATTTCACAATAATTGCATCTGGACAATTCCCCGCGAAGTCGCTTGTCCACCAATTCGTGAATGCGCTCCTGAAGCGGTTTCACCTTAATCTTTTCAATCACTTCATGGGCAAAAGCATACATCATAAGTAATCTTGCTTCCTTGAAATGAATACCCCTGGATCGCAAGTAGAAGAGTGCATCCTGGTCTAATTGACCTACAGTAGCACCGTGACTGCATTTCACATCATCTGCGTAAATTTCAAGCTGGGGCTTTGTATTCATTTTCGCATCATCTGTTAGCAATATGGTGTTGTTCGACTGATAAGCCTCAGTTTTTTGGGCATCCTGTCTGACTAAAATACGGCCGTTGAATGCACCTGTAGCATAGTCATCCAAAACTCCTTTAAACAATTGGTTGCTTATGGAATTAGGCTCGGCATGATCAATATGAACATAATTGTCAATGTGCTGACCTCTGTCCGTTAAATAGAGTCCCATGGTATTGTTGTTACAGCCCTCACCATTCAGAACCACATGGTGATTGTTTCTTATCAGTCCGCCATGAAGTGATATGGTGTTTGTTGAAACGTCACTGTCTTTTTCCTGATGGACGTACAAATTGGAAATCTGTGTTGCTCCGTTGTGCTCATTTTGAACTCTTGCAATATCAAATCGTGCGGACTTATTAGCGAAAACTTCTGTTACCGAATTGGTAAGGAAGTTTTGTTGAGTCAGTGTGTGGTCGCAAATGATGATTTTTGCCTCACTGTTCTCTTCCATAATGAAAAGATTACGGTGCTGAGTCATACCGTCTTCTTCATCCAAAAGAATATTGATTATCTGAATGGGTTCTTCCAGAACGGCTCCCTTTGGAGCATAAAAGAAAATGCCATCCTGAGCAAATGCGGTATTGAGATCAGTCAAGCTTTCCTCTTCAGTATGAGTGTATTGATTGTAATGTTTCTTAACCAGTTCCGGGTACTTCCGGGCAGCTTCACGGAGACTGCCGAAAATAATACCGTTATCTTGCTTTTGAAGCGGATTGTTTTGATCGTAATACCAACCATTCAGCAGAATGATCATGTTGGTTTCAAGCTCTGGAACATCACACTTAAACATTTCATTAATGTTGAAGTCAATCTTTTTCTTTTGTATATAGTTCCTGTATTCTTTGTTGAATACAGGATTTAAATCAGTATACTTGTATTTTTCAATCTTCTTATGAGGTATCCCTAACTTTCTAAATGATTCAAGAGCCTTTTCTCTCTCATCATTCATAAAATCAGGAAGCCCATCCTTGATTATGCTAATGTTGTTATGAAACAATTCAATGAAATGTTCTTTTATGTCTGTTGTTTTGGTCTCAGTGCTCATAGCTTAATTTTTTATTCCTGTCTATACTTCAGCTTCTTTTTTCAGCCAGTCGTACCCTTTTTCTTCAAGCTTAAGGGCCAGGGTTTTATCTCCTGATTTGACTATCTTACCCCCGAAAAGTACATGTACATAATCGGGAATAATATAATTGAGCAACCTTTGATAGTGTGTAATTACAATAGTTGCGTTGTTGTCTGATTTTAATGTGTTTACACCGTTGGCAACTATTTTTAAAGCATCAATATCAAGCCCGGAATCTGTTTCATCAAGAATGGAGAGCCTGGGTTCCAGCATAGCCATCTGGAATATTTCATTTCTTTTCTTTTCTCCACCTGAAAAACCTTCATTCACAGATCGGTTTGTAAGGTTGGAATCAATTTTTACGATTTCTTTCTTTTCCCGCATCATTTTGAGAAAATCAGAGGATTTCATTGGTTCCTTTCCTTCATATTTTCTTTTCTCGTTGATGGCTGTTTTTAAGAAATTCATCATGCTTACGCCGGGAATTTCGATTGGATATTGAAAACCCAGGAATAATCCTTCACGGGCTCTTTCTTCGGGGGCCATTTCAAGCAGATTTTTTCCATTATAGAACACTTCTCCTTCTGTCACGTTGAAAAGTTCTCTTCCTGCAAGAATGGAAGCTAATGTACTTTTACCGGATCCATTGGGGCCCATAATAGCGTGGATTTCGCCCATATTCACTTCAAGATTGACTCCTTTTAATATCTCTTCCCCTTCAATTGATGCGTGTAAATTCTTTATTTTAAGCATGTTCATTTATTTAATCTGTTTAACTGTTATATATTAACCAACACTTCCTTCCAGGCTGATTTGAAGCAGCTTTTGTGCTTCAACAGCAAATTCCATAGGAAGCTTGTTAAGTATTTCTTTCGCGTATCCATTTACAATCATTCCGATGGCATCTTCTGTATCGATGCCTCTCTGGTTGCAATAGAAGATTTGGTCTTCACTGATTTTCGAGGTGGTAGCTTCGTGCTCAACGATTGCATTTCTGTTGTCTGTTTCAATGTATGGGAACGTGTGAGCGCCACACCTGTCACCCAGTAACATGGAGTCGCACTGGGAAAAGTTCCTGGCATTTTCTGCATTCTTGGTTACTTTGACCAGTCCGCGATAAGAATTATTGCTTTGTCCGGCTGAAATACCTTTGGAAACCACAGTGCTTTTGGTATTTTTACCCACATGTATCATCTTGGTTCCTGTATCTGCTTGCTGATGATTATTGGTTACAGCAACTGAATAAAACTCACCAACCGAATTATCACCCAGCAATATACAGCTTGGATACTTCCATGTGATGGCTGAGCCTGTCTCTACCTGTGTCCAGCTTATTTTGGAATGGGTTCCTTCTGCTTTGCCTCTTTTGGTCACAAAATTGTAAATTCCGCCTTTTCCTTCCTTATTGCCCGGGAACCAATTCTGAACCGTAGAGTATTTTACATGGGCATTATTCTTTGCAATAATTTCTACAATGGCTGCATGAAGCTGGTTTTCATCTCTCTGAGGTGCTGTACAACCTTCCAGATAACTCACATAACTGTCGTCTTCAGCAATAATCAGGGTTCTTTCAAATTGCCCTGTATTAGCAGCATTGATCCTGAAATAGGTTGATAATTCCATGGGAGCCTTAACTCCTTTTGGTATATAGCAGAATGAACCATCGCTGAACACGGCTGAATTTAGAGCGGCAAAATAATTGTCCGTATAGGGAACAACTGTACCCATATATTTTTTTATCAAGTCGGGATGCTCCTGCACCGCTTCACTGAAAGAACAGAAAATGATACCCAGCTCTGCCAGTTTTTCCTTAAAAGTGGTTTTAACTGATGAACTGTCCATTACAGCATCTACAGCCACACCTGCCAGCTTTTTCTGTTCATCCAGAGGGATGCCAAGCTTATCAAATGTTCTTTTAAGCTCCGGATCAACATCATCCATGCTGCTAGGTCCTGAAGCCTTTTGTTTTGGCGCTGAATAGTAGATGATGTCCTGGTAATTGATTTCAGGAATTTGAAGGTGTGCCCACCCAGGCATTTTCATTTCTTTCCAGTGCCTGTATGCTTTTAGCCTGAAATCCAAAAGGAACTCCGGCTCGTTTTTCTTTTCGGAGATCATCCGTATGACATCTTCATTCAGGCCCTTCGGTATGGTATCACTCTCTATGTTACTTGACCATCCATATTTATATTCTCCCTGGGTAAGATCATTTAATATTTGATCAGAATTTTTATTTTGATTGTCTGCCATATTCGTACAAAATTAACATTATTCAAATTATATAACGATATTTATGTAGATTAATTCTAAATTGCTGCAAATATATTACAAAATATCGTAATCAAAACAAGAAACAATAAAGATTGTTTAGCTTTCTAAAGCCCTAAAAACATGATTATTGTCATGGCTCTAACCTTTTAAAAATAAGACGTTAACGTGAATTTTTAGTTAAGCAGGAAATAAGTGTGCTGTTATAAACAATATGTTTCATGTTGTAAATTATTGTTTAAGTGTTAATATGCTATCAGTGGATACATAAATTCATGCTTTTCCCGTATAAATTTCCAATTTTGTTTAGTTTTGAATTTTTAACAGAAGTAATTATGGAACACGAAAACAGGAAACAGAAGATATCAGAATTCGGCGAATTTGGTCTGATTGAACATCTGACAAAGAATATTGAACTGAATCACGAAAGCTCTGTAAGAGGTGTAGGCGATGATGCAGCTGTTGTAAACCATAAGAATTTGCAGACTTTAATTACCAGTGATTTACTGCTGGAAGGAATTCATTTTGATTTGATGTATTTTCCATTGAAACACCTCGGATATAAAGCAGTAGTTGTGAATATTTCTGATATCCTGGCAATGAACTGCAAACCTTATCAAATTTTTGTTTCTCTTGGAATTTCCGGCAAATTCAAACTGGAACATATAGATGAATTGTATAATGGGATAAAACTTGCATGTGAAAAGTATAACCTGGATCTTGTGGGAGGTGATACAACTTCTTCGCTTACAGGCCTTACCATAAGCATTGCAGCAATAGGTGCAGGAGAAAAGGATGAAATTGTATATCGCAATGGTGCTGAAAAGAATGATATCATCTGTGCTACCGGTGATTTAGGTGCCTCTTACATGGGGCTTCAGTTGCTGGAGCGTGAAAAAGAAGTATTCCGGTCAAAACCAGGGACCCAGCCTGAACTATCAGGGTATGAATATATTCTGGAAAGACAGCTAAAGCCTGAAGCTCGTGCAGACGTAATCCGTTTCCTTGAAGAGAAGAGCATCATGCCTACTTCTATGATTGATATTTCCGATGGACTTTCTTCAGATATTATCCAGATATGTAATGCTTCTGATAAAGGCTGTAAAATTTTTCAGGATAAAATACCTATAGATAAAAACACTGAGAAGATGGCACGGGAATTTGACATGGAACCTACCATTGCTGCTTTGAACGGGGGTGATGATTATGAGTTACTTTTCACTGTTTCTGCTGATGATTATGAAAAGATAAAGGATGTAGAAACAATTCATTCTGTAGGCCATATCACGGATACAGATTACGGCAAATACATGATCACCCCAGGTGAACATGAAATTGAACTGAAAGCCCAGGGATGGAAAGATAATAATGAAAATTGATTTAACCCGAATAATTCAGGAATCATTCGGGTCCCCGACAGCTCATAAAAGAACTATGACGATGCATCAGATTTTTCGTGATTGTTGTCTTTGCTCCTGTATCCTTTGATAACGCCCCTGCTTGAATTTTTTAAGAAATTTAAAACTTCATCTCTTTCCTCAGTGGCCGGCATGCTGGATTCTATTTTTTCAATGGCCTGGCTGTTGTTATTTCCTTTGAGGTATATTTCCCTGTAGATTTCATGAATTTCATTGATTTTCTCATTTGAAAATTTTCTTCTTCGAAGGCCAACTGAATTCAAACCCATATAGGCCAGCGGTTCCTGGGCGGCTTTCACATAGGGTGGTACATCTTTACGGACAAGGGATCCTCCGGAAATTATAACATGTTTACCGATACGAACGAATTGATGTACAGCAACCAATCCGCTGAGAATCGCCCAGTCATCTACCTCTACCTCTCCAGCAAGCTGTGTTGCATTCCCAAGGATTACCTGGTCGCCGATAATGCAATCATGGGCAATATGCACATAGGCCATCAACATAGAATTTTTGCCAATGATGGTAGTGTCTTTTGCTTTGGTGCCGCGGTTGACTGTCACACACTCCCTGATGGTTGTATTGTCGCCTATTTGAGCAGTTGTTATCTCTCCCTGAAATTTTAAGTCCTGGGGGATTGCAGATATTACAGAACCGGGAAATATCTTACAGTTTTTACCAATTCTTGCCCCATCCATTATAGTAACATTCGGGCCAATCCAGGTCCCTTCACCTATAACAACATCTTTAGAGATTGATGAGAACGGTTCAATGATAACATTCTCTCCTATCTGAGCATCCGGATGAATGTATGATAGAGTATTCTTATCCATTATTCTTTGTTTTTCGTTATTTGAGCGGTTAATTCACCTTCCATAACCACCTGTTCACCAACAAAAGCCTGTCCCGACATAGTTACAATACCCCGGCGGATGGGCGCTTTCAATTCTAATTTGAATAATAAGGTGTCACCTGGAACCACTTTTTTCTTAAATCTTACTTTATCAATTTTCAGGAAGTATGTCAGATAATTTTCCGGGTCAGGGACTGTATTCAATGCAAGGATACCTCCAACCTGGGCCATAGATTCTACCTGCAGGACCCCCGGCATTATTGGCTCTTCAGGGAAGTGACCCACAAAGAAGCCTTCGTTCATAGTTACATTTTTCAAACCTACAATGGAAGAGCGGTCCATCTGTATGATTTTGTCTACCAGCAGGAATGGTGGTCGATGAGGTAAGTATTTCTTGATTTCATTTACATTTAAGAGAGGCTCTTCATTTGGGTCAAAGATGGGAACATACCCTTTGGAAGCTTCTTTTCTGATGTCTTTAAGTATCTTTTTGGCCAGCTCAGTATTGGCATGATGGCCCGGTTTGCTTGCGACGATCCTGCCTTTGACAGGTTTGCCTATAAGTGCAATATCTCCCAGAATGTCAAGCAATTTGTGACGAGCAGGCTCATTGGAGTAGTAAAGGTCAAGGTTGTTGAGGACTCCCTCGGGTTTTACTTTTATCCGGGGTTTATTGAATAAATCAGCCATCCTGTCCAGCTCTTCCTGTGGAACAGGATTTTCCATTATAACAATGGCATTCTCCAGGTCCCCGCCCTTGATGAGGTTATTCTTTCTGAGAAATTCCAGCTCATGAAAAAATACAAACGTTCTGGAAGGGGCGATTTCTTTTTTAAAGTCTTTGTTAGGATTATAAGTAGCATACTGATGTCCCAAAACCTTAGAATTGTAGTCAATGAGAACATTGATTGATAATTCTTCGTCAGGGTAGGCTATCAGTTCCACCTGGTTTTCTTCATCCCTGTATACAGTCTTTTCTCTTATTTCATAATAATCGCGGTCTTCATCCAACTCCTCTATTCCGGCTTTTTCAAATTCCTCAGCAAACATCCTTGAACTGCCATCCATTATAGGGGTTTCTGGTCCATTGAGTTCAATCAGAACATTGTCTATCCTCATGCCGTGAAGAGCGGCCATGACATGTTCTATCGTGTGTATTTTTATTCCATTTTCTTCAATGGTGGTTCCCCTGGAAGTATCGACTACATTGTCAACTATAGCTTTAACGATGGGTTTTTCTTTCATGTCCACCCGCTGAAACTTGTATCCATGATTGGCCTCAGCTGGTTTAAATTGTATTTCTACTTCATAACCTGTGTGTAATCCTCTGCCTTTTAGTTTTACCGGATTTGCAATGGTTGTCTGTTTATCCGCCATATATCTCAGTTTTATTCTTTGTTCTTAATTTTCTTTAACTCTGATTCAAGCTCATTTATCTTTTGATAAAGGTCGGGTAGTTTTCTGAAAAGTACATAAGATTTCTGATATTTACCGAAATCAAATGCGGGGGAACCCTGAATGACCATGTCATTTTTCACATGAGATGAAATTCCTGATTGAGCAGCTATCCTGACACGATCGCCAATCTTTAAATGTCCTACAATTCCAACCTGACCGCCTATCATACAATCTTTTCCTATTTTTGTTGAACCGGCTATTCCTGTTTGCGCTGCAATTACAGTATTTTCTCCTATTTCAACATTATGGGCAATTTGAATCAGGTTATCCAGTTTTACTCCCTTCCTGATTATGGTTGAACCTATTGTTGCTCTGTCGATGCAGGTATTGGCCCCAATTTCCACCTTGTCTTCAATGATTACATTCCCAACCTGGGGAATTTTATCATACTGGTTGTTGCTCTGAGGTGCAAAACCAAAGCCATCACTTCCAATTACTACCCCTGCATGAATAATGCATTTGGCACCTATAATACAGCTATGGTAGACTTTTACATCCGGGTAGAGGATGGTGCCTTTTTTCACTGTAACATTATCCCCGATATAGCAGTTGGGGAGAATTTTAACGTCATCTTCGATGGTAGCATTTTCACCGATATAGACATGTTCATTTAAAGATACGTTATCGCCTAAGGTTGCGCTACTTTTTATTTTAGCGGAATTACTTATTCCTGTATCGGGTATATCATGGTTATCCTGCAATGTTAGTAGCTTTGCGAATGCAGTGTAGGCATCATCAACTTTTATTAGTGTGCTGTTTACAGGACCATCAGTGGAAAAGTCTTTGTTTACAAGAACAACTGATGCATCAGTATTGCTTATGTATTTGTTGTATTTGGGATTGGCTATAAAAGAGATAGTTCCTTTTTGTCCTTCGTCTATCTTTGAAAATCCGTTTACTTTTGTTTCAGGGTCTCCTTCAACTTCTCCTTTTAAAATGTTGGCTATCTCTTGCGCTGTATATTCCATAAGACCTTCCATTAGATTTTCGCAAAAATAATGATAATTTACAATTAAATGCTATTTTCTTTGGGATAACATATAAAATATTTTTTTACAATTTTAGACAGAACCGACAAATTAAACATATCTGAAGCCTCTGAAATGTCTTTAACTTCATTGTTTTTGAAAAGGATTTGGATCTTGTCGTCAAAAGCACTGTAAGCCTTATTGATGATGTGATCGGAAAATACAAAATACCCGGCATCTTCTTTATTTAGTTGAAAAGTTTCTTGCACCTTTTCTTTTATCCCCATGATTTTATTTTCCTCAAATGGCGAGTCCTGCAGTTCAATCTTAAACAATTTCCGGTTGATCATATTCTGGCAGAGCCCGGATAATACTGGATCATCGTGTTTTGTCCACATTTTTACAGAAACAGTGATATCACTATCGTCAATCCGAATGAAGTTATCTAACAGATTTTCCTGAGTGTCATTTTTGTACCTGTTCTCTAAAAAGTATTGCATTACAGGAGTTGTGGTAAGTTCTTTTCCCTGAAGCACAAGTTCCCTGGCTCTTCTGATTATATGTGAAATAAGCTGTTCAGCAGCGATTACAGTTTTGTGAAAATATACCTGCCAATACATGAGCCAACGTGCTATCAGAAACTTTTCGATGGAGTGTATTCCTTTTGCTTCTATAACCAATTGGTCATTATATACATTCAACATCTTTATTATTCGATCAGAGCCGATAATCCCTTCGGAGACCCCTGTAAAGAAACTATCTCTTCTCAGGTAATCCAGTCTGTCAACATCAAGCTGACTGGAAACAAGCTGATGCAGGAAAGTTTTAGGGTATTGATTGGTAAATATTTGTATGGCCCTGTCAAGTTTACCCCGGTACCTTTCGTTCAACTGTTTCATTAGCATCAGCGATAATTTTTCATGGGAATAGTCATCGAAAAGAGATTCTTCCAGGGTGTGGGAGAGGGGGCCATGACCAATATCATGTAAGAGAATGGCAATTTTGGCTGCTTGTTCTTCTTCAGGTGTTATCTCATGACCTTTAGAGCGTATGATATTTATGGTTGAGTGCATTAAATGCAGAGCTCCCAATGAATGCTGGAATCGTGTGTGGGTTGCGCCCGGGTAGACGAAATGGGTGAGCCCTAGTTGTTTTATCCTTCTGAGCCGCTGAAAAGCTGGTTCTTCAATAAGATCGTATATGATTTCGTCAAAAATGTTAATAAAACCGTAAACCGGGTCGTTGATTATCTTTTTCTTATTCATTTAAGTTTTTCTTTATAGCAGATGACAAATGTATAAAAAATAATTAACTCGCTGAAAGTCTTTGCTGTTTATAAGTTCGGCGAGACTGTTGTTATTTTTTTTGCAAAGTGCACAATAAATTTAGCTTAAATTTTGTCTATTATTAAGATAATTATTAATTTTGCATTGTTTTAAAATCAGATTATCAGGTAGTGAGCTGGGGACGATGTCCCCTTTTTTCGTATCATTTAATAAGGGAAAAATGATATCAAATAGTGAAATTGAAGCTGCATTGGAGAAAATTCTTGACAAAGACAAATACTTTGTTGTAAGAATTCATAATAAAGGAGAAAATATAAAAGTTATTCTTGACGGATATCAGAAATTTAATATTGATGATTGCGTCAATATAAGCAGGGAGCTAAAAAGTGAATTTGGAAGCGAACTGGACGATTATAACCTGGAAGTCACTTCACCCGGTTTAACAGCGCCTTTTGAAGTTAAAGAGCAATATGAAAAGCATAAAGGCGAGAAAGTTGAAGTGCTGCTGAAAGACGGGAATAAAGTCAAAGGGAAATTGCTGAATGTTTTTCCTGACCAGATTGAAATTGAAGAAAAGAAACGGATCAAAACCGATAAAAAGAAAACGAAGACTGTAACTGAAAATAAAGATATTAGACTGGATAATATAAAATCAACAAAACTCATTATTTCATTTTAAAATAATTGTACGAGATGGATAACCTTAACTTGTTTGATACATTTAAAGAGTTTAAAGAACTTAAGAATATTGACAGGGCAACTATGATGAACGTCCTGGAGGAGGTTTTTAGAAAAACTCTGGAAAAAGCTTTTGGTACGGATGAAAATTTTGACATCATTATTAATATAGACAAAGGCGATTTTGAAATCTGGAGAAACCGTGAAGTAGTTGAAGACGGGAAAGTAGAGGACGAAAACCTTCAGATTCCGTTATCCGAAGCCAAAAAGATTGACGATGATTATGAAGAGGGTGAAGAAGTAACAGATGAAGTTAAAATTGAAGATTTTGGCCGAAGAGCCATATTATCGTTAAGGCAACATCTCACTTCAAAGATATTAGAACTGGAACGAAACAATATTTTCAGTAAATATAAAAAGCGTATAGGCCAGATAATAAGTGGTGAAGTATACCAGGTATGGAAAAGGGAAATTCTGGTGCTGGATGATGAAGGCAATGAACTGATTTTACCAAGAGAAGAACAAATCCCTTCCGATCATTTCAGAAAAGGTGATTTGATGAGGGCTGTTGTGATAAAAGTGGAGATGCGAAATAACACGCCGCTTATTATCATTTCAAGAACATCTCCTGTGTTTCTTGAAAGGCTTTTTGAATTTGAAGTTCCTGAAATATATGATGGTTTGATTACCATAAAAAAGATTGTGAGAGCTCCGGGTGAAAAGGCCAAGGTGGCTGTCGAATCTTATGATGAAAGAATCGATCCGGTAGGATCTTGTGTTGGAATGAAAGGTTCAAGAATACACGGGATTGTAAGGGAACTCAGAAATGAAAACATTGATGTTATCAATTATACCAATAATACACAGTTGTTTATCCAGCGAGCATTAAGCCCCGCAAAGATAAACAGCATAAAGATGAATGAAGAGGACAAGAAAGCTGAGGTTTATCTTGATCCGGAGGAAGTTTCACTGGCTATCGGTAAAGGTGGTTTGAATATTAAACTGGCAAGCCAGTTGACCGGATACGAGATCGATGTTTACAGGGAAGCTGTTGAAGATGAGGAAGATGTTAATGTCGAAGAATTTGCTGATGAGATAGATCAGTGGATACTCGATGTGTTAAAGTCTGTAGGACTTGATACAGCAAAAAGCGTTCTTGAGTTAAGCAAAGAAGAATTAGAGAGAAGAACTGATTTAGAAGAGGAAACCATAGATGAGATAATTGAAATTTTTAAATCAGAATTTGAATAAATTAACATATAAATTATAATTTAGCGGAGTATTACGAAAATATAATTTTGGTGGGGTTATATATGGCAAAAGACAAAAAAGTAACAAGATTAAGTAAATTAGCGAGAGAGTTTAATGTTGGAATATCCACAATTGTGGATTTTCTAAAGAAGAAGGGGTATGATATCGATCCGAACCCTAATGCCAAAGTTACGCCCGAACAGTATGATTTATTGGTGAAAGAATACAGTTCGGATCTGGATGTCAAGAAAGAATCTGAGAAGATGAATTTAAACCGTTATAGTGAAGAAGATAATTCAATTTCCATTGGTGATTATGAAGATGAGGAAGCGGATGAAGAGGATGAAGAAGAGTCCGACGAGGAGATTATCATTAAGGATGTGAGCGGAAAGACACAAGAATCAGAGACTCAGAAAGAAAAAGAAGAAAAGCCGGAAGAAAAGGAAAAGTCCGGGAAAGAAGAAGAAAAAGAAGAGGAAGAGCCTGAAAAAGAAGAAGAAAAGCAACCTGAAAAATCACCCAAAGTAGTTGGTAAAATAGATCTGGATTCATTTAAGAAGAAGAAAAAAGAAAAAACCGAAGAGGAGGAAGAAAAGAAAGAAGAAAAACAGGAGGAAAAAGTTTCTGCCAAAGCGGAAGAGGAGGAGAAAGAAGCTGAGAAGGAAACCGGTGAAAAGCAAAAAGAGGAGCAGTCTGAAGAACCTGAAGAAGAGGTTTCACAAGAAACAGAAGAACAAAAAGAAGCTGAAGAAGCAGAAACAGAAGAAAAAGAACCTGCTGAAGAAGAAGAATCTCCTGAAGAAGATGATGAAAAAGGTGATAAGATTAAGGTAGTGGGCAGAATTGATCTTGATTCCCTTAATCAGAAAACTCGCCCGGATAAGAAAACAAAAAGCGAAAAAGAAGAGGAAAGGAAGAAAAAAGCAGTAGAAAAAGATAAACAAAGAGCTAAGGCTAAAGAAAAGAAAGAAGAAGAGGGGTCCTCCGCGGAAGATAAGAAGCATCCAAAACGTAAAAAGAGAAAAAGAATTCATAAGGATAAGGAAAAAATTAGTTTTGATGATAAGAAACAGTCTGAATATCAGAATAAAAGTAAACAACAGGCTGGAAGCAAGAAGAAGAAAAAGAAGAGAAAACCTGTTCGCAATGAAATAAGCGAGGAGGATGTTCAAAAACAAATTAAGGAAACACTCTCCAGGCTTGAAGGCAAAGGAAAATCAAAGACCTCCAAATACCGTAGAGAGAAAAGGCAAGCTATAAGCCAGAAACGTGAAGAAGAAGAAAAGAAACAGGAAGAAGAAAAGAATGTTTTGAAAGTTACAGAATTTGTTTCTGTTAAAGAACTTGCAGCCATGATGGATGAGGAGGTAAATGATGTAATACAGACCTGTATGAATCTTGGCCTCCTGGTTTCTATTAATCAGCGGCTTGATGCTGAAACCATGGCACTTGTAGCTGATGAATACAATTATAAAGTAGAATTTGTAAGCGTTGATGTACAAGAGGCTATACAGGAAGAAGAGGATGATGAAGAAGAAATGGAACCCCGTGATCCTATTGTAACTGTTATGGGTCACGTAGACCATGGTAAGACTTCATTGCTTGACTATATCCGAAAAGCCAATGTGATAGCCGGAGAAGCGGGTGGTATTACACAGCATATTGGTGCTTACAGAGTTACCCTGGATAATGGTAAAAATATAACCTTCCTGGATACTCCGGGCCACGAAGCCTTTACAGCTATGCGTGCAAGGGGTGCCCAGGTTACTGATATTGCCATTATTGTGGTAGCTGCCGATGACAATATAATGCCCCAGACTATTGAAGCAATCAATCACGCATCTGCAGCTGGTGTGCCGATTATATTCGCCATTAACAAGATTGATAAACCCGGGGCTAATCCTGAAAGGGTGAAGGAAGAACTGGCCAACATGAATTACCTTGTAGAGGACTGGGGTGGTAAATATCAGTCACACGATATTTCTGCCAAGAATGGGGAATATATAGAAGAATTGCTGGAAAAAGTTCTGCTTGAGGCTGAAGTTCTGGAATTAAAAGCCAATCCTAATAAGAATGCAGTAGGAAGTGTCGTTGAATCATGGCTTGACCATGGTAGAGGATATGTTTCTAATATACTTGTGCAGTCCGGAAAGATGGAAATTGGTAATATTATACTTGCCGGCAGTCATTACGGAAGAGCCAAAGCAATGTTTAATGAACGGGGTAAAGAGATTAAGGTAGCCGGACCGTCACAGCCGGTTCAGTTACTGGGCCTTAATGGCGCACCCCAGGCCGGAGATAAATTCAATGTAATGGATACTGAGAAAGAGGCTAAGGAAATTGCCAGCAAGCGATCACAGCTTGAGCGTGAACAAGCCATGAGAACTCAAAAGCACATTACACTAGATGAAATTGGACGTAGAATTGCTATCGGTAACTTTAAAGAGGTGAACCTTGTTGTTAAAGGAGATGTGGACGGTTCAATAGAGGCACTCGGTGATGCGTTCTCAAAGCTAAGTACAGAAGAAATTCAGGTTAACATCATTCATAAAGGAGTAGGTCAAATCACTGAATCAGACATTCTGCTCGCAGCCGCATCTAACGCAATTGTTATTGGATTCCAGGTTAGACCTTCCAGTACAGCAAGAAAACTGGCAGAGAAAGAACAAATTGATATTAGATTGTATTCAGTCATATACGATGCCATAAACGATATGAGAGATGCGATGGAGGGTATGTTGTCGCCTGAAATTAAGGAAGAAATTACAGGTACTGCCGAAGTGAAAAATACTTTCAGGATAAAGAAAGTGGGGACAGTTGCTGGTTGTCAGGTGAAAGAGGGCAAACTCCAAAGAAATTCCAGAGTCAGGGTTATTCGTGACGGCATCGTTATATTTACCGGTGAGCTTGAATCCCTGAAGCGGTTTAAAGATGATGTTAAAGAAGTGAGAGAAGGCTATGAATGCGGCTTGAATGTCAAGAGTTTTAACGACATTCAGGTGGGGGATATGATTGAAGGATTCAAAGAGGTAGAAGTTAAGAAGAAACTTGAAACAAACGGCTAGATAGCCATTCAGTTATCATAAAAAAAAAGGTGCTAAAGTCAATTAGCACCTTTTTTTATTTTGGTTAAAAAAGTTTTAGGATTCAATAAGTTCTTTGTATTTGTCTGCGTCAAGCAGATCGTCAATTTCTGATTTGTCTGAAAGATTAACTTTTATCAGCCAGCCTTCCCCATAGGGATCTTTGTTTACGATCTCCGGTGAATCTTCAAGTTTTGAATTAACTTCAGCAACTTCACCGGATACAGGCATGAAAATGTCTGAAACTGTCTTTACAGCTTCTACCGTGCCAAAAACTTCTTCTTTGTCAAGTGTTTCGCCTTCGGTTTCAATTTCGACAAATACAATATCACCAAGTTCATTTTGTGCATAATCTGTAATGCCAACTGTAACTTGATCTCCGTCTACTTTAATCCATTCGTGATCTTTGGTATACTTTAAATTTTCAGGAATGTTCATGACTTATTTTTTTTAATGATAAACTTAATATATAGGTCAAAAATACAAATTTTTTCCATAAACAAAATTATTCTGTCAGACTAAATCGTAAACTAAATCCAAAATTTGTATTTGCAGTTGGGTAAGAACGGGATATTTTAGGTTCATTCACATTCCTGTCAAAAAAGGCCCTGACATTGAATCGGTTGCTTAGTGCATAATCGGCTGAGAAACCAATAACCACATTTTTTTGTCCGGCTGTAAGCTGGTCTTCTACTTCTTCTTCCAGCTTTCTGAGGATGGTTAGGTTATCTCTTAATTTTACGTTGGCTTTAATGTTCAGGTCGTTTTCCATATCCTGCTGTTGGCCTCCAAAGTCTACTATCAGACTGAAATTTTCGAAGCGATACCCCATACTGAATGAATATTCTTCGCTTAAGGTTTCTGTTATCTGGTTGTTGGCAAAACTCAGGGTAACCCTTCTTGATTTTGAAAATTGTAATCTTGAAGTAAGATTGTTCTTCCAGACGACATCAAAATTTATCAGGGGATTGAATTGCTCATTGATAGATACAGAGTTTACATCATACTGGGAAATATAATTGCCCTGCTGGTCTTGTAAAAAGGAGTAAGTGTCTTCCAGATCAGGAAAATCCTGATTATAAACAAACGATCCCATAGTGTAAGTGGCCCGGTATGTGTGGCTTATGTTTATATTTTTTGCAACACTTTTTATAAAATCCAACTGGTTGAGTTTGTTAAAGTTTATGCTCCAGTTGGGAAAAGGTATCTTGGGAAAGTTCACCAAAGGAGTTTCTCCCGGTTTGTATTCTCCATAGGCAGCTAAGAAGGAAGGTATCAATACCTGCTGACTGGATGGGCCATAT
This sequence comes from uncultured Bacteroidales bacterium, assembly GCA_964585385.1. Classification (GTDB taxonomy): domain Bacteria; phylum Bacteroidota; class Bacteroidia; order Bacteroidales; family UBA12077; genus JAGXLC01. Next base: position 33,464 of record CAZPDP010000005.1, read on the forward strand.
CCTTCAGTATAATCCCCGCTACCGGGTTCATAACTATTTCCTTGATCATTCTTTCTTTTATCACCAAGCCTCTTTGAGATTTGAGACCGGTATTCCTTGAATTTTTCAAAAGCTAACGATTTAAAGTTATTGTCCTCATTGATCTTATCAAAAGCTGTACTTATAGCCATGAAGCTCATAGAGAAATTTCCCTGTTGTTGAAAGCCGTAATTACTAATGGTGCCAAGTGTATCATTGTAAACATAGTATTCCCTGGAATTTTCTGATTTGCTTCTCGTACCGGTAAGGTTTATCTGGATTCCGGTAATCGGTTCAATAGTAGTCCTCAGGTTTAAATTTTCCGACTCTGTTAACAGAAATGGACTGCTAAGCCTTGGGTCTTGAGTGATCCATCCATTATTTTTTGCGAATTCTGCAAAGTTTTCATTTTGCCAGCCCAGAACAAAAGGAAATCCCGGAGCAAATTCATTGGCCGTTTGGGTGAGCCCGAAATATTTTGTTTCCGGCTGGTAACCGGGGAGTTCAGTTCCCTGTGTACGCGACCATGATAATGAAATGTTTTTGACTCCCATCAGCACCCGGGCCATATTTTCAGCAACAAAGACAAGCGGGTTTATTTTTTGTTCAATCTTCCCCTGGACACGGATTCTGGCATTCGAGGCATCCTGGGTGGCTGTGAATGTAATTTTGCGCTTACTGGTTACTTTGACTTCTCCATCCAGTTCTCTGCCATTACTCATGTAAGCTTTGGCCTGGATGTTTTCGGTCATCAGGTTGTGGGTAATCTCAACCGGCACTCCTTTTTTGAAAGTAAGTCCATCATCTTCATATTCAACACTCTCAAACTTAGTTTTGGAGCTCCTTCCCCCGCTGTATTTCTGGTTGATTTTATTCAGAAAACCTACTTTGCTGTATAATCCTGCCAGATTGAACTGACTGTTAAGCTGCAGGGTATTTGAGTTTCGTATTGTATTCCCTAAATCTATATCGCTGGTATCCGCAAGAATCGGGCCGGCCTGCCAGTTATAAGTGCCATTATAAGAGGAGGATATATTTACCCAGTTAAAGAGAGGAAGTTTATTTATGGGCAGGCGGTATGTTGCGTTTACTTTTTGCTGAAAGTCAGTTGTTCTTCCCAGGTTACGGACATTGGTCATTACCGAATCTTTCCAGTTATCATATTTCTGAGGAGCTTTCCTTTTATTTACCATTCCTTCCGGCTCATCAATACGTGCCCTGTTTGTTGCGGAATAATTCAACTTGATAGAACGGGTCAGATCAAATTGCAGCCTGTAGTTTCTGTCCCATAGAAAATCTTTGTTAAAGGATGGTTCATAACTGAAATTGGGGTTGTTAATGTTCCTGTATTCAAAAGCATTGTAATGACGCTGTACATTTGTCTGGAAAGTAAATGTAGAGGGCATGTAATAGAAATTGAAATCTTTGATAAGCCTGAGCCAGGGGCTGTTAAATATTCCGCCCAGATTGCTGAACGGCCTGATATTTTGGGGCCGGGTATTGTAAGTATAGCTCAGACCGCCATTATAGTCTTTTATAATATTAAAGGTTGTGTTTATATTTCTTGCGAATGTTTCATTGTATGAATAATTAAAGGCAAAGTTGGATATATCGTAAAAATGTCTTTCAGTTTGATTTTGGGGTGTGAATCTTATATTGGTGAAATTCAAACTTTTTCTTCGGGTGTAATCTTGTGCTATATTTTTAATGGAATCTCTGTCACTTTTCGTCTCTGCTGCATCGAGGGCATCTTCAAGTTTGATATCCGGATTCAATGGATTGTATTGCGGTGTGATTACATTTTCTGAAAGACCAAGGTACATGGGTATTTTAACTCCCAGCTCTTTTGAGAAAAACTTTCCCAGATCAATGTTGGTTGAGATGTCATATTGAGTCATCCTTTCTTTGCTGCGTTCGTTCACTTTTTTGTCGATACTTCCGAATCCCGGGGTGCTGATGTTTCCTGATACGTTTAGCATACCCAAATCCGCCAGTTGTGAGGAAACCCTTCCTCTGGCTGCCCAGCCTCCTTTTTCTTTGAAATCGGATAATCGAAATTCGTTTAGCCAGATTTCACCGGATTTTGCCATCCCATCATCCCTGGAGAGTTGGTTTTTGTTTTGATTTGGGTTTTTTACACCCATCATGATAGTTCGAACATCGCTTAGGTTGGGATTACCGCGGACTGATATTTTCTGATTGCCTTGAATTTTGCTGTAAATTGTCTTAACGGTAATATTTGAACCGGGATCATTAATAGCCTGATTTCTCTGTAATTTGATCCGGGGAAGTTCATCCAGGTTGATTACCATTTCATTTTTCCAGACTTCCTGTCTGTCAGCAGAGCTGTTGTTGCTGTAATTTCCTGGTAAGGTCACATCCAGTGGGATTTCGTACTCATAATAGTTGTCCCGGTAATCGGTACCAAGCCTTACAAATGCTCTGAGGTCCCCGTCATTCAGAATTTCCTGTTCCAATGCTTCTGCGTGAAGGAAGAGGCGAATCTTTTTATACTGCCTGATGTCCATTGTTACATTTTTGAAAGCTGCTCTGGCATCACCGTCTTCCAAATCAGTTACCTTGAAAACTATCGCTTGCTCATTCAGTTGTCGTAGTTGGGGGTTTGTAGGGTCTGTTACACGGTCTATTCCGGGAGGAAGTACATAATTGACAGGTGTTTTGTTTGCGTTCTCTTCAATATTAACGGCGGAAATTTTTAATTTGCCGTCTGAATATTCAGGAGAAGAAAGGTTTTCGCTGGCTTCATTCAGAGCCCTGGAATATTTTCTCCATTCTCCACGGACGAGATTCAGCTTGGCAAATCGCAGGATAACGGAGTCCTCAAACCCCCTCAGGAACATACGAATAAACCGAATGGATTTGAAATCCCTGATAGAACCAACCCGGTTATCAGGATTTCTGACAGGGATCCTGAATTGATACCATGAGATTTCTGATTTCTTTCCATTGGCTAGTTCTACTGTACGTGTTACCTTATCAATTATATAGTTTTGCCCTACATTCATTTGATTGGGATTAAGCGATACTCTGTACTGGAAGTAGTTTTCATTCTCAGCCAGCGTATTATCCTGGTTGATATCTTCCCCATCAGGCAGGGTTTTTCCTGAAGTCGGGTAGGGTTCGGGTGATTGGGCATCTGTGGGCGAGTTCCCTTCCAGGCCGTTGTATTTTTTGTATCTCTGAATAATTTCTAGTTTTTCTGCATCATAGTCGCTACCCCTGTAGTAGTGGTAGTCATCGTTCGAGATATCAACAATTTCCGGGTCTGCTCCGTATTTCCTTTGGTAAACCTCTGGTGCCAGTACTTTTTCAAGAGAATCAAGGAGCCCCTTTTGTATTCCCAAAAAGTCGTATTCGTCTGTATTGGAAAGTCCGTCCAGCCCAACATCCTGGAATTGACGGGATTCCGGGTTATTGTCAAAAGCATTCACCAATGACTGGGTAAGAGGTATCCTGCCCCATGTTGTGGTATCAACCATATCCACATCTTCGGAGGTTGGGAGCCCGTTTTCAAAACTTTTTCTTGAGTCTTTCAATATATCTTCTGAAATACTACCCAGGTTGAAATAAAGATTTCCACTGTTTGTCCTTGCAGAGTCATATACAAATGGGTCCATAAGCCAGAATTCAATGTATTCAACATTCGATTCCTCGAAATCTGTGGTGGTAATTTCCCTCATGATACCACCCCACCTGGTTTCTGGCTCTTTAAGTGTTTCGTCTTCATTGATGCCCTTTGAGACACCTATTTCCCCGCTACTCGTGTGTTCGTAATTATATGGACCCTTTTCATCAGGGTAAAAAGCGAGGTTTAATACCTGGATACTGGCAGGAATGTCATTGGGATTGTCCTTATTTGGAAAGATTTCCTGTTCGAATATCTCCCTGACAAAGTGGTTTGACCGTGTTTCGGGATTGCTCTTTATATGTTGAGGCATACTGGGGCTGTTTTCTCTCAGAAACAGGGGGTCAATATGATACCAGGCAAGTTTTGCACGGTTATAGTTGTAAGCCCAGTCATTGTTTCTTGAAGCTTCAGGAAACAGATTATTCTGCCCTTGTGGGGTGCTGGCCAGAACCCATGCTGAAGGATTTTTAATATCAATAGAAGTTTCGCTGCCTTCAAAATCATCAATGTACGCGATACCCTCTTTTTCTATCGCACGGGAGTGTCCGGGAACCAGGTGAGCAAATTCTCCATCAAAAGTAACCCTTGATTTTTCTTTCGTGTCGATGAATGGAATGTTATCCACCATCTTGGTTATAAAGGGAGCTTCTGTCCTGTATGAACCGTTAAAACCCCAGATGGTGTTTGAAATGGGTTCGTTGCCAATATTTACTTTTTTGGTTAAGGGTCTTTCTGTCAGATTCAGTACTGTTGCTCCTACATTGAAATCTTCGGAAATTGTATAGTTGAAGTGTGAGCCAATCAGTGTTTTCTTCTGCATACTGTAGGTCGACTGGCTTTCCAGGGATATTTGAATGGGAGTGCCTGATTGAAGTAAAGCTTCATTAAGAATTTTTACCCGGCCTAAGTTATAATCAACTGTATAATCAACGTTCTCGCTTAATTTTCTGCCCCCGGCAGTCACCACAACCGAACCTTCGGGTATGTTCATGGCATTCAGAGGGATTTCCGATGAAGAAGAGCTTTGAAATTCTCCTTTCAGCAGGAATTTATTTTTTTCCGCGGTTTGACGTGCTATAGTCAGTGACGAATCATATAGCTCTTCAAATACATATTCTTCTGCAATTGATGGGTTGTCAAATTGCTTTTTTAAGTGATCTCCAAAAGGCTGTAATACTGGGAATATGATTCTTCCGTTATTAGGTAAGATGGTAATGCCGGGTATAAAGTCGAACATGCCGTCAGGGCTTGCGTCGAGTTGGGAGTTTGCTTTGTCCAGGTTCATCAGCTTCAGGAGCATTTTATCGCTCACATTGCCCGCAGGAATATAATTGAGATTGTTCCCGGTATTATCATCCTGGTAAAGGATATTCATGCGGAAGCCTTCTTTATTTACCTGGTAGGCATTAATGGAATAGATGTTCTTCATCATCAGTTCCCAGTTAGGATACTGAGGAGAAAAACTGGTTCCTTTGATCAATTTGACAATTAAGGCGTTTGGTGCAGTGATACCTTCGCTGGATATTTCACCCACCTGGTTTTGATTGCCCCTTGCTGTATATTCAAAAGCAACGGCCAAAACTTCGTCATTACGAAGGGGAGATTGGAGAGAAATATATCCCAGCTTCCGGTTTACTGTATATTCATTTTCGTTTAATTTGCGGGCATTTTCCAGCTTGACATAATCCTTACCCGATTGAAAATCATAAGGATTCCATTGCTCAAGGATATTCTTAGTCTGGCTTATATCTCTTATTCCGTCAAATGCACCTGAAGTTAATTTGCTATAGAGGTTGTTTGCTTTATTGCCTGGATAATTTCCACTGTAATTGCTAATTATAAATGGGTCAGCGATGGTGTTTTTATCTTTTTCTTCACCCAGGTCCATGAATGCGATAATGTTCCTTGAGTTTTCAAAGTTGCTTGATTTATTTGTTATCCATACTTCGACCTTTGTTATTTCAATGTTGGAGGTTACAACAGGCAGATTGCTCAGGGCTTCATTGTAATTCTCTTTGAAATAGTGAGAAAGAAAGAAGTGCCTGTTTTCATCATATTCATCTGCTTTTATTTCAAATTCCTGCGTTTTTGCACCTCCCTTTAGCTGGATTACTTTACTCTGGCCCTTTTGCTGAGAAAACACACTTGATACCTCAAGATTCCCAAAACGCATTTTTGTTTTCAAACCAAATAAACTCTGGCTTCCGGTAATCAAAGAACCCGGAAGAGGTAGCGAAACATTACCCGCTTGTATTTCCTGTAAAATTTCGTCTTCGTTTCCCTCATATTCGAGTTTTGTCTGGTTTTCAAAGTCAAATGTAGCCTCGGTATCATAGTTGATACCCAGCTTAATCTTATCGCCGATGGATCCGCTCACGTTCATCTGGATCTTTTCTTCAAAATCGAAAGTGGTGGTTTTTCTAAGTTTTTCGGACAGTTTTGGGTCATCTACCCGGTTGATGTTGACACCAAAAATTAATTCCGCAGCACCCTGGGGAACAATGTCTATGGTATTGCTTCCAAATATCCGGTTGAAAGCCTCCCCACCCAATTGGAGCTGGGGAATAAGTCCCTGGTCTCCTGTGGATTCCATACCACTGGCTTTTTGTCGCCAGTAGTCTCGTATCATCTGCTCAAATTTATAATCCCAGTATTGATCGCGGCTTAAATAAGCGGGTGACCGGTAATCAAATTCTCCAACTTTTTTTCTGAAGATGTATTCGTCAGTTTCTGGATCATACTCGTATTCAGATTTTATATTCTCCGGGGATTGCAGAAAAAGGGGTGAGCTTTTTTCTTTTTCAAATAAGGGAAATTCTTCTTCATCCTCAAATTCAAAGGGCAGATCAATGGTGTCGTTTTTACTTGTATCAGGAGGTTGTTGATAGTGTTCAAAAAAAGTATTGTGAGCTTCTGCCTGAAAAGCAAAAGCCCACAATATTAGTGAAAGGAAAGCTTTAAATATTTTTTGCTTATCTAACTCCAAAGACTAAATCTCAGATTATAATTTTGATAATGCTTTTTTTACCAGATCTTCCACTTTCATTACACCTTCCTTGCGGATTAATTCATCCAGAACTTTTTCTATTTTTTTCTTGCTAAAACCTAAAGTTACTAAAGCAGAAAACGCTTCATCTTTGATTGTATTGTCTGCTGGGGAAAATATTTCTTCAGATATTCCTTCCTTACCTAATTTGTCCTTTAGGTCAACAATAATTCTCTGGGCCGATTTAGCCCCAATTCCTTTGATGTTTTTCAATCTATTCACTTCACCGTTAATGATGGCATTTTTTAATTCATCCGCTGTTAGTGATGAAAGCATCATGCAGGCAGTATTTGCTCCTATTCCGGAAACAGAAAGTAACTGGCGGAATACTTCTCGTTCACTCTTTTCAGCAAAGCCATAAAGAATAAAGGCATCCTCTCTAACTACTTCGTGTAATAGCAGCTCACAGCTTTTCTTGTCCTGAAACAGGGAATAGGTATTTAACGATATATTAATAAAAAAGCCGGTATTGTTATTTTCCAAAACAACGTATGCCGGTGTTATTTCCTTTATTTCACCTTTAATAAATTCGTACATATTTTCAATTTAGCAGCTAAAATAACATAAAAAATTTCTTATACTGAAAATTATCAGCATAATTTGCTGGTTCGGTTCAATACTTCAATGGGCTTATTATTAGTATCCCAAAATACTTTGCTAAACGGTGAAATATTTTTAGACTGTTTGTTTAATCAAATTGTTATTACCTTTGAAAAATATCAAAAGCCGGATTTTTATGAGACATGAAAAAGATATTATTGGTGAACTGGAAATTCCTGATGGTGCTCTTTATGGCATACATGCAAAGAGAGCCTGTCAGAATTTTCCGGATAATACTGCTTTTCATAAGGAATGGTATACCTCCACAGCTCTTGTTAAGCTGGCATGTTACGAGACCTATAATAAATTTGCAACTGCTGCAGAAAAAAAATATGGGAAGAATAAAATTCCAGTGAAATTACTGCCAAAAGACATTGTCAATACAATGATGAAATGCGCTGCGGAAATGAGTCGGGGTGAACATTTTGAGCATTTTATAGTACCAGCCGTTCAGGGTGGGGCTGGAACAAGTATAAATATGAATGTAAATGAAATTATTGCCAACCGAACCCTTCAATTACTTGGAGAAAAGGCAGGAAACTATCACATAGTTGATCCGATCGAACATGCCAATGTTTTTCAGTCAACCAATGATGTGATTCCTACCGCCCTTAAGGTTGCTGTGATGAAACTACTGGATAAGCTCGAAGATTCTGTAAACCAGCTAAGAAATCAGGTAGAAAAGGTTGAAACGAAACACAGGAATGATTTGAGAATTGGCTACACTCAAATGCAGGAAGCAGTACCCTCTTCGTTTGGGAAACTTTTTAGTTCCTATAACGAAGCTTTATCAAGAGACTGGTGGCGAATTTCAAAATGTTTTGAACGCATAAAAGTGGTGAATCTGGGCGGGAGTGCTATTGGAACAGGTATAACAGTCCCTACTTACTTTATTATGGAGGTTGTACCCACTCTCCAGCGTTTGACGGGCCTGCCTGTTACACGAAGTGAAAACCTTACAGATCCCACGAGTAATCTTGATTCTTTTGTGGAAGTTCATGCTATCTTAAAATCGCATGCAATTAATCTTGAAAAGATGTTGGCTGATTTACGATTATTAAGTTCAGATCTTATCGGTTATAAGGAGATCGAAATTCCGCAAAAACAAGTAGGCAGCTCAATTATGCCAGGGAAGGTCAATCCTGTAATTTCGGAATTTGTCATATCTGCCATGCATAAAATTTACAGCAATGATTCCCTCATTTCCAGCCTGAGCGGACAGGGAAATCTGGAGCTGAATGCCTATACTCCCACTATTGGTCACGCCATGCTAGAAAGCCTGAAGTTATTGATTGCAGCTAATCAAACCATAAAGGATAACCTGGTTGAAGGCCTGACCGTGCATCCAAAAGTAGCATTAGAACGGCTATTTAACAGTCCTTCCATATCAACAGCATTATCTCCATATATTGGTTATAACAGAGCTTCCGAGCTGGCCTATTTTATGAAGAAAGAAAAGAAAGATATCTTTGAAGCCAACAGGCAGTTAGATTTTATTGATGAGAAAAAGCTTGAAGATATATTAACCCCGGCTAAGCTTTTAAAGTTGGGTTATCAACTAGGCGATTTAACCGATGAGTAAAATAAGAAGAAAGAGGAAATTACGTTGATAGAATTAAATTATTGAGCTATGTCAAAAGGAAGAGAATCAAAACCCCATATCGGAATTTACGGAAGAAGGAATAACGGTAAGAGCTCGCTGATAAACAGGCTTGCGGAGCAAGATATTGCTATTGTATCTGATTACGCGGGCACAACGACGGATCCTGTAAAGAAATCATTTGAAATAACCGGGTTTGGCCCTGTGATATTGGTAGATACCGCTGGAATTGATGACACCGGAGATTTGGGTGAGAAAAGGATAGCGCGTACAAAAAAGTCAATTAAGACAATTGATTTGGGAATTCTGGTAATAACAAATAACAATCTTGGTCCATTTGAGGAGAATATAATCGAAGAGTTTGAAAAATCCTCGACACCGTTTTTCATTATTCATAACAAATCCGATCTAAAACCTTTAAAATCGGGTTTTAAAAAACAAATTGAAGAAGGTTATTCGGTTAATATATTGGATTTTAGTACTGTTAATGCACATTCAACTGATGATATTATTGAAACTATTAAAAAAACTATCCCGGAATCAGCCTATAAAACACTCTCCTTAATTGGAGATCTTATTAATTATGGGGATATTGTATTGTTGATTACCCCTATCGACATAGAAGCCCCGGCAGGGCGACTTATACTCCCCCAGGTACAAGCTATACGAGATATCCTTGATAACGATGCAGTAAGTATCGTGTTGAAGGAAAGGGAGGTGGATGTTTTTCTGAAGCAGACAGGCATTAAGCCAAAACTGGCAATTACCGATAGTCAGATATTCACCAAAGCCGATGCTTCCATTCCCAGGGATATACCCCTAACCAGCTTTAGTATTGTACTTGCCCGCTACAAAGGAGATTTTGAAAATTATCTTAATGGCACACCTGAAATTTCGAAACTAAAAGACGGGGATCGCGTTCTTCTTCTTGAATCCTGCACCCATCATGTTTCATGCGATGACATCGGCAGGGTGAAGATTCCCCGGTGGATTTCCAATTTTACGGGAAAAAATCTGAACTATGAAGTTGTGGCCGGCCTGAATGATTTACCGCGAGATATAACAGAGTATGCTTTAGTTATTCAGTGCGGGGGATGCATGATAACACGAAAACAATTGGTTAATCGAATCAAACCAGCTATTGAGGCTGGAGTTCCGGTTACTAACTATGGTATGGCAATTGCTTATGTTCAGGGAATATACAATAGAGCCATTGCGCCTTTTACTCACCAGGAAAAAGAAGCTTTAGACTATCTTTAGTTTTAAAAGTCAAGTTTGATAACTGAATACTTAGCATAATTGTCTTCTAACTGTGTTATTCCGTATTGCCCTGTGGGTGTGAGTATGAAAAGCATTTCAGGTTTAGAATTTGAAGGGTTCACTATTTCTTTTTGGCCATTTGTTATATCATAATAAACCAACTCTTTGTTTTTATTGATATACGTGAGGTATTTCCCATCCGGGCTCCAGCTTATCTGATACAAAGGCTGGGCTATATCGTTAATTTTTTTATAGATTTTACCATTTACAAAGGTAACAATACGATGGTCCAGGAGCAGAGCTATATATTTAGGATTGGGTGAAGCTTTCATATCTCTGGGAATTCCGGTATCTTCAACCATGACAGTTCTTAGCAGTTTTTCTTTGAAAGGATCCCAGATTTTCAAAGAACCTGAACTGTGGTCAAAAGAGAGTACAAACTTTTCTCCTTCCTTTTCTCCAGATTCCATAACGCTTAATTTTGATGGATTAATAGCGCCCTGCACCAATTCTTTATCTGAGAGTTGAAATGTTTTTCCCATTCTAAGCTCATTATTTATAAGTTTACCAAAACTAAGCTCATGGTTTGTGAAACTTATGGCAAAAGTATTATTATCGACCCATACAAAATCTGAGGGCTGAGCCTTAAATAATTTCTCAGCAATTAAATCCTTTTCCTTTATATCAAATATTCTTACAATACCCTTGTGGTTACTATTGCTCATCTGAGCAGTAAAAGATATTTTTTTTCCATCAGAACTCCATCTGAGAAAAACTCCAAAAACGGAAACTTCAGGGATTAAAATTTCCATGTTCTTTTTCTTGGATTGGATATCAAATATTTGAATGGATTGTTTATTGTTGCTACTTGAATAAATAGCCATTTTGTTTTCCCTCAGCGCTTCTGAAAAATGCGAGGTATGAATATCCCAGTGAGATTGATAACTTTTTGGTTTACCGATAAAAACTTTCGGTTTAGGAGATTTGGGTTTTTCGGGGATTTTAAGTTCAGGAATTTTATTTTTGATTGAAGAAATTTCTTCTTTATAATTAAAATAGTCTTTAGGTGAAGGACTGAAAAGGCCGGTTCTGAATTCTGCTGAATACATAGCTCCTTCCGGGTAGGCTGCTTTAAATAGTTTGGGATTCTCCAGGCTGAATTTACGGAGGTCTTTTTCTTTAATAAGTTTACGAAGTTTGTCTTCATCTTCTATTAATTTCTCATATTCAGCAAATATTTCTTCTCCGTTAAGGGTTTGAATTACTGTAAAATCATTTTCTTTTTCCAGGTTTTTGTAAGATTTAATTTTATAGGGCAGATGATAAATAGCTTCGAGATGAAAGCCGCTTAGCATCATATTCATCATCATTTTTGATTGCCTGAATTGAGTTTGAATTTTTTCAATTGTTTCTCCTGCATTTTGTTCCTTTATTTCCATTTCCGGCATTTGCTTGTCTGTTTCGTAGTCATCGGCCAGGTTTTCACCCCCAACCCATTCAATTTTGTTTTCTGAAAATTTACTAATAGGGAGAGTAGGAATATCCCCAAGATTAATTTTTTTCACATCCGGGAAATAGGCAACAGCATTAAAGTTTAACATTCCATCAGCATCCATGTAATAGTTTACGTTTTTCCATGCTTCAATGCCTTCTGAATTATTTATTAACTGCTGAACTTTTTTAATCATTTTAACACTGTCTTCATAGGTAACCTCACTTTCTTTATTACCGCTGCTCATGCCAAATTTCATTTCAAGGGGCATACGGGTTGCAACCTTTACCTTCCCGGTTCCGTCTTTATTAATAAAGTATTCTTGTTCAGTTGTTATGCATGAGCTAAAAAGGAAAACTACTGGTAGAGAAAAAGTTAATAACTTTAGAATAATATTTTTTGTTTTCATGGCGATTTATTTTAATATGTAAGCAAAAATTGAACAATGATTGGTATTCAATGTTCACAATATTAAATCCCGGTATGAAGTAAATTTTGATTGTTATGCAGGAATTTTGGGACCAAAGGTTTGATACAAAGGATTATGTTTACGGTAAAAGCCCGGATAGCTTTTTCAGAGAATTTATAGATGGAAGTTCTCCGGGGTCTCTCTTATTGCCTGCAGATGGAGAAGGAAGAAACAGTGTATATGCAGCTTTGAAAGGTTGGGATGTGGTAGCCTTTGATTTTAGTCAACAAGCCAGAAATAAAGCTAAAGAACTTGCTTCTGAGTACAATGTAGAGATAGATTACAGCATTTCCTCCATAGAAAATTATAGCACCGACAAAAAGTTTGATCTCATAGCTATAATTTTTTTGCACTTACCACCCTCTGTACGCAGAGATATGCACAGAAAGCTTATAAAGTATCTGAAACCTGGAGGATATTTTCTTATAGAGGCTTTCTCCAAAAAACAATGGAATTATAACACAGGTGGTCCCCGAAATATAGATTTACTTTATGATGGACAGGAACTGATTGAAGATTTGCAATCAATGGATATCACCTATTATAAAGAAATACAGAAAGAACTGGACGAAGGATACTATCATCAAGGTGTCTCCGAAGTAATTCAGTTGATTGCCCGCCGTTTAAACTAAAGGTTTTTATTTTCTCACAGACATGATATGTATTTTATTAGATTATTTAGACTGAGTCTTTTTTTTTAAAGTGGTCAAAATTATATGATGTTTTTTCTTTACTTAGTATCATGTTAACCCCGACTTAGATAGCCTGTCCTGAACTTAATTCGGGAAACTTAAATTTTTTCAAAAAATTTAAGTTTCCCGAAACGTAGTGAGCTCATCGAAGGTAATCTTAGTCGCTGTCGGGAGACAGGAAAAATTTGTGAATTATTCGGGCTAAATCAATCAGAGAATCTTCCTGGTGTTTTATTAGCCTTTTAGTTAGGAAATAAGGAGGGTTTTGCAATATTGGTTGTTTTCTTTACCTTTGTTAATATGGCATTTTTTTTGGAATTTTATATTTTGACTCAACAAATAATCTAATTCATTATGTTACGCAAGAACATTATTTCCTGTTTTGTGCTGTTTTTACTTTTTGCTTCAGCACTATATGGACAAGATCCAGTTAGCCAGATTCAAAATCAATCTGTACAAAACCCTGATATAGGATTTACAGATCATACCAATGAATATTTATCGAAAGATATTCAGCTTATCAATAAACATGATTCACTGGTTACTCTCGGTAAACTTATTGACAAGCCAACAATTCTGACTTTTGTTTATTTTGACTGTCCGGGAATTTGTACCCCACTACTTAATGAGATAGCCAGTTTGGTAGATCAGATGGACCTGGTTCTGGGTAAAGATTACCAAATAATTACCGTAAGTTTTGATCCCAGTGAAAGCACAAGATTGGCCCAGCAAAAGAAGAGCAACATTATAAGCACTTTACAGAAGCAGGAGCAGGCCAAAGAAGGATGGAAGTTTTTTACTGCCAAAAGTGAACATATTGACAGATTAACAGACGAAGCGGGTTTTCATTATAAGCCGCAGGGACAAGATTTTATTCATTCTGCAGGCTTTCTTGCGATAAGTCCGGAAGGAAAAATTACCCGTTACTTAAAAGGGGTTTCATTTCTTCCTTTTGAGTTAAAGATGTCCATTGTTGAAGCCGCAGAAGGAAAGGTAGGCCCGCCAATAAATAAAGTGCTGCAGTATTGTTTTGCTTTTGACCCCGAAGGCCAGACTTATGTGGCTGATATAACAAAGATTAGCGGAATAATAATCATATTCTTTGCAGTGCTCTTATTCTTGATTTTGGTTTTCAGATCAAGAAGAAAGAAATCAAAAGCCAATAGTTAATGCGATAATTAATATAAATATTATACATTTCATATGAATCAAGAGAATAATCATCAAAAAGAACCAAGCTATCTTAAATATCAAGGGAAATATAAAGGAATCTGGGGATGGATTTTATCTACGGATCATAAGAGGATAGGCCTGCTTTATCTTTATTCCATCATGACTTTTTTTATCGTGGGAGCCATTCTGGGCCTCTTAATGAAACTGGAACTAATTGCACCGGGCGGAACAATAATGGGTGCAAAGGAATACAATGCGGTTTTTACTCTGCACGGCATCATTATGATCTTTCTGATTGTGATTCCAGGTGCTCCTGCAATATTAGGTAACTTTTTTCTCCCTATATTGATTGGTGCAAAAGATGTAGCTTTCCCAAAATTAAACCTGGCTTCCTGGTGGATCTACATAGCAGGGGCTATTGTAGCCATTTCTTCGCAATTCATGGGAGAAGGTGCTCCGGATACCGGCTGGACATTTTATGCTCCCTACAGCTTCCAGGCACAGTCTAATGTTATGGCAGCCGTGTTGGGAGCGTTTATTCTTGGGTTTTCATCTATCCTTACCGGAATTAATTTTATAGTTACCATGCACCGGATGAGAGCCCCCGGGATGACCTGGCGAAAGATGCCATTGTTCCCCTGGTCCTTATATGGAACAGCCTGGATACAGGTATTAGCCACCCCCATTTTAGGAATTACCTTATTGATGATTATAGCTGAAAAGACATTGAATATCGGATTTTTTAATCCCGCTCTGGGTGGAGATCCTGTTTTATACCAGCATTTGTTCTGGATCTATTCCCATCCGGCCGTTTATATCATGATCCTACCCGGTATGGGTATGATTTCAGAAATAATTCCCACTTTTTCACGGAAACCCATTTTTGGAAAGATGTTTATGATTGTTTCCATTCTGTTGATTGCATTCGTAGGTTATTTTGTATGGGGACACCATATGTTTACAGCGGGGATGAGTGGTACAGCTTTGTTTGCTTTTTCATTCCTGACTTACCTGGTGGCTATACCGAGCGCCATTAAGGTATTCAACTGGCTGGCCACGATTTATAAGGGTTCAATTATGCTGAAAAATCCGTTTTACTGGGCTGCATCCTTTATATTTCTTTTTATGATTGGAGGATTAACGGGACTGGTTCTAGGAGCACTTGCAACCAACGTCCATGTACACGATACAGCTTTTGTGGTCGCTCATTTCCATTTTATCATTTTTGGTGGTCTTGGATTTGCTTTTTTTGGAGCTATTCATTATTGGTTTCCCAAAATTTTTGGACGAATGTATGATGAAAGATGGGCGAATATTGGATGGGTCACCTTTATGATTGGTTTCATTTTCCTTTATGGTACAATGTTTTACCTGGGTATAGCCGGGATGCCAAGAAGATATTTCGATTATCTGCCACAATACCATTCCGGAAACATCATTTCTTCTCTTGGAGCAATCGTTATGGTAGCCGGACTCGCAATAATAATTATTAATCTCATTATATCTGCAAGACACGGCGAAAAAGCTTCCAGTAATCCCTGGGGAGGAGAAACGCTGGAATGGCAGATAGAAAGTCCTCCAACAAAAGAGAATTTTCACAAAATACCTACTATTGAATAAATTACTATGACAACAGTACAGGCTGAACAACATCATGAAACTTATGACAGAGAAATCCCCAAATTAGGGATGTGGTTGTTTATTTTCACAGAACTGCTGTTTTTTGGCGGACTCTTTTTGGTGTACGCGGTATACCGTTATCAACACCCCAAAGCATTCCATCTGGCTGCTGAAGAACTTGATGTTGCCATTGGTGCAATTAATACCATTATATTACTTATAAGTAGTATGACTATGGCCATGTCCCTAACGGCTATACAGAAAAAACAGCAAAAGTTTTCTTTTTTGCTGGTAACTATTACCACAATATTAGGTATAGTATTTCTCATAAATAAAGTTTTTGAATGGGGCGCCAAATTTGAACATGGGCTTTTCCCCGGCTCTGAAACATTACAAAGTCTTGGCCATGGCGATACATTGTTTTATGGATTGTATTTTGCTATGACGGGATTGCATGCCTTACATATTGTTATTGGTCTCGTATTATTCATTATACTACTGGTTAAGTTAAACAACAAAACGATTAATGAGGAGCGTTACACGTTATTGGAAAATTCAGGATTGTACTGGCATTTGGTCGATATCATCTGGATTTTTCTGTTCCCATTGTTTTACCTTGTTACTTAAGGAAGGGTTATTCAAAATTACTAGATACTAATCGAATATATAAAGATGTATGGCAGAACAAGAAAAAACACATATTGTCCCTTACAAAACCTACCTTATTGTTTTGGCAGGTCTGATCACATTTACTCTTTTGTCAGTGCTGGTTACAGAAATATATCTGGGTGCATTAAGTGTATTTGTGGCACTGCTTTTTGCTGGTTTAAAAACTGCTTTGGTGTTAATGTATTTCATGCATTTGAAATTTGAACGCAGAACTTATAAAATATTTACAGGTCTTGTATTGTTTGTATATATTGCTGTAGTGGTGGTAACATTATTAGACTATATTTACAGAATCTTTTAACCTGGATCATTATGTATTCCAATTTAACCAATTTTTCAGAAGGTATAGATAGAGCATTTATTGTGATATTAGGCATAACCATTTTTTTGCTTATATCCATTACCATTACCCTGCTCGTTTTTATAATTAAATACCGTGAAGATAAGCACCCCACACCGGCAAAATTTTCAAAGAACTATACTCTTGAAATTATATGGACAGTTATTCCGCTGGGTATTGTACTTGCAATGTTTTATTTTGGTTGGGTAGGATTTAAACCTATGTACGCCGATGCACCGGACGATGCAATGACGATAAAAACAACCGCCAGAATGTGGTCCTGGATGTTTGAATACGAAAACGGAAGAAAAACCGATACCCTTTATATTCCAAGAGGAAAACCGGTTAAGCTAAAACTGAATTCTGTTGATGTGGTTCACAGCCTTTATATACCAGCTTTCAGATTAAAAAGGGATATGGTTCCGGGGAATGAATATGATATGTGGTTTATTGCTAATTCCCCGGGAAGATATGATTTGAAATGCGCAGAATACTGTGGGTTACGTCATTCTTATATGTATACATCTGTTGTGGTAATGCCCCAGGAAAAATTCGACAAGTGGTATGCCGATACCGCCCAGGTAACAATGGAAAAGGAAGCTACTCCGGCAAGGGCTGGTTTACAAGTGTTGCGTACTTATGGATGTCTGGCCTGTCATTCACTCGATGGTTCGGAAGGAGTAGGTCCTTCTTATAAAGGAATCTATGGAAAGGATGTTACTGTAATTACAGATGGTGAGGAAAGAACTGTTACTGTGGATGAAGAGTATATCAAAAGGTCTGTTTACCAGCCAAATGCAGATATTGTTGAAGGCTTCAATGAGGGACAAATGCAAACTTACGAGGGAATGGTATCAGAAGAAGAGATAGATAAAATTGTTGCATATATAAAAACTCTCAAATAATTTTTAGGAGAAAACATTCAGGTTGATATATCGGATTAAATATTTAGAAATGAAATTTAATGATTTCCTTTCTTCTGTAATTCTTTCCTTATATAATGAATAATTTTCCACCGTTCGTCCTGTTGAATTAGCGATCCGTGGGCTCCCATCACACCGTAACCGACAGTAATTACATGGTATATTTCCCCGTCTTTTCTGCTCTTAATTTTATCGGAAGTTAAATCTCTGGGTGGCACTGTGTATTTGCCACTGGTTATAAGAAAACCTTTTCCTTTTCCTTGATTTCCATGACATTGAATACAGAACCTGTTGTATAGCATTTGTCCTTCCTGAATAACTGAATTTGATGATTCCAGAGGGTTGCTAAAGGTTTTGCCTGCCAGCTTCATATCTTCATCGCCCTTTTCATATGGATAGGGTATCATCTCTCTTGGAATAGTTCCTTCGACAGGTACACGCATAGTCATGCTATCTGCGAAATTGGGATTGGGGGAATAGGTCTCATATGCCCGGGAATGTATCATATCAGGCAAATAAGAATATCCCGGCTCATCTTTTTTTACATCACAGGAGGTGAAAAATGCTGTAATAATTCCTATTGCAAAAATACCTTTCGATATGTCAAGCTTAAATATTTTCATATTGGAAACCCTCTTTAAGATTAGGATGATTAACAGGTAAAAGATTTGCTCTGGACAGAGAGAAGAATACAACCCAAAGGAAGATTCCTAAATACCCAAGACTGATTCCTATATCTATGAAACCAACCTGGCTTGCTTTACCCAGAATTCCGGGAACTACCAACAGGTAATGGTCCATCCATTGTCCAACGAGTACGATTAAGGCTGTTATGGTCAGGGGAATCCAGTGTCTTCTCATACCTCTGTCAAGCATTAATATGAAAGGTAACCCAAAGTTCAGGACTACATTCAGGATAAAAAGCAACTCAAAATGATGAATTCTATTGAAATAATAAACTGTTTCCTCCGGAAGGTTGCCGTACCAGATTAACATAAACTGGGAGTACCACAGATACATCCAGAATACGGAAAATCCGAAAAGGTACTTACCCAAATCATGTAAATGCTCTTCATTGACGTATTTTAGGTACCCCATACTTCTTAATAGTCCTCCTATAAGAATAACAATAACCACTCCTTTCAGCAATGCACCTGATAGCACATACCAACCGTAAAGTGTGCTAAACCAGTGAGGTTCAAGAGACATCATCCAATCCCAGGAAAAAACAGCAATCATAAGGAAAGTAAAGACAAGAAACAGTGCTGAGTTTATTCTGCTTTTCTGTATAAATCTTTCGTTGATTTGTTGATCGTTTCTCAGGGATAGTTTTCGTATATTAAGCATTAACCAAACCCAAACCGATAGTATAATTACTTGTCTTACAATTAAGAAGGGTACATTGAGGTAAGGGGTTTTTGCTTTCACAATGGGATCGCTTTCAGCTTCACCAATCCAGGGAAGAATGTCGCCGATTTTCAATAACATTAAAAGCATTAGAATAGCGGCTATGGGAAGAAACATCCCAGCTGCTTCTGCAATTCGCCTAAGACTTAAAAACCATGCAGCTTTACTGATAATATGAACTGTGACGAAGATTACCGCACCCAAAGCTATAGTGAAAAATAAGGTGTTGTTAAGCAATACTTTACTCCACGTTTCTTCAGGGGGTTGATTCAGAAATGTCCAGGTTAAGCTGACCAGCCCTATAAGTATCAAGAAAGCAAAAATGATTTTGTGCTTTGATTTGAAATTAAAGGATTGGCCGTTGCTTATATCGTTTGTTTGCATATTAGTCAGTGCTTTATTGATTTGTTAATTATTGATTACTTGAACTTCCATGGCACCTGTTTGTTTGAACTGCTCTTTCATGGCATTAACTTCTTCGTCATTACTGGCTTTTCGGGCATCAAGAACTACACCGAACCTATCGTCCGTATTGCGCTCATCGTAAATTTTAGGTTTGGCTCCTAGGCCAAGTTGGGAGCGGAATAAGAACGCAAAAACCAATGCAACAGCAGCAAATAATACTCCCAGCTCAAATGTAAGCGGTATGAAAGAGGGGTATGCAAAGTGGGGCTTACCTCCTATATTGAGAGGATAATCTACCGTAAACACCCAGGTTTGGAAAAGAAAAGCACCACCTGCTCCTATAATTCCTGCAATCAAACCGGCTTTTGGAAGCAGTGTTCGTTTGTATCCCAATGCCTTATCAAGATGATGAACCGGAAAGGGAGTATAAACATCATTTATTTTTATCCCTTCTGCCCTAAGTTTCTTAACGCCTTCCAGAAGTGTTTCGCTATCAGTATAGTATCCGTAAATTTCCATATCGCTTAGGTTTGTTGTCTTTATACAATTTATTTGGCCTTTTCTTTTTTTACACTTTTAATTTCAGAAATGGCAATAACCGGGAAAAATTTGACAAAAAGAAGGAACAGGGTAAAGAAAATACCTAAGGTACCAATAAATATTACAACCTCTACAAGTGTTGGATTATATATGGTCCAGCTTGAAGGCACATAATCCCTGTGAAGAGATGTCACAATGATAACAAAACGTTCCATCCACATGCCAATATTTATTACAATGGATATGATAAATGTAAAAATCACACTCGTCCGGAGTTTCTTAAACCAGAATAGTTGCGGCGTAATGACGTTGCACACCATCATTGTCCAGTATGCCGCTGCATAAGGCCCTGTTGCCCTGTTTACAAAAGCGAACAGCTCAAAATTATTCGTTGAATACCATGCAATAAAAAATTCAGTCAAATAGGCTACACCAACAATCGAACCGGTTAATATTATGATTTTGTTCATGGATTCGATATGGTAGATAGTAATATAGTCCTCCAGGTGTAATATTTTCCGGGTAATAATCAGTAAGGTCTGTACCATTGCAAAGCCCGAGAATATGGCCCCTGCCACAAAATATGGAGGGAAGATGGTCGTATGCCATCCGGGGATCACCGATATAGCAAAGTCAAAACTAACAATACTGTGAACCGATAATACAAGAGGAGTGGCGAGACTAGCCAGCATTATACTGAGTACCTCATGTCTCTGCCAGTGTTTGGCTGAACCTGTCCAACCGAAACTGAGGAGTCCATAAACGGTTTTCTTAATTTTGGATTTTACTCTGTCGCGTATGGTTCCCAGATCGGGGATCATACCTATATACCAAAACAGAAGAGAGACTATGAGGTACGTTAAAATGGCAAAAACATCCCATACGAGAGGGGAGTTAAAGTTTACCCATACATCCCGGGTGTTAGGGTAGGGCAATATAAAGAAGAAATACAGAGCCCGGCCAAGATGGAGTAAAGGAAAGATACCAGCGCACATAACAGCAAATATGGTCATCGCCTCGGCTGAACGATTGATGCTGGTTCTCCACTTTTGTCTGAAAAGTAGCAGAATGGCTGAGATAAAAGTACCTGCGTGGCCTATACCTATCCACCAGACAAAATTTGTAATACTCCATCCCCATCCTACAGTTTTGTTGACCCCCCAGAGGCCAATGCCTTTCCACACGGTTAACACCATAGCAATAATCCCGGCTAGTGCAGCTAATGATGACAGCGTAATACCTGCAAGCCAGAGTTTACCTGGACGACCCGCCATAGGACGATGGATGTCTTCGGTAATTTCCCGGTTATCTTTGTTCCCTTTTATTAGATTGACAATGTTTAGATTTTTCTGCATGTTATACCAGTTCGTTGTTAACTTTATTCATATATGTTACAGATGGTAATGTATGTAGATGTTCTAATAAGCGATAGTTTCTGCTGTTTTTTAGCTTTTTCGATATTTTACTATCCGGATCATTCATATCGCCAAATATTATAGCCTCGGCAGGACATGCTTGCTGGCAAGCTGTCTTGATGTCTTTGTCCTTAAGCTTCCGTCCTTCTGATTTTGCAGCAAGCTTGCCAGCTTGTATTCGCTGTATGCAGAAATTGCACTTCTCAATTACGCCTTTAGCCCTCACTGTTACGTCCGGATTCAGGATCATTCTTGGGAGATCAAGTGTTAAATCTGCAGGGTCGACTGTGTTACCGGCCATGGCATCGGCTTTGTTGTAATCGTGCCAGTTAAACCTTCTCACTTTATAAGGGCAGTTGTTGTTGCAATAACGCGTTCCGATACAACGGTTATAGGCCATTTGATTAACTCCTTCTGAACTGTGGGTTGTTGCTTGAACCGGACAAACATTTTCACAGGGTGCATTGTCACAGTGCTGACACATAAGAGGCTGTCTTAGTACTTCGGGGTTATCCTCATCCCCTGAATAATACCTGTCAATTCTTATCCAGTGCATTTCATGGGCCTGCCTTACTTCCTCTCTGCCTACCACTGGAATATTGTTTTCTATATTACATGCTATGGTACAAGTGTTGCAACCTACACATAAACTCAGGTCAACCAGCATACCCCAATGATGGCCCTTGTATTCATGTTTTTTATATAAAGATACATCTTCAGAGTGGTGCTTATCTCCGTGGTGAGAACCTTTTCCTCCGTCAGGATGGTGCAGGAATGCCTCCAGGGTCATTGAACGAACAATGTCCCTTTCTTCCATTGAGCTATGCATTTGAGTATTTGCCAGTTTGTATTTCCTACCTGTGTTTTCAATCTTGATTCCATTACGGGAATACATTCGATGTCCTTCTGAGAAATTCAACATTGAGTAGATATTTACTCCAAGTCCTTCCCCTACCTTTCCTGATTTTTTTCTGCCGTAGCCCAAGGCAACAGAAATTGTTTTTTTTGATTGACCGGGTTGAACCAGTGCTGGAATTTCCAGTTTGCCGTTGAGCTTTATAATGTCGTTGGTTTTGATTCCATATTCATTTGCAAGAGATGGAGAAATGGCTGCATAATTGTCCCAGCAAATTTGTGATATGGGGTCAGGCAATTCCTGAAGCCATGGATTGTTGGCATATCTGCCAGAAGAAACAGCTACATTTTCAAAAGTATGAAGCTCAATTCCCTCATCTTTATTTCCGGATGTTTTTTCTACAATCTGTTTGAGAGTTGAGTAATTCATAGAAGGATTGACAGCGGCTTTAGATGGTAAATTATATACTCCATCACGCAGACTTTTATTCCAGAAATGTCGAAAATCTATAAATCTGCTATCTTTTTTGAACAAATTCTCTTTCCAGTGGGTCCTTATATATTCCAGGTAATCAGGCTTTCGACCTGCCCATTTGAGCAGAGACTCCTGAGCCTGCCGTGTGTCGAAAATATGATTAATGCCGGGTTGTGCAAGGCTGTAATGATTTTCTTTTGGTAGATAATCATTCCATGATTCTGCAAAATGATGGTCGGGGCAAATATAATCGCATAAATCTGCAGTTTCATTTACTTCTGTTGCCAGGGCAATGGTATGTTTAACCTTTTTCATCCCGTCCTTGAATTCATTTGAATTAGGCAGGCTATAAACGGGGTTGGTATCATAAAAAATCAGAGCCTCAACCTCCTCATTGTTCATATTCCTGATAAGTTTTTCAATAGCTTTATCGTCTCCACGTTTAAGATATAGCGGCTGATTCAGGTTTATTGTAGTCTCATAATTTTCGAGTACATAATTGATTCCATTCACGAGAATTTGGATTTCAGGATCGTTGGAACCCGAGACAATAAGAGACTTCCCTTTATTTTTCAGCAAAAGATCTCCAATCTTTTTAAAATTAAGTCCTGTGAATTCCTCAGTATCTATTTTCTCATTTCTGATATACTTATAAAACTGGGCCAGTATATATTTCTCTTCTGAAGGCTTTATGACAATTCTTTTATCAGCATTGCTTCCGGTAAGTGAGAGAGTGCTTTCAATCTGGAGGTGATAAGACATATTCTTTCCTGCACTCTCGGGTTCACGTGTAGTAGAGTATTGTTTGGTAAACTCAACTGGAGAAAGCCATGTGCCAAGAAAATCAGCTCCAAAACTTACTATGATTTTGGCTCTGTCAAACCGGTAATCCGGAATAACAGGCTTACCAAAGCTTATACGGTTGGCTTCCCGCATACCTGAATAGGAGATGTCATCATACATGATATGCTCTATCTCCGGATAACGTTCAGAAAATTCGCTGAGGAGCTTTTTTGTGGACGGACTGATTATGGTTGAGGAAAGAATTACTTTTCTTTTTTTTGTATCAGAGGGTTCCTTGAGAATGTTCATAATATCCCTGTCAATCTGCTCCCAGCTTACTTGTTTTTTATTATACATGGGATATTTATAGCGGGCATTATCGTACAAACCTGTTACTGAAGCCTGAACAATAGAATTGGTGCCGCCTTTCGTTATTGGTGAGAGTTTGTTTCCTTCCACTTTTATGGGGCGACCATCCCTTACTTTGAGCAGAATGCTGCAATATTGGTTTCCATCGAAAAATGAAGAGGCATAATAATTCGCTTTTCCGGGTGTGATCTCTTCAGGTTTAACAAGGTAGGGAATTGCTTTTTTTATAGGTCTTTCACAGGCAGATAATAACAGTGCACTTGAAACACCAAATCCGAAAAGCTTTAAGAAATTTCTTCTGCTTGACTTACCTGCTGAATTATCAAGCATATCAATCAGGGATAAGGAATGCTGGTCGCTAGCTGGGTCCTTTTGGGTAATCTGTTGTTTATTAAGTTCTTCTATATTTTTCCAATATTCCATAATTCTTTTTTATTTAGTACTTATATAATACTACCCTAATAATAAGCCTCTAATAGTGGCATTTCATGCAGTCTGTTCCTCCAATTTCTTTGACTAGAACTGAATCAATCTTTCCTTCTTTCAATTTTTGGTGAAATTCTTCAAAAGTGTACTGATAATAACTGTTTTCAAGCATATTTACCTTTCTTGTGCGGTGGCAATCCAGGCACCAACCCATCGATAGATCGGAATACTGCTTAACCACGTGCATTTCTTCAACAGGTCCGTGACAAGCCTGGCAATCCAGCCCTGCAACACCTGTATGTTGTGCATGACTAAAAAATACATGATCGGGCAATTGGTGAATTCTCACCCACTCTAAGGGTACAGAGTCATTTAGGGCCTGCTTAATTTTGTTGATCTCAAAGTCACCAGAATTACTCCCTTCCATTACCACTTCATGACAATTAATGCATAAACCTGGGCCGGGAATATGCGCAGATTTACTTTTTTCTGCTGTATGATGGCAGTACATGCAATCAATTTTATTGTCTGTAGCGTGTATCTTATGGGAAAATTTAATGGGTTGAAGAGGTTGGTAACCAGGCATTCTGTCAATGGCTACAGCTTCTTTGTAGAGAATATTGACAATACCAACAATCGCTCCTGTGATTAAAAGAAAATGGATAGCGCTTTTCTTGATTTTTTTAAAGATGGCCAGATCAGCAAGTAGAATGATTATGAGTACTATTAAACCGATGAATATCAATAATTTGGTAACTACCGGTTTTTCTTCTTTCAGGCCGGTTTGCCTGACTTGTCCAAGGTATGCTCTTATTTGACTGACTTGTTCTGAAGATAGTTCAATATTTTCATGCGCAGTCATCCCCGCCTGTGAAACCTGGTTAAATAATTCATTTGCAAATGCGGCACTGTCAAGATGCTCTGTTGATTTGGCAATGGCATGGGCAGACGGATTCCAGTTTAAGGTGTCTATTTGATTCGTATAATGACAAGAAGCACAATTAACGGTTTGCTCCCCTGTACTTATTAAACCATGAAACAAACGTTTTCCTACATTTATGGCATGTTGATTATGAGTACTTTGATGAGTTGAATGGGAACTTGTATCGATTTTTGCAGCTTTTCCTGATTGAAAGCTAATGCCTGTAATAATTAAAATTATCCAGGCTTTCAGGATAGGTTTATAGAATTTTGTAGAAATTATCATATAAGTCGCTGTATAAATTTGCTTAAATTAAATGATCTATGCATAAAAGTATTATTACCAACAATACATAATAATTTATAGAACGAAAGTGTATATTTAGTTGCATTTTTTCCTTCTTGTTGAGTAATCTGCTGAATTGAATAACGAGGCCAATAGATAAAATAAGAATGATGATTGTTATAGTATTTGATGAAACAAGGCTTGAAAATGCCATAATAATTGCCATTACAGAACTTCCCAAAATCATCAGGAAGAGCTGTCTTCTAATTTGAGTTTTTGAAAATAAATCAGTTAGGACAGGGAATCCTGCTTTTTTGTAGTCAGAAGCAAAATGCAAACCCAACATCCAGAAATGAGGTATTTGCCATATAAAAAAGAATAGGCCCAGCATAATGGCATTGGATTCAATTAAACTTCCACCGGCAGCAACCCAGCCCACTAAAGGAGGTATGGCTCCGATTATTGACCCCGGAATAACAGCAAAAGCAGTTATTTTTTTGAGGTTAGTGTAAATAATATTGTACCATATGAATGCTGTAAGAGCCAATAGAAGCACGAGCCAGCCTGAAAACAAATAAAGAATGAGAACTGCAGCAATAAACTCAATAGATGCAAGCCACCATGCAAAAGATTTGGATACTTCGCCTGCAGGAATAGGTCGCTTTTGTGTTCTTTCCATCAATGAATCTGTGCGTTCTTCTTGAATATGATTGATAACTGATGAGCTGCAAGCCAGAATAAATATACCCAAAACAGCCCAGAGCATATCTGGATCTAAAGCCTGTTTTTTAACAATGTACCCTACTGCTGTCGTTATCCCAACAGCAAATGTTATGTATATTTTATTAAGTTTGACCAATACCTTAAGTTTTTCAATGAGTAAGTTGTTATCCTTCATTTTTGTTAAGCCCTGTGTAATCTGCTCTCAGTCTTATTTCCTTCAAGATGAAGAAAGTAAATTTTTATAAAAATATAGAAATTTTGTGAACTCTGCAGATAATAGAAATTTTTGAAAATTGTGTTAAACTTATACATAATAAGTCTAAATAATAAGGTCTTGGTTAATATAAAGCCTCTTTAAGTGGATTTATTGATAATCCCTAACTATTTTTTAATAACCTGATATCCAGTCGATTCAATAGCAGATTCAAAAGAGGATTTATTCACCTTGCTGGAATCGAATTCTATAGTGGTCAGTCCTTTTTCATGATCTGCTGTTACATTAGCAATTCCCGGTAGTCCCCTGATTTTATTTTCGATTGCTGTTTCACAACCAGTACAGGTCATACCGTCAACTTGAATAGTAAGGGTTTTGTTACTTTTAATATCTGCTTCCTTATTCTCCTTGTCAGAAGGAGATGATGCCTGTTGACAGCCTGCAATAAATAGAAGTAAGGTCAGGTAAAGAATTGTTTTCATAGGTAAAGGTTTTAGGGTTTTGAATAGGATTTTCTTACTTTGAAATATAATAAGTTTTATAAGTTATTCATTTTATATAATATCGTTTTGTAATATTGCTTATTTAAATGGTCAGTATTCCTATTCTGTAATTTTTGTCAGAGATTATCTTAACTAAATTAATTATTCTTATCATTTTCACTACCAAAGGTTGATGCTATCATTATTGCACCACCCATCAGCGATGTGTCTTTGAGGAGTTGCATCATTGCCATTCTGGGAGTTTCTCCTTGTTCAAAAAGACCCGGAATATGAATAGAGAGAATGAAGATAAGAAGCATGGCGGCTAAAAGATAGCAAGAAATTCTGATGTATTTTTTTATTATGATGCTTACACTTGCAAGAATCAGGAATACACCTGATAACAGTACAGTAAAGCCAGTACCGGGAATAAAGGAGGTAAGCATCCCAGTGAAAAAATCGACCATTAAAAAATGGTTTAGTCCGAAGATGCCAAATGGTAAGGCAAAGAGTATTCTTCCGATTAATGATAGTTGTTTCATAATAGTTAAATTTAGTAATACGCATAGTTGTTAATGTGCGGATTATTCAAATGTAAAGAAAATATAAATAGAAGGGGGGAGAGTGAATTATTTATATTTAGTCTATTTTAGGAAGAATTTATTCTGAAAATAGCTTCATTGGTTACTTACAAAAGCTATTATTTATGTTTGATAAATTTGACCTGATATACTTTTGACCATCTCTTGCCGGTCATGAAAATTCTGCCATTTTTCTGATCATAAGCTATACCGTTAAGTACATTGTCATTATCCTGTTTGTATTTTTCAGGAACCAGGTTGCTGCAGTCAATTTTTTCCAGAACCTTACCTGTTTCTGGATCAAAAGCAATTATATATGATTCCTGCCATATATTGGCGTATACTTTTCCATCGATATATTCAAGTTCATTTAAATTCTTCATAGGTCCGTTATTGTCATATACTTCAATTCTACCAATTTCCGAGAAAAATTCCGGGTCTAAAAAGTATATAATGGAACTACCATCACTCATTATCAGCTTTTCCCCGTCAGTGGTAATTCCCCAGCCCTGCGTTGGATAGCGTACTTTATTGATCAGTTTAAACCTTTCTTTGTCATACACAAAACCGGTCCTCGAAGTCCATGTTAGTTGAATGATTTTGTCTTTGTAAGAAGTTATCCCTTCTCCGAAATATTGCGATGGGAGCGCTAAACTATTAATTAATTCACCGTCCGAAAGGTTTACTTTTCTTAACGAAGAGCTGCCTCTGTTACCGGTTCCTTCGTATAAAAACCTATCTTCATAAAATAAACCCTGGGTATATGCCCCTGGATCATGGGGGTAAGTTTTTATGATTTTTGCTGTATATTTTTTCGGAATTATATTCGATTTGAATGTTAATCTTTTATAAAGTACATCCGTTTGCCCGTTACTGAGGTAGGCTTCAAATCTGAAATTATTACCACCCACCGGAAAATTATTCGTTGTAATTGATTTTTCTTTCACATTTTTATTTAACACATCCCATAATTCGTCATTTACATATATGCGCACAGAGTCACTGGATATAGTGTCGGGTAATTGAATGGTGAATTTTATTTTATCACCAATCGTGTGTTCTGATTTTTTGGAATCTGTATATAATTCAGCAATCTTCTCCTGCTTTTTTTCTGTCCTGTTTTTTTCTCTTTCGGATGCTGTGCTTTTGTCTTCTTCTTTTCTTGAACATGTTGTAGCCAAAAAGAAGCCCGGGATAAGGAGAAGAGTAATAATTTGTCTGAAAGTCATAATGTAAGGTATTTGTTTTTTCCAAATATTTTTTTGAAAAATGAGCGGGAAGATTTTCCAGAGGAGTAATATGTATTTTTTCCATAGACATCAGGATTTAGTAGAGCCCATGTCTCACTCCAGCCAGGAAATCCACCCAGGTTTTTATCATCAATATATATATCCGCATCTATTTTTCTACTGATTGTAGAATCAAATTTTTCTTCCGGGTAGTTTTTATTAACTGCATAAAATTCCAATCCGTTACTGCGGCAGAATTCGACGGCTTCGTCAAGCTGACGGCCTGATCTGAAGGTCCACAAAATAATAAGGTGACCGTCCTTCTGCAATTGGAGTAGAGTTTCAAAAGCAAATAGCTTGGGTTTCCCTATTTTGGGATACTTATTTTCAACAATGGTGCCATCAAAATCAACAGCAATTTTCATCAGATAACAAGGTATTTGTAACAGACAAAGATAAAAATTATATTTTGCCGAAGATTTTAAATTACTAAAACTTGTTTGCCGGATTATATTTTACTTTATTTTTGTAATTCTTTAGAATAAAACCTTACATCTGTTGAGAAGCATAATAAGGCAAATACCTAATTTTATAACCCTGCTAAATTTGATGGCAGGGATGATTTCTGTTGCTTTTTCGGCTGTGGGAAATTTTTCTGTAGCGGCATTGCTGGTATTTATTGGTGCTATATTTGATTTTTCTGATGGTTGGGTTGCCAGAATGCTTAAAACGGGGTCACCATTAGGGAAGCAACTGGATTCTCTTGCAGATATAGTGAGCTTTGGATTTGCTCCTGCTTTCATGTTGCACATGTACTTAAAAAAAATTATCCTTCAAAATTATCTGACAACAGAAATTGGATTTGTCGGAGCTGAAAACCTGGTTATACTGCTATCTCCTTTTTTGATCACTGTTTTTGCAGCTATACGTCTGGCTGTTTTCAATCTTGATGACCAGCAAAAAAACCGATTCACAGGTTTGCCCGTTCCAGCAGTAGCATTGTTCTTTATTTCAGCCGTTTATAATATGCAAAGCCATCTTGGCGGGAAACTCTATATTCATGAAGTCAATTGGTTACTAATGGTTGTTGTATTTTCGGTATTAATGGTTATAAAATTCCCTATGTTTTCTCTTAAATTTGAGCATTACTGCTGGAAAGGAAATGAAATTCAATATATTTTTATTGGTATTTCTATTATTTTATTGGTAACATTGCAAACAATTGGAATCAGCTTAGCTGTTATTTTATATATTTTTCTTTCTGTTTTAATGAATGTCTTACAACTTAATAGATAATGAAATGAAGTTTATTGCCGAAATTAATGTTATGCCCTTAAAAGCTTTACTTGACCCACAAGGTAAAGCTGTTCAACATAGTATGAAAAAGATTGGATTTGAAGAAGTCGATAACGTAAGGATTGGAAAGCATATTACAATGGAGATTGAGGCAGAAAGCAAAGAAAAAGCTCTTGAGAAAGTGAATGAAGCTTGTAACAAAATTCTTGCAAATCCTGTTATGGAAGGTTATGAATACGAGGTAAGAGGAGCAGATGCTGATTAATCTTTATTATCATTATTCTTTTTCATTTGGTTCATGATTTCATTTTGTCTTGTAATAGATGCTTTGTGAACCAATTGCAATAATTCTCTGATAAATTTTTCTGATAAACCCAGTCTTTTTCCCCGGGATAACCTGGATGATATTATTTTTTGCCATCTTCTTAACTGGAAAATGGTTACTTTTTTTTGGCTTTTGTATTTAGCTATTTCTTCGACAACATCCATTCTTTTTGCCAGGAGCTCTATGATCTGTTCGTCAATAGAATCAATCTTCTCTCTTAATGTTTCCATGGTATCCTGAAAAAGAGCGTCCCCTGATTCAATAGACCGGTATATCAAATTTTGTAATAATGTATCAAGATTTTGTGGGGTAATTTGCTGCTGGGCATCACTTAGCGCTTTATCCGGGTCGAAATGACTTTCAATCATTAAGCCATCCATGTTTAAGTCAAGAGCTTTTTGAGAAATATCAGCAATATGCTCTCTGTTACCTGCAATATGGCTTGGATCACATATTATTGGCATTTCATTTATCCGGGTTTTTAACTCTATAGGCACTTCCCATTTGGGTATATTTCTCAGATGGGTTTGTTCGAAAGGATAAAAACCTCTGTGAACGGCCGCTAGTTTTCTAATGCCGGCATCATGTATGCGTTCGAGCGCACCTATCCATAAATTTAAATCTGGATTTATAGGATTTTTTACTAAAACAGGAATATCTGCTCCAGCTAATTTGTTGGCAATTTCTTGAATTGAAAATGGATTAGAGGTTGTGCGAGCCCCAATCCATACCATATCTATATTGTACTTTAATACTAACTCCAGATGATGAGCATTTGCAACTTCCACAGCAACAGGAAAACCTGTTTTTTGTTTTACTTCTTCTAACCATTCAAGCCCTTCCTCACCCACACCTTCAAAGTATCCTGGTCTGGTTCTGGGTTTCCATATTCCTGTCCTGAAAATACTGACCTCTTTAACTTGACAAAGTTGTGTTGCAGTTTCAAGCAATTGATTTCTGCTTTCGGCAGAGCAGGGTCCGCTGATTATCAGAGGTCCCCTGGTAATATTGCTAAACCATTGGTGAATGGGTGTTAAATCATTGAATTGATGCATAAAATAACTCTTTCACGAAAACAAAGGTAAGATTTTTCTTACTGATTTAATTTGACCCACCAAAATATAAATGCTTTCATTATTTTTTTGATATTACTCCATAAACCATCATAATGTTCAAAGAATGCTATTGATAATAATCTTTAGGTAAATAAATTATGAGTACAATAAGAACCAGTATACATCGTAATCTAAAAAGCAGAATCGGGAGCCTGTAATTTGCACTCGTTGTGGTATCTAATAATATTAGTTTGTTAAATTATTTAGAAATTAGACTTTTATAAGAATTTAAAAGAGTTAAAAGTTTGAATTTAAAGAAAAACATTTTAATTTTGCGGTCCCGTAATGAACGGTCAATTTATTGAAAATCCCTATGAGCGGGATTATGTTGAGTTTAAAATAATTTGAAATTAATTGAAAAATAATTGGGTATTTTGTAAAAAAAAAATACCTTTGCGAACCGATTTTGGAAACAGTATTTTAATTAAACTGATTATATGCCAACAATACAGCAATTAATTAGGAAAGGACGAAAGGAAGTTGAAAAGAAGAAAAAAGCTCCGGCTTTAGATTCTTGTCCGCAAAAACGAGGTGTGTGTACCAGAGTATACACTACAACACCAAAGAAGCCTAACTCAGCAATGCGTAAAATTGCCAGAGTTCGTTTGACCAATGGAAAAGAAGTGAATGCTTATATTCCCGGCGAGGGACATAACCTTCAGGAACACTCTGTTGTTTTGATCCGCGGAGGTAGGGTTAAGGATCTCCCCGGTGTTAGATACCACTTGGTTCGTGGTACCTTGGACACTTCTGGTGTGGAAGGCAGATTACAAGGTAGATCAAAATACGGGACTAAAAAACCTAAAAAGTAATTGAACAATGAGGAAGTATAAAGCAAGCAAACAAGGACGTTTACCAGATTCTAGATATAACGATACACTAGTTACGCGATTTGTCAATGACTTAATGGTTGATGGTAAAAAAGCTGTTGCATTCAGGATTTTCTACGATTCACTGGACATAGTTGGTGAAAGAATGAAGAATGATGAAAACAGTCCTTTGGAAATCTGGAGAAAAGCACTGGAAAATGTGGCTCCCTTGGTAGAGGTTAAAAGTAGAAGAATTGGTGGAGCAACCTTCCAGGTACCCCAAGAGGTTAACCCCAACAGAAAGACGTCAATCAGTATTAAGAACCTGATAAAATTTGCAAGACAAAGAAGCGGTAGAAGTATGCAGGAGAAGCTGGCAGCAGAAATTATTGCCGCATACAACGAAGAGGGCGGAGCATTCAAGAAAAAAGAAGAAATTCACAGAATGGCGGATGCAAATAAAGCATTTGCACATTTTAGATTCTAATATATAAAAAAGGAAAAGAAGAGAAGAAAAAGGGATGAGTACGGATTTAAGATATACACGGAATATAGGGATAATGGCGCATATTGATGCCGGTAAAACAACAACTACCGAGCGAGTTCTTTATTATACCGGTATCACTCATAAGATTGGTGAAGTTCATGAAGGAGATGCGCAGATGGATTGGATGGTTCAGGAACAGGAGAGAGGTATTACCATTACTTCTGCTGCAACAACCTGTTTCTGGAAATACAACAATGATGAATACAAAATTAATATTATAGATACTCCAGGACACGTGGATTTTACAGTAGAAGTTGAAAGATCTTTGCGTGTTTTGGATGGCGCTATTGCAGTTTTTTGTGCTGTCGGAGGTGTTGAGCCTCAATCAGAAACTGTATGGCATCAGGCTGACAAATACGGCGTGCCTAAAATGGCTTTCGTAAATAAGATGGACCGCATAGGTGCCGATTATTACTCTGTAGTTAGTCAAATTAAAGATAAACTTAATGCAAACCCTGTGCCCTTGCAGATTCCCATAGGTTCTGCAGATACATTTAAAGGTGTTGTAGACTTAATTGAAAATAAAGCCGTAGTTTGGGTAGACGATGAGACATTAGGAACAAATTACGAATATCAAGAAATACCTGAGGAGTTAAAAGAAGAAGCAGCAAAGTACAGAGGACAGCTAATAGAATCTGTTGCAGAATATGACGATGCCTTACTGGAAAAGTATTTTGAAAACCCGGATTCTATTACAAGAGATGACATGGTTGATGCTATTCGAAGGGCTACCATCGATATGACAATTGTACCAGTTCTTTGTGGTTCAGCCTTTAAAAATAAAGGTGTACAGAAACTGCTGGACTCAATCATTGCCTTCTTGCCCAGTCCTATAGACATAAGCGCAATTGAAGGAAAGCATCCAAGAACCGGGGAAAAAGTAACCCGAAAACCGGATTCTACTGAACCTACTTCAGCGTTGGTTTTCAAAATTGCAACCGACCCGTTTGTTGGTCGCCTTGCTTTCATGAGAGTTTATTCCGGTAAAGTTACCTCCAAATCTACTTTGTTTAATCCAAGAACAGATAAAAAGGAGAGAGTTAACAGACTCTACCAAATGCATGCCAATAAACAAAATCCCAAAGAGGAAATTACAGCAGGGGATATATGCGCAGCTGTTGGATTTAAAGACCTGAGAACGGGTGATACTCTGTGCGATTCAAACAAACCAGTTTTACTGGAATCTATTGAATTCCCTGAGCCTGTTATTGGTGTTGCTGTTGAACCTAAAACTCAGAAAGATTACGACAAATTAAATATTGCACTGGGCAAACTTGCAGAAGAGGATCCCACCTTTACTGTTAAAACCGATGATGATTCCGGTCAAACTGTTATTAATGGCATGGGTGAACTTCATCTTGAGGTGATTTTAGATCGACTTAAGCGTGAATTTAAAGTGGATGCCAACCAAGGTGCACCCCAGGTTAATTATAAGGAAGCATTTACTGTTGAAGTTGAACATAATGAGGTGTTCAAAAAACAAACCGGTGGCCGCGGTAAGTTTGCCGAAATTAATGTTAAGATCGGTCCTGCCGATGAAGATTACAAGGGCTTACAATTCATCAATAAAGTTAAAGGCGGTAATATTCCAAAAGAGTTTATTCCATCTGTTGAAAAAGGATTTAAAAATGCCATGTTTAATGGTGTCCTGGCAGGTTACCCTGTAGATAGTCTGAAAGTTGAACTATATGATGGTTCATACCATGAAGTGGATTCCGATCAATTGTCATTTGAAACTGTTGCTAAGATTGCCTTCAGAAATGCAGGTGTGAAAGCTAAACCTGTTTTGCTTGAGCCAGTTATGTCTGCAGAAGTAGTTACCCCTGAAGAATATATGGGCGATGTAATCGCTGACTTTAATAAACGACGGGGTAATGTCGAAGGAATGGAAAACAAAGGAAGTGCAAAGGTTATTAAAGCAAAAGTACCTTTGGCAGAGAAATTTGGTTATGTAACCGTATTAAGAACTATCACTTCAGGACGTGCAACTTCTTCAATGGAGTTCTCACATTATGCTGAAGTGCCCAAGGATATAGCAAAAGAAATTATTGAAAAAGCAAAGGGTAAAATTGAGTTAGTATAAATACTATTAATAATGAGTCAGAAAATCAGAATAAAATTAAAGTCCTACGACCACAATCTGGTGGACAAAAGCGCTGAGAAGATTGTAAAGACTGTTAAATCTACAGGCGCGGTGGTAAGCGGACCTATTCCGTTACCTACTAAAAAGCGCATTTTTACGGTTAATCGAGCCACCTTTGTGAATAAGAAAGCCAGAGAACAATTCCAGCTGAGCTCATTCAAAAGATTAATGGATATCTACAGTACGACACCAAAAACCATTGATTCTTTGATGAAATTGGAATTGCCAAGTGGTGTAGAGGTTGAAATTAAAGTTTAATAACTAAAGTCACACAAAATGGCCGGATTAATAGGAAAGAAAATTGGAATGACTTCTGTATTTGGTGCCAATGGTGAAAACATACCATGCACTGTAATTGAGGCGGGACCATGTGTTGTTACTCAGGTAAAGACTGAGGAAAGAGATGGATATTCTGCCTTACAACTCGCTTACGATGACAAAAAGGAAAAGAGTACATCAAAACCTTTATTAGGTCATTTTAAGAAAGCCAAAACAGCTCCTAAACGAATGATGGCTGAATTAGGAGGGTTCGAAAAGGAATATAAATTAGGAGATACAATAACCGTAGATCTTTTTCATGATGATACCTGGCTTGATATATCCGGTATTACAAAAGGAAAAGGATTTCAGGGTGTTGTGAAAAGATACGGATTTGGTGGGGTTGGAGGCCAAACACATGGACAGGCCGATCAAGAGCGAGCGCCCGGTTCTGTTGGTGCATCGTCTGATCCTTCCCGGGTTTTCAAGGGAATGAGAATGGCAGGCCGAACCGGAGGTAAAAGGGTTAAAGTTATTAACCTGCGTATTGTAAAGATAATACCTGAAAAGAATTTATTATTGGTTAAAGGTTCTGCACCAGGTCATAAAGGTTCATATTTAATTATAGAAAAGTAATGGAATTACCAGTTTTAAATAAAGCAGGAGAAGATACCGGAAAGAAAGCTCAACTTAACGATAGCATCTTTGCTATAGAGCCTAATGATCATGCCATTTATCTGGATGTAAAACAATTTATGGCTAACAACAGACAAGGTACTCATAAAAGCAAAGAGCGTAACGAAATAACCGGTAGTACAAAGAAAATCAAAAGGCAAAAAGGTACGGGAACAGCAAGAGCGGGCGATATTAAGTCACCTATTTTCCGTGGTGGGGGTCGAACTTTTGGGCCCAGACCCAGAGATTACAGATTCAAATTGAATCGAAAACTAAAAAAACTGGCCCGACGATCAGCTCTTTCATATAAAGTGAAAGATAACGCCCTCAAAGTAGTGGAGAATTTCAATCTTGATGAAATCAAAACGAAGAGTTTTGCCGAAATTCGAAGCAAATTAGATGAAAATAATAAGAACCTCTTATTGGTTTTAGAACAACACGACAGAAATATTTTTCTATCATCGCGAAATATTCCTAATGTAAAAGTAATGCCAGTTGATGAGCTGAATACTTATGAAATAATGAAAGCGAATACAGTTGTTTTCTTTGAAGGTTCTTTAAAAACATTGGAAAAACATTTAAGTGCTTAAGATATGGCTGAAATAAAAGATATATTAAAAAAGCCGATAATTACTGAAAAGTTGACTGAACAGGGAGAAACCCTGAATAAATACGGTTTTATTGTAGATAGAAAGGCAAACAAATTGCAGATTAGAAATGCTATCGAAGAAATGTACGGAGTAACCGTTGAATCAGTCAATACTATGAATTATCGTGGAAAAGAGCGAATGAGGTATACTAAAGCCGGTATTATCCGAGGAAAAGAGAATGACTATAAAAGAGCTATAGTTACTTTATCAGAAGGTGATACTATTGATTTTTACAGCAATATATAGGAAATATAAGTTATGGCAGTAAGAAAGTTAAAACCAGTAACACCGGGACAAAGACATAAATTAATCAGTGCATTCGATACTGTTACTAAATCGGAGCCAGAAAAGTCTTTGTTGCAACCCATAAAACATACAGGTGGACGAAATAACGCCGGAAGAATGACTATCAGGTATCGGGGCGGTGGTCACAAAAGACGATATCGTATTATTGATTTTAACAGGGATAAGGAAGGCATGAAAGCTAAGGTGAAATCAATTGAATACGATCCGAACCGATCAGCTAGAATTGCACTGGTAGTATATGAAGATGGTGAAAAGAGATATATTCTTGCACCTAATGGTTTGAAAATTGGACAGGTTATTGAATCAGGAAAGAATGTGGCTCCAGAAATTGGTAATGCATTATATTTATCTGATATACCCTTAGGAACAATTATCCACAATATCGAATTGCGTCCCGGAAGAGGCGGCGTAATGGCTCGAAGCGCCGGCACATATGCCCAATTAACCTCCCGTGAAGGAAAATACGCTAATGTTAAGCTTCCTTCAGGTGAAACAAGAATGGTACTTACAACCTGTAAAGCCACAATTGGGACGGTTTCAAATTCTGATCACATTATCCTTTCATCCGGTAAAGCCGGAAGAGCAAGATGGCTTGGAAGACGACCACGAGTGCGCGGCGTTGCTATGAACCCAATAGATCACCCGATGGGTGGTGGAGAAGGTAGAGCTTCAGGTGGCATTCCTCGTTCAAGAACCGGTATGCCTGCTAAAGGTTACAAAACAAGACAGCCCAAGAAGCAATCTAATAAATATATTGTAGAGAGAAGGAAAAAACGTAGAAAATAAACGATTAACCAATTATCAATTATGAGTCGTTCATTAAAAAAAGGACCTTTTGTAGAGTACAAGTTAGAGAAGAGAGTTATGGAATTGAATGAATCAGGAAAGAAAAAAGTACTTAAAACCTGGTCAAGACATTCCATGATTACTCCTGATTTTGTAGGTCATACTATAGCTGTACATAACGGGAATAAGTTTATTCCGGTTTATATTACAGAAAATATGGTTGGACACAAGCTTGGCGAATTTGCTCCAACTCGACAATTTAAAGGTCATCCAACCAAAAAAGGTAAATAATTAATCTTGAAAAAATTTGAATAATGGGTGCACGAAAACGTTTAAGAGCGGAAAAAATAAAAGAGGAAAAGAAAAAACAATATTTCGCAGTACTTAAGGGCTGCCCGATAGCTCCCAGGAAGATGAGACTGGTAGCAGATATGATAAAGGGACAAGAGGTTAATCAGGCACTCGATATGCTTAGATATAGCCCTAAAGCTGCATCCAATCATATGGAAAAATTACTGCTCTCTGCTATCTCTAATTGGCAAAATAAGAATGAAGGAGTTAGGATTGAAGATAGTCATTTGATTGTCAGCTCAGTTCGAGTTGATAACGCAAGAACACTTAAGAGAATTAGACCCGAAGCTATGGGACGCGCCCACCTCATCAGAAAGCGTTCAAATCATGTTACCCTCCATTTGGAGGATTTAAATGAAGCAAAAACTGCTGAGAAGGTGGATGCAAACCAGGCTAAAAATTCGGACAATAAGGAAGATAATAAAAACGATTCAAAATCAAACCAAGAATAGATGGGACAAAAAGTTAATCCAATAAGTAATCGATTAGGTATCATCAAAGGCTGGGAATCTAACTGGTATGGTGGTAAGGACTATACGGACAAGCTTATAGAAGATGACAAGATTCGTAAATATTTGCGTGCACGACTGGCTAAAGCAAGCATTTCAAAAATTATAATTGAAAGAACGCTTAAACTTATAACCATAACTATTCATACTGCCAGACCCGGAATCATTATTGGTAAAGGTGGGAAGGAAGTAGATAAGCTTAAAGAAGAATTGAAAAAGCTTACTAAGAAAGAGGTTCAAATTAACATTTACGAAGTAAAACGTCCCGAACTGGATGCTACTCTGGTTGCCAATGGAATAGCCAGGCAAATTGAAGGAATGATTTCTTACCGTAGGGCTATTAAAATGGCAATTGCATCGACTATGAGATTGGGAGCTGAAGGGATAAAAGTGCAGATTTCTGGTCGTATAGGTGGAGCAGAGATGGCAAGAACGGAAGTATATAAAGAAGGCCGTACACCGCTACATACATTCAGGGCTGATATCGACTATGCACTTGATGAAGCTCTTACAAAAGTAGGTCTTATTGGTATTAAGGTTTGGATCTTTAAAGGTGAAATTTACGGTAAGGTGGACTTGACACCCGCTACCACAACATCTGGGAAAGGTTCCAAATCAAAAGGAAGAAGAAAAAGGAAATAGTTAAAATTTTAGACTAATGTTACAACCAAAGAAGACAAAGTTTAGAAGGTCGCAGAAAGGTAAAATGAAAGGCTTTTCCGTTAAGGGAAGTCAACTGGCTTTCGGATCTTTTGGTCTTAAAGCGATGCAGCAAACCTGGATAACCCAAAAGCAAATAGAAGCTGCGCGTCAGGCTATGACTCGTTACATGAAAAGAGAAGGTCAGATCTGGATACGGATTTTTCCAGATAAGCCAGTCACCAGTAAACCTGCTGAAGTTCGAATGGGTAAAGGTAAAGGGGATCCGGAAGGTTTCGTTGCACCTGTTAAACCTGGAAGAATCCTTATTGAAGCAGAAGGAATACCAAAACACGTAGCTCAGGAAGCACTTCGACTTGCTGCACAAAAGCTACCAATTAAGACCAAATTTATTGTTCGAAGAGATTATGTTGAATAAACAATACTAAACTAAAATGAAACCTTCTGAAATAAGAGAATTTACAACAAAAGAGTTGCAAGAAAGATTGGAGAGTGAGCAAGCCAATTTATCCCAGCTAAGAATGAGCCACGCTGTTTCACCTCTGGATAATCCTAACAAAATTACAGAAGTGAAAAAAAATGTGGCCCGTATGAAGACAGAGCTGAATAAGCGTTTGAAAGAAGAAAAGCAAGAAACTGATAATAAATAACCATAGGTAAAATGGAAAAACGGAATCTTAGGAAAGAGAAAGTAGGTATCGTTATTAGCAATAAAATGGAGAAATCTATCGTAGTCGAGGTGCGACGAAGAGTTCAGCATCCCAAATACAGTAAATTTATCAACAGGAGATCTACTTTTGTTGCTCACGATGACAAAAACGATTGTAACGAAGGGGATACTGTTAAGATAATGGAAACTCGCCCGTTAAGCAAAAGAAAACGCTGGAGATTAGTTGAAATATTAGAAAGAGTTAAATAATAAACCATGGTACAACAAGAAAGTAAACTAAATGTTGCTGATAACAGCGGCGCTAAGGAAGTGAAAGTTATCCGGGTTTTAGGGGGCAGTGGAAGAAGATATGCCTCTATAGGGGACAAAGTAGTCGTTAGCGTCCGTAGTGCGTTACCCTCTTCTGAAGTAA
Source organism: uncultured Bacteroidales bacterium (assembly GCA_964585385.1). Lineage (GTDB taxonomy): Bacteria > Bacteroidota > Bacteroidia > Bacteroidales > UBA12077 > JAGXLC01. Next base: position 73,638 of record CAZPDP010000005.1, read on the forward strand.
AGAAAGGTACCGTAAGCAAGGCAGTAGTTGTTAGAACCAAAAAAGAAGTTCGCCGAAAAGATGGGTCATACATCCGATTCGACAACAATGCATGTGTTTTAATAAATAATTTAGGAGAAATTCGTGGAACACGTATTTTTGGTCCTATACCACGTGAATTACGTGAAAAATATATGAAAATTATCTCTTTAGCACCAGAAGTACTATAAAAAATCGGATCAATGCAAAAAAGAAGAAAATTACATATTAAGAAGGGCGACACAGTATACGTCAATACTGGTGAATACAAAGGACAACAAGGACGGGTTCTCGAAGTTTACCCGGCAAAAGAAAAAGCCCTTGTTGAAGGAATCAACATCGTTTCCAAGCATACTAAACCCAATTCTGACAACCCTCAGGGGGGAATAATAAAAAAAGAAGCGCCTGTTCATGTTTCTAACTTATTGTTAGTGGACCCCGGAACAGGTGAACCAACAAGAATTGGAAGAAAACTTGATGACAACGGAAAATTAGTGCGTTACTCAAAAAAATCAGGGGAGGAGATTAAATAATGGATTATCAGCCAGTTCTACAAAAACGATATAAAGAAGAAATTGTCCCTGCACTGATGAAAGAGTTTAAGTACGATTCTATTATGCAGGTCCCCCGACTTGAAAAAATAGTTTTGAATCGTGGTGTAGGTGAAGCCGTCGCTGATAAGAAGCTAATTGAAACGGCTCAGGAAGAATTAACTCTTATAGCAGGACAACAAGCTATCAAAACATATTCAAAGAAAGCAATCTCGAATTTTAAACTGCGTGAAGATACACCGATTGGTGTTAAGGTAACTTTACGACGGGAGAGAATGTATGAATTTTTGGAGCGTTTAATAAGTGTAGCGCTGCCACGTGTTAAAGACTTTAACGGTGTGGAAAGTAAATTCGATGGCAGGGGAAATTACTCTCTCGGATTGGAAGAACAGATTATCTTCCCGGAAATTAATATGGATAAAGTCCATAAGATTATCGGTTTAGAGGCTGTGTTTGTAACAAATGCACCAACAGATGAGGAGGGTTTTGCTTTATTACGTGAATTTGGTATGCCTTTTAAAAATCTTAAAAAGGAATAAGCTATGTCTAAAGAATCAATGAAGGCCAGAGAGAGAAAGAGACAAAAAATGGTCGAGAAATACGAAAAGAAGAGAGCTAAACTGAAATCCGAAGGCGATTATGTAGGTTTAAGCCGTCTGCCCAGGAACTCAAGTCCTGTGAGATTACACAATCGATGTAATATTACTGGCCGCCCAAGAGGCTATATGAGACAATTTGGTGTTAGCCGAATAACATTCAGAGAGATGGCCTCAAAAGGTCTTATCCCTGGTGTAAAGAAAGCAAGTTGGTAATAAATAATATAAAAGATTAGGAAGAATGAACGTTACAGATCCTATTGCTGATTATTTGACAAGGTTAAGGAATGCTATGATGGCTGGCCATAAAGTTGTGGAAATGCCCGCATCCAACCTTAGAAAAAATTTAACAAAAATTTTGTACGAACAAGGATACATTTTAAGCTATAAATTTGAGGATGAGGGGCATATCCAAGGAGTTGTCAAAATAGCCCTTAAGTATCATCCAAAAACCAATGAGCCTGCAATTCGTTCGCTGCAGCGAGTGAGTAAACCAGGGTTGAGAAAATATGTGGATACTGATAATATACCCAGAGTTCTCAATGGACTGGGAATTGCCGTTCTTTCCACCTCTAAAGGTCTTGTAACTGATAAAGAGGCTAGAAAGTTAAATGTTGGTGGCGAAGTTTTATGTTATATACATTAAAAAGGAGGAATTTAGATGTCACGTATAGGCGTTTTACCAGTAAAAATACCCGAAGGAGTTAACATAACTGTTAATGATCATAATGAAGTTAATGTCAAAGGTCCAAAGGGAGAAATAGGCCAATGGATCGACCCTGCTATACAAGTCAATGTTGAAGAGGATGAGGTTGTATTGACAAGAAAAACTGATATAAAAAGGGTTAAATCACTCCATGGATTGTATCGGGCTCTGATTAGTAATATGGTAGAGGGGGTTTCAAAAGGTTTTGAAATTCAACTTGAGTTTGATGGAGTTGGTTTTAGAGCAGAAGCTAAAGGTCAAATCCTGGAGATGAATATAGGTTTTTCACACCCTATTCACTTTGAAATACCAGAAGAAGTAAAAGTAGAAGCAAAAACCGAAAGAAGGAGTAACCCAAAAGTAACTCTAAGTAGTCATAATAAAGAATTATTGGGAATGGTTGCTGCGAAGATCCGTGCTTTAAGACCACCAGAACCATATAAAGGCAAAGGTATTAGATATGTTGGTGAATGGATTCGACGTAAAGCAGGTAAAGCAGGTAGTGTATAAACTTTTTAAACTTAAGAGTCATGGCATTAAGTAAGAAAGATAAAAGATTCAGAATAAAGAAAAGAGTTAGAAAAAAGATTAGTGGAACGGAAGAAAAACCAAGGATGTCTGTTTTTCGAAGCAATAAACACATATACGTCCAGTTTATTGACGATGAGAAAAGCCGTACATTGATGGCATATTCGACCCGAAATAAAGAAGTTGCCGAAAAGGCTGAAAATAAAAATAAAACTGAGCAGGCAGAAGAAGTTGGTAAATTAGCGGCTCAGAAATTTATTGAAAAGGGAAGCAAAGAAGTAGTTTTTGACCGTAATGGTTATCGTTATCATGGTCGAGTTAAAAAATTGGCTGAAGCAGCTAGAAAAGAAGGACTTAAATTTTAATTATTATGTCAAAAGAAACAAATATTAAGAAAGTCAAGACCAGTGATTTAGAATTGAAAGACCGTCTTGTTGGTATCCGAAGAGTTACTAAGGTTACAAAAGGGGGTAGACAATTTGGTTTTACAGCTCTTGTAGTTGTTGGAAACGAGAATGGAATTGTAGGCTATGGTTTGGGAAAAGCTAAAGAAGTTACAACAGCTATTGCAAAGGGAGTAGAAGCTGCAAAGAAAAATCTTGTAAAGGTACCTATTTTAAAAGGAACAATTCCACACGAAATCGAATATAAGTATTCCGGAGCACATATATTTATGAAGCCCGCTGCTCATGGTACAGGAGTCAAAGCTGGAGGTGCTATGCGTATAGTTCTCGAGAGTGTAGGTGTAACAGACGTATTAGCTAAATCAAAAGGATCCAGTAATTCTCATAATCAGGTTAAATCTACAATAAACGCATTACTTGACATGAGAGATGCTTATACGATAGCAGAACAACGAAATGTGACTTTGGATAAAGTATTTAATGGATAATAAATAAAGAATGACCATGACTAAATTAAAAGTTACTCAGATAAGAAGTAAGATAGGGAGCACCAAGAGGCAAAAAAGAACACTTGAAGCACTCGGTATTAAAAAGATGCATAACCCTGTCGAGGTGGAGGATACCCCACAGATTAAGGGCATGATAAATAAAGTGAATCATTTGCTTAAAGTAGAAGAAGTTAAATAAAAGAAATTAATTCATACAGTAATATGGACTTAAGTAACTTAAAACCAGCCCCAAACTCAAATAGAAGTAATATCCGTAAGGGTAGGGGTGAAGGTACAGGAAAAGGCGGAACTGCAACAAAAGGACATAAAGGTGCAAAATCCAGAAGCGGATATTCCAGAAAACTGGGTTTTGAAGGTGGTCAGATGCCCCTTTACAGAAGAATACCCAAATATGGGTTTAAAAATATAAATAGAAAAGATTATAAAGCTATCAACCTTAGCACCCTGGAAGAATTGGCTAAAGATAAAAATCTGGATACAATTGATGTCGAAACAATCTATAATGCCGGGCTAGCTAAGAAAGGCAGTTTAATTAAAATACTGGGAAATGGAAAGATCTCAAGGAAACTTGAAGTGAAAGCACATGCATTTTCAAAAACTGCACAAGAAGCAATCGAATCAGTAGAAGGAACCGTTGTAAAACTATAATATAATAATGAGGGCATTTTTAAATACATTACAAAACATCTGGAAAATAGAAGATTTAAGACAGCGTATCTTATTTACTCTAGGTATTATACTTATTTATCGTTTAGGTAGTTTTGTTGTTCTCCCAGGTGTCGATCCAAATCAGTTAACAGCATTAAAACAACAAACTTCCGGAGGAGTTTTAGGTTTGCTCAATATGTTCTCCGGTGGTGCCTTCGCCAATGCTTCAATATTTGCACTGGGTATAATGCCCTATATCTCTGCTTCAATTGTAATTCAACTTTTAGGAATTGCTGTTCCATATTTCCAGAGGTTACAGCGAGAGGGTGAAAGCGGCCGGAGGAAAATTAATCAAATTACACGTTATTTGACAGTTGCAATTCTTATTATACAAGCTCCTTCCTATTTGAAAAATTTACAGATGCAATTACCGGATACCGCATTTGTTCTTCAAGGATCCTTTTTCTGGATTTCCTCAGTTATCATTTTAACGGCCGGTTCAATGTTTATTATGTGGCTTGGTGAAAGAATAACAGACCGTGGTATTGGAAACGGTATCTCACTCATCATTATGATAGGAATCATAGCTCGATTGCCTTATTCCTTGTTTGCTGAGTTTGTCTCAAGACTTGAAGAACAGGGAGGTGGCCTTGTAGCTTTTCTTATAGAAATGATTATACTGTTCTTTGTGTTTGTCGCGACCATACTATTGGTGCAAGGTACACGAAAAATACCGGTACAGTATGCAAAACGAATAGTAGGAAACAAACAGTACGGAGGTGTTCGTCAATACATTCCCCTTAAAGTGAATTCAGCAGGAGTTATGCCTATCATATTTGCCCAGGCACTGATGTTTGTACCAATAACTATAGCAGGATTTGCCAATTCTGATGCTTTAACCGGTTTTGCGGCTGCATTTTCAAATTTAACCGGTTTCTGGTATAACTTTACTTTTGCTTTTATGGTGATATTGTTTACCTATTTTTATACCGCCATTACGATTAATCCCTCCCAAATGGCTGAGGATATGAAGCGAAATGGTGGTTTTATACCTGGGGTTAAACCTGGCAGAAAAACTGTTGAGTTTCTTGATAGAATCATGTCAAGAATAACTTTTCCCGGTTCCATATTCCTGGCTCTTATAGCTATTTTGCCCTCATTTGCTATGATGGCAGGAGTAAATAACCAGTGGGCCCAGTTTTACGGAGGGACATCACTATTGATTCTTGTGGGTGTAGTTTTGGATACACTACAACAGATTGAAAGCCATTTATTGATGCGCCATTACGATGGTTTGATGAAGACAGGAAGAATTAAAGGCAGAGCCGGAGGAGCATCTGTAATTTAAATGAAAAAAAAGGTTCTTTGAATGCTTAAGGTTAAGAGTGCAGAAGAAATAGAATTGTTACGAGAGAATAATCTTTTGGTTTCGAAAGCATTGGGAGAGGTAAGCAAGCTAATTAGACCAGGAGTAACTACTCTGGAATTGGATAGAAGAGCAGAAGAGTTTATAAGAGATCATGGAGCCGAACCTGGTTTTCTTGGTTATGGAGGATTTCCAAATACTTTGTGTACTTCTTTAAATGATGAAGTTGTTCATGGTATCCCTTCAAAATATGAACTGAAAGAAGGGGATATAGTCTCTATTGATTGTGGAACCAAAAAAGATGGATTTTACGGAGATTCTGCTTATACATTTAGAATTGGTGAGGTCGATGAAATCACAGAAAAACTATTGGAGACAACAAAACAATCTCTTTTCAAAGGAATTGAAATGGCTATTGCAGGAAACAGAGTGGGAGATGTTAGCCATGCGATTCAATTTCATGCAGAAAATGCAGGTTTCTCCGTAGTAAGAGAAATGGTAGGACACGGTCTTGGATCGGAAATGCATGAGTCTCCTGAAATCCCAAATTACGGGAAACGAGGTCGGGGGCCTAAACTAAAGGAGGGTTTAGTTATTTGCATCGAACCTATGATAAATATGGGTGTACGAAGTATTAAACAGGATTCGGATGGATGGACTATCAGAACACTGGATGGAAAGTATTCTGCGCATTTTGAATTAGCCCTGGCAATAAGAAATGGCGAAGCTGACATTTTATCAACATTTGATTATATAGACGAAAATCAAAAAGTTAATAAATAAAAAATGGCAAAACAACCATCAATTGAGCAAGACGGAACAATAGTTGAAGCATTGTCAAATGCAATGTTTAGAGTTGAATTAGAAAATGGGCATATTATTACAGCTCATATATCCGGTAAAATGCGTATGCATTATATTAAGATTTTACCGGGAGATAAAGTAAAAGTTGAAATGTCCCCTTATGATCTTTCAAGAGGACGTATAACATACAGATATAAATAAAATCGTGTACCAATGAAAGTAAAAGCATCAATTAAAAAACGAAGCAGCGATTGCAAAATCGTGAGGAGAAAAGGACGTTTGTACGTAATCAACAAAAAAAATCCGAAGTTTAAACAAAGACAAGGATAATATTTTTAATTTTGCACTCAAATTTAAAAAGTTATGGCAAGAATAGTAGGAGTAGATCTACCAAAAAATAAAAGAGGCGTTATAGCTTTGACTTATATTTACGGTATAGGAAAAAGTACTGCTTCCAAAATTATGGAGGAAGCGAACATTGATAAAAACATCAAAGTTAAGGATTGGACTGACGACCAGATAGCCACTTTAAGAACAATCCTCAATGAGGAATATAAAGTGGAAGGTTCTCTCAGATCAGAAGTTTCCATGAACATAAAGAGATTGATGGATATTGGCTGTTACCGTGGAATACGTCATAGAAGTGGTATGCCTGTACGGGGTCAATCCACAAGGAATAATGCCCGTACCCGAAAAGGTAGAAAGAAAACTGTTGCTAACAAGAAGAAAGCGGTTAAATAATTATAAATGAATTATGGCAAAACAACGAAGCAAAGTAACACGAAAGAAGAAGGTTAATGTAGAGCCAACAGGGCAAGCCCATATTCAAGCTTCTTTTAACAATGTGATTATTTCTCTAACAAACAATACAGGGCAAGTAATCTCATGGGCTTCCTCAGGAAAAATGGGTTTCAAAGGTTCCAAGAAAAATACACCTTATGCTGCTCAGGTTGCCGCAGAAGAGGCTGCCAAAGTAGCGTATGACCTGGGAATGAGAAAAGCAAAAGTATACGTTAAAGGACCCGGAGCAGGACGTGAATCTGCTATTCGAACCATAAATAATGCGGGAATTGAAGTAACCGAAATAGTGGATGTTACTCCATTGCCGCACAATGGATGTCGTCCACCAAAACGGCGAAGAGTATAACTGATATAGAAATTAAGAAAAATAAAATTTAAATATGGCTAGATACAGAGGACCAAAATCAAAGATTGCCAGAAAAGTGGGTGCACCTATTTTTGGACCGGATAAATATTTCGAAAAGAAAAATTATCCACCAGGACAACATGGTGTTAGCAAGAAAAGAAGAAAGCTTTCAGAATATGGAGTTCAGCTACTCGAAAAACAGAAAGCTAAATATACATATGGATTGGTTGAGAAACAATTCTATAACACTTTCTTAAAAGCTTCCCAAAGCAAAGGTATTACAGGTGAGAATTTATTGCAATTATTAGAGTCTCGTCTGGACAATGTTGTTTTCCGTCTTGGCATTGCACCTTCTCGACGAGCTGCAAGACAGTTGGTTACTCATAAACATATTAGTGTGAATGGTGAAGTTGTTAATGTCCCCTCATACCAAGTTAAGGAGGGAGATATTGTTGGTGTTCGTGAGAAATCCAAGTCACTGGAAGCTATAAGTGAATCTCTTGCTTCATCCAATATTTCAAGCTATCCTTGGCTTGAATGGGATGAAGGGAAAATGGCAGGAAAATTTATTAATGTTCCTGAAAGGGAAGAAATTCCTGAAAGAATTAAGGAACAGTTAATTGTGGAATTGTATTCAAAATAATTTAATATACATTTATTTATGGCATTACTAGAATTTCAAAAGCCTGAAAAGGTTATAATGATAGAATCAGACGAAACTCAGGGTAAGTTTGAGTTTCGTCCACTGGAACCAGGATATGGTATTACTGTAGGTAATGCTTTAAGAAGAGTTCTCCTGTCTTCTCTGGAAGGATATGCCATTACCAAGTTGAAAATGGAAGGCGTTGATCACGAATTTTCAACTATTACTGGTGTGATAGAAGATGTCAATGAGTTGATACTTAACCTTAAACAGGTAAAATTTAAGAAAATTTCAGACGATATTGAGAATGAAAAAGTTAATGTCACAATATCAGGGAAAAATGAATTTAGAGCAGGTGACATGAATAACTTTCTGAATAATTTTGAAGTGCTGAATCCTGATCTTTTGGTTTGTACAATGGAAAAAGATGTGAAATTACAAATGGAAATTTACATCAATAAAGGTAGAGGTTATGTACAGGCTGAGGAGAATAAATCTGAAGAAGATCAGGTAGGAGTTATCGCAATCGATTCTATTTTTACCCCGATTAAGAATGTTAAGTACTCCATTGAAAATTACAGGGTTGAACAGAAAACGGATTACGAAAAATTAATTTTCGATATTACAACTGATGGATCAATACATCCAAAGGAAGCATTGAAAGAGGCAGCAAAAATATTGATATACCACTTGATGCTCTTCTCAGACGAAAAGATTACTCTGGATACAGAGGAAAAGTACGGTTCTGAAGAGTTTGATGAGGAAGCACTTCATATGCGTCAGCTACTTAAGACGAAATTAACAGATTTAGACCTTTCTGTCAGAGCGCTTAATTGCCTGAAAGCAGCTGAAGTTGAAACTTTGGGAGACTTGGTTCAATACAATAGAAACGACCTGTTGAAATTCAGAAACTTTGGTAAGAAATCTCTTGCAGAACTTGAAGAATTGCTTGATAAAATGAATTTAAGTTTTGGTATGGATGTTTCTAAATATAAATTAGACAAAGAGTAATAGCAATGAGACACGGAAAAAAAATTAATCATTTAGGAAGAAAGAGTGCACACAGAAGGGCCATGCTTGCCAATATGGCTTCATCTTTGATATTAAATAAAAGGGTTCAAACAACAACGGCTAAAGCAAAAGCTCTGCGCACATATATTGAACCACTGATTACTAAAGCTAAAGATGACAGAACACACTCCAGACGAGTGGTTTTTAGATATCTTCAAAATAAGGAAGCTGTTTCGGAGCTTTTCCGTGAAGTGGCAGAAAAAGTTTCTGACAGACCTGGTGGATATACCAGGATCTTAAAAACAGGCACCAGGCTTGGTGATAATGCGGAGATGTGTTTTATTGAACTTGTTGATTATAATGAAAATTATATATCCTCTGCAGAAGCCAAATCAAAAACTTCTAAGCGAAGAAGACGACGAGGTGGAGGTAGCAAAAAAAAGACTGAAGAAACGTCAGAACAAGCAACTGCCGAATCTACAACTGGGGAAGAAACAAAAACAGATAATACCAAATTAGAAGAATCCAAAGAAGAGAAAAAAGAAACTCAATCTCAAGCTTCAAAAGAGCAGGAAGTGAAAGAAGAAAAACAGGAGGAAACTAAAGTGCAGGAAACTGAGGACAAAGAAGAGAAATCAGAGAAGAAGGAAGCAAAGGAAGAAAAGAAAGAGAAACCTTCTAAAGCGCAAAAAGAGACCGGGAAAAAAGATTCGAAGGCAGAAAATAAAAAGAAAGAGGATCAGGAAGAAGATAAGAAAGACGAATCGGATAAATAGAAAATTGTATATACTCTCAGAAAAAAAGGGACGGCTGAAACCGTCCCTTTTTTCGTAATAATATATTTTCTTTATATGGAAAAGTGAATTATATTGAATAAATTTGATATCTTGTAATAATAATCCTAATTAATAATGTAAAACTGTTTGATTATGAGTAAAATAATTGATATTAATGCAAGGCAGATACTGGATTCAAGAGGTAATCCGACAATAGAAGTTGATGTTGTTACTGAAGAAGGAAGTGTTGGTAGTGCTGCTGTACCTTCAGGCGCTTCGACCGGTGTTTATGAAGCAGTTGAGTTAAGAGATGGCGATGAAAGTAAATATTTAGGAAAAGGCGTAACAAAAGCAGTTAATAATGTTAATACCAAAATTAAAGACCATTTAATCGGTGAATATGTTGAAGAACAAAATCTTCTGGATAATAAATTGATTGAATTGGATGGAACCGAGAATAAGGAATTACTTGGGGCAAATGCTATTCTTGGAGTTTCTCTCGCTTGTGCAAAAGCGGCAGCATATGAGATGGTTCAACCCTTATATAAATATATTGGAGGGGTAAATGCTAACACGCTTCCAATTCCCATGATGAATATTCTTAATGGAGGTGAACATGCAGATAATAAAATAGATATACAGGAGTTTATGATTATGCCCGTGAATGCTCCAACATTTAGGGAATCCCTCCGCATGGGCGCTGAAGTTTTTCAAACGTTGAAAAAAGTTCTCAAAGAAAACAACCATTCTACCAATGTTGGGGATGAAGGTGGATTCGCTCCTGATCTGAAATCAAATGAGGAGGCTATTGAGATAGTTCTGAAAGCAATAGAAAGAGCTGGATATAGGCCGGGTGAAGATATCTATATAGCCCTCGACCCGGCAGCTTCTGAATTTTTTAATAAAGACAAGGGCATTTATTACCTGGAATCCACAAACCAGGAGCTCAGCTCAAATGATATGATCAATTACTGGAAGGTCTGGTCAGAGAAATACCCCATCGTATCTATAGAAGACGGCCTTGATCAGGATGATTGGGCCGGTTGGCAGGAGCTTACCAAACAAATTGGAGATAGAGTTCAACTGGTTGGAGATGACCTGTTCGTTACAAATACCAAAAGATTATCACGGGGTATAAAAGAAAAAGCAGCTAACTCAATACTGATAAAGGTCAACCAGATAGGAACCTTAACGGAAACAATCAATGCTGTTCAGATGGCTAGTATTAATTCCTTTACATCCGTAATTAGTCATAGATCGGGAGAAACAGAGGATACAACTATTGCTGATCTTGCCGTAGCTTTGAATACCGGCCTTATTAAAACAGGTTCGGCTTCCCGTTCAGACAGAATTGCCAAGTATAACCAGCTACTGAGAATTGAAGAGTTGCTTGGGGAATCGGCAAAATTTCCGGGGAAAGATTTTCGATTTATAAAATAAGAACTTGTACTTTTATTTATATCAGGGTAATGGAAAAAATGCCATTACCCTGGTTTTTGTTTTATGATTCCCGTATAATAATCTTACCGGCGAAAATCAATTTTTAACAATTATAAATTCATATTTTCTGTAACATATTGAACTTCAGGACTGTATTTGTAAAGATGGATGGTGTCTAAAAAGAATCTCTGATTAAGAAATTGGAAATAATTTGTTTAAATTTAGACTTTATAACAAAGCAAATAAGCGCAAATTTTGGTTACTAATAGACAGAATATTTCCTTATAATTACTATTTGCAATGTATTATTTGGTACAATCAATGAGAATGATAAACAAAATACAGTTCATTATATACATCCTTTTGTTCAATACAATTTTAGTTCATGGACAAATTGCACATACAAAAACTTTTACCGTAGGAGAAGGCCTTTCTCAGTCTAATGTCACCTCTCTTTTGCAGGACTCACGGGGTTTTCTCTGGATTGGAACGCAGGATGGGCTGAATCGTTATGATGGATATGAGTTTACAGTTTTTAAGCACGAACATGCTGATACAAATTCTATATCTAATAATGTTATCAACTGTATTCTTGAAGATAATAAAGGTAATATATGGATAGCCACCAATTATGGATTGGATAAATATAATCCTTATACTGGTAGATTTACAAATTATTTACATGAAGAGGACAGTAGCTCTGGCTTGCCACAACACCAGGTTTTTTCAGTTTTTCAGGATAGCGATGGGTATATATGGGTGAAAACTTTGTATTACTTATCACGTTTTGATCCCGAAAATGAGGAATTTAAAAATTATAAACACTTTAATGACTATTTTAATTACTATGATGGTTCTAGTAATTTTTCAATTATTGAAGATAACAAAGACAGACTATGGGTTGGGACAAAGGATGGATTAAGTTTATTTAATAAAGAACTGGAAATTTTTAAAAGGTATTACCATAAAAAAGACGATGAGAATAGTCTAAGCAGCAATAGGGTTAAAGATATATACCAGGACAGAAAAGGAACTATTTGGATAGGAACAGACAAAGGCCTGAATAAATTTGACCCTGAAAGTGAAAACTTTACCAGATATTATTTTCAAAGTGAACTTGAAAAACCTGTGGCCAGGAATTCTTTCAATACTATAATGGAAGATGAAAGCGGTATTTTGTGGGTAGGTACAGGAGGGGGGCTGTATAAATTCGACAGGGAAACAGGAGCTTTTCATTCAGCAAATCAGTTTTTGTTTAATACAAATCGATCTATTACCAGTGAAATTCAATCCCTTGAACAATCAAGGTCAAAGGTTATGTGGGTAGGAACTTTACAGGGCCTTCTTAAAATTCAGAAGAATCTGAAGAGTTTTAAATTATATAAAAATGATAAAGACGGGAATTCCCTTTTTGGGAATAATTTAATAGCCTCTGTTTATAAACATGAAAACAACGATATATGGATCGGCACATGGAATTCAGGACTTTATGTTTTAGATCCCAAAACTTTAGAAACAAAGGTCTTCACTGAAAGGAGAGCATTTATTGGTGATAATAATGTCCATACACTTTTTAAAGATAGCAAACAGAGGCTCTGGATTGGCACTCAGGATGGGATATCCTATTATGATTTCAATACAGGATCATTTCATAAAATCAATAACTCCACAATCGAAAAGATATTCTCCAATAACCGTATTTATTCAATAGATGAGGACTCAGATGGTAATCTTTGGTTTGCAACAAGAAATGGGCTTCATGTTCTACACCCCGATTTAATTATAAAGAGTTATTATCATACTTCATATAATAAAGAGTCATTGAGTTCAAATTTTATTTATGATGTAATGGTTGCCAGTGACAGTATTGTCTGGGTTGCTACAAATAATGGATTAAACAGACTTAATAGGGTTACGAATACATTTGAGATTTATAAAAGAGATAAGATATCGTGTAATAACTGTCTTGTGAATAATGAAATTTTATGTCTTCACAAAGATGATAATAATAATATTTGGATTGGAACCGTGGGCGGTCTCAACAAATATGATCCATCTACAAAAATTTTTACAAGTTATACTGAACAGGATGGGTTACCAAATAACTTAATCTACTCTATTTTAGAGGACAATAATGGAAACCTCTGGATAAGCACAAATCTGGGTATTTCAAAGTTTGACCCTACCAATGAAGAATTTGTCAATTATAGCATTTATGATGGTTTGCAAAATTATGAGTTCAATCATTTGGCTTCATATAAGGCAGACGATGGCGAACTTTTTTTTGGAGGTATATCAGGTCTGAATGCTTTCTACCCGGATTCTATAAAAACGAGTTCATATATTCCGGAAATCGTTATTACTTCATTGGAAATAATAACTGGAAGGGGTCAGAAAAATTACAAACTGCATGGGACAGATACAGTTTATATTCCGCATGAGAATAATTTAATAACGATTGAGTTTGCAGCTTTGGATTTGACAGAGCCAGAGAAAAATCGCTATGCGTATATGTTAGAAGGAGTAGAGAACTATTGGGTGAACATTGGAAACAGGAGATATGCAACCTTTTCAAAGCTTCCCCCCGGCAAATATAATTTTAAAGTCAAAGGCACCAATAACGATGGGGTATGGAATGAAGAAGGTACAGAGCTTTTTTTAATAGTTGAAACTCCATTCTGGAAAAGTGAATTTGCATATTTTGCTTATGCTGTTGCAGGGTTACTCTTAATATTGTGGATTATTAGATGGAGAACAAGAAGCTTAAGAAAAGCTAACCAACAGCTAAAAGAGAGAGAAGTCATTGCCCGGCAGGTAGCCAAGCAGAAGGAAGAGTTGAGTGCAAAAAATAAAAACATCACCGATAGCCTTGTTTATGCTAAAAGAATTCAGGAATCTCTTCTGCCTTCTGATATAGCATTTAAAAACTTATTAAGTGATTCTTTTATTTTATACAAGCCCAAAGACATTGTTAGTGGGGATTTTTATTGGATAAACCAGGTTGAGGATAAACTTTTTGTAGCTGTTGTGGATTGTACAGGGCATGGAGTACCTGGTGCATTTATGTCAATTATAGGGGTTGAACTCCTGAATAATATTACTTCAGAGCAAAAAATACTCGAGGCTGATAAAATTCTGTATGATTTGAACCGAGGCATATACCTTACTTTATCAAAAGAAGGAGGGGATACAAGACCAATAAGAGACGGTATGGATGTTGCATTATGCATAATTGATAAGAAGAAAAGACAACTTGAATTTGCAGGGGCATTTCGTCCCCTTTATCTTGTTAGAGATAATAAAATACAGGAAGTTAAGGGAGATCGGTTTTCCGTAGGTATGCTCGAAGACTCTATGGAAGATTCCAAAATAAAAAAGAAAACCATTGACTTGAAGGAGGATGATATTATATATCTATTTTCCGATGGTTACGCTGATCAATTTGGTGGTCCTGAAGCTAAAAAATATAAATACAGACGATTCAGGCACCTGCTGCTTACAATTCATAAACTCCCCATGGAACAGCAGAAATATTACCTTGATAAGAGTATCGAAGACTGGAGAGGTGAGCAGGAGCAGGTTGATGATATTCTTATTGTTGGTTTCCGTCCCAATGATTTGGTTGGAAAAACTTCCCTATAACAGATTCTGCATTTTTTCGAGTAAAGTTTCAATTTGGAATGGCTTGCTAATATAATCATCCGTACCGGCTGCCAGACATTCTTCTTTGTCACCAAGTAATGCATTGGCTGTTATCGCAATAATCGGCGTATGAGTATTCGTGCTTTTTTCAATATTTCTTATTTTCTTGGTGGTGACAATACCATTCATAACAGGCATTTGAATGTCCATTAAAATAATATCGTATTTAACTGATCCAAATTTATCGAGGGCTTCTTTACCATTATTCGCTACATCAACGTTTTTAACAGCTTTTTTAAGGCTGAGTAAGACTATTTTCTGGTTAATTAAATTATCTTCAACCAATAATACATTGGCATTTTTAAGGTCAACTTCAGATTTTGATTTTGTTTCTGCTGATCCATAATCAAAGCTTTTAGATGCTTCTTTTTTTTCTTCAACTTTTTTAAAATCAAGTTCAAAGTTGAAGCTGTATTCCCCGTCGTGAGAGGAAATTTGAAGTTCGCCACCAAGTGAATTGATAGTTCTTTTAGCAATATTTATTTCAAGAACCTGAACTAATTGATCCTTTTTGGGTTTAGATGATTTGGTCTTAATAGACTCTTCTATATTTCTCAATCCCTTAGTAAGTAATTCAAAGGATACTGTTACCGTTCCATTTAACTTTTCTGATTCTTTCAGGCTGATTGTTATGTTCTTATTTTCTGTATCTGAATGCTTTAAAATTTGCTCCAAAAGATTCAGAAATATTTGTTTAATCTTTACAGGATCACCTAACAAAGAGTAATTGATGTCTGAATTTATTGAAACTTCAGGACGATTTTCTTTTTGTTCTTCTTTGCTTGAAAATAAATTGATAGTGTTCTGAAGAGTATTATGCAAATCGAATTTTATTTCATACTGTTTCCTTTCCTGAACATCAACATTTGTTATTTCGGAGAAACTATTTACAACATCTACAATATTATTCGTGGAAGCAAGTATCGTATCAAAATAGTCTTTATGCTTTTCCTCAAGTTTAGATGGATTTATCATGTTTGATACAACAACAATGTTATTCAGAGGTGTACGGATTTGGTGAGAAACTTTGGAAATAAAATCTTCTTTTTCTTTCAGTTCTTCCTGTAATTGGGCAAATTCTTTCTTTTGACTTTCTATAATGCTTGTAATGCTTTTCTTCAGGACTTCTACCAATATAAAACTTCCCAGGTAAGCAATAATAAATATGATTTTGTAAGTTACATGGAAATTGATGGAATACAGGGATGGGATTGGCAAAAACAAAATAATTGTGACAGCAACAAAAAACAATGTAGACAATATATTCCCTTTTTTAGGGAGCAAAAGCAGAGATATTACCGGAAAGGCTGCAAACCAAAGAATATCTTCTTCACCAACTTTTCCGGATATTAAAACTATAATAAGAAAAGCAGCTAGGATACCTAAAAATATATTCCCGGAAATTTTTGATTGATTCTTTTTGATATTCAGGTAAATGAGGTTTGCTAACAAAAGAACAATCACAGAAACCTCTAAAGCTATTATGATTGGCTCACGGACCGTAAGATATTCATTAATGGCATAAATGAATATCAAAACTATAGAAACCAACGAAAATAGATTGGTTAGGAAAAAATGATTTAGCTTTTTAATAGTAAAATGGTTGGCATTGCCAGTAAAAATGCTACCTATATTTTGGAGAATATTCATAAATTGAGGTCATTAATAATTAAGCGTAAAATTAATAATTAATTTGTAATTCGTTTTTATATCTTTTAAAATTACAAAAAAATGCCAATCAGCAAAGTTCATTTTTTAATATTTATTTAAATTGGAGATATATGTTTTATAATTTTACGGATATTGTACCTTTGTTAAAAAATACGCACTAAATAAATTCTTATGAAAACACGATTTTTAATATTATTTGCTGGTATAATGCTCGCATCAGCATCAGTTGCCCAGGAGTATGTGCCTACTGTTGAAGAATTAAACCGGTTCTTCAATACAAAAACCAAGGTAGTACTTGACCCCAATCCTATCTCAAGGTACAACCCTAAAATGAAAGCAGCGGTAGAGAATAACTGGGACCTTACTGAATATGAGTTTATGAAATATCCGGAATTTGAAAAAGAAAGAAAAAATCCGGAATATTCTTTTCTTGTTGAAAATATAGTTGTTTTTGAGAAAGATAAGACAAAAGCCCGTTACAGGTTTTTAAGCCTTCTGCTTGGAGAAAAGACCGTTCTCCTGGAAGATATGCCAACCATAGTAGCTGTACCCGTTTCTTATAAAGAGGTTGAAGAAAAGTACTGGGCTTATAAACTTGGCGTTATCCTCCGTTTTATCCAGAATCACGTGAAGTTAATGAAGGAGGATCCCGATATAATCTCAGATAATATCTTTGATTATTATAACAAAAATATTAAAGATATCCGGGATAAGACACTTTATTTAGTGAAAGATGAACTTGCGGAGGATGTAAACACGAAAGAAGAAATAGAACAATATTATCCCTACGATTTTAAAATTGTTACCAGAGAAGAAGTCGAAAAGGCTATTAATGAGCAGGATGAAGACGTGGTATTCCTTCATAAAGTAGGGCCACAGGGTTCCAGGTTAAGAGCAAGATGTTATAAGATCTTAATGGGAGCAAAAGATGCAAATTTTTATTATTTTGATTTTCATACTGTGGTAAAAGGAAAACGGCCAGACGGTTTTCTTAAAAAAGATTTTAGAAAGCTTAAAAGAAAAGCTAGTGGTGGTCTCTTTTCATTTTAACTGAATCTTTATGCTTGTAGTAGGTATTGCCGGGGGGACCGGGTCAGGTAAAACAACAGTTGTAAAAGAAATAATCAGAGGATTACCCAGAGATGAAGTGGCAGTTATTCCGCAGGATTCATATTATAAGGATAACAGTCATATTTCAATGGAGGAGAGGCAAAAAATCAATTTTGATCATCCCAGTTCAATTGAGTTTGATTTGCTTGCCAATCATATTTGCCAGTTGAAGGCTGGTAAATCAATCAATCAGCCTATTTATTCTTATCTCACTTGCACCAGGTCAGATGATTTTGTAACTGTTGAACCGAAAAATGTTATTGTAGTGGAAGGAATTCTTATACTTCAGAATCCTGAATTGCGCAACCTTTTAGACATAAAAGTGTTCGTTGATGCGGATAATGATGACCGGCTCATGCGGGTTATTCAGAGGGACATTGCCGAAAGGGGAAGAACGGTCAATACAGTTTTGAAGCGTTATCTGGAAACTGTAAAACCTATGCACCTTCAGTTTATTGAACCCACAAAGCGCTATGCCGATATTATCGTGCCACAGGGAGGAGAAAACAGAGTGGCTATAGACATTCTGACGTCTATTATAGAGAAAAATTTATACGATGAATAATTTTTATTTTTTATGCTTGGAAACTATGATCTAACAAAAATTTTATTTCTTGATATCGAAACTGTTCCACAGAAGCCCACGTTCGAAGAGCTTCCTGATAAATTAAAGGAATTCTGGGAAAGAAAATCCTCCAAATTCAGAGATGAAGAACAATCTGCTGAGGATGTGTATGAAAGAGCGGGTATATATGCGGAATTTGGAAAGATTGTTTGTATTTCGGTAGGTGTAATAAAAGAACCTGAAAGTAATAACGAATATGGATTGAGAATCAAATCCTTCTTTGGCGATGATGAAAAGCTTTTACTGGCTGACTTTGCATCGATGCTTAACAAGTTTTCAGCCAGGGGAGATAAATACCTTGGTGCTCATAATGGTAAAGAGTTTGACTTTCCCTATATTGCCAGGCGGATGTTGGTAAATGGAATTCCCCTACCGGAAATGCTGAATGTACCGGGAAAGAAACCCTGGGAAGTTCCATTTCTTGATACTTTAGAGTTGTGGAAATTTGGTGATTATAAAAATTACACGAGCCTGGACCTTTTAACTTATATTTTTGATATTCCCACTCCTAAGGATGATATTGATGGTAGTATGGTTGGTAAAGTATATTGGGAAGAAGACAATCTTGAACGTATTGTGAGTTATTGTGAAAAAGATGTTGTTGCTGTGGTGCAGTTATTTCTCAGGTATCGGGGCGAAAAAATTATAGACCAGAATTCAATTGAATCTGTTACTGATAATTAATTCTTTAGGAAATTTTTAGTTACAGCAATAAACTCTTTTCTTTTTTCGGCATGAACCCAGTGACCAGCACCCTTTATTGTCGTCAGGATAGCCTTGGGGAAGAGATTTTGTATTTTTTCCTTATCGTTGTCTCCAATGTGTTCAGATTTTTCGCCTTTTATAAAAAGAACCGGAAAACTTTCAATTTTTTCAGATTCAGAAAGATTATCTGTGTCTATACCATCCATGATGTTGGGTAAATGGTCAATCAAGGCTTTAATGTTAATCAGCCAGTAGAAATTTTTATTTTCATCTCTTTTTAAATTTTTCAGCAAAAACTGCCTGACTCTTTGATAAGGTATATCTTTGGCCATTATATCCTCTGCCTCTTTTAGGGTCTTAATCTTTTTCAGATCAATTCCCTGGAGTGTTTGGAGAATATTTTTATGACTTAGAATCTGGGGAGAATCAGAATCACTTAATGCATAAGGGGTTGGCAGAATATCTACAACAATCAGGCGTTTTACTCTCTCCGGGTATTTTGTGGCAAAATAAACCGCAGATTTTCCACCCATGGAATGACCAAGTATATTAGCTTTTTGAATATTGTTTTCATTCATGAATTTAAGCAAATCATCACGCATTGACGGATAAGTATGAATGTCGCTATTAGGCGATTTTCCATGATTCCTTTGGTCCAGTATATAAACCGCGAAGTTTTCTGACAAGACCTGACCAATATTCAGCCAGTTATCGGATGAGCCATATAGACCATGCAGAATAATCAAAGGTTCTCCCTCTCCAAGTTTTCTATAATGCAATTTCATTCTGATTATTTGATTTGTCTTTGATACAACTGAATGGTGTTTTCAAGGCCATAATAAATGGAATCGGAAATTAAAGCATGGCCTATGGATACCTCCTTCAAATACGGAATATTATCGACAAAATATTTAAGGTTGTCCAGATTGAGATCATGCCCGGCATTTAGTTCTAGTCCCGACTCATGAGCAACTTCAGCAGCCCTGATAAAGGGTTCTATTGCTTGTTCCTTGTTTTCATTAAATTTAGCTGCATAAGGTTCCGTATAAAGTTCAACTCTGTTTGTGCCAGTTTCAGTAGCTTTTTTCATATTATCAAGATCGGTTTCGATAAATATTGATGTTCGTATTCCTGAGTTTTGGAATGTTTTGATAACTTTTTTCAGAAAATCCAGATTTTCCTCTATGCGCCATCCCTGGTTTGAAGTAAGTGCACCCGGTGGATCAGGAACAAGTGTAACCTGGTCGGGTTTTACATTGGTTACGAGTTCGATGAATGATTCATTGGGATATCCTTCAATGTTGAATTCGGTTTTGATGATTGGTCTTATATCATGTACGTCCTGGTATCTGATATGTCTTTCGTCTGGTCTGGGGTGCACTGTCACACCATCAGCTCCGAATCGTTCACAGTTTTTGGCAGCCTCTAAAACATTCGGGATATTTCCCCCTCTTGCATTTCGTAATGTTGCAATTTTATTTATATTTACGCTTAATCTTGTCATGATTTTTGTGTTATAAAAAATAGAAGAATATAGAAACTCGTTTGTTAAGTCACAAAGGTAAGCTTTTTAGACAGAATTTATAAATGATAGCCCAAAACCTCATATCAAATGAAATAGCGCCTATCAGGACCTCTGATACAGGTCTCGAGGCTCTAAACTGGATGACTTTTTTTAAAATCTCCCACTTGCCTATTGTCAATAAATCCTCGTTTTTGGGTTTGATTTCAGAAGATGATATTTATGATTTAAATAATCCGGAAGAACCTATTGGCAATCACAAGCTTTCACTTTTTAAAGCTTTCGTTTATCCCAATCAGCATATTTATGAGATTCTGGAGGTTGCCAGCAGATTAAAACTTACAGCAATACCCGTGATTGAGGAGGATGATACATATCTGGGAATGATAAGGTTGACTGAATTAATGCATGAATTTGCAAAAGTATCTGCCATTGAAAAACCGGGTGGCATTATTGTACTGGAAGTTCATGTAAATGATTATACTGTGAGTGAGATAGCCCAGATAATTGAATCGAATGATGCAAGAATTTTAAGTTTGTATATAAACTCGATTCCCGATTCGGTGCGTATGGAAGTAAATATTAAAGTAAATGTCTCCGATTTGACTTCAATTATACAAACATTTAACAGATTTGAATACGACGTAAAAGCCTCGTATCTTGAAGTCGACAAACAGAGCGAACTGTATAACTCCCGTTATGAAATATTAATGAGATACCTGAACACATAGTCAACTTATGAAGACAGCGATATACGGAAGAAAGATAGAGAAAGCCAATATTGATTATATCAAAAAATTGTTTCAGTATCTTAAAAAATTTGATTTTGATGTACTGGTTTATAAGGAATTTTATGATTTTTTAATGAATGAATACAATTATTCACCCTCAGTTAAAGATACTTATTCCGGTTATAAAGATTTAGAAAAGGATACTGACTTTGTTATTAGTATTGGCGGAGATGGAACTTTCCTGGATACCTTATCTCTTGTCCGTGATACAAATATACCCGTTATTGGTATAAACTCCGGGAAGCTGGGTTTTCTTGCAAATATATCTAAGGAAGATATACCGGAAGCAATTGAAGGACTGTACAATAAAAAATATACAATTGAGAAAAGAAGTCTTATTAAGGTTGAGTCAGAGAATAGTATATTTTCTGATTTCAACTATGCTTTGAATGATATGACTATTCAGAAGAAAAGCTCAGAAATGATTACCATCCATTCATATCTTGATGGGGAGTTTTTAAATACTTACTGGGCAGATGGCTTGATCGTTGCTACTCCAACCGGCTCTACTGCTTATTCTCTGAGTGCAGGAGGACCTATCTTATTACCCAACAACTCTAATTTTATAATATCACCCATTTCCCCTCATAATCTTACCATCCGGCCTATTGTTGTTCCCGATGAATGTGAAATTACACTGAAACCCGAAGGGAGATGTTCAAAATATCTTGTTTCACTTGACCATCGTACAAAAGTGATTGATAAAACCATGAAACTTAAAATAAAAAAAGCTGAATTTTCAATGAGTGTTTTAAGACTTGATAGTTCGAATTTTTACAGTACTCTCAGGAATAAGTTAATGTGGGGTATGGATAGGCGAAATTAATTTGTATGAATGAGAATTTGTTTATAATTTTATATGATTTCTCGCGTTAATTCAATATCTTAGATTAAGATAAAGCTATAGTATGAGACAGACTTCAAAATTTATATTGTTTTTTATTGTTCTTACCTTGCCTTTATTGGGTTTTTCCCAGCGCTGGAAGTTGCAGAGAGCTGAATTTACCGGAGGGATTGGCGGGGTAAATTATTTTGGTGATATTGGCGGCACTGCAGATGAATCGAATTGGTTTGGGTTGAAGGATTTAGAGTTAGCTTATACAAGACCAAATATTAATTTTGGAGGTAGATATCGTTTGAACGAAATAATGAATGTTAAAGGTAATATTATATTTGGCTATTTAGAAGCTTCCGATGTTGGTTCGAGAAACGAACCCAGGAATTTCGCATTTTCTACTTCAATTCTAGAAGTAAGTGCCCAATACGAATATTCTATTATTCCAGAAAGTACTCCTTTAAATTTTTCAATAGGAAATCTAAGAAGAGGGCTTTTAAGTAGCAGTGCTAATTTAAACACTTACGTATTTATTGGGGTTGGCATGAATTTGTTTTCTGTTAAACCACTTGCTAGAATGGAGGGAAGTAGAAGGTTTGATGGAAGTAAAAATATGAGTTTTTTAATCCCACTGGGTGTAGGGATAAAGTATCCAATAGCTAAACAACTTCATTTAAGTTTTGAA
Source organism: uncultured Bacteroidales bacterium (assembly GCA_964585385.1). Classification (GTDB taxonomy): domain Bacteria; phylum Bacteroidota; class Bacteroidia; order Bacteroidales; family UBA12077; genus JAGXLC01. The sequence continues at coordinate 96,431 of CAZPDP010000005.1, forward strand.
ATTGGTGGTAGGTGGACAACTTCAGATTATTTGGATGGTTATACTTCTGAGCATTCAAAATTTAATGACATATACTATTTTAGCCTGCTCTCCGTTGTATATAAGATTAATACTTCATACCGGAGGTTATTTAATTTTTAACAGCTTTTTTCAATGAGACAGGCCGTTGTTTTTTCCCTTTTTCTTTTTTTTAGCTTGAATGTTTTTTCCCAGGAAGGAGTATCTTTAGGTGTTTTAGGTGGGACAGCTCATTATATGGGCGATTTTAACAAAACTAATCCATTCTACAGCCCTTCAATCGGATATGGATTGATGGCAAAATTCGATGCAAACAAGCGTTATTCAGTAAAATTCGCAATGATAAAACAGAGTCTTAAGGGTAGTATGAAAGATTTTGAAGATTTTAATTATCCGAAAGCTCCGGGAGGACTGATAACCAAAGAAAGATTTAAATCAACATTTTGGGATATTTCGGCTACTTTAGAATTTAATTTTATACCTTATGATGTCTTTAATCCAAGGAAAGAAAATCTCACCCCTTTCGTATTTCTCGGATTTGGCACGGATTTTTTTATGAGCGATGAAAATTTTAATTTTCCGTTGACAATTCCTTTTGGATTAGGAATTAAATATAATATCTTTGAACGCTTTTCTATAGGATTCGAGTGGAATTTCAGAAAAGTTTTCTTTGATTCTATGGACGGTGTGAATACAATAAAAGGAAATACTTCAACGATACACAATGACGATTGGTATCAGATGGGTTTCCTTTTTATTTCTTATAAACCATTTAGCAGACAGATAAAGTGTCCGGCATACGAAGATTAGAAGCAATATGGGACGAAAGGAAGATATCATAAGAGAAAGATTGCCACAGCACATTGCAGTTATAATGGACGGCAATGGCCGATGGGCACAAAAACGAGGCAATCAGAGGATTTTTGGACATAAGAACGGTGTAAAAGCAGTAAGAGAAACAGTAGAAGCATCCGCAGAACTCGGTATTTCTTACTTGACTTTATATGCATTTTCCAGGGAAAACTGGAGTCGTCCAAAATCTGAAATTGATGCTTTAATGAGTCTCCTGGTAACTACCGTCGACAGGGAAACAAAAACACTACTCGATAATAATATCAAACTATTGGTTATTGGTGATTTGGAAGGATTACCGAAAAATGTTCAAAATAAATTATCGGAAATTAAAAGCAAAACAGAAAAGAATGATGGCTTAATACTTATACTGGCCTTAAATTATAGTGCCAGATGGGAATTAATGAACGCCATGCAAAATTTTGCTAAAGATGTGAAAGAAGAGAAACGTGATTATAGCATCGATAAGGCAACATTTATAAATTATTTAACCACCGGTAATATTCCTGATCCCGATTTACTGATAAGAACAAGCGGAGAACACAGGTTAAGTAACTTTTTGCTCTGGCAACTTGCTTACTCAGAATTATATTTCACCAAAACCCTTTGGCCCGATTTTAGAAAGGAAAATCTTTATGATGCCATTATTGATTACCAACAGAGAGAAAGAAGATTTGGAAAAACCAGCGATCAATTGGTCAAAAATGAAACAAAAAATAAGACAACCCCATATGGTTAGGCGTATTTTCGTATTACTGATAATATCAATTTTTTCTGTTTTACAGGCACAATCACAAGAAGATAAATCATACAAAGTAATTGATTATACCACTCCAACTGAATATTTTATTGAAGATATTACAGTAAGTGGTGTAAAGTACCTTGATAAAGAGGTGCTGGCGGGCTTATCCGGATTGCGTAAAGGAACCAGAATAGAAATTCCCGGAGAAAACATCACCAAAGCTATTGAAAATCTTTGGTCACAAAATCTCTTTTCAGATGTGAAGATTTTCGCTGAAGATATTAAAGGGGATACGATCACTTTGAATATCCAACTGAAAGAACTGCCAAGACTTTCAGGTTTTGAAATAAGAGGTATTAAAAACCGTCATATTAAAGAAATAAAGGATGACTTAAAGTTGAAAGCTGGAAGTCAACTGACCGACAATGTATTGAATGATGTCCGGGAAGCTGTTAAAGATTATTTTTACGATAAAAAATATCTGAACACAGAGATAAAGATTAATAAAGTGGATGATACCACCACCGTAAACCGGGTTCGATTAATTGTCTTTGTTGATAAAAAGGAAAAAGTAAAAATTAAAGATATTGTATTTCATGGAAATACCGTTTTTTCAGACGGAGAATTGCGGAGAGCCATGGAACATACCCATAAGAAGAACTGGAATATATTTCAGGGTTCAAAATTCATTAGAGAGAAATACGAAGAAGATAAAGATTTAGTCCTGGAAAAATACAGGAAAAATGGTTATCGCGATGTTGAAATACTCGATGATACTGTATATGCAGTAAGCGAAGATAGAATAAAAATTGAGGTTGATTTGGAAGAAGGGGATCAGTATTTCTTCCGTGATATTAAATGGACAGGAAATACAAAATATCCCTCAGATTTTTTGACTCGTGCATTAAAAATTGAAAGAGGCGACCCGTTTGATATGTCCCTCTTGTTTGACCGTATTAACGTTGACGAGGATGCTGTCGGGAATTTATACCTGGATAACGGTTATCTTTTTTTCAATGCAAATCCAGTAGTTACACAAATTGAAGACGATTCAATTGATGTTGAGGTACGTTTGTATGAAGGAAAACAAGCCCGTTTGAAGAGGGTTATAATAAAAGGAAACACCCAAACCAACGAGCACGTCATTAGAAGGGAGCTAAGGACGCAACCGGGTGATCTTTTCAGCAAAACTGCTATTCAAAGATCGCAAAGAGAACTGGCTCAACTTGGATTTTTCGACGCCGAACAGTTTGGTGTTGAACCTACCAATATTAACCAGTCTCGTGGTGAAGTAGACCTGGAATACAGTGTTGTGGAAAAGGCGAATGATCAGTTGGAAATATCCGGTGGTTGGGGTGCAGGAATGTTAGTGGGTACTATTGGTGTACGTTTCAATAATTTTTCTGCCAGGAGAATCTTTGAAAAAGATGCATGGAAGCCTGTTCCGACCGGTGACGGACAAACCTTAGCCATTCGTGCAAGAACAAATGGAAAGTATTATCAGAATTATAGTTTTACTTTTACTGAACCTTGGCTGGGCGGTAAGAAGCCGAACCAGCTTAGTGTTTCTGTTTATCATTCCATTCAGAATAAGGCAAGCTTCCTTTTCCGACCCACTGACGAGTCCTTTAACATAACAGGTGCTTCTGTCGGTTTACAACGACGGTTGAAATGGCCGGATGATTACTTCTTGCTAAGGAACTCTTTAAGTTATAAGCGTTATACACTTGATAACTGGTATCAGGGATACTTCATTATTTCTGATGGTGTTTCAAATAATCTTAGCTTCACCACTACATTTGGCAGAAACTCTGTCGACCAGCCTATTTTTCCAAGAAGAGGTTCTGAATTCACATTAACTCTTGAACTTACACCACCTTACTCCCTTTTTAAGGAAAACCGTTTCTGGGAGCTGGGGCAGGCAGAAAAGCAAAATATAAGAAGCGATGTTGAGAATAGTTTTTCTAATTGGGAAGGACTTTCAACTGAAGAGCAGCAAACGGAAATTGACAGGGCTTATGCAGAAGCTGTACAGGAAGATAGATACCGCTGGATTGAATATCACAAGTGGATGTTTAAGGGCAAATGGTATATTTCATTAATCGAAGACCTGGTACTGGCAACAAATACAGAATTCGGATACCTGGGTTATTATAATAAAGCCTGGGGTTACAGTCCGTTTGGTTCCTTTGATGTAGGCGGTAGCGGAATATCTGGTTATAATCTGTATGGTAGAGAAAATATAGCACTGCGTGGATATGAAGATTTCTCCTTAACACCCATTACTACGGATGAGGTCGGAAATCAGCAGAAAGTAGGCCATATTTATGAGAAAGTTTATATGGAACTGCGCTATCCAATAACTTTACAGCAGCAGGCAAGAGTTTACGCCCTGGCCTTTGTTGAGGCTGGTAATGCATGGAGAACATTTGAGGGATTTGATCCATTTACCTTAAAACGATCTGCTGGTGTCGGAGTTAGGGCATTTCTGCCAATGTTCGGATTGTTAGGCCTTGACTGGGGTTATGGATTTGATGATATTCCAGGGCGACCTGACGCGAATAAGGGACAATTCCACTTTATAATAGGTCAGCAATTTTAAAATCTAATAGCATGAAAAAGGCAATTGTTGGTATATTATTTCTTTTGGCCGCAGTAACAGGATATTCACAAAGATATGCCTATGTTGATACTGAATATATTCTGAATAATATTCCTGCCTACAAGGCTGCACAGGAAAAGCTGAACCAATTATCGTTTGAATGGCAGCAGGAAGTGGAAGCAAAACAGGAAAAAATTGATGAGCTTTTCCAGGAATTTCAAAGTGAGAAAGTACTGCTTACTGAAGAAATGAAAAAAAAGCGACAGGAAGAAATATCGCAACAAAGAGAAGCTCTTAAAGAACTAAAAAAGAAGTATTTCGGACCCGAGGGAGAACTATACAAAAAACGCCAGGAACTTGTAAAACCCATTCAGGAGGAAGTGTATAGTGCGATAGAAACAATAGCTGAAAGAGGTAATTATGCAGTTATATTTGATGCTTCAAATAAAGCTTCAATGCTCTATACTGATGCTGAATACGATAAGAGTGATGACGTTTTGCGACAATTGGGTTATAAAAAATAAATTTATAAATTTGTAACAAACTAAAAATTAAAAAAGTATGAAAAGGTTTTTATTTATTGTTTTAACAATTGCTCTGATAATTCCATCTACACAGATTTTTGCTCAAAAGTCTGAACTAAAGTTTGGTCATGTTAATGTACAGGAAATCATGAGTATGATGCCCGAAAGAGACAGCGCACGACAGGAACTGCAAGAATATAACCAGATGCTTCAGCAGGAAATGCAAGCCATGCAACAGGAGTATCAGAGGAAATTGCAGAATTACCAGGAAAACGTTGAAAATTACTCTGAATCAATCCGCCAGTCAAAAGAGCAAGAGCTTTCAGACATGCAGAGAAGGATACAGGAGTTTCAAAGTACTGCTCAGCAAGACTTTCAGCAGAAACAAGCCGAAATTCTCCAGCCTATAATGCAGAAAATTGAAAATGCAATTAAGAGAGTTGGACAAAGGAACAACTTTATCTATATTTTTGATACCAGTGCCGGAGCTGTTGTTTATAAATCTGAACAAAGCAAGGATGTTACTGCTATGGTTAAACAAGAGCTTGGTATTCAGTAATACAAAATGTTAGAAATCCATTAGGCCATCTTTTAGAGATGGTCTTTTTTTAATTTTTACCGATGCTTAAGCCTGAACAACCTATAGGTATTTTTGACTCCGGAGTGGGAGGTTTGACTGTTGCAGCAGCTATAAGGCAGATTCTTCCTGATGAGAAGATGATTTATTTTGGCGATACAGTGCATTTGCCTTATGGAGATAAATCAGGTGAAACCATTGTAAATTATTCTAAACGCATCGCTGATTTTCTAATTAGCAAAAATGTAAAAGTTGTATTAATTGCTTGTAATACAGCATCAGCTGTTGCGTATAATTATCTTAAAGAATACATTGGCGACAAAGTTTTGGTGATTAATGTTATCGACCCCGTGGTTGAGTATATTGGTAAACATTATTCATCTACAAAGATTGGAGTGATTGGCACAAAAGGTACTATTAACAGTGAAACCTATGAGAAAAAGTTACTTGAAACAGATAGCAGTAATACTGTTGAATCCCTGGCTACTCCTTTGTTTGTCCCCATGATTGAAGAGGGCTTTGTTTATGACGATATCAGCAATGCCATAATCCGGTCTTATCTATCCAGTGAAAAACTAAAAAATATCCAGTCCCTTATTTTGGGCTGCACACATTACCCCATTATTAAAAACCAGATTCGTAAGTTTTTTGATTTTAATGTCGATGTTGTTGATTCAGCCACAATAGTAGCACAATATTTAAAAACCAGGTTAATTGAGCAAAATCTGCTTAATCCTGGAAAGCAACCCAGCCATATCTTTTATGTATCAGATTATACCGATTATTTTGCTGCTATAGGCCGGATGTTTTTTGAAGAAAAATTAGACCTTATAAAATTGAATATCTGGAAAGAGCAATAAATAATTATTTGGTTTCAGTCTAAATAAGTTTAAATATCCTTACAACCCTCCTTTTTCTCTCTTTTATCCGTGAACTGCTTATTCCCTGACAAAAGTCATTGAAATATTTTGTCTAATTTATAACCTTTAGACAAAATAAAATAATTCATCATGCGAAAAATAACACAGCATCCGATTCTGGATATAAAGAAAAAGGAAGAATCTGCATTTAAATTTGGTTCGGAAGAAGTTATCTGTGAAAAGGGTTTAACGATTGCAGCGGCTTTACACCAGTCGGGATACCCAGTTCACTCGCACAGTCTTGAGGGTCGAAACCGCAGCCTGGAGTGTGGAATTGGAAAGTGTGGTGCATGTGAAATGCTTGTGGATGGTGAGGTAAGAAGAATCTGTATTACCAAGGTTGATGGAGTGAAACAGGTTGATGAAATTCCGAAGGATTACGAACCTAAAGCCAAAAAAATTAATAAACAGATATCACAGAATGTCTATCAGACAGATGTGGCGATTATAGGCGCCGGGCCTGCGGGTTTGGCAGCAAGAGATGTTCTGAATGATCACAATATTGATAACCTTGTAATTGATAACAATGAAAGTATAGGTGGCCAGTTCTTGATGCAAACCCACCAGTTCTTTTTCTTTGAAAAAGAGAAGAAATTGGGCGGAATGCGAGGGTTTGAAATTGCTAACGAACTTGCGGGAGACGACCATACAGGCATTTTGTTAAACTCAACTGTCTGGGATATTCTGGAAGGGAAACGCCTGGCTGTTAAAAATATTAAAACCGAAGAAATTTATTTTGTCGAAGCCGACCATCTTATTATTGCCACAGGAGCCGTACCTTTTATGCCTCCTTTTGAAAACGATGATGTTCCTGGTGTTTATACTGCGGCAGTTGTTCAGAAGATGATGAATATTGAGGAGACACTTCTGGGTAAGAACATTCTAACTGTTGGAGCGGGAAACATTGGATACCTGACCTCCTACCAGCTTACTCAGGCAGGGGCCAATGTTAAAGCAATTGTTGAGGCATTACCGAAAGAAGGAGGATTTCCGGTACAGGCAAGCAGGGTTAAAAGACTTGGTATACCTATTATTACAAATCATTTGCTATTGAAGGCAATTCCTAACGAGAACTATGACGGTATTGTCGGTGCAGTAGTTGCTGAATCGAAAAATTTTGAGCCTATTCCGGGAACCGAAAAAGTTATTGAAGGAATAGACGCAATAAATATTTGTACCGGGCTTGTTTCAGATGATGTTCTTTTAACAAAAGGAAAAGAAGTTTTTGGAAGAGCATGCCATGGTGCAGGAGATGCTATACGTATAGGTGAGGGAACAAGTGCTGTTCTGAGAGGAAAACAGGTTGCCTACGAAATCCTTGACGATATGGGGCAGAGATATGATTACAACCAATATCTTGGTTTATCTAAGGAATACATAGATTCACAGCAGGAACCAGTTCAGGTATTGGATGAACCTTACAAGCCTTCTAAGGAGAGAAGAGAGCAGAGACCTTACGTTATTATTGATTGCCTCTATGGTTTTGCTTGTAATCCATGTGCTTTTGTTTGTCCTTTTGGCGCTATAACCAAATCTTCAACCAGTACAGTGCCTGAAATAGACTTTGAGAAATGCACAGGTTGTATGCAGTGTGTTTATCAGTGCCCCGGACTGGCGATTTTTGGTTACAATCATAAGAAAGACTGGTTATTTCTGCCAATCGAATTAGATGCAGAGGAAAATACCGAAGTTTACCTGGTAGATAATTTTGGTAAGAAACTTGGCGAGGGTATTATTGAGAAGATTTTAAAGAAACCGAACAAAACACATATTGCAAGGGTTAAGTCAAAGGATGTACATGGCGATGACCTGATGGAGGTGAGAGGTTTCATAGCCAAGAAGAACTTTCCCGAGCCTGTTGATTTTGAGCCACACAAAAACGGACATGAGGCTGATCAGTATATTTGTCATTGCGATGATGTTAAATTAAAAGACATCCTCGAGGTAATAGGAGAGCGTAAGTTCATATCTGTTGACGAGATTAAGCACACCACAAGGCTGGGTATGGGCGCCTGCAGAGGTAAAAGATGTATAAAGCGGTTGAAGCAGGTTCTTCCCAAGTACGAGAAAACCCTTGTCGGTGAAGCCACACCCAGGGGACCCATGTCTAACCAGATATCCATGGGTGAGTTGTATCCCCGTAGTGTGCATGAAAATGTCCAACCGTTACTCAATGGTAAGAATGTAAAGAAAGTAAAGGTGAAGTCACTGGTTGTCGGCGGGGGAATCGGTGGAAGTGCTCTTTTCAGATATCTTGCTGAAGCCGGACAGAAACCGGTACTGGTAAATTATGGAAGAGGTTCGTCCTGGAGAAATATTGCCGGGGGAAGACCAAACTTCAGTCTCCCTGAACTTTCCGATATAGCAAATAATAATAATAGAATATTCCAGGATTTACAGCAAAAGGGCAATATAGATTACCGACCGATAAGATATGTCACTTTTGCTCACAATGATGAGATTTACAAAACACTGGAAAAATCCATCGAGTGGTCGGATGCTTATATGGTAGAGCCAAAGGACTTTGATAAAGAGCTTTCACCGCATTTTGATAGAAATTTGGATACTTATAAAGCTGCTCTGGTGACAAAAAATTGCTGGCAGTCTACTCCGGGAAGGGTACTTGATTTAATACGACACTTGGGTATCGAGAGTGGAGGAACTATTGAAGAAGATTGTAAAGTTATTGATGTAAAGAAACAAGGTGAGACCTACAAAGTTCTGGTAAGAAACCACAGGAAAGAGTATATTGAATATGAAACAGAAGTGTTCATTAATGCTCTTGGACCGGAAGGGCACAGGTTTACTAAGCGAATGGGCATTGAAACCGGATTGTTTTCAGTAAAGCACCAGGCATTCATTACCAGAAGACTTCCTTACATGGGTGTCAACGGTGATCCCCTTCCTATGATGATTGACAGAAGAAATTATAAAGGATTTGTTGCAGTCTATGGTCAGCAGCTTGCGGAAACCGGCCAGGTTATTGGTTGTGCTTCACCGGCTATTGAACCTAATGAAACGGACAAGAATCTGAAGATTAACTCTCTGGATTTTATGAATATTGTTACAGAGATATTTACAAACTGGATACCCAAACTGTCTTCCGTTGGATTCCAGGCCGTATGGTCTGGTTATTATGTGGAACCAAGAATGATAATTGATCCTGAACTAGGTCTATTCCTTGGATTAAGAGGGCAGGGATATATGCTTGGTCAGTACCTGGCGAAATTGTATGTAGACAAGCTTATGGGTAAACAAACACCTGAGTATTTCGACCGTCTCAAGCTTGAAGGTGACGGATTGCTTGAGAAAGCGTTTAAATAGATAGTTAACCCTTTTTTAGCCCGCCTTCTCACGGGGGCGGGTTTTTTTATGTTTAGTCATTTGAAAACTATACAATTCAGAAATACAAACCATCCACTAAAGCCGCGGTTGGTTTTCCCCATCAACAAATACCATTTCCCTATCTTTGCCTAAAAGTTTTAATGCTGCGTAATGTTGTTTGCTCTCTCCAACCGGAACGTTAGTATTTTCTGTTCCATGAAAAAGAAGTATAAAATTATCTTCTTCATCATTGATAGTCTAATTGTTATTCAAATAAGTTGAAATTAAGGAATTGTGGAAAACAATCCAAAGTCAAATTGCGTATTATTTTTTACATTTGTTAAAAACGTTAAATAAAAGGAAAATGGATATAAAAATAAGAGATCGGTTTATAGAATTATGGAACAAATACTTTACCAATGCTGAGTTACCGATTACTTTTTATTACAGTGATACTTTAAACGGGGCCAGAGAAGCCAATAAACCCGGAGGTCATAATTGTATGATTTGTGATTTGGGTAAGGTAAGAAATGGAGAAGACATAGGTTTTACTGAATCAGGAATTGGTTGCAGCGGCGGTAAGAAGTATTCAGGATTTTCTAATCAGCTGCGTCCCGGGTTTGAGTATTTCCTTTCATGCGGCAAACCTGGTATGGAAGGGGAAAGATATAAGAAGGACCCCGAAACTGTTCTGCTTATGCTTGAAAATATGCCTAAAATTGAAAAAGAAGGGAAGGTTATGGTATTTAAAAGGTGGGATAAGTTAACAGAGCATGATGAGCCTGAGGTTGTTATATTTTTTGCCAAACCTGATGTAATGGCAGGTCTTTTTATGCTGGCAAACTACGATTTTGTTGGAGATGCCGGAGTAATTAGCCCCTTTAGTTCAGGATGCGGCTCCATCATATTATACCCATATATTGAAAAGGATAAAGAAAAACCCAGAAGCATTGTAGGTATGTTTGATCCCTCAGCACGTCCATGCGTTAAAGAAAACGAGCTCACATTTGCCACTCCCTACAATAGATTACTCCAGCTCATGGAATATTTTGAAGAATCATTCCTCATAACCAATACCTGGGAAAGTTTGAATAAGAGGATTGGTCAAAAGTGACACTGGATGACCGGAACAAATTCTTATGAATTCTCTGACCGAATTTTCGGTTTTTAACCTTATTTTTGTCTTAATAATGATGTTTGCTCCTTTTTCAGCAATCGCTGAACGTACTGTATGTTAGGTGCAGCAAACCTGGTTTTCTCTTCAAATATTTTTCTTACGTTACATAAAGGAAAACTGGGAGTTATCGGTTAGCATTCTGTTAAAATAGAATCGGTGCATGATTCATGAGCAATCGTATCAATTTTTTAGATTCAATACCGGGCAAAAATTATTTTTATTAATTTCACAAATTGAAACTAAAAACCTGACATGTTTTACGCATTGGTTTATTACCCGGAACTTAATGATAAGGTTATTGATACACTAAGAAAACAATACGATCCTTATTCTGACCTTATTCAAGAACATATCACCCTTATTTTCCCGGTGCCTGATACCATTGGTGAAGAAAATCTGATGAATCATGTAACGGAAATCCTGAAAAACAAAGAACCTTTCAGGATACATATTGTCGGATTTGAAAAAACCTGGGATAACTGGTTGTTCCTGAAAGTTAAAGAAGGTAAGGAAAGACTCATGAACCTTTATGATTCCTTATATACCGGAATATTACAATTATACCTCAGGAAAGACTTACCTTACATACCTCATGTGGGTGTAGGGCTTTTTACAAAAGAACGCTACGATCCGCTTCAACCTGAAAAGCTCACGTTCGATAAGGACAATTATGAGAAAGCTGTGGAGCAATTAAAAAAGCAAAATCCCGAATATTGGCGAATCATGAATCAGTTGTCTTTGATTCGCATTAACGATGATTTTTCACATCTGGAGGAGATAAAAACCTACTACATAGGCTAAACCCTGTTTTCCCAGTTAATTTCAGGCTGTTTTGGCATTTTTACTGCTTATCAGGAATAAACCGATTAATGTAAGAAGCCCGTTTACAATGAGCAATTCGAATCCAAATTTGTATCCATTAAACCAGGCCACTGAATTAAAGCTGATAATTCCACTTATAATGGGCGAAAGGATTGCCACTAGAGGTACCCACTTATCTTTTGCTTTGAATTTTGTGAAAAGACCAAAGGTATAAAGACCCAGCAAGGGCCCGTAAGTATATCCGGCTATCGTGAATAGGGCACTTATTACGCTTTGATCATTGACAGCATTGAAAATTAATATAATGATCGCAAGTGCCAGAGAAACCCCAACATGGACCTTCTTTCGAAGCCTTTTTAAGGGCTTTTCCTTCATATGTTTGGTGTTCAGAATATCCACAGTAAATGAAGTGGTTAACGCTGTTAATGCCGAATCGGCGCTGGAATAGGCTGCGGCAACTAAACCTATTATAAAGAAAAAACCTACAACCGGTGCTAAGTAGCCTCTGGTTGCAATAATTGGGAACAGATCGTCAGACTGTTCCGGAAGGGGAATACCTTCCTTGCGTGCATAAATTATGAGCAGTGCACCAAGGGACATAAAAAGCAGGTTTACAGGAATAAGGCTGATGCTGAACCAGTACATATTCTTTTTGGCGTCCTTAATGTTACGACAACTCAGATTTTTCTGCATCATATCCTGGTCAAGCCCTGTCATCACTACTGCGATAAAAGCACCGGAAATAAATTGTTTAATGAAATGGTACTGCCCGTTCCAGTTTTCAAAATAGAATATTTTGGAATATTTACTTTCTGAAATGGTATGTACCATGCCTGAAAAACTGAGGTCTAAATCTTTTCCGATAAGATATACGGTTACTCCCACAGCAACCAGCATAAATAAGGTTTGAAGCGCATCGGTCCAGATGATGGTCCGTATCCCGCCTTTAAAAGTATAGAGCCAGATAAGCAGGATTGTGATGACTACTGTGGCTTCAAATGGTATGTTCCACTGGTTAAATAAAGATATCTGCAATACATTGGCCACAAGAAACAACCGAAATGATGCCCCAATTAATCTGGAAAGCAGGAAAAAAGATGCCCCGGTTTTGTATGAGGCTGTGCCAAAACGTTTTTCCAGGTAGGTGTAGATTGAAGTTAAATTCAGCCTGTAATACATCGGCATCAGGATATTGGCTATGATGGCATAGCCCAGTAGATAACCGATAACTATCTGCATGTAGGAAAAGTTACTGTCCATTACCCAGCCGGGAACGGAGATGAATGTGACTCCGGAAAGGGAAGCACTGATCATGCCAAATGCCACAATATACCATGGAGATTGACGATTGCCAAGGAAAAAGCTTTGGTTGTTAGCATTCCTGCCTGTGAAATAAGAAATAAGCAGTAGTAATGCAAAATAGCCGGTTATTATAAATAGGACTGTTGTGGGGTGCATATTAAATGATTAATTTGTAAATTTAACCCGAATAATTTATGAATAATGCAGTTTAAAGTGCAAGAATAAGAAAAAACATTGAAAACTATATAAGGTTGTTTAACTATTGGAACCTTATTATTATTTTTGAACAAAACAAGATTGAATGGAAGAACAGAATTTCTCATCTAAATTGCTTCAGGATGCTGTGAACGAATTTGCAAAACTTCCGGGAATAGGTAAAAAGACAGCCTTCAGACTGGTATTGCATCTTCTTAACCAGGAAAAAGAAGAGGTGAAGCAGTTCGGAGAAACCATCATCAAATTGAGAAATGAAATTAAAAGGTGTAAGTCCTGCAATGTAATTTCTGATGATGACTTATGCCCTATCTGTGCAGATCAGAAACGCGATCATACCTTAGTTTGTATTGTGGAAAACAGCCGTGATGTGTTTGCCATTGAAAATACCCAGCAATACAGGGGAATATATCATGTTTTGGGTGGAATAATTTCACCCATGGACGGAATGGGTCCGGGTGACCTGAATCTTCAAAATTTACAAAACAAAATAGAAGGGAATCACGTAAAAGAACTTATATTGGCTCTAAGTACCACAATGGAAGGCGATACGACAAATTTCTATATATATAAGCGGTTCAGGGATTTTCCTGTTCGAATAACTACGATTGCCAGGGGTATCTCCATTGGCGATGATCTGGAATTTGCAGATGAACTTACTCTCGGAAAATCAATCCTTAACCGTACTTTATTTGAAAATACTTTATCACAGAAATAATTCACAACGGTATGCATCTATCAATTCAAAACTCGGTTCGAAAGGGAATTTTTCTCATATTATTTCTCATATTCAGCTTTATTTCATTGTACAGTCAAAATACAAGCAGGCTGGATTCAATCCTGGAGCTGGGGGACGATTTGATAAGCCTTAATGATTATGGGGCAGCAGAAAAGCGGTACGATGAAGCTCTTGATATGAAAGAAAATTACGCTCCGGCCCTTGAAAAGAAAGTTCAGGTACTGATATTACAGAAAAAATACTCCAAAGCCGGGAAATTGTTGGATGATGCTATTGAAGCTCACCCCAATCATGCTGTGTTTTATATGCAACTAGGGCAAGTTTTAATCGAAAAAGAGAAATTTGAGGAAGCCCTTGAGAATCTTAATAAAGCATTGAATTTGGCAAGCAGTAACTCAGCCCCGGAGTTTGTGTACAAAATATATGTTAATCGGGGGGCTGCTTTCCAAAAACTGAGTCAATTTGACAGAGCATTGGAAGATTACTCAAAGGCTCTTGATATCAATGAGGAGAATCCTAATGTCTTTATATACAGGGGTTTTCTTTATTATAAGCAAGATAAATACGAAGAAGCCATTTCAGATTTCAGAAAAGTACTGGATCTTGATCCGAATAATCACGTTGCCCTGTATAATATTGGAATGTCACATTTCAAGCAGGGTAATAAGTTAGATGCCTGCGATGCTTTTCATAAAGCCTGTGAACTCGGTAATACGAATGCCTGTAAAATGGTTATTTCAAAATGCCTGAGAGGAGGGTGAGTCCATTGTTTAAAGTCTGACCGGAGCAATAGGATACTTCCGGCTATGTCAATTATTTCTTAAGTGCTGAGTTTACTTTGTTTCTTATATCCTGTATATTAAGCGGTTTGGTTATATAGTCGTATGCACCTTTATCCATTGCTTTCTTGATGCTTTTTGTGTCTGTTTTGGCTGAAACAACAATAACCGGAATAATGGATTTTTCATTGTTCTTTTTTAGTTTATCCAGAACCTGGAACCCATCAAAATCTGGCATCATTATATCCAGTAGAATTGCATCAATTTTTTTATCTTCTTCAATAATTTTTAAGGCATCTTCTCCATTATCTATAGTAATTACCTTGTAACCTTCCTCCTCAAGAATAGTCTGAAGCAGAAGAAGATGGGTGTTCATGTCGTCTATTACAAGGATGCGTTTCGGCGAATTCATTTGTTTTTGCTTTTGATCCTAAATTTACGAATAATTAATTTTCTTTCGGTCCAGTTCTGAGAATCTTTGCTTTTTTCTGATAAAATAATCAAAAACTATGCTATTCTTATAAACCTCACCATGGAATTTTGATTTCTTTTTATCCGTTTTACGTCTTTTTTCTCTTAAGGTTCGTAAACTTGTGAAAAAAGATACGTGAGCTTTGTAGACAGCAGTGAATGACTTCAATCTTCCTTTCAGTAAAAACATAAATGAGGAAATTACATCCAGCATTAGTCGTGTAAATACCGTGGATAAAATTTTCTGTGAAGGTACATTTTTGAATAACAAGTATAGATTGTTACGGTAATTCAGGTATAGTTTAAATGGGCTGTCGTTGGGGAGTGTTCCCCCGCCTACGTGATAAACTGTAGAATCCGGGATGTACCGGATTCTGTAATTCATATTTTTGAGGCGCCAGCAAAGATCGATTTCTTCCATGTGGGCAAAAAATTCATCATCTAAGCCTCCGGCTTCATGAAACAGGTCAGCTCTTATGAACATGCAGGCTCCGGTCGCCCAGAAAATATCAGTGCTTTCATTATACTGTCCTTTGTCCTTTTCTACTGTATCCATGATTCTCCCTCTGCAGAAAGGATATCCATATTTGTCTATAAATCCCCCGGCAGCGCCGGCATATTCAAAATATTCCCTGTTTCTGTAAGATTTTATTTTGGGCATGCAGGCGGCAATATCCGGGTTCTTTTCAAGTGTTTCTTTAATCGGCTTAAGCCAGTCTTTTGTTACTTCAATATCCGAATTTAACAGCACGTAGTATTTTGCATCAATCTGGCTGAGTGCCTTGTTATACCCGCCAGTAAAGCCGTAGTTTTTATCGAAAACGATTCTTTTTAATTCAGGGTAATGTTTGATAAGAAATTGCATCGATGTATCCTTTGACCCATTGTCTGCTATGATAACCTCATTTCCTGCGCCGGAAGAATGCTCTATCACCGATGGAAGAAATTTTTCAAGCTGATCTTTTGTGTTCCAGTTTAATATAACGACAGCTATATCTTTCATTTATCTTCTTTTAGTTGGCTAAATTAACTATTTTATTCTACAACATCTTGAGCTAAATTCAGTAATTTGATCTGCCTGCCTATTCTCTTGAGTAAGCTTATTTAGTCAATAAAGTATTATATCCTTATTTTACACATCATTTAAAAGCCAAATCGTTCTATCTAATTCATACATACATGAGAGCTCCTCTAATGGTTTGAGTCCGATCCAACCGTTCTAATTAATCATTTTTTTAAATTTATTAGACTTTTATTATGAGAAAGCTAAATGTTTTAGCTTTGGTGCGGGGCTATATTTTCTTTACAGGTATGGCCAGGGACATCAGCACGATAATGCTGGTAATACTCATAAGCGGCATCGCAACACAAATCGTAACCATGAAAATACAGATGGCACTTATAAATCCATTGAATCCGGTTATCCGCTTTAACATAAAACCGGAGAAAGTCACGAATATGAACACGCTGAAGAGGATCATTCCATTCGCAAAAAGAGAATCAACAAAGGGAGGAGGAGCAAAAAACTCCTACTATGATTCTGAAGATATAACAGATGAGCATCACTATTCATAGGGTTAAGGCGAACATAATGAATCCTGTCATATAGAAACTGTTCAGGCAACTTTTTTCATTGAACAGACGCCGGATGCAACACAGTCTTTCTCGTGACCGGGAATCTATAAAAAAATACATATCTCTATATACCTTTTTTGCAATGGAACTAAGCTTGTTATTTCATAAAACTTATTACCTTCGTATATAAATTTTATTTTGAGATAAAATATTTCCGAAAAGATATTGTGAGAAAAGAATTTGTAAGATCTACATGGATTTGCATTGTTTTTCTTTTGCTCTGGAATTCTCCCTCAGCCCAGGAAAAGGATAGTTATGCAAAAACTCCTTTTTTCGTAAACTCAGAATTGATGCTGGGAGAGATTGTACCCAATTATCCCGATTTTCCTCAGACCAGGCCTGTAAAAAATGTGACACTCAATTTGGGCATACTCCATAACGACCCGGAAAAAATATTTCCCCGATATTATAACTCCCCCATGACCGGTATTGGATTTAGCTATACAGAATTGGGCAATAAGAGCGCATTTGGAAGCGAAATTTCTATTAAGCCATTCATTATGATAAATCCTGCCAAAAACCTGGAACATCCTTTTTATTTCAAGTTTGGTCTGGGAATGGCTTACTATTCCAGGATTTATAACCAGGAAACCAACCCGCAAAACAAAGCAGTAGGTTCTCATTTTACATGGGATTTTCAGGCTTTTCTTTATAAATGCTGGTATGTAAACCCTCATCTGATGCTGAATGTTGGAGCCGGGTATTTACACGAATCCAACGGACATATTCAATTACCAAATGCCGGTCTGAACAAAGCCATGATTAGTTTCTCAGCCACAACTTTCTTTAATAAAGTGAGGCCTGAAGCATTTAGACTCAAAGAGTTTGACAGAAGTCCGATGCAGAATTTTTTGAACATTCGGAATGGTTTTGGTTTGCATGAATTTGGGAATACTTTTGGTCCGGTGGGAGGAGAGAAGAAAGGTGTATATTCACTGGCTGTCTCCGGAGGCATAATATTTAACAGGCATGTTAAGGTTCGGGGTGGTTTCACCTTCCGTTTTTATGAGCATTATTATGATTATATTGAACAGAACAATATTGAGCAATATTCGGAAAATCCTTACTTGAGTTCATCAAATGTTCTGTTCTTTCTGGGCTCTGAATTTCTGGTGGGTCATTTCGGGCTGGATATAGAAGGTGGAATCAATCTTTATAAGCCTTTCTACCGGGATTTTTTCGAAATTTTCAGTGGCAACAGGCATTTGAAGAAACACCTGAAAAACCTCTTCACCAGCAGGCTGGGATTAAATATTTATCTCTTTAACACCCATAATAATCCAAAGAATAACTTTTTTATCGGCGGGAATATCAATGCTAATTTTGGTCAGGCCGATTTTTCTGAAATTAATGTTGGATATACACGCAGACTTGACAAATAAAAAAACGCCACCCCTGAAAGATGGGTAGCGCTTTTTTTTGGTTTTCAAAATATCTTAGTGGATCGCCTCATCAATTACATCATCGTTTGCCACATTCGGCAATGTCACTTTCAGAGAAGGTGTTCTCTCCATTTCGCGTTTGATAGCAAACATGGCCTCTTCGTTTCTGGCCCAGCTTCTACGGGCTATTCCATTGTTAACATCCCAGTGCAGCATCATCTGCAGCCTTCTTTCAGCTTCTTCGGTTCCGTCAAGAACCATTCCGAATCCACCATTAATTACTTCTCCCCAGCCGACGCCACCGCCGTTGTGGAGGGACACCCAGGTAGCCCCGCGGAAAGAATCACCAATCACATTATGGACCGCCATATCGGCTGTAAACATGGAACCGTCATAAATGTTGCTGGTCTCACGGTACGGGCTGTCTGTTCCGGATACATCGTGATGGTCTCTTCCCAGCACCACGGGAGCTGAGATTTTTCTATCCCTTATGGCATCGTTAAAAGCTTTTGCAATTTTGATTCGGCCCTCTGCATCAGCATAGAGTATACGAGCCTGCGAACCTACGACCAACTTGTTTTTTCCGGCTTCTCTTATCCAGTGAATATTGTCTTCCATCTGGCCTTTGATTTCTTTGGGTGCATCCCGGGCAATTTCTTCCAGCACATCCCCGGCAATCTTGTCAGTTATCTCGAGGTCTTTGGGGTCGCTTGAAGTACAAACCCATCGGAACGGACCAAATCCATAATCAAAAAACATTGGGCCCATGATGGATTCAACATATGAAGGATATTTGAACGAACCATCCTCCTTCATAATGTCTGCTCCGGCTCTGGATGATTCAAGGAGAAATGCATTGCCATAATCCCAGAAGAACATGCCCCTGTCTACCATTCGGTTGATAGCGTTTACCTGTCTGTTTAGCGACGCGTGTACTTTTTCCCTGAATTTATCCGGTTCATCAGCCATCATGCGGTCAGCTTCTTCCACGGTTAGTCCGGCAGGATAATAGCCCCCTGCATAGGGATTGTGGAGAGATGTCTGGTCTGAGCCCATATCAACAGAAATTTCTTCTTCAACAAGCTTTTCCCATAGATCAACTATATTGCCTTCATAAGCGAGAGAAACAGCTTCTTTATTTTCTATGGCCTCCCGAAGCCGGTAAATGAGTTGTTCCAAATCTTCATATACTTCGTCTACCCATCCCTGCTGATAACGCTTTTGAGTAGCTTTGTTGTTGACTTCTGCTACGACACAAATAGCACCCGCGATAACGGTTGCTTTGGGTTGAGCACCAGACATTCCGCCCAGGCCTGATGTTACATATACTTTGCCTGAAAGGTCAGTTTCGCCTTCTTTCAGGGTCATTCTTCCTGCATTAAGTACGGTAATAGTTGTACCGTGAACAATTCCTTGCGGACCAATGTACATAAAGGAACCTGCTGTCATTTGTCCATACTGGGATACTCCGAGAGAGTTGAATTTCTCATACTCTTCTTTGCTCGAATAGTTTGGAATGACCATACCGTTTGTAACAACCACTCTTGGCGCTTCTTTATGTGACGGGAATAGCCCCATGGGATGACCTGAGTAAAGCACCAGTGTCTGTTCATCGGTCATTTCCGCCAGGTATTTCATGGTAAGCCTGTATTGGGCCCAATTTTGGAATACAGCTCCGTTCCCGCCATAGGTTATCAGTTCATGCGGATGCTGAGCCACTGCTTTGTCCAGATTGTTGCAAAGCATCAGCATTATGGCTGCTGCCTGTTTTGATTGATATGGAAATTCGTCTATGGAACGGGCGTAAATTTCGTAATCCGGTCTGAACCGGTGCATGTAAATCCTACCGAATCGTTCCAGTTCATCAGCGAATTCTTTGGCCAGGACTTCATGGTGTTTTTTATCAAAATAGCGCAGGGCGTTTTTTAGTGCCAGCTTCTTTTCCTCTTTTGATAATACGTCTTTTCGCTTGGGGGCGTGATTGATGTTTCTGTCATACGGTTTAGGTTCGGGTAATTCATCAGGTATCCCTTCCAGAACCGCTTGTTTGAACTCTTCTGTATTCATAGTATAGGAATTTTGTTCAAAAGATTTTGGAGCGTAAAGTTACAACATTTCAGATGAAATTTGCCAAGCCGCCAAACAGTTTAATAGGTTAGTAAGGTTAAGTCCCGGAGTAATTCGGTTAATATTAACTGCCGGCCGGCTAAGCGCCCTGACAGTCATATATATTTTGTTAAAAAATGTTATCCGTTTTTCTGAACAAGAATTTCATCGTAAATTTGAAGGCTAATTTAAAAACGAAAAATCATGAAAATAAAAAGATCCTGGATTGTAATTGCTGTAATAATCATTGTTGCGCTCATTATTTATGGTTCCATCAAAAACACCTACAATGAGATGGTTCAGATGGAGCAGCAGGTTGAGGCCCAATGGTCTAATGTTGAAAATGTATATCAGAGAAGGGCTGATCTCATTCCTAACCTGGTAAATACTGTAAAAGGCTATGCTGAGCACGAACAGGAGACTTTACAAAAGGTTATAGAAGCTCGTTCAAAGGCAACTTCAACCAACATTAATGCGGATAACCTCTCTCCTGAGAAGCTCCAGCAATTTCAACAAAGTCAGAGTGCGCTGAGTTCGGCACTTTCGAGATTGATGGTTGTAGTGGAAAGATATCCCAACCTGAAAGCCAATCAGAATTTTCAACAACTCCAGGCACAGCTTGAAGGAACAGAAAACAGGATAAGTGTGGAGAGGCGCCGGTTTAATGAGGCTGCGCGTTCTTACAATACTTTTATCAACCAGTTTCCTCAGAAATTGTATGCCAATTTGTTCGATTTTGAAGAGAAAGCTTACTTTGAGGCCCAGGAAGGTGCAGAAGAAGCACCGGATGTGGAGTTTTAACTTTTGACCTGAATCTCAGACCAGCCTTGTCTGACAGTTTAGATTATATTACCCTGCTTTTTTTTTAGGAAGCAGATTATCAATTAAAAATGAAAATGTATGAAACCATCCAAATTCTTTACAGAAGAACAAAAAAAACAGATAACTGATGCCATAAAGGATGCAGAACTCAATACATCCGGGGAGATTCGCTTGCATGTTGAAAAGAAATGTAAAGTCAATGTCATGGACAGGGCTGCTTATATTTTTGATAAGCTGAAAATGCAAAAGACGGAAAAGCGAAATGGTGTACTTTTTTACCTGGCCCTGGAAGATAAAAAGTTTGCTATCCTCGGTGATGCGGGTATAAATGCTGTAACTCCTGACAATTTCTGGGATGAAATCCGTGATATTGTTTTGGATTATTTTAAAGAGAATAAATATGCAGATGGACTGGCAAAAGGTGTTCGTATGGCAGGAGAGGCCCTTAAAGAGCATTTTCCATATCAGTCAGATGATGTAAACGAATTGTCAAATGAAATTTCCTTTGGAAAGGATAACCAAAAATAAGATATTATGAAAAAGCAAATACAATATATACTGGTTGGTTTGTTGTTTATTTTCTCAAATCAAGTTCTTGCACAAGATGTGGATTTTCCTGAACGCCCACAACCACCAAGAATTGTAAATGATTTTGCAGACATCCTTAATTCTTCAGAGGAACAGCAACTGGAACAGAAACTGGTTCGTTTCAACCGCGAAACCTCCACCCAGATAGCCATTGTTACATTGAATGATTTGAGGGGTTTTGAAATTTCCGATTATGCCGTACGACTTGCTCATAATTGGGGGATTGGGCAGGAAGAGAAAGACAATGGAATTCTTATGCTCGTGAGCCCGGAAAACCGGGAGGTATTTATCGCTACAGGTTATGGACTTGAAGGCGCAGTTCCTGATGCAACAGCCAAACAAATTGTGGAAAATGAAATTCTCCCCAACTTCAGAAACAATAATTACCTTAAGGGATTAGATGAGGCCACTACCGTCCTTTTCGATTTAACCCGAGGTGAATACACTGCAGAGAACTATATGGAGAGAACCGGAGGCAAAAAAGGTTCTAATGCTCCGTATCCTATAGGTATTGTTTTTCTATTGGTTATTATTTTTTCTGTTATAGGCCGTATCAAAAGAGCAAGACACTACTCCATGGGGCATGACGTTCCCTTCTGGGTAGCGCTGACCATGTTGGGTTCCACCTCCCACCGTCAGCACGGAAGCTTTAGCAGCTTCAGTTCCGGTTCCGGCAGCTTTGGCGGAGGCGGAGGAGGCTTCGGCGGTTTCGGCGGCGGTGGATTCGGAGGCGGCGGCGCCGGCGGTAGCTGGTAGGTTGCAACGTGGCCAAGCCGCCAAGCCGTTTTGAGGTTTTAGTTGCCAACAGAGTTGGTGGAAATATGGAGAAATGAATTTTTCTGAATTGGATCATATTGCCTGGGGTAGTTTGGGCCAAAACTTTCTCTAATCCCTATTCTGAACCACCTTTCTCAGTTCCTCAAATCGTTTTTCGCTGGCCGGTCCGGTTTTTCTCCAGATGATGTTGCCTTGCTTATCGAGGAAGAACACATAAACAGTCCTTGAGTCTTTAATATCAAAATATTCAAAATATCTGGAAAGCGGGCCGTAGTAAGTGGCTACGTGGTCGTGCTTGTAATCGGGTACACCGGCTCTCATGCCCGAATCTATCCAGCTTGACATCCATTTCCAGTTGCCTGAAATCATGGGTATTTCGTAGAAGGTTATATCTTCTTCTCCGCCAAATTCTTCAATGAACGTGTCAAGCCAGGAATCCACCTCTCCCTGGGTTTGTCTTTTGAATGCTATCAGGATGAATGCATATCTGCCTTCTGCAATATCCGGGAAGACCACTTTCTTTTGCGATAATGTTTCTGCTTGTATGGTTGGAAATTCTTGGGCCTGGGTATGGTTTGTCATAAGTATTCCTGTTAAAATAATGATAAAATATTTGAACATTGTTTTTGTACTTAAAACAACTGGCTGACCCGGAATGTTTTAAACGGAATATTACGCAATTATTTCAAGCGTTTAGGAGTTCATTGATGCCTTTTTTCAGAATACTTTGATAAGTCCGAATATGTTTAAGGCAGAGAATAACAGGCCAATCATTAATATAATTCGGGCGAGTTTGGGGCCGTATCGTACTGCTATTCTTGTACCAATGAAGGCTCCGAGCATATTCCCAATCCCTACAATCAGCCCGAATCCAAAATCCACCTGACCATTAAGGATGAAAACTCCAAGAGCAAAAGTGTTGTATATAAGCACAATAAAGAGTTTTAGTGCATTGGCTTTTATCAGGTCGGAGCCGGCGACAAAAACCAGTGAGGCGATCAGGAAAAACCCTATTCCGGCCTGGATAAAACCTCCATACAATCCAATGAAAAAGAAAGTGATGATTTGAAGGATGCCCATTTTGTCCTTTTGAGAACTGGGTTTTTTCAGCCATCTTTCCGGTTTTACCAGCACGAAAATGAACATGATGATGAGCAGTACCCCGATAAATTTTTCAAGGAAGGCTTGATCAATATTGCTGGCCAGGAAAGCTCCCGGGATAGCGCCTGCGATTGCGGGAATCGTAAGAAATATGCCTTCTTTGAATCGGAAGACCTTCATTTGTTTAAATGAGCTGGTGGCCACTATGTTCTGCATGAGCAGAGCAATCCGATTGGTACCGTTGGCAACATTGGCAGGCAGTCCGAGAAATATCAGAAAAGGCAAAGTAAGCAAAGATCCTCCACCGGCAAAAACATTGATGAATCCGGCCATCAAACCGATGCCGATTGCTGCCAGGTATTGAATCTCTGTCATAAGATGGATTTTAGACTAAAAAATAAACTCGAATACTCCCAATAGTTTAAGTGCTGAAATGAGTACTACTGCAAGTAAAATGTAGCGCACATATTTTGGACCCCAGTTCACAGCAAAACGGGAGGCGACAAATGCTCCCAGCATATTTCCGATGGCCAGTATCAGACCAATCTTCCAGTCTACCTGGTCATTCATAAAAAAGATAGCCAGGGCGAAAGGAGTATAGAGCAATACGATAAAAACTTTCAGGGCATTGGCTTTCACCAGGTTTACTCCTGCACCCAAAACAAGGCCAGCAAGAAGGAAGAGGCCAACACCAGCCTGAATAAAACCCCCATAGATACCAATCAGGAAGAAAATAACAAACTGAAGTACCGAAGGTTTAGCCTTCACATGTCCGGCCTGTCCTTTTACCCATCGCTGAGGTTTGTATAGAATAAGGAAGAACATGACAATCAGAAGTCCGGCAATGGTTTTCTCCATGACTTCTTCATTGAGCTCAATAGCAATCTGGGCTCCGAGAAGCGAACCTATCACAGCGGGCAGAGCCAGCCATAATCCCATTCTGGTATCCAGTACCTTTTGTTGTTTGAAGCTGCCAACTCCTACAACATTTTGCAGAAGAATGGCGATTCGATTGGTTCCGTTGGCTACATTGGCGGGCAAACCAATAAACATAAGAAGGGGAAGAGTGATCAGTGAACCGCTTCCGGCAAGAGTGTTAATAAAACCTGCCAGAAAACCGGCGCCAATAACAGCAAGAATTATATACCATTCCATGGATGTAAATTTAAAAAAGGGACTTCAAAAAGCCCCTTTTGTTTAATCTGTATGATATGTTTTTTAATAGGCAAACAGCGGATATTGCTTCATAGTTTCATTGACTTTCCATCGCACATCAGCAATTACATTTTCATCACCAATGTTTGTAATTACATCGTCAATATAAGCTACCACATTTATGATCTGGTCTTCTTTTAGTCCTCTTGTTGTAATGGCAGCTGTACCCAGTCGCATTCCTGAAGCCTGCATTGGTGGTCTTGAGTCAAACGGCACCATATTTTTGTTGATGGTGATGTCTGCCTTGATCAGTGCATCTTCTACTTCTTTACCACTTACATCAGGCACCTTGGTTCTCAGGTCAATCAGCATAGAGTGGTTGTCTGTACCGCCGGAGATGACTTTATATCCTTTTTCTGCAAACTTTTCAGCCATTACTTTGGCATTTTTCTGCACCTGTTTCTGATATTCTTTAAATTCAGGAGTAAGAGCCTCTGCAAAGGAAACAGCTTTGGATGCAATTACGTGCTCAAGCGGTCCGCCTTGCGTTCCGGGAAATACGCCAGAGTTAAGCAACCCTGACATTTTTCGTACGGTTCCTTTTTTCGTTTTCAGTCCCCAGGGGTTTTCAAAGTTCTTCCCCATCAAAATGATCCCACCTCTTGGACCACGAAGTGTTTTATGAGTAGTGGAAGTTACAATATGGGCGTGTTCCAGTGGGTTTTTCAGAAGTCCGGCTGCTATCAATCCTGCGGGGTGAGCCATATCCACCATGAATAAGGCGCCAATTTCATCAGCCAGTTTTCGCATTCTTTCATAGTCCCAGTCTCTTGAATAGGCTGAAGCGCCGCCAATAATCAGTTTGGGCTTTTCTTTTCTGGCCACTTCTTCCATCTGGTCGTAATCGATAAGGCCTGTATCTTCTTTAACCCCGTAAGAAACAGCGTTGTAAAGTTTCCCTGACAGGTTGACAGGAGAGCCGTGTGTAAGGTGTCCGCCGTGGGAAAGGTCAAGCCCCAGAATGGTATCACCCGGTTTCAATGTAGCCAGAAATACTGCCGCATTGGCCTGGGCTCCGGAGTGTGGCTGAACGTTTACATATTCGGCATTGAACAGTTCTTTTAGTCTGTCAATAGCCAGTTGTTCCGACTGGTCAACAATCTCGCATCCACCATAATACCGTCTGCCGGGGTACCCCTCAGCGTATTTATTGGTCATACATGAACCCATGGCTTCTAACACCTGGTCGCTAACGAAATTCTCAGAGGCAATCAATTCAATTCCATTCAATTGTCTTTGCCTTTCCTGGTTGATTAAATCAAAAATTTTAGTATCTCTTCTCATAACAGATAAGTTTTTCGGCTTTTGTTTCAAGCCAAAAATAAAGATTCCAACTTTAAATAAAAAATTTACTTTTATGTTTTGGGAACATCCTGAGATTGAGAGTGGAGAGAAAGTTATACCTTTACAGAAAGGGTCTTGTTTACAATTCGTAAGAACTTGTTTATATCCAGTGGTTTGGGTAAGAAGTAATCACATCCGGCCTCCAGACATAGTTTTTTGTTGTGATTTGTGACATCTGCACTAATCCCTAAAATGGGAACATCTGAATTTTCTTTGCGGATAAGCTGGGTTGCTGTAACTCCATCCATTTCGGGTAGAATGATGTCCATGATGATCATTGCAATGTTATCGGAATTTTGTTTGAAAAATTCAATTGCTTGATGACCGGTTTTTTCAAGGTGAGTTTTTTCAAATGTATGGGATAACAATTCTTTCAGGAGTTGATAGCTGGCGGGGTCGTCCTCAACAATCAAGACAATATTGCTTCCGGATGAATTTTTATCAGGATTTATCGTATTGTTTTTATTTTCAGTAAACATAGTGTCTACAAATAATGAATTGGCCAAAAGTATTAAGAATCTCACTAAAAATCAAATTATTACAGTAAAAAATTAATAAAGTTGCTTTATATCAGTATGCTAAATTGCATATAGGCTTAAATGCATGATTATTAAAATTATATAAATGCTTGTTTTAATTAGTCAAATAATTTAGACTTT
>CAZPDP010000006.1:0-61115 GCA_964585385.1 uncultured Bacteroidales bacterium
GGTCATCGCCGACTTTTAAAAATCCCGTCCCGATCGCTCGGAACGGGATTTTTTTTATTTTTACATCCTATGAGATATACATCAGTTTTAATTGGCCTGTTTCTCCTGGCATTCACTACAGAAATCAATGCCCAGATCGACAGACCTGGATTACAACCTGACCAAAGCCCGGAACAAGCAAAAAAGGATACTTCCTATCCCGTGGAGATAATGACATGGAAGATGGATAGGTTTTTTGAACGGAATACCATTACTGTTGATAGTACATGGGATGATTTACATCAATTTGACCCAGCTCACGGAAATATCTACCTTAGTAGTTTTGGAACAGCAATACAGCATAATTTGATAGAGGA
Organism: uncultured Bacteroidales bacterium; assembly: GCA_964585385.1. GTDB lineage: Bacteria > Bacteroidota > Bacteroidia > Bacteroidales > UBA12077 > JAGXLC01. The sequence goes on from CAZPDP010000006.1 coordinate 357, forward strand.
AAGATTTGATGTTCCGTTCCTCTTTAAACAACATTTCCTGGATTATTTCTATACCGATAAAACAACACAATATTACCGAACTACTGCACCATTTACATTTTTTAACTACATTTCCGGCGGCGGTTCTGATAAAATTGCTGAAGTGGAAGCGTTTCATACACAAAATGTAAACAGGTATCTTAATTTTGGTCTGCGCCTGAAATTTATTTCATCATCGAGGTTTTATGAACAGGACGATCAAAAAACCACCCGCTCCAATTTTATCACTTTTTTCGCTAGCTACAATAAAGATTTATATGATGCGTATTTAAATATTAATGCTAATACTGTCAAATCTATCGAAATTGGCGGAGTACAAAATAAAGAAGAATTCAGACAGGGGATACAGGAGATTTTTACCACATATCTGGGAGAAGCTAAAGCAGTTCTTAAATCGCGCAGTGTACATTTTTCGCAAAAGCTTAATCTGAAAAAAGATCTATTTCGTAAAGCAAAAGAAGATACTGTTGCAGAAGATACTTCTGATACCACTTCTTTTGACAGACCTACAGACAGTATTCCCCAGGCTGATACCACTCAATTTGTTTTGGATAGTACGAAGATGACCAATAAAGATACTATGCCTACAGATTTTGCTTTGATTCATAATCTTAATTATGTTTCGAATGAGTATAAGTATACCGATCTAAATCCAACCTCCCAGTTTTACTCAGCCTATCCTATATACATTGATTCAACCCGTACTGATGACAGAGCAGAGACTGACTTAATGTCAAATGAACTAATTCTTTCCTTTCAATATCGAGGTTTTAAACTAAATGCCGGTTTACGTCATGAGTTAAATAATTATTTTTTTCTTGAACAAAATCAAAAGATTGACACAGCCAATGTTTATAAGTGGGGAAATAAAGTGATTAATAACAGCCAGTTTATTGGTAAAACGGCAATCAACTTTTTTAGGAAATATCATTTTGAGGGAGAGGTAGGATATTACCTCTCAGGTTATAAAAGATTTGATAGTTATGCTGATGCAGAAATATACAGGATTGGGGATAGTACAAGGATTTCTGTTAGCGCAGGGTATGATCTTAAAGAACCCCATTTTTATTATCAAAGGTATAGCTCCAATCATTTTGAATGGAATCAAAATTTACAGAAAACTCAGACTTTGAAGGGGAACCTTAACTTTCACGACTCTACAAGCAATTTCTATGTGGATATTAAGTCTCAGTTGATAAAGGACTATGTTTATCTTAATAGCTCTGCAGTGCCTACTCAGCATAATTCATACCTTAACCTGTCTGTAATTTCATTACGTAAAAGGATATCATTCTGGAAAATCCATCTTAACAATAATTTATATTATCAATATACCAACAACAGGGATATAATCAATATTCCTGAGTGGTATGTAAAAGAGTCCCTTTCATTCAGGCATACTTTTACATTTGATTTTACCGGAGGTAAACTTCATTCACAATTTGGTATCAGCATGTATTATTATCCTGAATATTATGCTGACGCTTATATGCCTTCTTTGAATCTTTTCTATAATCAAAAAGAACAGCTTATAGGAGATAAAATTTACTTTGATGCCTTTATGAATTTAAAGATAAAGAGAACAAGTGCTTTTCTGAAGCTTTTCCATGTGAATAGTCCTTTGCAACCAAGGAGTTATTATGCAGCTCCGGATTATCCAATGTCTCCTTTTATGATAAAATTTGGAGTATTTTGGTCTTTTTATGACTAATTTTTTGCTATATTTAAATTTGAAACAATATCTTAAATGTAATGTTAAATAATTTGTATTAAAGGTAGACCTGTTTTGGTAAACAACTTCCACATCACAAATAAATCCTTACTGATTATTCTTCCGATTGTTTTTCTTATTTTTTCATGTAAGAAAGAGTCTGCTGAAAAGAAGGACAGACTGGATAAGATTAAAGAAACCGGACGATTGGTTGCAGTCACTGACTATAATTCTACCAACTACTTTATTTACCGGGGGAAACCCATGGGTTTTCAGTATGAATTATTGAAAAAGTTTGCAGAAAACCTGAATGTTGAGTTGGAAATTAAAGTGAATAAAGATTTGGAGGAAAGTTTCCAATCGCTTGAAAATGGTGATATCGATATATTAGCTTTTAATTTAACTGTTACGGAAAAACGTAAAGATCAATTCGACTTTACTGTACCATTCTCCCAGACAAGGCAGGTTTTGGTTCAACGAAAACCTGAAGACTGGCGTAAAATGACCCGGCAGCAAATCGAGTATAATCTCATCCGGAATCAATTGGAGTTAAAGGGAAAAGTGATTTATGTCAGGGCAAACTCCTCCTATGAACAGCGTTTGAGAAATCTGAATGAAGAAATTGGAGGAGGGATAGAAATTATAGAAAAGGATAACTATTCAGAGGAGCAGTTGATTTCACTAGTTGCAAGAGGAGAAATAGACTATACGGTTTGTGACGAAAACATTGCAAAGGTAAACAGAACGTATTACCCGAATATTGATGTAGGAACGGCTATAAGCTTTCCACAGAATTTGGCCTGGGGTGTTCCAAAGGGAGCTGATTCTCTTTTAATTGCCGTTAACAGTTGGTTGGAAGAATATAAAAACACGCTGGATTACGCCCTTGTTTTCAACAAGTATTTTAAAAACAGGAAATCGGCTTTAATCTGGAAGAGCGATTATTTTACAATCAGCAGTGGAAAAATTTCTCCTTACGACGATTTAATAAAGAAATACAGCAAAATGATTGACTGGGATTGGCGGCTTTTGGCTTCCCTGATTTTCCAGGAATCCAGATTCAAACCCAATGCTCGCTCATGGGCCGGAGCTTATGGTCTCATGCAATTAATGCCCTCTGTTCTGCGAAGATTTGATGTTGAAAATAAAGCTTCTCCTGAAGAAAATATACGCGCAGGTGTACAGTTTATCGAATGGCTTGAAAAACAAATTGAAAAAAAAGGGATAAAAGATGAGGAAGAGAAGATAAAGTTTGTTTTAGCAGCTTATAATGTGGGACTGGGACATATACTGGATGCAAGAAGACTGGCGGATAAATACGGAAAAGATCCGGATAAATGGAGCGATAATGTTGAAGAATACATTTTGAAAAAGTCCAACCCCGAGTATTATAATGATGAAGTTGTTTACTATGGTTATTGCCGGGGTATGGAGACTTATAATTATGTCAGGCAGATTCTGGACCGCTATGAGCATTACAAAAATCTTATCGACAAGAGTTAGTCAGAATGTTTTCATGAAGGGCTATAAATTCTGAAAGGATCATTGCTGTAGCCCCCCATATTTGTAAATCATCAATTTTAAAGAAAGGCGCCCTGAATTGTTTGTTGTTTTCAATAAATATTTCATTTTCGATGATACAGGATGGATCAAGCAGTTCGTTCAGACTTACGTTGTAGATCAGCTCAACTTCTCTTTTATCTGGGATAAGTTCCGGTTCATACGATAAACTGCCAATTACAGGATGAACAATATTATTGCTCACAGGAATGTAAAGGGGCGTCAATTTGCCCAGAATGTGTACGTCCTCTTTATGTATCCCGATTTCTTCCTGGGTTTCTCTTAAGGCGGTATCAATAAGATCGGTGTCTTCAGTGTCTTTCTTTCCGCCTGGCAGGCTAATTTGACCACTGTGTACACCGTCATAGACCTGTCTTTTAATAAAAACCGTATGTATTGAATGAGCAGAAGGAAAGAGTAACAGCATAACCCCTGCTTTTTGTGTTTTGTGGTTTGTAGCCTGGGTTGCTCTTCCTACAGGAGCCATCCTTGACTGTGCCTTTTGGCCTGGCAAAATCTTCTGTAAGGCCTTTTTTATTTTACACTCGTATTCTGTATAGTTATTTTTATCGGGCCGAAACATCTGCTTTTTATTTTCTGTATTTTTTGATGAACTCTTCAACTTCCGGCACACCTCCCTGGTATACCAGGTATCCGTTATAGGGTTCTTTTTCTGTTATTTCATCGTTAATCGGATTCAACATCAGTTTTTTTACTTCTTCCTGGTCATGTGTTTGTCCCAGTGCCCAGCCCAGTTTAATGTAGGCTACTTCCGGGAGCATATTATCAGCAGGTATTACCCCAAGGTCCATAAGGTCGCGACCGGTATCATAAACAAACATGTGAACATAGCCCCACAGAGTCTGAACTGTCATATATACATGTACCCCTTTATCCACAGCCCGCTTTAAAGCCGGGTATAAGGGTTTGTTGACGTGACCGAGACCTGTTCCGGCTATAACAATTCCTTTGTACCCATTGTCTACTAAGGAATCGATAATGTCGGGCTGCATATTGGGATAGTAGTAAACAATTGAAACACGCTCATCAAAATAGGGAAGGAGTTTTACTTGTTTGTCTTTTCTTCTTTTGTTGTACTGCTCTTTTATATTGGTGATTTTTCCTCTTTGAACTGTTGCAAGAGGTACGTCACCAAGCGTTCTGAAAGTTGACCGGTATGATGAGTGCATTTTCCTTACGCGCGTACCCCTGTGCAGGAATCCATATTCATCCGAAGTGGGGCCAAACATACAAACCATTACTTCAGCGATATCTGAATGTCCTGCTGTGTAGGCTGTGTGAATGAGATTTAATGCAGCATCTGAAGAAGGCCTGTCTGATGAACGCTGCGAACCAACCAGGACAATGGGTACAGGAGGATTTTGAATCATAAATGTAAGAGCGGCAGCGGTATGATGGAGCGTATCAGTTCCATGTCCAATCATGATACCATCGATGCCGTTTTCAATTTCTTCACCAATGGCTTTGGCAAGCTCAATATATTGCTGAGGCCCCATATTTTCACTGAAAACAGCAAAAACTTTTTCTGTGGTCAGATTACAAATGTCCGCCAGTTCAGGGACCGCTCCGTAGAGTTCTCCCGGTGAAAAGGCAGGAATTACTGCTCCTGTTCTGTAATCCAGCCGCGAAGCAATGGTCCCGCCTGTACCAAAAAGTTTGACATTAGGTAGATCTTCAGAATATGGAAATTCCTGCTCCGGGATTTGGTAATTAGCCTTTTCAAAGCCGGTTTCGGTCATATCTTCAATTGTATCGATATCAATACCGATATTGTATCCAGTAGGGATTTTCAGTACGAGGTGTTTATCATCATCGTTTTCCGACCGGGGTAAAATCTTACCCTCAAATGCACCCCGGCTGGTTTTGATGTCTACTGCACTCCATACCCTGATGTTAAATTTTTTTAATATTTCCAGTGATTTGCCTTTGTACCCCTGATAGGTTTCTTTGTCGTTTACCATTATAATTTGTAATTATTGAAATATTGCGTATAAAAGTCTAGATGCTTTTCTGCCATTGCCTCCCAGCTGTATTCTTCCACAATGATTCTGTGAGCTTCTTTGCCCATCCTGTCTCTTAGTTCAGTATCATTCACAACCTGAATGATTGCATCGGCGAACTCTTCAGAATCTTTAGGATTGACCAGGAACCCATTTTGGTTGTGATTAATAATTTGTCTGATTCCTCCGTATTTTGACGCTACTACTGGTTTGCCACAAGCCATGGCTTCCTGTGAGGTCATGCCAAATGGTTCAAAAATTGAAGGGAGAACAAAAAGTTCAGCCTGCTGGTAATATTGAACCAGTTTTTCGTCCGGCACATAACCAATTATATGCACCCGTTCGATATTCTTTTCTTTGATGATTTTTTTCATCTTGTTGTACACTTCTTTTTCCCTTTCTTTGGGTTTAGGCGAACCACCCCCAATGACCAGATGAACATCATCAAGTTTTTTGCTGACGATATCAAATGCGTGAAGAAGCAGGTCGTGACCTTTGTTAGAATCAATACGGCTCAGACAGAATATGTATTTATCCGGCAGGTCGGTTGGTTTGTTTTTCTCTTCTTCTGTGGGTTTTTTGAAGGTATGAATATCAACTCCCGGAGGCAGTATGGATATGTTATCCTGTTCAAGACCATACAGTTCTTTTAGTTTGTCTTTCTGAACATTTGAAGTAAGGGCATGAGCGTTAACGGATTCAAAAATTCGAATTTCTTCGTTGATGCGTTTAGTGAAGTTGAATTTTCTCTCCATCTCTTCCGGATCGCCCCCCATATCTTCCTTCTTCCAGGCACCCAGACTGTGAGCTGTAAAAAATGCCGGTTTATTTAAGGCTTTGGCCACGTCAAGAGTGACAATACCAGCATCCACATAATGGCCGTGGAAAAGGTCGTATTCAAGGTTCTGTTCTTGTATAAATTTTACCATATTTTCTGCCAACTCCGGCAAAACATCGTATATGAATTCTTTGGGTATGAATTCCCATTTCCCCGCTGGTATTCTTATTACTCTAACATCCGGGTTGTTTGGTACCGGATCGATTTGTTTCCGTTCTTTATCGAACCACCTTGTGAAGATATCAACTTTATAGCCTTTTTTTGCCAGGGCTTTTGAAAGTTCGAGAACATAAACTACCTGTCCACCTGTATCGGTTTGTCCCAATTGAGGAACCGGATCAAAATAACCATGCGTACTTAACATGGCTATTCTTTTGATTTCATTTTTGTCTTTCATGATTTCTCCTTAAGGTTTTTTAATTCGTACTCTTTAGTAATAATGAGATCCGCCTTCTTTTTTTGTTCAGAGATGATCTCATGCTCGATTCTCAGTATTTTCTCCAGAAACTCATCCTGCTTTTCACGGCTTCTTTCCGACCGGGTTTCTTTGGTGTCAAAATAGTTTTTATTGATAAAAACTTTAGTATGAATATTTTTCAGCGCTGTTGTGTATGTCCCTTCTGCAATGACTACCTTAATGTCTTCCAGGTTCACCTTTTCCGATTCGATTTTATCTTCTTCAAAATAAACGAGGGGTTTTACGATGGTCTTTTTTCCTTCCAGGGCATCTTTAATGTTCTTATCCAGAACATCAAGCTTCACTTCTGATGTACCAACCAGGCCGATGTCCTCTTCCCGCATTTTTGCGTTGGTTTTCGGGGGATAAACAAAGTAATCATCCTGCTGGAAAATGAAGCATCTGATGTTATTCTTTTCCAGTTCCTGTTTTAAAGTGTAGGCAGTTTCAGATTTTCCACTGCCTGATTCACCTGCTATAGTAATGGCATATCTGCCCTCTGTTTTTTTAATTTCAGGAATGACCACTTCGGCTACCATTTGGGCCGATTTTACATGATGATCTTTAATAACCAGTTTATCGCCTTCCATAATATTTAGCTTTTGTTAATTTCAGTAACTTTATCTTCGATTTTTTTTCGTAAATCCTTTAACGAACCGTTCCCTAATGCTTGATTGTGCAGTTGACCCATGATCCAGTTTACCTTCCTGTCCATCTGATTGTTGGCTGAAAACCGGATGTTTTCATATTTTTTGCTTAGTTCGGGAACATGGTCCAGCAGATTTTCGAAAGATTTTTCTTTATAACCAATAACATCGAGAACCTCCTCTTTGTTGACTCCCGGATTTTGGTATATATAAGGAAGCATTTTTTTTGCAATTTGTGGCTCTAATCCATTTTCTTTTATGAATTTGAATAAATCATAAATTGCTTCGTATTGGAAATCAGTGGCTTTTTCGTAGTGACCTTCAATGTATTTGAGGCGATGGCCGAACAGGGTTCCTATAAATTTGGGATTGATTTTTAGTTCTTCAACGATTTTATATATCAAAGGGAATAAATTGTTTCTGAAGATGTAATAGTATGTATCTTCGGGTATCTCCCATTTTTTCATTTGCTCATACTGGTGAATAATTTCAGTAGGAAGGTTGTCTCTTTTCTTTTCTATATAGTTTTTCTCAAGTGGAATAGGAGCAGAGTCGGTATCGGGATACATTCGGTCCGGACCGGGAAGGACTCTTTCAAATACGGTGGTCCCATCTTTAAACGTTTTGCGGGTTTCCCTGGGAACTCCCTCAAAAGCCATCTGGCATCTCTCTTCAATGGTTTCCAGGGCAGTTTTCATATCTTCATCCGGGCTCCAGAAAATGATTTGGGCATCCTCTTCAGAGGCTTTTAGTTCCTTTTGAATTTTGTTCCATTTCTTTGGGTCAATAAATGGTTCGGGTTCTTCGCTATGGGTCATGTTTGGCCTTTCCAGGCAGGCTATAACTTTTAGGCGGTCTTCAATCTCATTGGCGAATATTTTACCGGGCTGGGTGAAGTGGGAAAGGATGCTTTTAAAGCCCGGAAGATTGACTGCTACAATATGCTCTTTGTTTTTGTGGGCATTTTTGATGGCTTCATTTTCAAAATTAAAGTTATCAAAACCTATCTGTTTATGGCTCATCTTCCATTGTTGGGCATTTATCTTGTTGTTAAGTTTATCTTTGATATTCAGAAGCGCCCATTGTCTGAAAGCTTCATTATGCGACAATTCCGGTATCCATTTGTTATGAGCCACACCTTTTAGTTCAACTCTTGTTCCTCCTTCACAACTGACATTAACATCTTCTCTTCCGGCCCCGATGCCTGTTCTGACTCTATCTGTGCTTCTGTTCAGAAACCGGATGTATTCTGCACCTTCCTTCAATTCGTCAGGTGTAAGCATATCGGGATATGTCACGGTTTCAATCAGGGGCATCCCCAGCCTGTCTGTTTTAAAAATCCGGGTATGCCGAATATCCGAGATTTCTCTGCAGGAGTCTTCCTCAAGGCTGAGTTGAATTAACCTGACTTTCTTGTTTTTTAATGGAATTTCTCCTTCCACGCCGATAATAGCAGTTCGCTGAAAACCAGTGGGTATGCTACCGTCCAGGTATTGTTTCCTTGTGATGTGTACTTCACCAACAATATTTAATTTGGATAGCAAAGAAATTTCAAGGGCAATATCCAGGGCTTCTTTATCCATTTTGAAAGGAGGAGTGTCATCTATCTCATACGTGCAGGCTGTTTTGTTATTGATCCTGTAGATGATTTCCTTTTTGGTTTTGTACTCCATCAAAGCGGTTCCGTCATATTCACCCAGCTCGCTTAGGGTTGGGCGCATGTGTCTTATGATTTCCGCATCATAGTTTTCGTTGCTGTGATAGATGCCTGCAGGGCAATGGCAAAATAATTTTTCCCGGGTTTTTAGTTGCTGATGTACTTCCAAACCAGACTTGAAGCCTATTCTTTCATAATCCTTTTTTGTGGCTTCTTTTCTGCTCACATATCCTATTTCCTGTTTGGTTTTTAAATAGTTTTTCCGGGGGTTAAATGAATTGTCGTTGTCCATGTTTAGGGTTTATAGAAAAGTTTTGTGGCTGGTTAAATTAGAAAAAAAAAAGAGAAATCCAAAATGATTGGAGAGGTTATACAGTATCTGTAAAGCCAGATTAATTGAATCTTATAGTCTTTACAGGGCTGATTTTGGCAATAATATAAGAAGGGAGAGTAAGCAGTAGCATAGTAGCTATCATAGTGCCTGCATTCAGCAGTATAATATGCAGTATTTTTAGATTAATCGGAACAATATCAATATAGTAAGTAGCAGGATCGAGTTTTATGATTCCAAATTGATTTTGCAGGATGCAAATGGCAATGCCGATAAGATTTCCCCATAGCAATCCTTTTCCTACCAGGAATGCAGAGAGGTATAAAAATATTTTACGGACACTCCAGTTTCTTGAACCAAGGGCTTTAAACAAACCAATCATGCTTGTTCTTTCCAGTATGATAATGAGCAAGCCTGAGATCATATTGATGCCGGCCACCAAAATAACGAGGATTAATATTACCCAGACGTTAATGTCGGTAACATTCAGCCAGTCGAAAATTTGGGGGTGTTTTTGGGTAATGGTTTGCACCCTCAGTTTGGAACCATCGGAAAATAGCGGGTAAGTGTAATTATTCCTAATGTTTGAGGCAATCTGTCCTATCTGGTTAAAATCGTTGATGATGACTTCATAACCACTTATTTGATTATCGGACCAGTTGTTCAGGCTTTGGATGTGTCCGATATCGCCCAGGATGAATTTTTTATCAAATTCTTCCAGTCCTGTGTCATAAATACCTGCAATTTTGAACCTTCTCATTCTGGGCGGATCTTCAACGAAAAACATTCCGACAAAATCTCCTGTGTCCAGTTTCAAAAGGTTGGCAATATAGTTGGAAATGACGATGTTGTTTGTTTTAGCAGAGTCCGTAACAATAATTTTGTTTCCTTTTTTCATATTCTGACTGAAAAAAGACCAGTCAAAATCGGGTCCTACGCCTTTTAATACAGCCCCTTCCCAATTTTCTTTTGTTTTTAAAATTCCTGCTTTAATTCCAAACATTTGAACATGTTTGATGCCTTCCTCTCTTTTTAAATCTCCTATAAATGGCTGGTTTTTATCTATCGGGACTGTTTCGTAGGAAGTGTTGGTATCGTGGTTGATGATTTGAATATGTGAGCCAAAGCCAATCATTTTGTTCCGGATTTCTGATTTAAACCCGGTGACAATTGCCACAGAAAGAATCATAACTGCCATGCCCAAAGCAACTCCTACTATTGCTATGGAAACAATGGGCCGGGAAATTTTCCTGTTTCCGGATTCCTCTGTAAAAAGCTTTTTTGCTATGAAAAGTTCTGTATTCAAATCTGCAGGGTTTACCTGCAAATGTATCAAATTATTTTTCCAAATTGCATAAAATCATTGGCATGAATTCATATTTATGGTTTTGAGCAATATTTTATTAATTTAGTCCGGATAATTCAAGAATTATCCCTGTCTCCGACGGTATAAATTCCATTCTATGAAAAGAGTAATTCTTTTTTTGTTAATGCCAGCCCTCATAATAGTGTATTGTGGTTGTATTGGCCAGTATTCTGAAAATGTGAGGATTACTCCGGCAGCAGAACGAACCGGTCAATATCTTCCTCTATTAAAAGACAAAAAAGTAGCGGTAGTAGCTAATCATACCTCACGAATAAAAGATGTGCATTTAATAGACACATTGATTGCCCGGGGTGTTCAGATTATAAAGATATTCAGTCCGGAGCATGGTTTCAGGGGAGATAAAGATCCAGGTGAGCTGGTGGATTCCTATATTGATGGGAAGACAGGACTTCCTGTAATTTCTTTATACGGGTCCAGTAAAAAGCCCAGGCAGGAAGATTTGGCAGGGATAGATGTTGTTTTGTTTGATATACAGGATGTAGGTGTGAGATTCTATACTTATATTTCAACCATGCATTATGTGATGGAAGCCTGTGCCGAGTCTGATATTCAGCTTATGGTTCTTGATCGGCCCAACCCCAATGGATTTTATGTAGATGGTCCGGTATTGGATACCCAATATAGATCATTTGTTGGTCTTCATCCTGTTCCACTTGTTCATGGAATGACCATTGCAGAGATGGCCCGGATGATTAATAAAGAGGGTTGGCTGGAAAATGGGATGCAGTGTAATCTGGAATGGATAAAATGTGCAAACTATACTCATGACTCGCTTTATACCCTGCCGGTTAAACCTTCACCCAACTTACCTAATATGCGAAGTGTTTATCTTTACCCTTCACTGGGTTTGTTTGAAGGAACTCTTGTTAATGTCGGCAGAGGGACTGACTTTCCTTTCCAGGTTTTTGGACATCCCGGGATGACTACTGACTTTGTTTATACTCCTGAATCCAGGGAAGGAGCCAGCAAAAGTCCTAAGCATAAGAATATAAAATGCAATGGAGTTGATTTAAGAGACTATCCGCTGGATTCTATTTTCAGCATGCCAGGTCTCAGGCTGAAATGGCTCAGATTTGCCTACCAGGATTTGGATGAGCCAGAAAATTTTTTTCTGCCTTTCTTTACCAATCTGACAGGGAATGAGAAACTTCAAAAGAAACTGGAGGAGGGAGAAAGTATCCAGGCAATTCAGGAAAGCTGGGAGGAAGAATTGGAAGAATACAGGAATATCAGGAAAAAGTATTTGTTATACGAGGATTTTGGTCAGTAAAAAAAGGTGCTCCAAAAAGAACACCTTTTTTACTTTTCATTATTTGTAACTTTTTATTTTCCCTTTGCTGCAGATACGGTTTGTTCAACCTCTCTTCCCGGATAGGCCTTTAAGGCTTCTTCCAGTGTTTTCATAGCATTTTTCAGGTCTTCAATGTTGAGTACATAAGCGATCCTTGCTTCTTTTTTGCCCAGACCAGGAGTGGAGTAAAAGCCAGCTGCCGGTGCTATCATGACAGTCTGTTTTTCATAATCAAATTCACTCAGCATCCACTGTGCAAATTTTTCAGCATCGTCTACAGGCAATTTTACTACGGTGTAGAACGCTCCTTTGGGTTTTGGGCAGTAAACGCCTTCCATCTGATTTAGAGCATCTACCATGTAATTTCTTCGTTCGATGTACTCGTTGTATACTTCATCAAAGTATTCTTTGGGTGTATCCAGGGCTGCCTCACTGGCTAGCTGGCCGAAAGAGGGAGGACACAGTCTTGCCTGTGCAAATTTCATGGCATTGGCTATGATGTCTTTGTTCTTTGAAATCAAAGCGCCAATTCTAACACCGCACATGCTGTATCTTTTAGATACCGAATCCATCAAAACCACATTGTTCTCAATGCCTTTCAGGTCCATAGCAGAAGTATGGTTATGCCCGTCATAGCAAAACTCTCTGTATACTTCATCAGAGAAAAGATACAAGTCATGCTTTTCAACCAGGGTTTTCAGCTTCTGCATTTCTTCTTCTGAATACAGATATCCTGTGGGATTGTTGGGGTTGCAGATTACGATACCTTTTGTTTTTTCATTAATCAGATCTTCAAACTGATCGATTGAGGGTAAGGCAAAGTCATGTTCAATAGAGGATGTAACCGGCTTAACGGTCACTCCGGCAGCAATAGCAAACCCGTTGTAGTTGGCATAGAAAGGCTCGGGGATGATGACTTCGTCGCCTTCATTGAAGCATGTAAGAAAAGCAAAAAGCACTGCCTCAGAACCCCCTGTGGTAATGAGCATATCATTGTGGTCAATGTCAATCCCCAGGTTTTGGTAATACCCGGAAAGTTTTTTCCTGTAGGATTCGTTTCCTGCAGAGTGTGTGTATTCAACCACCTTCATATCTGTGTTTTTAACAGCATTCAGGGCTACCTCTGGTGTGGGAATATCAGGTTGTCCAATATTCAGGTGGTACACTTTGTGTCCTTTCTTTTTTGCCTCTTCAGCATAGGGAACCAGCTTCCTTATAGGTGAAGCCGGCATGCTGGTGGCTTTATTTGATAATTCTGGCATTTTGAATAAAGATTTTTGTTGTGTGTTTAATTGTTGTTTTTGTTTGCCTGCTCTCTGACAACTTTACCCTTTATTCTTAATGTTATAGGGGAATTATCAGCATTTGAATAGACCCAGATTGTTTTGGAGAATGAACCTTCTATCCGGGTATTGTACTTTACTTTGATGTTTTCTTTGTCGCCGGGTTTAATGGGTTCCTTTGGCCATTTTGGGGTTGTACAGCCACAGGATGAGCGAACCCTCGTTAGCAGCAGTGGCTCATTTCCTTCATTTTTAAATTCAAATTCGCAACTACCGTCCGATTTGTATAAAATTTCTCCATAGTTATGGGTTGTTTTATCGAATTTGATTACCGGCTTACCACTTGTTGTTTTTTCTTTGTTTTCATCGTTTTGTGCCATCAGACTCAGGCTACCGGCAAGGATAAAAACCAGAAGTATCGTTAATCTTTTCATAGTTCTGAAATTTAATTGTTTGTACAAATTTAAAGATACGTACAAAATTATAATATGTTATGGAATATTGTATGAAATATTTTTATAAATCTTCGGTATTTATTGAAATCTTTAAAGAATCAAACTAACTTATGACAGAGAGTTTGAAATATACTCCAGTTTCTGAAAATACTCATGGCTTAATTCGTAAATAAATTTTTATTTTTACACGATTTTTAACAGCCGAATAACAGTAAATATTATGGATATACCAAAGAAATACAATCCGAAGAAAGTAGAAGACAAGTGGTATGAATTTTGGATGAAGAATGGTTTTTTTAAGTCGGAACCCGATGACAGAGAGCCCTATACAATTGTTATCCCTCCTCCAAATGTAACCGGGGTTTTGCATATGGGTCATATTCTGAACAATACCATCCAGGATATTTTAATCCGAAAAGCCCGGATGCAGGGTAAAAATGCGTGCTGGGTTCCGGGAACAGACCATGCCTCTATTGCCACTGAAGCAAAGGTTGTGGCTAAGTTAAAAGAGGAAGGTGTTGATAAATATTCGCTTTCACGGGATGAATTTCTTGAACATGCCTGGGAGTGGAAAGAAAAGCACGGAGGCATTATACTTGAACAGCTTAAAAAGCTGGGTGCATCCTGTGACTGGGACAGGACAAAGTTCACCATGGACGATGATATGTATGAGAGTGTCATTAAGGTTTTCGTGGATTTATACAACAAAGGCCTGATATACCGGGGTGCGAGGATGGTAAACTGGGACCCTCAGGCTAAAACCGCTGTTTCTGACGAAGAAGTTAACTATAAAGAAGTACAGTCAAAACTATATTACATTAAATACCCAGTTGACGGGGAAGATGAATACGTGGAAATAGCTACCACCCGCCCGGAAACCATTCTGGGTGATACGGCTATCTGTGTGCATCCTGAAGATGAGCGCTACACGCATTTACACGGGAAACATGCGATTGTGCCTGTTATTAATCGCAGGATACCTGTTATCACAGATGATTACGTGGACAGAGAATTTGGAACAGGTGCTCTCAAAATCACACCAGCGCACGATGAAAACGACCATGCAATCGGTTTGAGACACAACCTTAAAACCATTGATATATTTAACGAAGATGGTACCCTGAATGAAAATGCTGAAGTACATATTGGTGAAGATCGCTTTGAAGCCCGCAAAACATTTGTTGAAGATTTAAAAAATGGTGATTTTCTTATCAAAGAAGAAGATTACACCAACAGTGTAGGTTTTTCGGAACGAACCGATGCGGTTATTGAACCCAAACTTTCCACTCAATGGTTTTGCAGTATGAAAGAAATGGCAAAGCCTGCACTGGAGAATGTAATGAATAACAATATTAAACTTTTCCCGGATAAATTTAAAAATACCTACAGGCATTGGATGGAGAATATTAAAGACTGGTGCATCTCCAGACAGCTTTGGTGGGGACAGCGTATTCCAGCGTATTACCTTCCTGATGGGAATTATGTTGTAGCAGAAAATACAGATGAAGCTTTGAAACTAGCGAAAGAAAAATCCGGGAACCAGAATCTTACAAAAGAAGATCTAAAGCAAGATGAGGACGTACTGGATACATGGTTTTCATCCTGGCTCTGGCCCATATCTGTTTTTGACGGCATTCGTTACCCCGATAATAAAGACATTCAGTATTATTATCCAACCGATGACCTGGTTAGCGCCCCGGAAATCCTTTTCTTCTGGATTGCCCGGATGATTATGGCAGGTTATGAGTATCGGGACGAAAAGCCCTTTGAAAATATTTATCTGACAGGTATAGTCAGAGACAGCCAGCGAAGAAAGATGTCCAAATCTTTGGGAAATTCACCGGATCCATTGAGATTGATTGAAGATTACGGTGCTGATGGTGTAAGAGTAGGGATGCTTTTATGTTCACCAGCCGGTAATGACTTGCTTTTTGAAGAAGGTTTGATTGAACAGGGCAGGAATTTTGGCAATAAGATATGGAATGCTTTCCGCCTGGTTAAAAGCTGGAAAGTGGATGAGAATGAAGAGCAGCCAGCTCATTCTGCGGAAGCTGTAAAATGGTTTGAAGCAAGAATCAACAAAGCTGTTGAAGAGCTTGAGCAGCAATTCGATAAATTCAAGTTATCCGAAGCACTCATGAATCTTTACCGCCTCTTCTGGGATGATTTTGCTTCCTGGTACCTGGAAATCGTCAAACCAGCTTACCAGAAGCCCATGGATGCAAAGACATACGAATCCACAATCGGATTTTTTGAGCAGCTGATCAAGCTTCTGCACCCCTTTATGCCCTTCATAACTGAAGAAATCTGGCATCTGATCAGGGAGAGAAAGGAATATGAATGCATCATCACTGCCAATATGCCTGAAATGCAAACCTACGATAAAAAGCTTGTTGAAGGTTTTGAGAAGGTTAAGGAAGTTATTACTTCAATAAGAAGTGTTAGGAAAGATAAAAATATCCCAAACAAGGATGCCCTGGAACTCAATTATAATGGTGACCTTAATGAAGAACTTAATCCTGTTATTACAAAGCTTGCCAATATTTCTGAAATTCACCAGGTAAAAGAAAAGATAGATAATGCGGTTTCTTTTATGGTCGGAACCACCGAATTCTACGTTCCGCTTGACGATATTCTGGATGTGGAGGAAGAAATTGAAAGACTTGAAAAAGAGCTGGAATACAATAAAGGGTTCCTGAACAACGTGATGAAAAAACTGAGCAACGAAAGATTTGTTCAGAACGCCCCTGAAAAAGTTGTCAATATGGAAAAGAGAAAAAAGGAAGATGCGGAGTCGAAAATAAATACCCTTGAGGAGAGGATAAAAAGTTTAAAAGGATAAGTCTTTATTTATAAGTTTTTATAACATATTGCATTATTTGGTTAAGAGATTAATTTATGCTTTTTTAGCTGGTTCAGAATAAAAATTTTAAAAACGAATATATGAAAGACGCTGAAATTTTATTAAACCCCAATGAATTAGTAAGGTACTTAAAAAAGCCTGCAGAAGATTTTACAAAGAAGGATTTAGTCAATTTTATAGAAGATTATGGCATTGAAATGGTCAATTTCCGATATGTTGCTGAAGACGGGAAATTGAAAACACTCAATTTTATTATTTCCAGCAAAGAACACCTGGAGAACATACTGACTACAGGTGAACGTGTAGACGGATCAAGTCTTTTTTCATTTATTGAAGCCGGTTCCAGCGATTTGTATGTAATTCCAAGATATAAGACTGCTTTTCTGAATCCTTTTTCAGATATTCCGGCGCTGGATATACTCTGTTCATTTTACAACAGCGAAGGCAAACCCCTGGAAAGTGCACCGGAGCAGATTCTGAGAAAAGCTCACAACCAGTTTAAAGAAGCAACCGGTTATACTTTCAAGGCTTTAGGTGAGCTGGAATATTATGTAAACAGTGAAAAAGACGACCTTTTTCCGGCTGTTGACCAGAAAGGATATCACGCATCCAGGCCTTTTGCCAAATTTGAAGGATTGAGAACCGAAGCGTTACGATTGATAGCGCAGGCTGGGTGCAAAGTGAAATACGGACATTCCGAAGTGGGAAATTTTTCTTCAGAAACCGAAATGTTCGAGCAACACGAAATTGAATTCCTTCCCACAGAAGTAGAAGATGCAGTAGACCAGATGATTATTACCAAGTGGATTTTGCGTATGCTGGCAAAAGAGAGAGGGATTGAAATTAGCTTTGCTCCAAAGATCACAGTTGGGAAAGCAGGCAGTGGTCTGCATATTCACATGCTGCTGGAACGAAAAGGCAAAAATATCATGACCTGCGCTTCAGGTCTGAGCAACATAGCCAAGAAAATGATTGCCGGCATACTGGATACTGCCGATGCACTAACAGCTTTTGGCAATACTATTCCCACTTCATATCTGCGACTGGTTCCTCACCAGGAAGCGCCCACCAACATTTGCTGGGGTGACAGGAATCGTTCTGCTTTGATACGTGTACCGTTAGGATGGGATGTGGGACAAAATATGGTACAGGATGCCAATCCGATGGAGTGCCAGACAGAAGATGAAGGCGACAGCAAGCAAACAGTTGAGTTCCGCGCTCCGGACGGATCAGCCGACCTGTATCATCTGCTGGCAGGCCTTGTTACTGCTGCTCAGCATGGACTGGAGATGGACAATGCGCTGGAATTAGCTGACAAGCTTTATGTTGATGTAAATATTTTTGATGAAGAGCATAAAGATAAGCTCGACCAATTAGATAAACTACCCGAATCCTGTTATGATTCTGCAGAAAGACTGGAGGCTAAGCGGGAAATTTTTGAAAAGCATAATATTTTTCCAAAAGGTACTATCAATAGTTTTATTCAGAAACTGAAATCCTACGACGACAAAGACCTGAGCGAAAGGTTATATGGAAAAGAAGATGAAATCAGGCAACTGGTGTTAAAGTACATTCATACGATGTAGAAGCGCTATTTTTGAAGAGATTGAATAGCCGCGAATTCGCTAATGCTTAATTGTTGGTGAGTTTGCGGCTTTTTATATCTGAAAGGGTTTCCCGGGTTATATAGAGATTAAGCTCCATGGGAAAAGTATTGGGGAGTTCAAAATCGGGATAAGTATAATTCAAAAAAAATAATCATATAAGTAATTTTAGAGCCGCAAATTCACTTAAATAATTCGTGAATTCACGGCATTTTTTCTACTTGGCAGGAGCACCCATAAAAATTCTGTATTCAGTATAACCGGAAAGTTCTACCTTTATACTGTAGAAGAAAGGATCGGTATCGGTTGATTCGGTTACCAATCCGCCATGAAGGTCTGGATTATTGGAATCTTCTGAATACCCAATTAATTTGCCACCCAGAACATCCTGTTCTTCAATTGCCATGCCCACACCGTCATTGGCCTCAGATAGTTTGGCATTAAATGTATGCGTATCCTCTTGACCGCTGGGTTCAAGCTTGATGGTGGAGTTGTCAACCTTAGTTATTTTAATGGTTAGATCAGGTACACTACTCGTACCGTTAGAATTGGTCAGGCTCAGGTCACCCGTATAGGTACCCACAATGTCTTTGGTTAAATCCGGTCCTTCATCCGAAGAGTCTTCTTCGCAAGAACCGATAAAAAATGGTGTTAAAGCAATAGCCAGGATAATAAAAAGTTTTTTCATAACATGATAATTTTTTGATTAATACTGCCTGAAAACTATCATAAATTGCAGAAACAAAAAACCGGTCTTTTTTATTCAGGGGAATGGGATGAGTATTTGTCGGAAATGGATTAGTATTTGAGGAATTTTTTTTCAGTGGTAAAAGCTTTTTATCCCCACCCAGGCATGTAGCCGTTTTCTTCGCGTAAGTATTAGATATAAAGATGCATAAGATGATGGAGTAGCCGCGAATTCACGAATAAGAATTATTAGCGAATTCGCGGCTAATCATTTTACTCTATTATAAGCTTTTTGTTTTGGATGAAACCTCCAGCTTTAAACCTGTAAAAGTAGATACCTTTTTTAAGGTGATTCAAGTCAAATTCTTTAGAATAAGCTCCTTTCCTCATCTTTTGCTTTAATAACGTGCTTATCTTGGTTCCATGAATATTGAATAGCTCAATAATTACTTCTTCATATTCAGGAATGGAGAAATCAAAGTGTACAATATTTCTCGCCGGATTGGGATAACAAACCACAGAACGTTCAATGCTTTCGGTTTTGTTTCTATCTAATACCCCATTACCGGTACTGTAGATGCCTGTATTCTCCCTGATTTCGAAGTTGTAATCAAGTTTATAGCTGTCATTTAGTTTCTTGAATACAATATCCGCAAGTGGAATGGATGTACTGAGTTGTTTTTTCTTTCCAAACCTCGCCAGATCAATTTCCAGCCACCCTGCTTCCTTATTTTCACGAGTCAGCATTTGTATGTTCGATTCTGAAGATTTCAGATAGGGAGATTTGTTCACCTGTTCCGGTTTAATCGAAGCAGGATCGTACTGAACCAGGAGTTTTGAACTACGGTAATTGCTTAGATTATCAGCTCTTACAGTGTAATGAATATTATTATTCTTTTCCTGCTCCAATGCCCATTTGATATCTGCTGTTCCCCTCTCAGATTTATGATTGTATGTTTTGTTGTATGATTTGGCATTCTTAGTGTAGTTCCACATTTGGGTAAATACCATCAAATCTTCAAAGTCAATTCTTCTGTCTGGTTCGACGCTTAAATCCGGGACGGTTCCTGAAGCTGGACCGAATTCGATACTTGCATCCTGGTTGTTCCATGCCACAGCAAAGGCGTCCAGGTCATCAAAGTCGATAACGCCGTCGGTGTTGATATCGCCCACTTTTCCCAGAGCAATATCTACTACCGTTTCTTTATTTTGTTCTACAGTGAATGCCGAATAAACATTATTGTATCCCTCTTTATTGACATCACTGGAATAATCCCCGATTTTTACCTTTTTATTGTATTTCCCTTCGGCATTTGTTTTAATGTTGTAAATACTTATTGTATCGCTGTTGTAAATTTTAATCTCCGTATCTTCAACACCTTCATTATTCTTATCTTTTATGATGTGTGTTAGATCTCCCGTAAGGACTATTCTGAAGGACCAATCGTATCCGCTGTTTTCAAGAGAGTGAGAAAGCCCGTAATCGATATAATCGTTTGCTTTAAGACTTACCTCAATGGTATCACCATCTGCATAAACAACTCCCTGATCCATGCTACTGAATGTAAGTATGGAATCCACTGAATTGAAACTCAATCCGGGGTCGCTAAGGGTGTAGGTTATATTTTCAACATTTAGTTCAATTGAATTCGTATCGATTATACCCGAACTATCTGCCAGGTAAATGCTTATTTCAGGCTTCAGGTATGATATTGAGTCTGAAGGAGCGGGCTCAGGATATCTGGCAAAAGGTTTCGATACATCGACAATAAATTCCCAATTTAGTGTATCCTGAAATGCCAGGCCATTGGTGTTTTCTGCAGTTATTACAGCATGGTTAGTTCCCTCCGGATAAGCAAGATTGATATTTTCGGGTATAAAAGAGACTTGATACCCGTTAAAATCGAGAGCTTTACTGGAAATGTCATATGTATTGGTATTGAGTTGAAAAATAATTGAACTGGTATCAACTCCTGCTGTGTCATATAGGGCTGCTTCAATAATTTGGGTGTTTTCTGATGTATAAGAGCTATCGGTTGGTCTGATGACTTCAGCCATGTAATCGCCCGGTTTCACAATGAAATCCCATTCTCTTTCACCAGTCAGTGTGTGAGGTGTGCCATAATGAGTTGAATCTTCTGCATATACGCTTAACCTGACAATTTCCTGGTCCTGGAAGGTTATGCCAGCAGTTGATGGGGAGAAAGTAAGCAGTGAGTCCTCCTTATTCCATGTCATTCCATTGCCGGAAAGGGTATAAGAGCTCTCGTTAATTTCCAGTTCGATGGTATTCGGATTTATCATACCCACGGGATCGGTCATTTTTACTTTAATGTCGGGTTGATTAACTTCTGTAGAGGAGCCGTCAGCCGGGGTCAAGGAAATAACCTGCGGCGCTGTGAGATCAGTATAGAAATAGGAAATACAGGTATCCACCCGGTTGCTGTTTACATCATCGGCCCATAGCAGAATAGAAATAGAATCTTCATGTAAGGAATGGTCTTCAACAGAGGGATCGAACACCAGGGTATCGCTTGACAACTGCAACGAATTGTCCGCCAGGGAATAGGCGCTTCCGTTGATTTGGAGACGAAGGGTAGATTCATCGATTCCCCCGAGCAAATAGGGCATGGTGATGAGCTGGCTGGAATCGGTGGTAACCTTACCTTCTTCAGGTGTGATGCTGCTCAGCATCCGGTTGTTGACCGTAAAAGGATCGGTTAAACCCGGAGTCCCGGTATTGTGCGGATCCTCATCCTGCGGAATGAGTTTAAATCTCACATTTTCCAGCTTTACGCCAGGTATATCGGAAGTGGTTATCCAGATTAAAGAACCCTCATACAGGCTTTGATCCAGGCCGGTGGTATCCCCTTCCACAGTGGCCACCTGCCAGGTTGAGCCATCGTCTGTGGAATACCTCGGGTACAATTTCACCGTGTCTCCTTCTGTGTCGGTGATGGTATAGTTGATCGTTACCGAATCCCGCTGCTCGCCGCTAAGGTCTGCAACAGTGATAGCCGGGTTGCTGTTGCCGTCGTCGGGGTGGAAGGTCAGGCTCTGCTCACCTGCAGTATTGCCGTAGGAATCGGCAATTTTGGTGGAAGTTAGTGTGATGGTGCTGTCAGTAGTAGGAAGAGGCTCGTTAAGGATTAAATTTACATGATATTGGCCCTCTTTATCATTGTCGATATTAATGAAATAGGGAGCGGGTTTATTGCCAACATTAATATTCCAAACGGAATCTGTTCGGAACTCAAAATTATATTTTTCAGATGTGCCTGTATTTTCATAATATTTTATATCTCCATTATTTCCTTGGCCAAAAAATAAATCCAAATCTTTGTCATGGTCAATATCAAACAAAAATGGAGCAGGGGAATAATCATCTAACCACAATAATTCCTCACCGGATGGGAAATTTGGATTTGTGGAATCACCAGTATTTTCGGAAATCCAGATTTGACCCGAAGCAGGAGCAGCTCCCCAGATGATATCTAAATCCCCGTCCGCATCAATATCATGAAGACGTGGTCTTTGTCTGGATATGGTACTGTCAAGGTAATTATCGCTCATAAAATCAAAATCCGCATTCATTGGGCTTCCCGTATTTTCATAATAATTCATTTTGTCATAATCATCCTCACCAATAATCAAATCAAGATCACCATCGCCATCCAAATCACCTAATTCCGGGGCACTGTAGCTTCCCACATCAATATCCTGATAACTTGTATCAATCAGCTTAAAATCCGGATCATACTTGCTTCCCTGATTTTCATAAAAGCTGATTTTTCCGTCATTGTGGCCCATTAGTAAGTCGTCATCACCGTCGCCGTCCAAATCACCAAAGGTAGGATAGTTGTCTTGTGTGGGTAATTCGTCCAAAAAGTGTTCGGTGACCAATTCATATTGCAGGCTGTCGGTGCCCTTTTGCCGGTATAAATGGAATACACCAGAATCCTGCGCCGCCACAAATAATTCCTTTCCGGGCCAGGGCACTTCAGCCGCTGCTATAGTTAGGTCATTATCCAGCGCCCAATTGCTGAGTTGGGTCACGCTGTTTTGGTCCAGGGGTTCATTAAAGGTAACGGTCAACACGCTGTCTTCTGTAACGCCTTCCGCTGAAAGCATATCCGGCGGGGTGCCATCAGCCGTGGCTGAAGTGTAACTTAAATAGCTGCTGTTGCCTGAGGCATCTTCTGCCCGGATGGCAAAGCGGTAATCGCCGTCCTGCAAAGCATTAGTAAAGCTCGTCTGCGTGCTGTCGGTAATGGTTTGCCATACCGAACTGCTGTCCACCGTGCCGGTGCCGTTGTCGTAGTAGAGCAGGTAGCGGCTGGCCTTGGGGTGCAATGTCCATTGAAGCACAACCTCTCCTCCGGCTTTTCCACCGGCAGTAAAGTCATCTACCGGGGTAAGACTTACTTTTTGGGTATAATACGGGGAGTAGTCCACCCGGGCTGAAGTACCGTTATCGTAATAATCAAATATACAGTTGTCGGCTATATTTATGGAATCGGTGTAATCCCAGTAGTTGTTCTTGGCATCAATGTTTTTGGTGGCTTCATAGTCCACATAAACCTCATAATTGGCATTAGCCTGAAGATTGTTCTTGTTGATGTTGACATCGGAATCGTCCGGGCTGCTTGATGTATTGTTAAGATAAATACCGTTGCCCTGGTTCTGCTTAATATCGTTCCTGGAAATTAAGCCGTTAAAATTGTTCAGATTGAGGCCATGGTTCGTATTGGCTTTAATGAGATTATTCCTGATGATCAGGTTATCGGTATCTTTTCCATTTGAGAGAGTGAATCCATCTTCGTTTTCAAGAATGCGATTGTCTTCAATCACTGGCTCGCCTTCATTCAGATAGATACCTTCCTGGCTATTTTGTTCAATTGTGCAGCCCCTGATTAAAGCATCCTGATAAGCATCCTGAAAATAAATGCCTCTGGAATTATTGGCAATATAACAATCTACGACTTCCGTATAATGTCCCCAGCAGGAGTTATAAATCCCGTAGGATTGATTGCCGGTAATGGTAGAGTTTGTTATCACCGGACTGGCATTGCCGTTATCTTCGTAAGCATATATCCCATAATTATCGTTTTTGGTAATGGTCATACTGTCAATATCCGGGGATGCCCCAGCAATCTCAATACCCGTGTTGCAGTTTGTAATAAGGCCATTTCGAATAGTTGGTGTACTATGATCGATCATGATTCCTCTACTGGCTCCTTTGATTCTAAAATGACTCAGAGTTCCCGTTGAGTTGCTGCGGAATTTAATGCTGTTAAATAGCTGCCCGCTCTTTACAGAGGCAAAATTTATGGTATCGTTTTCAGTTCCTGTTGCATCTAAAATACCATCTACGGAAAGGGTTTTTGAGGTATCCAAAAGCACACGGACTCCCGGCTCTATAGTAAGAGTAACATCGGCATCCACTGCCACATCGCAACTGATGTAGTAGGGGCTGCCAGTTTTGTCCCAGGTTGTATTTTCGGCGAGGACCCCGCAGGGAGCTTCGGTGGCGGCATAACCGCTTATTGGCAAATGTACCAGAGGCTCCTGCCAGTCGTTGCTCTCTATATTGAGGGTGGTCTCGTAATCTCCCAGGCTATCCGGCTGGAAGTAGAGGGTTGCCGATACTGAATCGTCCGGGTAAAGGGTGTATGTTTCCAGGCTCAGGCTGTATGCATCCATGGGCACATACAGGCTGTCGATCACCAGGGAGTCTTCGGTGCCGTTGTTCCAGATGTTGAAGGTCATGCTGTCGGTTTCTCCTACCGCCAGGGCTCCAAAATTGAACAGGCTGCTGCTGGTTTTTAGATTTGCTTTCTGGGGACGGTTAAAAAGGATTGAAATGTTTCCTGAATTACTATTAGCCACGGCCAGGTCCATGAGTCCGTCGCTGTTTAGGTCGGCGGCGTGGACTGAAAGGGGGTAACTTCCTGCATTGAAGGTAGTGTGCCCCTGGAAGGTTCCATCACCCCTGCTTAAAAGTACGGAAACATTGTCTGAGCTACTATTAGCCACCGTCAGGTCCGGGTGCCCGTCGCCGTCCAGGTCGGCGGCGTGGACTGAAAGGGGGTAATTTCCTGTATTGAGGGTGGTTTGCACCTGAAATGTTCCATCGCCCCTGTTTAAAAGCACGGAAACATTGTCTGAATTGTAATTAGCCACCGCCAAATCGGTGTGCCCATCGCTATTCAGGTCAGCGGTGTGGACTGAATAGGGCCCATTTCCTGCATTGTAAGCGGTGTGCTCCGAGAATGTTCCATCGCCCCTGTTAACAAGCACGGAAACATTGTCTGAATCGTAATTAGCCACGGCCAAGTCCGGGTGCCTGTCGCCGTTCAGATCGGCGGCATGGACTGAACGGGGATAATTCTCTGCATTATAGGTGGTTTGCCCCTGGAAAGCGGCATCGCCCCCGTTTAAAAGTACGGAAACATTGTCTGAATCAACATTAGCCACCGCCAGATCGGGGAGTCCGTCGCCGTTCAGGTCTGCGGCGTATACTGAATGGGGACCATTTCCTGTATTGTAGGTGGTTTGTCCCTGAAACGTGCCATCGCCCCTGTTAACAAGCACGGAAACATTGTCTGAATACCTATTAGCCACCGCCAGATCAGGGTGCCCATCGCTATTCAGGTCAGCGCCGTGGACTGAACAGGGCTCATTTCCTGCATTGTACGTGGCGTGCCCCAGAAACGTGCCATCACCCTTGTTTACAAGCACGGAAATATTGTTTGAACTAGAATTAGCCACGGCCAGGTCGGGGTGCCCGTCGCCGTTCAGGTCAGCGGCGTGGACTGAACGGGGATTAGATCCTGCGTTGTAATCCATTTTTTCGGCAAACACTCCAGTGCCACCTTGTACTTTCGTGGTATATGACCATCCAAAAGCGCTGGCAAGGGAGTCCCCGGCGCTTGTCTGAATGCCCTTGGCAAGAGTTACCAAAACCTGCTCCCCCACGTCAAAAGGTTTATCCGGGGTGAAGGCGGCTTCCCGGGTGGCGCTGTTGTAGGAGTAATCGCCGGAGCGTTTCCCGCTGTAAGAGCCATGCAGCACAAAGGTGTTCTCGTTGATCGTGGCCGCATCCATATCCCTGCCAAAAGTTATGGTGATGGGGGTATCCAGTGGTGCGGCGGTGGTATTGGGGGTGGGGTAGACGCTGGCAATGGCATCGCCGGAGCCGGACAGGGTAATTTCTGCTGTTGAATCGTTGCCTGAGTTGTTGTGAATGGTTAGTGTATCGTCATAATTCATCATTTCACAGGGTGTGAAAGATATGGTGAGATTAGCGGTGTCATTTGGCTCTACATACAGAGGAAGGGTAGCAGGTGAAGAAAATGCTATGTTGGAAAATGTCAGTTCGTCAACAGTTAAGTTGTTTGTGGAGTCTGCATTGTAAATTTGTGTGGTGTGTTGCTCTGTGGAATCAACAGTTACTTTTCCAAAATTAAGGGTGTTTGTATCTAGTTGGATTTGCGGAGCCGGGGAGCTGCCCTGAATTTGAACATCTATAATTGGATCCTCCGGATCATTTGTTACAAGATGTAAGGTATCGGTAAAATCTCCATACTCCTGGGGCGTAAAATAGACCGTTACTGCTACGCTGTCGTCCGGGTATAGGGTATCTTTATGCGAGCTGAGACTGAATGTATTATTTTTTATGTACAAGCTGTCTATAACCCGGTTTGCTTGGGTGTGCATGTTCCAGAGTTCTATGGGAATACTGTCGGTAGTGCCAACCGGCACCCCTCCAAAATCAAAATCCCGAATAGTCGAATAGACAAACAGTCCACTATCCCTCAGGCAACGAACCGAAAAACCATCACCCTTAACGTAGTTGGTTCGGCTTACATCGCTGAAGCTGTAGTACAGGCGCCGGCTCCAAGCATCTGCTGACGAGCCCTCCGTAGAAGACCACCAGTAGCCGTTGTAGCCAATGTGGTTGAAACCTCCATCGTAGACACGGTAGCCACCCGGAAGCGCTGAAAAACCATAATCATCGGTACCATTTCCATCACTATCCCATCCACTGGTTGCTTTTAAAGCGGTTCCTTCACTTCCGGAATGCCCGTCATTACCGACAAAAGTCACAAGCTCACTCCATTCATCATCCGAAGGCACGTGCCAGCCATCCGGGCAAACACCTTGTATTTCACTCGGGTTTGAATTACTGCTTGAGTCACCAGTCACGGCCGCCCAGGTGTAAAGTGCTCCATAAGGGTCGGCGTTAGTAGTACTGTCGTTGTTGTACCAGCAATAGGCGGAATCGGTTGCGGACAAATTGCTCCATTCAGTTGAATCTGTTACTTTTGGAATAGGTGCTCCGTCCGGGTAAACGGTTGCACGCAGGTTTTCGGCCATCCAGACCTGGTCGCCTATTTTTACCATTTCGTATACCTGCCCGTCGCGCGTGTCAGTAAAAGTTTGCTGTGAACAGAGGGTTGTTGCTATTAAAAAACTGAATAGTGAGGTTATGAGTAGTTTCTTCATGGCTTTCATTTTTCAGGTTATTCAATGACGAGCGTTGCGCCGCGGGTTTGGTTGATGGTTATGGATTCGTTGTTGCTGTTGCGCATGAGGCATTCTGCGGGGGAAGCAAATTGCATCTGTACTTTGGTATAATTTCCGGAATTGAAAGTAAGTTTTGCCAGCACTCCGGTTCCTTCCACTCCTGCCGGATTGCCTCCTAACCTGGTTCCCTCCAGTTTTATCCAACCGTCTGCCCCTGTGGATTGTAAAAAGCTGGTTCCATCAGCATCGGCATCGAAAAAACCGCTTGCTTCCCGGATATTTTTTAGTTGGATTTTATCAGGATTGTACAGGATTTTTATCGAATACCCCATCAGATCGGTTACTTCTTCGGCTATAAGATTTAAGGTGATATCCTTACCTGTCTGGGATTCAACATATTGTTTTTCAATCACAAATGCGGGTCCTTCCACGGCATCTATTTCAAATGAAGCGTAGGTAGAATCTTTCTGCTCTGCCCCGGATTTGTATTGCTCCTTTACCAGGAAGACGTATTCTTTATCATCCAGCTTTGGATAGGTGGCTTGTGTGTTTTTTGTATAATCACTCCAGGAATTATCATACCCCATAAGACAGTATGTAAATTTACTTTCAGGCCGGTTTCCCTCCCACTCAAATTTCACAGAATCATCGGTTAATATGGTGCCATCATCTGGAGCCTGGTTCAGAACTGCCTGTGGTTCAGTGTATTCAGGATTTTTTTCATCAAAAGGATTGGTGTATTCCGGTGGCGAGGTGGTTTCTGTACACGCTCCGGCGATTGTGAGAACTGTGATCCATAACCAAAATGTCCGCCTCATATTGCTGATGTTTTAATTGTTATTATCTTTTTTTTATTTTCTTCCATCCCGCTGCCCCTCTTTCCCCTGAAGGGGATGCCAGCCCGCAACCCGCCATTTGCCGGGGTCATTGGTAGCGCTAGAAATTTATTTTCTGTTTAAGTTTATTGTTACTTCAACCTGCACTCCCTGTGGGGCGGGCAGGATTGCTACTTTATATTTGTCGTTGTTCATTATGGAACCTGTTTCGTTGCTTATCGGGACCTCGCCACCACCCCAAATGATGGCATCAATCAGGTTGATAGCATAGATGGCACCGGCTGCCATAAAGGCATAGTTCCGGTAGGTTTCTGCCTTGTTTAAATCATTGTAGACTGCCTCCATTTCTTCCCGGGTCTGGTCAATAGTTTTCTTTTCCAGGGCATTTTCATATTCCAATTTGGCATCCGAATATTTATCGCTTAAGGTATTGGACTCAAGGTAATAATAGAGTGCCATGGCCCCGGCTCCCAAACCGCTAGCCATATATATTCCGCCGCGTAAATTTTGCCTTATGGAATAAAGCTGTCCTGAGCCCGGAATAAGACCAGATAGCAGGATGGCTGTTCCTTTTGAACGGTGTTCCCGGACCAGTTTTATGCTGAGTTCGGTGGTTTCGTCTTTTTTTACCTCTATGGTCTGGTATTTTGGTTCATGAAAATTGGCCCTGGCTTCTACGCGATAAGTACCGGTTTGTATAGAATTGATGATTTGGTCTCCTTTCATGGATTTTACTTCTTTCCCATTCCGGAACAGCTTTGTTTCCGTGTATTCAGGGACAGTTGTAAGATACAGTTTACCTGTTGTGGGTTTGAGCGTGTAGTTTTCTTTCAGCACCTGGCCTTCTTTAACATTTACCAGTTGGGAAATCGTCTGGTAATGCTCTTTTTCTATTCTAATCCTGTGCTTCCCGGCCGGGACTTCAAGGGAATTGGTTTCTGTTTTCTGATTATCAATGTATATATGTGCTCCTGAAGGCGCTGCGCTCACTACGAGGGTTCCGCTGGATTTATTCAGTTTATAACTAAAAATGTTGGACTGATCTTTTTTTACAACCAGTGTGTCGTTCACTGTTTCATAGAGATACTTGGTAAGTTTTAACTGATAAGTACCGGGGAAGATAAACATCTTTTGATTCGTTTTTCCTCTTTCTGCATCGTCAATAAGAATGGTTGCATTTTGAGGTTCGGTATTTATTTCCACTTCTAGGGGCTGAACTTCTTCAAGGGCATAGTCAAATTTCACGTTGTCTTTCGTAACGTTTACAGTATCTTCAATGGATTTGAATCCTTGTTTTTTGATTTTTAAAACATGCTTTCCCACAGAAACATTTTTTACCATCTGTTTTATGCCGTAATTTTCTCCATCCATGAATAAAGTGGCATCTTTGGGCTCCCTGTTTACCGTAATAGGGTATTTGCGGTCGCTTGTTAATGTGAGGATGTAAACATTGTGAGATTCTATACGAATATCCGAGGGAATAAGAAAGTCCTTGGGCACATATCCCTGTTTGGAAATCCGTATTCGTTTTTCTCCGGGGGAAACATACAACCAATACTCCCCGGTTTCTTTTTTTACGTCGCCGGTTATTCCCAGGTTGGCTTCGAAGATCAGTCCCTGCAGGTCGGTTTTGACTTTAATGATGGCACAAGGCTCGTCATTCACATCAAACCTCTCATATCTTCTGGCTGCCAAATCGTTGGGTGCTTTTTCAAAGGATTCGACAATAAACTTATCGGCATAGCTGCTTGTCAGAGTTGTAAGGAGTAAAAGAATTATCAGTTTCAGTTTTTTCATTATCTGTACTTGTTTAAAGTGCTGAAATTTTGTGAATTTAGAAGTAGAAGTCAGATAGTCCAATTATAGAGCCGTCTGCATTTTTCTGAGGTTGCCAGCTTCTTACATATATTTTGGGTTTTTCAATGTTGTTCAGATCAATCATCAGGAAGAGATATCCTTTATCCGCATAATTTGATGAATAATAATTCTGCTTTATCTGTATGCCGTATACATCATCTTTCCCCCTTTTCTTCACACTATTTTCTTCAAATTGAATGTTAACAAACTCATTGCTTCTGAATACAGAGCTCAGTCGGTTAACATATTCTTTCTTGCTGAGCCGGATGTATTGAATGTCGTGGTTTTCCAGGTTTTGGTACATACCGTCTATTCGCTCGGCTTTTTTGAGCACTTTGCCGACGATTATCAGGGCGTTATCAGAGAATATATTTTCGATGTAATTGAGTCTTTCGAGCGCATAGGCCGTTTTGTAATTTTCCATAAACTGAATAAGATGATACCGGTCCAGTTCCGGCCATTTGTCGCGGCTCATGATGTCATTGACCGATTTGTCAGCTAGAGCAAAGGAAATACAGTCAATTTTTTCTTCTCCGTTAAAAGTAAGTACAACATCCTCCACGAAATCTCTCATGTTGTTATTGAATGAAAATTTCATCGGTATGCTTCTGGCAATGTATTTGCCATTGAGTTCTGCAATTTTTATTTCCGGTGTTTTGTCCAGAATTTCTGCATTTCCATAGGCGATGAGCTTTTCAAACATTTCATATCCATCCTGAGTGAAGTGATCTTTGATTTGAGTGTAAGCTTCTTTTTCAATGGATTCAATAATGGTTTGCAGAGTGCTCCCATACTTTTGTGTTTCTGTACTGAAATTGACAGCCCTTGTTTTCAGTCCTTTTTTTTCTTTCCTCGCTTTTTTTTGTACAATTTGTTTTTGATTCATGGGTATTTTATACTCAGCTTTGGCAAAATAGGGAGTGTTGGTTTTCTTGAGTACTTCTCTAAGTTCCAGGTCAAGGGCACTTTTGTTTTCATACATATATTCGGCTTTAAGCCTGATTTTACTTAACGATTGACTGGCAGCTCCATACAACTCAACATATCCAAGTCCGCTTCTGGAGCTGGTCAGACTGCTCCAGGTGTTTCCTGTCCAGTACCTGTAATCAAAATTTTGAATTTTTTGGCCTCTGTAGGTGAGTCCAAGAAGGACAGTTTTTGATTGTTGACCGGGATTATTCTGTATGTTTTGAACCTGGATATTAAGATTAGCAAAAAGGCGGTTAATTCTCGCTGGCAGAGCAGTAAGCAGAACCCTCTCACGTTTATTAGGGGGGAATTCATATGTTATACTGTTGTGTTCCGGATGGCTTCTGAGCAATACATGCGCCCAATAGTAGTATTTCAATGCATCCCCAATTCTTAGTTCTTTTTCAGCATTGATGGCTGATTCAGTATAATCAAGAATTTTTCTCTTTCTGTCAGCAAATATTTTCTCCATGTTTTCCTCATCCATAAACCGCAGGACTTCAACATGTCCGGGTTCTTCTTTAATTACTTTGCTCCGGGTTTGTGGAAGGGTTGTATTTGAATAGGTGTTAACAACTATTTTGGTGTATTCCTGGATGTCATCATTCTTTTCTGTTACAATATTTTTAAACTGGCTCTCCACTTGTACAGAAATCTGACTGATTAAATTGTCCAGCGCGTTTTTATCAGCCTCCCGGAAGGTTTGACCTTCTCCAAATCCAAATATATAGTTGCCTGAATTTCTTATAGAGTCAACACTTTGGGATATGCCACTGGAAAATAAAATACTGAATAAAATTAGCGTTGAGAGGAACCGTTTCATAAAGTTATAATTTAATTAAACAAAAGCATCAGTGGGTATGTTATTATTCTTTTAAAGATATAATTCTGCTTGAGAAGTCCTGTTGAAAACCTGCTTTATTGATTGGATAATCTGATTTATTTATTGAGTAAATGTATTTAGTGAGCGAAATATATTTCTTGTGTCTAATTTCCTATTCTAAACATGAATTTCCCAGAATACAATAAAGATGTTTCTTGTCAAGAAAATAAAATATTGTTTGAACATAAATTTTAAGGGAATAGATTTTCAAGCGTGTGAATTCTTCCTTTTGAGATTTTAAGTGAGATATGGTATTCTTGATTATGGAGAACGCATTTTTTTGTTTTTTTATCAATGCGGGTTAAGTAATTTGTATTAATGATAACCGAGCGGCTGATTCTGTAGAATATTTCCGGAGGTAGTTTTTTTTCAATTTCCCCCAGTGTTGTTGAAACTATATACCTTTCTTTATCTTGAAGCGTTATGACCGTATAGTTGCTGTCTGCCTCCAGATAATAGATATCTTCCAGAGTTAAGAATATTATTCCTTCCCTTGTTTTAAATTTTATTTTATCCTTTTTAGCCCCCTCTTCAAGAAGGTTCTTAAAATCACTGCTGGTTGGATTTTTTTCTACTTGCTTAAATTTTTCAATCGCATTAATTAATTCCACAAAATCAATGGGTTTAAGAAGATAGTCAAAAGCTGAATATTTAATGGCTTTGACTGCATAACGTTCATGAGCGGTTGTAAATATGATTCCCGGACGGAAGTCAATTTGTCTGATTTCATCAACTATCTGGAACCCATCTTTTTCAGGCATGCAGATATCCAGGAAAATCAAATCGGGTTTATGCCGGATTATAGATGAAAGAGCTCTGTCTGGATTCTGAATTTTGTCTGCTACTGCTACCTGTCTGGTTTGGTTCAGGAAAAAATCGAGTACTTCGAGTGCTTTGGGTTCGTCGTCAATTAAGACAGTTCTGATTGTTTCTGTCATAATTTATTTTTGTTCCTTAAAATATAAATAATCAGGTGGATTAAGAAATGATTATAAGGGAATTTTAATTATTTTATATAAATAAAGCATAAGGTTTGATTAAGCAAATGAAGTTTTTGATGGATTATGCATTAAATTAAGACAGAACCCTTATAATGACTTATGTATTTTATAAATTGTTTTGTTTGTAATATTTAGTTAAAGGAAATGATTGGTTCTTAATTCCCCTCAGCTAAAACCGCATTTTTCCCCATTGTTCTTTTTCCAAAGAACTGGACTACCAGGAATAGCATGAGAATCCCTGCTGGGAAAGTTACGTATGAAGGTATACCGTATGCTGCGGGTATTGTTCCAACGGCAATGGCTATTCCGCCAACTGTCACGGCGTATGGCAGTTGTGTTCTTACATGCTCAATATGGTCGCAGGAGCTGGCCAGAGAGCTGAGGATTGTGGTATCTGAAATGGGAGAACAGTGGTCTCCAAGGACAGAGCCTGCCAACACACAGGATACTACATTGTAAAAGATAGAGAGCGCCATAGCATGCTCCAGTCCGGCCTGTTCTGAGATAAGCCATGATGCCGGGAGAATGAGGGGATAAAGGATGGCCATAGTGCCCCATGATGAACCGGTGGAGAATGCTACAAGAGCAGCAAGAATGAACGTAAGGGCAGGTACAAGGTAAGGCGCCATGTTTATGCTTACCAGGCTGCGTGAGATAAATTCTGCTGTGTGCAGGTGTTGGGTAAGCAAGGCAATAGACCAGGCCAGTACCAGAATAACAATAGCTGTCAGCATGGTTTTAAAGCCGCCAATGAGGCTTTCTACTGTGTCTCTTAAGTTCATTATCTTTTGAATGACTGTCAGGAGAAGCGCTACAACAACGCCCATAAGAGAAGACCAGAGGAGAGCTTTAAATGAATCTGAATTCCCAATAATCACTGAGAGCTTTTTTGAAAAAGCTATATCCGGGTTTTGCCAGACTGTTGCATCCCAGCCTGTATAGAGCAACCCGGCAAATGTTCCGAATATTACAATGGCAACTGGTATTACAGCGTTGAATCCTTTGGGTTTGACATGCTCCGGCACTTCGAATTCTTTGAACTGCTGTTTATTATCTTTATGGGTTGCTTTTGGGTCAATGATGCCGTTGCGTGCTCGTTTTTCGGCGTTATACATGGGTCCGAAATCCACCCCTTTGTAAGTAAGCAGAAGAATGAATATCAGGGCGAAAATTGGGTAGAAGGAGTAGGCAAGGGAATTCATAAAGACGTTGTATGGACTTTGCTCCAGTCCAATCGTGTTTATACCGTCCTGGATATAGCTTAGTTCGGCTCCAATCCAGGTAGTTACAAACGCTATAGAGGCAATAGGTGCCGCTGTGGAGTCCACGATGTAGGCAAGCTTCTCACGGGATATTTTTAGGCGGTCGGTAACGGAACGCATAGTGTTTCCAACCACCAGCGTGTTGGCGTAATCATCAAAGAATATAGCCACTCCCAGTAGCCAGGTTACAAATTGCCCCGACCTGGCACTTTTGGCAAGCCCCGAAAGTACATTGACCACCCCTTTCATTCCGCCATTCTTGGTGATGATGCTTACCATCCCTCCAATCAACATGGAAAAAACGATGATAGACAGGTGTTCGGTATCGCTGACAGAATGAAGAATATAAGTGTCGGGAATGGCAAAGATCCCTTTGAAAAATGCACTGAAGATATCAGCACCCTGGTGTGCGTAGATGGTGGTGGTACCGATTAAAATTCCTATAAACAAAGCCGAGTAGACTTCTTTAAAGATTAAAGCAAATAATATGGCAACAAGGGGTGGAATAATGGAAAACCATAAGGGAATGGGGTCCACATGGGTGTTGTAGCTATAATCCTGGTATGTGATGGTAAAATCGGTTTCCTGTTTGAATTTATGTTTGAAACTGGCCTTCCCCTTATAAATTGCAAGTGTTTTGGGTTTACCGTTGACCTGTATTTCAATTTCTTTTCCCTCTTTTTCCTGGATAAAGTCCGAATCTTTAAAAACCAGCTCAATGGTATGGTTAATATTCCCAACGATGATTTCGGTGTGATTAATCTCCAGGTCTTCTTTCCCGGTTATCTGGACAGAGGTTGAATCTTTTGAAAAGAGAAAATGAGGTACAAGAAGAAAACAAAAAAGAATAGCACCTGAGAAAAATATAGTCAAACGGCTGTTCATAGAATTGCTTTTTGTTGTAGGTGTTCTAAAGTAAAAAAAATAATTTTAATTATGGAGTGTTTTTTATTCTTCAGGTTTAAAATTCATACAATTCTAACCTGCATTATTCATAAATTTTTATAAATATGAATAAAATGCAGATTAGCCCCGACTTAGGTGAACTTAAATTTTTGAAAAAATTTTAGTGAACCTTAGTCGCTGTCGGAGACAGGAATAATTCTTGAACGGCGAAGCCCTCAACGAAGTTAATTATTCGGGCTAAAAAAGATTTAAATAATGTTAAAGTACTACAACAAATTTATTTCACGCTCGTATTATTTTTATGGTAAGATGATGAATAAAAGATTGATGAAGGTGTGTTATTCTTACATTAAATTTAAATTCATTTTTTTGATCTTATATAAAAAATTAGTAATTTGCTTATAATTAAATTGTTTGTTTATGCAGATTGATTATGATTTCTTCAAAGTAGAAAACGATAACCTCACCCCCGAGAGCGGCAGAATTCTTATTTCAGAACCTTTACTCAACGATTCTTACTTTAAGCGATCTGTAGTATATCTTACTGAATATTCCGAGAACGGTTCTGTTGGTTTTGTCCTGAATAAGCCTATCGACATGTCATTAAATGAGGTAGTAAAAGATTTTCCTGAGTTCAATACTTCCATTTTTATAGGTGGGCCGGTTGGGAAAGATACGGTTCATTACATCCATACTGTAAGCGAGTTGGTTCCCAATTCCGTTCATGTGAAGGGCAACATCTATTGGGGCGGCGATTTTGATAAGGTCAAAGAACTGATATCCGAAGGAATGATCCAGCCCTCACAAATCCGCTTTTTCCTTGGTTACTCAGGCTGGAGTCCCAATCAGCTTGATGAAGAAATCAAAAATAATGCCTGGCTGGTTTCGGAAATAGAGGCTTCCAGGGTAATGGTTCCGGACAGGAATATGTGGAAGAAAATCCTCCAGAACCTGGGTAACAAATATAAAATCTGGACCAACTGCCCTGAAAATCCGGCAATGAATTAATCCTCGATCTTCGTTTTTTCTTTTAATTTTTCAGTAAGTTGCCTGGCTACGTTTTTGTAGTACCTGATATGTCTGAATCCACTCACCCATTGAATTCCTTTTACAGTATTTGTAAGAATGATTTCATCGCAATGCAGGAGTTCTTCCGGGAATATTTCCGGTTGTAGCGCAATCTTCAGGCCCAGTTCCTCTGCAAAGTCCAGGACTTGTTTTCGCATTATTCCGTTCAGGCAGCCTGATTTCAGAGAGGGTGTTTTTAGTATGTTGCCTTTAACCAGGAAAATATTGGAGCTTATCGATTCCGAAACGTAATTTCTCTCATTCAGAATAACGCATTCATCCAGGTGGTTTTCTTTTTTGAATAACCCGGCCAGGATGTAAATTAGGTCGTTGGTGGTTTTCAGATTCGATAACAGGTTCATCTGTTTTTTGTATTCCTGGAAAACATCGATAACCAGTCCTTTTTCATTCAATTTATATACATCGGTTTCCAGTGCCTCTGATTCTATGAGGTAAGAAACTGAATTGTTTTCAGGCGTATATCTGCCCCCTTCATCCCTGAAAATGGTAAGTCTTATACGAGCGCCTTTCAGGTGCCTGTTTTTATTGAGCAGTTTGACAATCTCTTTCTGAATGGTTCTATCTTCTATATTTTGAGGCACCTCCATTTTCAGCTCTTTCATACTGTGGTAGGCTCTTGCAATGTGGTCATGAAAAAAGTGAATATTTTTGCCATTGGCCCGCATGGTTTCAAAAATAGCATCTCCGTATAGAAATCCCCTGTTGTTGTATGTGAGAATGGGTTCTTCTACTTTATAGTAAGTTCCGTTATAACAAACATATTGCTGCATAAACGGTCTTTTTAAATTAGAACAGATGATTGATAAAATATTTGAACAATGAAGGTTCTATGATTATCGGATAGATAAAGCCGAATACGGCACCGATAAAGTGAGCATCATGGTTCACGTTGTCATTTCCCTTACGGCCTTTGTATTGTGAATATAGCAAATACAGTATCCCAAAAACAATGGCCGGAATAGGAAGAATCCCCATTATAAGTATTGTACTTTTTGGGGAAAAGAAAATGGATGCAAAAACCACTGCAGATACTGCTCCTGAAGCACCTACCGAATTGTAGTAGTAATTGTCTTTATGTTTGAAAAGGGTTGTTGAAGTAGCCATTATCATTCCCAGGAAATAAAGAATGAAAACATGAAGGTCTGCTGAACTGACCATTCCCTGGTGTGCTAAAATATCAAACTGATTCCCCACTGAATACCCAAAGGAAAAGAGCACGATCATATTGACAAAAAGGTGAATATAGTCAGCATGAATAAAGCCATGGGTTACCATCCGGTGCCATTGATTCTTATGATAAGTCAGATAAGGGTTTAGTTGAAGCTTCTCAAAAAGGCTCTTGTTATTAAAAGCCATTAACGATATTACTACCGTTATTCCTATAATTATGAATGTGGTGTTCATATTGTTTTGTTTAGTGAAGTATTTTAAAGACTAATTCTTTCAGGAGCTCGCCATCAGGCGTTCCTACATTGTTCATACCTTTTGATTTTAAATCGTACTCCCGCATATAACCTACAATTCTGGCCAGTTTGTTTGGATCATATTTCTGAGCTGCTTTTTTATACTGCCATATCATTTTGGGATTTATTTTTATAGCAGAGGCCAGCTCTCTTTGATTGCTCATATTTTTGACAAAGTGATATCCCAGCACCTTACTAAAAAAATAATATAATGACCCTATGGTTTTTGGCAGAGGGTTGTCATTGGGGTTTTTTGCAAAATGATTAACGATACGGTTTGCCTTTAATATGTCTTTATCTGCAAGGGCTTTGTTTAGCTCAAACGCATTATAATCTTTGCTGATACCAATATTTTTTTCTATATCGGCAGGGGTTATCTTGTCTTTGTCTTTGGGAAGAGTGAGAAATAGCTTGTCCAGCTCATGTGTGATTTTATTTAAATCGTTACCCAGGTATTCCGCTAAAAGCTCGGAAGCATCATCAGAGATCCCTGTATTCTTATTTTTCAGGTATTTTGTTATCCAGGCAGCTATTTTGTATTCCGGAATTTTTTTTGAATCAAAGAAAACAGCGTTATCTTTTAATGCCTTATAGAGTTTACTTCTTTTATCCAGGCTTTTATACTTATAATTGATGACAAGAATTGTGGATTTTTGAGGTCTTTCAGCATAAAATTTCAAGGGTTTCAGGTCATTGAGATTTTGAGCCTCTTTTACTATAACAACCTGGTTATTGGCCATCATAGGGAAACGTTTGGCTGTGTTGATGACTTCCTCTACTGACGTGTCCTTTCCATAAAGAACCGTTTGGTTGAATGATTTCTCTGCCTCTGTAAGCAAATTCTCCTGGATATAGCCGGTTATTTTGTCAATAAAATAGGGCTCCTCGCCTTGTAAAAAATATACCGGTTTGTAAATTTTGCTTTTTAATTCTTTGATTATTTCGTTGTATTCCATAAAAATTCTTTTAGAACCTGAGATGTTTAACGCTTTCTCCATGTTCAATAATTTCACGCAATGCCTTTATCCCGATTTTTACGTGGGCTTCCACATATTGGTCCGTTACTTTTTTATCACTCTGTCGGGTTTTTATACCGGTTGAAATCATGGGCTGATCAGTAATCAATAGTAAGGCTCCCGAGGGTATTTCATTGACAAACCCTACGCTAAAAATGGTTGCAGTTTCCATATCAATGGCCATTGAACGCGTTTTGCGGAGGTATTTTTTAAAGCGTTCGTCGTATTCCCAAACCCTTTTGTTAGTAGTATAAACTGTTCCGGTCCAGTAGTCATATCCCATGTCCCTCATGGCACCTGATACAGAGCGCTGCAGATTAAAGGCAGGTAAAGAAGGAACTTCAGGCGGCAGATAATCATTTGAGGTACCCTCGCTTCTTATAGCTGCTATAGGTAAAATAAAATCTCCCACTTTATTTTTTTTCTTAAGTCCGCCACATTTCCCAAGAAAGAGTGCGGATTTTGGTTTGATGGCGCTTAGCAGATCCATGATTGTAGCTGCATTGGCGCTTCCCATTCCATAGTTAATCATGCTTATTCCTTCAGCCGTTACTGTAGGCATTTGTGCTTGAGGATCATTGATTTCCACATTATGCCAATCGGCAAAAAGTTCTAAATAATTTTGAAAATTCGTTAATAAGATATGCTTTCCGAAATTATCCAATTCTGTGCTTGTATACCTGGGTAGCCAGTCTTTTACAATATCCTCTTTTGTTTTCATATAGGATTACCTTTTTTTGAGTTCAGCAAATAAACAGAAACCTGTCACAACTTGTTTTTTATTCCTTAAGTATTAATTTTGATTGAATCTAATCAGTGTTCATGCAAGAGTTAAATTTACCAAGTTATTCCTTTAAAATAACAACAAAGGAACAAAAAAAATACATTTTTGATGACATAAGGAAGAAGTTTGTGTTGTTAACACCTGAAGAATGGGTGAGGCAGAATTTTCTTCGATACCTTATTTCCGAGAAACATTATTCGCCTAATCTCATGCGGGTGGAGATGCATTTTAAGCTTGAAAAAACGGATTACCGCGCTGATATTGTTGCATATGACCGTGGTTCAGGTCCTGTGCTGATAGTAGAATGTAAAGCTCCGGAAGTAAAGATTACTCAAAAGCAATTTGATCAGATTGCCCGGTACAACTTTCAGTTTAAGGTATCTTATTTGATTGTGACAAATGGCTTGCAACATTACTGCTGCTACATAGATTTTGGAAAAGGGAGTTATTCCTTTCTGAAAGGTATTCCGGATTTTTCAGAAATCAGGTAATGATTAGCTGGTAAAAATATTCATCTTTCCATCCGGTTTTGATTCTTATCCAGTCTTTCTTTTCTCCGGTTTTCCTGAAACCCTGGCTTTCAAATAACCTGATACTGGCAAAATTGTCTTCATCAATATTGCAGTAAAGCTGGTGTAAGAAAAGAACTTCGCTTACATACCGTATTAATATGCTGAGTGCCTCTTTTGCATAACCTTTATTTCGGTTGTTTTTGTCATGGATCAATATGCCCACGCCTGCCCTTTGGTTTAAGGTGTCAATATCAAACAGGTCAATGCTTCCGATGGTTTTATCAGATCCTGAATTTTTTTTCAGGTCTATCATTAATCTGAGCTGGCTGGCCTGTACCAGGTCAACATGTGCATTTTTCACATACTGTTCTATGATATGCCTTGAGAATGGTTCAATCGTATTGCCCGCATGCCAGATTGAAGAATCATTTTCCCACTGAAAAATAATATCTGCATCACCGGGTTCCACAGCCCTCATTTTTAGATGATTTGATTCAAGTATATCCAAAATTATCAAATTTTAGGATTAGCAGGAATAATTCAGGGAAGTTATATTTCATTTGTTTTTGTGAATATCATTTTTTACATCAGATTGGATGTTGAGTATATCGGTTAGCTGATAGCTTGAGAGAATTCGTGCTTTTGAGAATCCCATATTGAGTATTTTTTTGTAAGGCTCAATAGCTTCATTCTGGTTTTCATAACGTCCCATAAGGTAGAGATAATCACCATTGTAATATTCTTTTATGGTATAATCTTTCAAATTCTCAAAGTTTTCAAAATAGTCTTTTGGAAGCTGTTTTTTCTGTTTTAGAAGAAGAATGCTGTATGATATAGCGCCTCTTTTCTTTAGATTTTGCGGTATATCGGCAGTTTGTTTTATGATATAATTGTTGTTTTGGGAAACAGGAATAATTTCTACTCTACGGTTGTACTTTCTTCCTTCGGCACAATCTTTTCCATTTTGAAGCGTGTTAATTGCAAGGGGATATTCTTCACCTTTTGCTTCTGAAGACATTCTACCGGTTGAAATCCCTTTTTTTTTAAGGTAATGGAGCACGGTTTCAGCTCTTTTTTCCGAAAGTTTTTTATTGTATTCGACGCTGCCTTTTGAATCTGTGTGTCCAACGATTTCTATGGTAAGATCGGGGTATTGACTCATGATTCCGGCTAATTCATTTAGTTTTTCTTTTGCATCGTTCGCCAGGCTGTAGGTGTCATAGCCGAAATAGATGTTGTCCACCTGGATGAAGTTCTTGATTTCAATTGCTTCAGGTTCAAGATTCGCCTGGATTTCAAAAGTTTTTCTGGAGTAATCGGAACCAATAGATATTGTCTTATCTATGGTAGCATATCCCTCAGCCTCAATTACCACCTTGTATTTTCCGGGTTTTACATTGGCAGAAAAGGTAAGAGAATCGGTAAGGCCGGGATCTATTTGATAAGTACTGTCTCCCATCGCCTTTATGGTCAAATGGATATCTTTTTTCTCTACATCTCTTCTGAGGTCAGGTCTGATATTTCCGAAAAGATTAACCTGGGTAACCTTTTCAACCGGGTTAAATTCAAACCTGTATATGTCTTGGTTGCCAAAGCCTTCCCGGCTGAATTTTGCCATATAACCTGCTTTTCCATTCTGTACAGGACAGAAAAACAAATCATCACCTGTTGTATTTACCGGGTATCCAATGTTTACCGGTTCAGACCAGCTTCCATCTTCCATTTTTTCTACGTAGAAAATGTCGAAACCTC
This sequence comes from uncultured Bacteroidales bacterium, assembly GCA_964585385.1. Classification (GTDB taxonomy): domain Bacteria; phylum Bacteroidota; class Bacteroidia; order Bacteroidales; family UBA12077; genus JAGXLC01. Next base: position 42,047 of record CAZPDP010000006.1, read on the forward strand.
CCATCCCATAGTGTCCCTGGGAGCTAAAGTACAACCTTTTTCCGTCCCCGGTAATGAATGGTGTTTCTTCGTTATAAGGTGTGTTAATATTTTCGCCAAGATTTTTTGGAGGTAACCACATCTTTTTCTGATAATCAAAATGCGAAACATAAATATCCAGTCCGCCCATTCCGCCTTTTCTATTGCTGGTAAAGTAGATTGTTCTGTTATGATTATGAAAACACCCATGGGTTTCCCAGAATTGTGAATTTATATTTTTTCCTAATTTACCGGGTTCTTTCCATTCATTTTTATCAGAATCGTATTCAGAAACATATAAATCGCCGTTGTATGGATTGGATTTTAGCAGAAGGAGTTTCTCTGCTTTATTATCTAGTGAACTGGAGTATAAATTACCGTCGCTTTTTATTTGTGGGGTCAGATTAACCGGGGGGGTCCATTCATTACTGTCCTTTTGCGACATAAACACGGCATCATAAAATTTTAATTTTGAAGTAAAGATAAGCTTCGTTTCATCATTGTTTACCACGGGCTTTATATTCGAAAAGGCGTTGTTTATATTTTCCCCCAGATTGGTTTCTTCTACAGATACAGGCTCGGCCATTAATTTCCTGGCATTTTTGCAGGACTGGATCTGTTTATTTACGAAACTCATGTTATAATTATCCTGATCTTCAATTTTGCTGAGAAAACTACTGTATGTATCGAGAGCTTTCTCAAGTTCATTGTTAATTTGATAAGCTTTTCCAAGATAAAAGATGGAATAAACGGGGGCGTTGGTTTCTTTAAAGCTCCCTTCCCTGTATGATTTACTAATGCTTTTTGTAGCTTTTTCCAGGTAAGGTATTGCCCTTTCTTTTCTTCCGGGTATTTCCAGGTAACATTCCCCGATTCGATAATTGATGTGGGCATTGTCATATCCCTGGTTTAATAATCTCTGATATAGGGGAAGTGCCTCAGAATATTCTTCATATAGTCTGTAATATTCTGCATCAAGGAACAATTGTTCGGGCTTTTGGTCAACCTGAGAATAACCCAGCATTGATAATATCAGTAATAAAGGAAGTAAAAAATACCTCATAATTATAAAGGTTTCATTCCAAATTTAAGAAATAAAATCAACTTTTAGAATTATTTCTCCTTCTTCTTTTAATTAAGAAAATAATGAACAGAATCAGTACAATTCCTACGAAAGCAATAACAAGGTATTGAACTGTTTTTTCTCCTTTGGGCTCTTCTTTCTTAACCACTCCGGGTTTTACGGGTTTCTTTTCAATTGAAGGCTGATATTTGTCATTAAGAATTCTGATGGTTTCAAGGTAAGCCAGTATCTTTTCCTTTTTCTCCGCTTGAGTGGTTTCTATATGGTTCCATAAATCTTTTACTGAGACAATATCAAAAGCTTTTGTTCCCAAATTCTGTAATATGCTGTTCAGGTTGATTTCTGAAATATCAGCAAGGAACATTCTGAGCTCTTTGGGGTTATATGTCTGTGCAATGTATTTATTGAGTAATTCTCTAACCTGTTGCTCCTCAATTTCATTCTTTTTGACAGCTTGTCTGAGGATAGCTATCACATCCTGGTTCTTTTTAAAATCTGAATTTTGATATGATTTAAGCAACAGTTTGAGGTCTCCCTCAGCCATTCGGTATAAGTCATTGTATAATTTTTCGGGAGTTTCTGATTTTAAGATAACCGCTGACATCAAAAGGGCATCCAGTTGCTCACGGGTGATTTCCTGCTTCTTTTCACGCAATTCAAGTTCGCTTAATATTTCCAGGGTAGATAAACCGGCAAATGCAGCTGAGCCGGAAATACCTGATATTGCTGTTAAGGCGAATTTGTCCACAGACTTCAGGATGGATTCAAGTCCGGGTTCAATCGGTTTATGGGAAATTACAATCTCCTGGTTCTTGATGTTATTGTTTTCATCTATTACCTTAAAATTGATTTTGCTCTTTTCTTTTTCGGGCTCAAATTCATAGGTGAAGTCTTCCTGGTTTATGTTGAATGTTTCTGTGTTAATGAGCTTGTTGTCCACAAAGGTTTCTACAAACAATTCGGACCCCTTTTCCAGGGACAATTTGATTTTGATTTTTTTCTGACCAGAGGCCAGAGAAACACTTTTTTCCTGGATATCGAGCTTGGTTTGTTTGTCTTCCGGTTTTAATGAATCAAGCAGAATGTCTACATCTCTTGATAATATGTTTTCTTCATTATCAAACAGGTTAAAAGTAATCCTGCTTTTTTCTTTTTCTGGCTGATATTCATAAACAAAGCTATCCTCCTGGATGGAAAACTCCTCGCTGTTTATCAGTTTGCCCTGTTGGAAGGTGTTTACTACAAGCCTGTTACCTCCTTTTAGCTGGAGTTTGATTTTTACGTTTTCTTTTTCCGAACCTACCTGGAAAACATCGCTGTCAAGGTTAATCTGTGGTTCCGGCTCCGGTTCTTCTTTGGGTTTTTCTGCTAATTCTTTGGGTTTAAGGTATTGCTCTTTGATAGAGTAATCTTTTGAAATAATATATTGCTGGTTGTTTTGTAACTGCGGTGTTTCATAAATTAAGTGGTTTTCACCCAGCGGGGTTTTGTAGGCAAAATCTTCTGAACCCTTTCCTGGTTCAAGCACAGCCAGGGTATCGTTGGTACGGGTATTGATAACGTTAATTGTAAAGTTTTCCTGGATTTTTTTATCCGGAGACTGATAGGTCATGATGCCTTCAACCTCTATGAAATCGATGGTTGGTAATTCTTTTAAATTGTAACTGTAAATATCTTTTTGTCCACCGGTTTTTTTGTTAAACCTGGAGTAATATGCATTCTTTCCATTGTTATATGGAACAATAAAACGGTCATTATCTGTGGTATTCAGAGGGTAGCCAATATTTTTTGGTTCACTCCATCCGTCTTTTGTTCTATGGGAGGTAAAGATATCGTAACCACCCATGTTATAATGTCCTTCAGAGCTAAAAAACAGGGTGTTTTCATCTTCAGTCAGGAATGGTGTATCCTCTCTCCATTCGGTGTTTACTGGTTTCCCGAGGTTCTCAGGTTTTCCCCAACTCCCGTCAGCTTTGCGACTTGCTTTGTAAATATCAAGATCGCCATATCCTCCTTCGCGGTTACTGGAAAAATAGAGGGTTTGACCATCAGAAGAGATGAAGGCATGGCTTTCCCAGTATTTGGTGTTTATGTTTTCACCCAGTTTCTGGATTTCCGACCAGCTTCCATCATTGTAATAGCTAACGTAAATGTTTCCGTCAAGCTCATCTTCCCTGTAAAGGTACAATTCGTCTCCCTCATAAGACAAGGAGCTGGTTTCACAGTCGCCATCAATGCCTAGTTGCGGAAGCAGGTTGATAGGCGGCCCCCACTTTCCATTCTGCTTTTTTGACATAAAGACCCCGGTATAGAATTTTTTATCCGCGGTAAAAACCATTGTTTGACCGTCTCCTGAAATCACAGGGTTGTATTCCGGTTGGGGTGTGTTAATGGGGAGCCCTACATTTTCGGCTGTGTAGTTTACAGGATCCGACATCAGTTCTTTTGCATTGCGGCATTTTTCTTTTTGTTTCTGCAGGTATTCATAATCGAAATCTGCTCTTCTGAATATCGTCCTTCTGTTTTTCACTTTTTCTTCGAACCGGTTGTAGGTTTCCAGGGCTTTATCGATTTGATTGTCTATGAAGTAGGCATTGGCCAGGTAAAAGATTGCATCTACCGGTGCTTCTTTTTCATAAAACGTTTCATTTGAGAAGTTAAAAGTTGTATTTTCTGCGGCTTTTTCAAGATAAGGTATAGCCTTGTGCTTTTGTCCATCAATGTTGAGGTAGCAAAATCCGATTTTGTAATTGACGTTGTGGTTCTCAGGGTAGGCATTATGAACTCTAAGATACAGGGGGAGTGAGTTTTTGTAGTCCTGGAAATAAAACCATGCTTCAGCATCCATAAAAAGCTCCTGTAATTGATAGGCTTCCTGAGATTTAGCTTTTTCCGCTGAAATACCTGTAATGATGCATGCCATGCTAACCAGTAAAAAAAGCTTTTTCAGGATTCCGGGAATATGAATTGTGAAATATGGATTTTTTTTCATTTGTGGGTTTCTTTAATTTGTCAACGTTGAATCGGTTTTATTCTTATTATCAGCCTGAGGTATGTGTTCTCTTTCGTATAGGTTTAATCTGTAAATGTCCATCTTACCGTAACCATTGGGTTTTACCTTGCTAAAATACGCAACTTTTCCGTTTTTCAGTGGGTAAAAAAAGGTGTCATCGTCGGTGGTGTTAATTGGAAAGCCCATGTTTACAGGTTTCTGCCAGGAATTGTTTTTTTTGAAGGAATAAAAGACATCATAGCCGCCCATGTTTGAGTGGCCTTTGCTGCTAAAATAGAGTTTTGAACGGTCTTCTGTTATAAAAGGTGTAGCTTCATCGAAAGGAGTGTTGATTGTTTCTCCCAAATTGACAGGTTTTTGCCACACCCCGTTTTCATCTTTTATCGATTTATAAACGTCATAGCCTCCATAACCTCCTTCTCGGTTACTTGTGAAGTAAATCACGTTTCCGTCTTTTGTCGTGCAAAGATGCTTCTCAAAAGCATCTGAATTGATTTTATCGCTGAGGGGTTCAACTGCAGACCATTTGTTTTTTGAGAATTTACTGATATAGAAATTAAAATCATTGTTATCATCTCTGCAAAGGTAAAGGGTGGTTCCGTCATAAGAAAGATAGACCGGTTTAAGAGGCCTGGGTGATTCAAAATCCAGGGAAATATTTTTGGCGGTTGTCCAGCGACCGTTTATTTTTTTTGAGTAAAAAATGGCATCGTAAAACTGAAGCTCACTGACAAAGACCATTATTCCCTCATCCCCTGAAACTACTGCATTAACATTTGAATATGAAGAGTTTATCTTTTTGCCCAGGTTTTTTTCCATGACGTTAATGGGGTTCTTTTTTAGTTCCAGGGCTGTGTTGCAGGCTTCTATCTGTGCATTTACAAGCTTGAGTTCTTCGCTGTCGTCTTCATCTAACCGATTTTTATAGTCCTCAAATATTTCCAGTGCTTTTTCAATCTGGTTGTTGGTGCGGTAAGCGATACCAAGATAATAAAGGGCCTGAAGGGGAGCTTTGTCTTCCTCAAAATGACCTACATTGTAATCGGTTGTTAGATCTTGTGTGGCTTCTTCAAGGTAGGGTATTGCTTTATCCTTTTCGCCGGGGATTTCCAAATAACATTGTCCTATCCTGTATTTAATGTTTGGAGTTTTTTTTCCGCTTTCTTGCAATTCAAGGAATAAGGGCAAAGCTTCTTTGTATTCATTGTAAAGCAATCTGTATTCAGCATCAACAAATGTTTTTCTTAATTGCCATTTGTTCTGGCAAAAGGTATTATCATTGAAAATTAGAAATACAATCAGCAATAAGAATAAATTGTAAATTTTCATATTTATAATTTGTTAATACCTTATTATAAACAAATGTATAAAATTAATATGAAGTTTTGAAAATGAAAATACTAAGAGCAATAATTCAAAAGATTTATAAATTAGCAAGGGGAAGGAAAAACCACCTGCCTTAAGCGAATGTTTTTCATAGCAGGTGGTTTAAATATACCGTTCTATTTCATCTCTTCTTTAATGGCCTCGGCCAGTCTTTTAACACCCTCTGTAGCTTTTTCTTCAGGTACAAAAGAGAAGTTGATACGCATGGTATTTTTACCTGAATCATCGCAGTGGAAAACACTGCCCATAACAAAGGCTACATTCTTTTCAATGGCTTTATAGAAAAGCTTTTCAGCATCCATATATTCCGGTAAGGTCATGAAAAGGAACAGTCCTCCTTCAGGTTTGGTCCAGGAAACGCCTTCGGGCATATAGTCTTCAAATGCTTTGAGCATGTTGTCTCTTTTCTTCCTGTATTGTTCAATGGTTTTTTTCAGGTTTTCATCAAAGAGGCCTTTTTCGATGTATTTGGCGGCAATTTTTTGGTTAAGGGTTGGTGTGCACAGGTCCATGGATTGTTTTGCAATAACCATTTTGTCTATAACATCCTTATGAGCTATGGCATATCCTAAACGCAAACCCGGTGCAAAGGTTTTTGAAAAAGTTCCCAGGGTAATAACCTGTCCGTTATTGTCCAGTTCGAAAAGTGTTTTCTGGTGTTCGCCTTCGAATCGGATTTGTTTGTAGGGGCTGTCTTCAACGATTAACACATCGTATTTTCTGGCTATCTCAATAATTTTTTTTCTTCTTTCTTCCGGCATTGTAATCCCTGCAGGGTTCTGAAAATCGGGGATGATGTAAATAAATTTAGGCTTTTCTCCTTTTTCTTTTAATTCTTCGAGCTTTTCCTCCAGTTTGTCAGCTCGCATACCATCCTTGTCAAACTTGATACCAATCAGATCTGCCCCAAAGGTGTTGAATGCGCTGATACCTCCTAAGTAAGAGGGTAAACCACAAATTATTTTGTCACCCTTGTCAAGAAAAATTTTCCCCAGAATGTAGAGTCCTTGTTGAGAAGAGGTGATGATGGAGACATTGTCGGAATCGATATTGAAACCTTCTTTTTTATGACGTTCAGTCAGAATTTTTTTTAACTCGGGTACTCCCTCTGTTGCACTGTACTGTAATGCCCCCGGTCCGTCCTTGTCAAGAATTTCTTTGACAATTTCTTTGAGGTCTTCAACCGGGAATGATTCCGGTGATGGCAGGCCTCCTCCAAAGGAGATAACTTCTGGCTTTTGGGTTAGTTTTAAAATTTCACGGATGGCTGAACGCTTCATCCCTTTTGCACTATCTGAAAATATCTGTTCTAAATCACTTATCATTTTAATCCTCCCGTTTGAGTTTTATTTTTATAGTATTGAATTCATCAAATTTAGGAAAAATTATAATCGGTGATTCTTTCAATTTGAAATCAATCAGGTTGATTAAGTGATAAAGTGTTAGGGATTCTCGTCGGTTGGTAATGAAAAGAAAGAGATTATAAATTATAACCTGTTATTGTGAATTATTCATATGAGAAATATCTTCTTTCTTGTATTTCCATCTTCTGTGGGACCATAACCAGTATTCCGGACTTTCGGTAATCTTTTGTTCCAGTGCCCTGGCATATTTTTCTGTTATTTCAGTATCTGCAGTGTTTTTTGCATTTTCAGTAATTTTTGAAAATTCAATGACATATAAACCCCTTCTTTTCTTGTTCACACTAATAAATATAACAGCGTGACCAAATTTTTTGGCTATCTTTTCAGCTCCCGTAAAAAAAGGTGTTTCCTGGTTAAGAAATGTAGTCCAGTAATTGATGTATTTCTTTGGGGGGCATTGGTCCGATACAAATCCCATGAAAAAGGGGTTTTTCTCTTTTTCTTGTTTAATAATTTCTTTGTATACAGATTTCATAGGTACCGGAATACCTTTGAACCTCTTCCGCATGTCGTATACCTTCTTATCGAAAAATTTATTCTTCAAAGGTTTGTAGACACTCAGGATGGTACATTTTGTATAAGGTGATAAAGTAGGTAAAAATTCCCAGTTGCCATAATGACCTGTAAGAGCAAGGGCATTTTTTCCCCTGGAACACAATTCATCCATCAGGTCAAGATTTTTCGTCTCTACAAATGTATGGACTTTCTCAGGTTTCATATTAAGAATGGCAATGTTTTCAATGATGACATCCCCAAGATGTTTATAAAACCCTTTTGCTATTTTTCTGATTTCTTTTTCAGATTTACCAGGAAAAGAATTTTTCAGATTCTGAAAAACCACTTTTTTCCTGTACCCAATGATGTAATAGGCCAGGAAATAAAGGATATCGGCAAAAACATATAGGCTCCTTTTGGGGAGGAGACAGAGAAAACGACTAACTATTTCGAAAAGGTAATATCCTGTTTTTTTCATTGAATCAGAAAGTCAGGGTTATTTTATAAAATTTTTAACAGCGCCCAGGAATTCATCAAAAACCTTTCCGCTGGCAGCTACAATCTCCTGCCCGAAAATATAATTGTTTCCCCCTTTAAAATCGGAGACTTTACCACCTGCCTGTTGGAGGATGAAAGAGCCTGCTGCAACATCCCAGGGTTTCAGGCTGTATTCGTAAAAAGCTTCAAATCTTCCGCATGCTGTGTAAACGAGGTCTGTGGCTGCTGAGCCGAGTCGCCGGATGCCGTGGGTGTTTTTCATAAAGTAGTTAAGCGATTCCAGGTAATCGTTGAGCCTGGAAAAATCGTTGTAGGGAAAACCTGTGGCTATTATGCTTTCCCTGACAGAATCAGTATCCGAAACATGTATCTGTTTTTGATCCAGGTAGGCCGGACTGTTTTCCCAGGCATAAAAAATTTCGTTATGCCCCAGTTCGTGCACCAGGCCAAATATAATCTCATTATCCCGCTGAAGGGCTATGCTGATGGCAAACGGAGTGATACCATGAATATAATTGGTGGTACCGTCCAAAGGATCAACAATCCAGTTATATTTTGCCCCTTTTTTCTGCACTGTATCTTCTTCCACAATAAAACCAGCATCGGGTAGTATTTCTCTCAGTCCTTCCACCAGCTTCTTTTCGGAGTTTTTATCTACAAAGGTGACAAAGTCATTCATGCCTTTGGTTTCTATCTTTTCTTCTGATAATTTGCGCCATTCAGATACTATATATTGTCCTGTTGCTTTGCTTAATTTTATGACATGTTCGGCTATAAATTCAAGATTCATAAAGACTCCTTTTGTTTTACATTTATTTTTTATCGGTCACTCGTTTTACAAAAATAAAGTTTCATTTGGTAAAAAAAGTATTCCCTTTAAATTTTACCATGTTTTCTGTTATGAAAAATTGACTTTCACGTTTCCTGAAGAGGTTATATCCTCCAGCCTAACTCTTTTTATTTCGCCAGGCAAAGAGGATTGATATGGAGTTTCAACTTTGATATAGTTATCCGTGAATCCCCATATAGTGTTGTTTTTTGTTGACTCCTCAAAAAGTGTCTCTTTTTCAAAACCGAGGTTAGTGTTATAGAAATTCATCTTTTTTTGTTCTGCCAGCTCCTGCAATTGTTTACTTCTCTGTTGAATGATGTTTCCGGGTATTTTACCTTTCATACCGGCAGCGGGTGTGTTGGGTCTTGATGAGAAGGAGAAAACGTGATAGTATGAAACGTCCAGCCTTTCAAGGAATTGCCAGGTGGATTGAAATAGTTCATCAGTTTCTCCGGGGAATCCCACAATTACATCTACTCCAATGAAAGCATCCGGTATTGTTTTCCTGATTTTTTCTATTCTTCTCTCAAACAGTTCCCGGTTGTATCTTCTCTTCATTTTTCCCAGAATTTCATTGCATCCCGACTGGAGGGGTATATGAAAATGAGGCATTATTTTTTTTGATTCGCTTACAAATTCAATTATTTCGTCTGTAAGCAGGTTGGGCTCTATAGAAGATATCCTGAAACGAGGAACTGATTCGGTTTTTTCAAGTTCCCGGAGCAACTGGAAGAAGTTTTGGTTGGTGCTTTTTCCAAAATCGCCTATATTGACGCCTGTCAGTATTATTTCCTTGACCCCGGATTTTCCGATTTCTTTTGCCTGTTCTGTAATTTTGCCAATATCCGGGTTTCTGCTTTTTCCTCTCGCCAAGGGGATGGTGCAATAAGAACACACATAATTGCAACCGTCCTGTACCTTCAAAAATGAACGGGTTCTGTCACCCAGTGAATAGGAGGGAGCGTATTGAATAGAATCGGTAAGTTCGCAGGAATGGATTTCTGTTTTGTGGCCGGGTTTTTCCAGTGAATCCAGGTAATCGGTTACCCTGAATTTTTCATTGCTGCCCAGAACAAGGTCCACACCCGTAATCCCGGCAACTTTTTGAGGCTGAAGTTGTGAGTAACAGCCTACGACTATGATTTTAGCATCGGGATTGATGTTTTTAGCTTTTTTAACTGCCTGCTGGCTTTTCTTATCGGCTTTCCCGGTAACCGAGCAGGTGTTAATCACATATATATCGGCCTCATCGTTAAAGTCAACCCGGTCATAGCCCACAGCAGTAAAATCCCTGGCTATGGTGGAAGTTTCTGCAAAATTCAGTTTGCAGCCCAGTGTATGAAATGCTACTTTCTTCAAATTTGTTGATTGTGTAAAGCAGATTATAAAAAGGAACGTACAAAATTACACAATTATTGGAGAAATGTTTAATTGCAATGGGTTTTGTAGTTGTAGTAGAGTTGCCTGACCAATCCGTCTGCCACACCGAATTTGGGGACGAGAATTTTTTTTGCATTTGCCCATTTCATAACTTTCATGTATATCTGGGCTGCGGGAATAATCACATCAGCCCGGTCGGGATTCAGGCCCAGGATTTTGATGCGCTCATCGATGGAGTAGGGGAGTATCCTTTCATAGATTTCCCTGATTTTTTTGTATGATATGGGTTTCATGTGCTTTTCCCCGGTCAGTTTGAATATCTTGTTGATGTTTCCACCCGAACCGATAATTTGTGAGTAGGGGTATTGCTTCTTTACATTCTGAAGGAAGGCTTTCATCTTGTCATATTCTCCTTCTGCTACGCGGTTTTTAAGAATACGGATTGTACCAATATTAAAGGAATGCGAGTCAATCATTTCTCTGTTTGAAAAGAGTGTTACTTCTGTACTTCCCCCACCCACATCGACATAGAGGTAACTTCGCGAGCTGTCAATCATATCTACAATCCGGTTGGAATAGATGATTTCAGCCTCGGTCTTGCCATCAATTATTTCTATGTTGATTCCTGTTTTTTGTCTGACTATTTCCACGATTTCCTTCCCATTGGAAGCCTCTCTCATGGCTGAAGTTGCACAGGCCCTGAAATCAATCACATCATGCACATTGATAAGGTGGTGGAACGCGTGCATCGTGCTTATCAGCTTTTCTCTCCGGACTTCGCCTATTTTTCCTTCATGAAACACATCATAACCGAGCCTGATAGGAACCCTTACAAGGGAAGCTTTTTTGAAGGTGGTCTTTTCATCATTCTCGGTAACATTGGAGAATAATAAACGAACCGCATTGGTTCCGATATCTATGGCTGCAAATTTTAATAGTCTCAAGGCAGATTCTAATTATTTGTTTTCAAATTTTTTCTTGGGATAATCCACCAGCTCGGTAGAAGCAATATTGGTGTCTATATTTTTCCAACTGTCGGTTTTGAAATTGATGGATGCAATTCCTGCAGTCGGCAGGTTGTCCAGCTTGTCTTTCAGAAACCTGTTTGCCAGGTCGGTTGACATGGGATTGTGGCCAAAAATCATCACTGAAGAAACTGCATCGTCCATGGTTTTGATGAAATCAAGAATTTGCTCTTCGGAGCCATTGTAAATAATTTCGTGAATATTTAGATTCGAGATTGGATGATTCAGCGTGCGGGCAAAAATGATTGCCGTATGCAACGCCCTGTTAGCCGGACTACTGATGATTAGCTGGGGTTGTTTGTTGCGTTTGTTCAGTCTGTCTGCCATTTTGTATGCATCGTTGATTCCTTTGATTTTCAATGGCCGGTCGATATCGTCCACATCATAATCCCAGGAAGATTTCCCGTGTCTTACGATATACAATTGTTTGTAATTTTTCATGGTCTAGCCTTTTTTGTTCTACAATAAATTGCTGGCCAGCTCGGCCAGGTAGCTTCTTTCCCCTTTTATGAGGTTTACATGTGCAAATATATCCTGACCCCGCATTTTGTCAGTCAGATAACTGAGCCCGTTGGACTTCATGTCGAGGTAAGGGGAATCAATCTGCTGGATATCACCGGTGAAGATCATTTTTGTACCTTCTCCGGCTCGTGTGATGATGGTTTTAACTTCATGGGGAGTCAGGTTCTGGGCTTCATCAACAATAAAATAGACATTGGAAAGACTTCTGCCCCTGATATATGCTAGTGGGCTGATTACAAGTTTTTCGTTTTCCAGCATTTCCTCGATTTTTTTGTACTCCCTGCTGGTTGATTTATACTGGTTCTTAATCACTGCCAGGTTGTCAAATAACGGCGTCATGTAGGGTGTTATTTTTTCGTTGACATCACCGGGGAGATAGCCCAGGTCCCGGTTTGCCAGGGGAACAATTGGACGGGCAAGGAGAATTTGAGAAAACTGTTTTTCCTGGTGGAGGGCCGCAGCCAGTGCCAGGAGTGTTTTTCCTGTTCCCGCTTTTCCTGTCAGGCCAACCAGCTCAATTTCAGGTCTGGAGAGGGCATCAAAAGAAAAAGCCTGCTCTGCATTTCGTGGTGTTATACTGTAGAGTCTTTTCTTTTCTATCCGGGTTATCATTTTTTCAAACGGATCATAGTGTGCAAGGGCACTAGAGCGGTTGCTTTTCAGAATAAAATACTGGTGAGAAAAGGGTTCCAGACCAAATTCTTTGGCAGGAATACCCTCTTCCGAGGAGTATAACCTGTCTACAAGTTCAGGGTTAAGATCTTCAAGCACTTCGATGTTTCGGCTTAAAGGCTCAATATTCACCACCTTGTCTGATTCATAATCTTGTGCCATTAGGCCAAGAGACTTGGCTTTCAGTCGCAGATTGATGTCTTTGGTGATCAATATGACACCGGTCTTTTTGTGCTTGTTTTTAAGGTGTTCGGTTATAGAAAGAATGCGATGGTCGGGTGTTTGTTCAGGAAAAGATTGGTCTATCTTCTCGGAAAATTGCTTGCCGGTTTCAACAGAAAGTTTCCCGAGTCCCTGGCCCAATGAAATACCGCCGTTGAATAACTGGTCGCCGGTTATCTCATTGAGTTCACGGGTAAACTCTCTTGCGTGAAAATTGATAAGATCACTGCCTTTCTTAAGCTTGTCAAGCTCTTCCAGCACAACAATAGGCAGCACTATGTCATTTTCCTGGAAATTATAAATACAACGAAAATCATGAAGAATGACGTTGGTGTCAATTACGAATATTTTTTTGGAACCAGCCATATATAGATTAATTTTGTAGTTAAAAGTAGTAAAATTTTAAGGGTTCTATTGTTAATAAAACCTGAATTTTTCAACTAAAATAAAAAATCGCTTATGGAACTATACGAAGGATTGATAACTCGAAGAAGTATTAGAAAATACAAAGATAATGCGATTAGCAGGGAGGCCATTGAAGAGATTGTAAAGGCGGGGATGTATGCGCCGTCAGCGGTGAATTGCCAGCCCTGGCATTTTATAATCGTTGATAACAGGGATATCATAAATCAGATTATTGAAGTTCATGCCTATTCATCTATGCTCGCTGATGCACAGTTTGCAGTGTTGGTTTTGGGTGATGAACACCTGCAACACGGGCCGGGTTATTGGGCAGTTGATTGCGCCGCAGCTACTCAGAATATTTTACTGGCCGCTCATGCAAAAGGACTGGGCGCTGTATGGTTAGGGCTTCATCCAAGAGAGCAAAGGAAAAAGGACATAGCAGAACTTTTTTCACTCCCGGAGCACATTCAGCCTTTCTCCATTATTTCCATCGGGTATCCTGATGAGTCACCTCAAATACCTGACAGATTTAAGAAGGACAGAATACATTATAACCAATGGGAGAAATAATGAATTACGAAGAAACCCTGGCATGGATGTTTGAGCAAATCCCCATGTACCAGCGAACCGGGAAAGCCGCATACAAAGTTGACCTTGAACTGACCCACAAAATTGACCAGCATCTTGGTTTCCCCCATACGTCATTTAAATCGGTTCATGTAGCCGGGACAAACGGGAAAGGTTCCGTTTCCCATATCCTTGCCTCTGTATTACAGACAGCAGGATACAAAACCGGATTGTACACCTCTCCTCATCTCAAAGATTTCCGGGAACGTATCCGGGTCAACGGTACTATGGTGGAAGAGCAATTCGTGGTGGAATTTATTGATCAGTATAAAGATTTTTTTCTTGATGTGCAACCCTCATTTTTTGAGATGACTGTGGCTATGGCTTTTGATTATTTCCGGAAACAGCAGGTGGATATAGCCGTGATAGAAGTGGGTATGGGAGGCCGGCTGGATTCAACCAATATTATACAACCCAAAGTTACGGCGATTACGAATATCGGACTGGACCACACGCAGTATCTGGGTAATACCATAGAAGAGATCGCAAAAGAAAAAGGGGGGACAATCAAGCAGAACACTCCCGTGGTAATTGGGGAAACAGCAGAAAAGACCGAACCTTTGTTCAGGGAGATAGCAAAGGAGAAAGAGGCACCGATAAAATTTGCTGATCAGGAATTTGTTATACAGAACCGGGAGGTAGTGGATGAAGTATTTCACCAGTATGATATCAGCAATAGTAAAGGTTCATACTTAGAGGGCTTGCAGACCGATTTGATGGGTAGCTACCAGGCAAAAAACATCCTCACTGCTTTGCAGGTGCTTGAAAATATGAAGCAGAAAGGCTATAGGGTTGAAGAAGAACATATAAGGAATGGTCTGAAACATGTATGTGAAAATACCGGGTTCAGAGGTCGTTGGTTTGTACTGAGCCGTAAGCCCTTGATTGTATGTGATACGGCCCACAACCGGGAAGGATTACAGTATGTTATGGAACAGCTTAATTCCATGAAGGCAGAGAAGATCCATTTCGTGTTAGGGTTTGTCAGCGACAAGAATTTGGATAATGTGATGGATTTATTCCCGAAAAGAGGACAGTATTATTTCACCAAAGCCGATATTCCCAGGGCGCTGGATGAGGGAGTACTTGCAGAAATTGCCGGCAAATACAATCTGAAAGGCCAAACTTTCGCCAAAGTAACAATGGCCCTTGAAGCGGCAAAAAAGAATGCTTCCGCCAGCGACATGATTTATGTCGGGGGAAGTACATTTATAGTGAGTGAAGTGATTTGAGTTTCTCTTTCTGATTTTTTACTTTAGAATGATAGATAATCCGAAAGAATCAGGTTATGAGCTATATACATCAGGGAAAAGTGTTACCAGATGGAGAGGTAGATACAGGAGCAGAAGTTACGGATCCGCTTGAACTGACCGTCCTGCCAGAAGATGATGCTCTTCACATAAAAGATTACCGGAAAGGCGACTTCGAGTGGTGGTATTTCGATTTACTTGATGAGCATGCTTCCTGTTTCTTAAAAATTGTGATGCACATTGGGACTGATCCTCTGAGAACGAAAGTTTATCCACAACTTGCCCTTTCCATAAATACGCCTGAATTCAGTGAATCTGTTACTATTCCTTATACCCTGGATGATATTAAAGCTGATACCTCCAAATGTCAGGTTTCAGCAGGAAGGGAAGTGAGAATATATATCGAAAATCAACAGCCCCTGACATACAAGGTAGAGGTGGGAAGTCAGGATTTTACATGTAACCTGAAATGGATAAGTGAAACTGAAGGCTGGAAACCTCTTGGAAGTGAGATTCCTAATAATATTGGACGAAAAAAATCGCTGTTTTCCTGGGTGATCCCGGTCCCAAAAGCTACGGTGGAAGGCCATTTCAGTTATAAAGGAAGAAGATATGAAATTGCTGACGCAATTGGCTATCACGATCACAATTATTATAAAGTATCCGGGAAAAAACCCCTTTATTTGGATCAACTGATAAATAAGTGGTATTGGGGAAAAGCCTACTGCGGTGATTATACATTTGTTTTTATGGATACCTTTTCGCGGTTAAGTCGTATATCCAGTTTTTTAATAATGAAGAACAATAAGATTGTGCATAGTTCAAATAATCAGATTGAAAGCAAAGCCGTTTCCTTTGCCAACGATGACAAGCTGAATACACTTTATCCTCAGGCTTTAGAAATTGACTTTTTTACTGAAGATTGGCCCGTGAAGATTCGCTTTGAATTTGATAAGCTGCTGGATAATAAAGATTTGATTGCAGAGGTGAACCCTGTGTTAAGGTGGCTGATTAAGAAAACAATCGCAAGACCAGCCTATCATGGAGTCCTGGCCAAAGTAAATCTTTTTTTGGAAGATAAAAAGATAGAAGGCATAGGGAATTTTGAATCAATGATTTTTCGCTAAGTTTTTTGAAAAGTACATTGCCAGTTTTTTCTTTGCTGAAATCTTAATAAACTTTGTGAACTCATATCCGTATTACTATTAAAACTAATTTTATGTATTATTTAAAAAAGTTGCCGCCATTATTCCTGCTGTTATTCTTATTTTTTTTCATGAACTCCCATCTTTCAGCTCAGACAGGAGAAGGAAAACAGAAAATACCCGGGATGGAAATGGAGGTTGTGGTGTTGGACCTCCAGAATAATCCCAGGCAGGGAGAAGAAATATTTTTTGTGGATACCGCATCAAAAAAGCAATACAGCGGTATCACCAATGAAAGTGGTAAATTTGAAATCAGCCTTCCGGGTGGAAACACCTATATGGTAAAGATAAAAGGAGTCGGCGAGGAATATGAATATCAGACATTTTCCATTCCCAGCTTACAGCCTGGCAAACAATATGGTAAGAGTCGTTTTACAATAAAGTACGAACCACCGCGCGTGTTTACGCTGGACAATGTTTATTTCGACGTGAATAAGGCTGAATTAAGGGAAGAGTCGTTTGCAGAGTTGAATGAGCTGTTGGCATATATGGAGCGTCGATCAGAAATACGCGTTGAGATTGCAGGACATACTGATAATACAGGTGATAAGGGAAATAATCGGAAACTATCCCAACGCAGGGCTGAAAGAGTGAAACAGTACCTGGTAAACAATGGCATTGATGAAAGTCGAATTGAAGCGAAAGGGTATGGTGAATCAAGACCAGTAGCAGATAATACAACAAAAGAAGGCAGGCAGAAAAACCGCCGGACAGAAGTACATATTCTCGAGAATTGAAAACAAATTCATAGATTGAAATACCTTTAGCTAATACCCAAATTGAGCGATTAGATAAGTTTATACTGTCGCTTTAAATTTTTGAACCTTTTTTTTCTTTCCTGGATGTTCCAAATAAGAACGCAATGGGTTCGAGTCCGTCACTGTAATTTGAAATGATCTTGATCATGGCAAACAGAGGTACAAACAGAACCATGCCAGCTATTCCCCATATCAAGCCACCCATTATTACTGCCAGAATGACTATTAATGGGTTTAGTCTTACTTCTTTACCTATAACAAGAGGTTCCAGCACGTAGCTTTCTATTAATTGAATCGTGATTATGATTGCCGTAAACAGGGCTACATTATGTAAACTATCAAAAAAGATGAAAGAAAAAATGATAGGCATTAATCCACTTACAAAAGGACCTAAATAAGGAATTATAGTTATTAGCGTACCAAAAATGATAAGCAAACCTGCATAGGGAAGATTAAAAGCTGTAAAAGATATATAATACATAACTGCCAGCATAGCCATCACCTGTGCTCTTCCCCACAGATAATAAAACACCACCTTGTTTATTCTTTTGAATATTTCATTGGAATTTTCCTTTTTTTCTACCGGGATATACATTAAGATGAAATCGTAGATCTTTCCTCGGTATATCAATAGTAATATCACATATATCAATACGATTAGCAGATCGATTAAGGAATTGATGAAACTGCTGATAAAGTTTGTGACATACGTTTCTATGTTGTTTAAAAAGACTTCCGATCGCTCTTGCATGATATTGCTCTGTTTTTCAAGGGACAGATTTGTAAGCGATGCAATTTTGGTTTGCAGATCTGTAATAAAGGATTTCAATTCACTCTGGAAGGAGGATATTTCCAGCACAAATTGATTGAGTTGAAATACAAAAAGCGATAAAATAGCGCCTATAACAATAAACAGAACAACTGTGCTTATTACTGAGGCAATTATCCTGTTTATACCAATAGATTCCAGGAAATTGCAAAAAGGCAACATCAATGATGCCAGAAGAATACCGAAAATAAACGGGATTAGAAAAGGAGCCCCGAAATATAAGGCCACTACACTAAGTACCGCAAACAAGAGAATTTTATTAATTTTTGTCAGCCTCTCCATGAATATCTCTTTTTATGAAATAACAAATTTAGAGTATTTGTTTTGTTTTCCTGAAAATATTTTGTCAGAGTGATAAATTTAATGATAAATAAACTTGAAACCAAAATGGTCAGGTTTTGAGATTATGAATATCGAGCGAATGCATACGATGCAATAAAATATTATATTAGAGTTTTGCCAACATTAGTGTCTACTAAAAATTAATATACGTTCTTTGAAATCATTAACAATTCATATTTATAGAGCTTTTTAGCATGGTCACGATTTGAATTGATTAAGTTAGCCATTAAAATGGCTGACCATGAATCAAGGTAAATATGTTTTTGCTCAAATCACCGAATTTCTGCCTAGAAGAACTTTTGACAGGTATGTAAAGAAATACGATGGCAACAAGTATGTTAAGCATTTTACATGCTGGAATTAACTTCTCTGTATGATCTTCGGACAACTCACTAATCGAGATAGCCTTCGGGATTTGATTGTAGCAATTAATGCCCATCGTGGTAAATCCTATCATCTGGGTTTTGGTAAAAACATTACATTGAGCAATTTGTCTAAAGCCAACTTAAATCGGAACAGTAAAATATTCGAGGAATTTGCCTACTATCTTATTGGTATCGCTCGAAAAGATAGAGCAAACAAGGATTTTCAAATTAAAGGGCAGGTTTATGCGTTTGATTCCTCCACCATTGATCTTTGTCTTAGCGTCTTTTGGTGGGCTAAGTTTAGAAAGCATAAGGGAGGTATAAAACTTCACACCCTATTTGATATCAATTTTTCTATTCGTTTCCGGTTTTCCCAATTCTTTACCTGGCGTTCCCTTTTGTAAGCTGTAGATTTATCCGAGAACTTTTCGCTATAAACCAACTTCCAGTCATCGGCCTTTCCGGTAAAACCTTTATGATTGGAGTTATGTTTGAGTATCCGTTCCTCAATATTGCTTGTGTGACCTACATAATATTTATCTAATTGTAAAGAATGTAAAATATAGAAATAATGCATAACTGTAATAAAAAAAAGCCTCACATCTCTGTAAGGCTTTCGTTTTTAATGTGGGCGATGCTAGATTACTCATTTCATTCGTGAAGATGGACGTTCGAACTAGTGACCCTCCCGACTTGCCAGTCGGGATGCTCTGAACT
>CAZPDP010000006.1:61215-61830 GCA_964585385.1 uncultured Bacteroidales bacterium
GATGGACGTTCGAACTAGTGACCCTCCCGACTTGCCAGTCGGGATGCTCTGAACTGCCGCCTTCTTCAGTACTGACAACTGAGTTAATCGTGTGATATTTTATTTGATATTAATTTTTCTATTCATTTCCGGTTTTTCCAATCCTTTACCTATCGTTCCCTTTTGTAAGCTGTCGATTTATCCGAGAACTTTTCGCTATAAACCAACTTCCAGTCATCGGCCTTTCCGGTAAAACCTTTATGATTGGAGTTATGTTTGAGTATCCGTTCCTCAATATTGCTTGTGTGACCTACATAATATTTATCTAATTGTAAAGAATGTAAAATATAGAAATAATGCATAACTGTAATAAAAAAAAGCCTCACATCTCTGTAAGGCTTTCGTTTTTAATGTGGGCGATGCTAGATTCGAACTAGCGACTTCCTGCTTGTAAGGCAGGTGCTCTGAACCAACTGAGCTAATCGCCCCAATATTTTTAAGAACTCTGTGATTCGACCTTGTGACTCTCCCGACTAGTGAGTCGGGATGCTCTGAACTACCGCCTTCTGCGGTACAGGCTGCTGAGCTAATCGCCCCAATATTTTTAAGAACTCTGTGATTCGACCTTGTGACTCT
>CAZPDP010000006.1:61930-111295 GCA_964585385.1 uncultured Bacteroidales bacterium
TCGGGATGCTCTGAACTACCGCCTTCTGCGGTACAGGCTGCTGAGCTAATCGCCCTTCATAATTTCAAATTAGCGGTTGCAAATATAAAGTTCTTTTTTTATTTCCAAAAGATTTTTATGAAAATATTCACATTACACTTATTTTTTTGCTTTTTCTATTTTTTCTTTTATATCAACAAATTCAGTCATGCGATTATTTATAATTTGATTATATAGTTTAACAAAAAACAACTCTTTTTGTAGCTTTTGTTTGTATTTAATTGCATGCCAGTATATTGTTTTTTACATTTGTTTTAACCTATAATCTGTATTTTAAACAAAACGTTACGGTAATTTAAGTTATTCAAACGGTAATTTATTAACCATGTACGAATAATAATCCATTTTTATATAATGATAATAAATCGCGAACTTAGAGATCATTTTTGACAGGCCCTTGTAAGCTTTTAGATTTAACTGTTTGCATAAAACCAAAAAGATATGCAATTGTACTATTTCACTCTTATTTTCTATAAATATTTCCTGCGTAATTATTTTTCTGTTAAAAGCTCAATATTTCTTTACTCTATAACTGTTCAATTCCCTTTTTATTCTAAACTTTCAAGTAATCAAAAGATCTCTTCCGCTTCAACATTGAAACTTCCAGTTGAAATATACACCAATGCTAAACATATTTTCAATTTAATGAATCGAAATATTAACCCTAAAACAATTTGTTTATGAAAAAAACCCGTACTTTTTGTATTGCCATCCTTATGGCGGTATTTAGTTTTAATGCTATGGGTCAGGATGATTCCGGGGGAGGCGGAGGCGGCGCTTCCGTGGAGTTCACGGCTAGCCCGTTTGAGAATACCCAGGCATTTCTGACTCCAGGATTTGTGAGGGCAAAATTCCTGTTCGGTCCCATTGGGGCCCGTCTGGGCTTTATGGCCTCAGTAAATAACAATGAAACCGACCCTACCACTGTTCTGCACAGCGGATATTTTGATCTCCGTCCGGGCGGTGAGTTTCATTTCAGAATGGGTAAAGCTTCTCCCTATGCAGGGGTTGAAGCGATTATCCAGCAACAATCCAGTAATAAAAATTCCACTTCGGAATTAGGCGTTGCCAACGCAACAAACGAAAACGGAGCCAACCAGGCCTTTTTTGGCTATGGAGGTGGCTTGTTTACCGGCGTGGACTATTACTGGGGTGAGAACTTTTACTTTGGCATAGAGGTTGGCGTGGAAGCCATTAACCGTTCTTATAAAAGCGTTGAGATGGCTGGTCAGGAGATCATTGAACCCACCAATGATCTGATGATCAACACTAACCTGAGTAATGCATTCAAGTTTGGATTTACGTTTTAATCCATACAAAAAATTAGTTAACAAAAAATTATAAATGATATGAAGAAAAACAACTACACAAAGAATCGCCTGAAATTAAGGCTGATTTTCAGTTTTATGGTTGCGTTTCTGTTTGCCGGTTTGATGCAGGTACAGGCGCAGAGCATAACGATCGATAGTGAACCTGCAGGTCCATTGTATGTGGGAGACACTATTGAGGTAGATTATACCGCTTCAGGTTTTTCTGCAAGTGCCACCTTCTACCTTGAAGTAAGCGAAGGAGGTAATGATACAATCATTGCCCAGAATTCAAATGCTACAGGAACCCTAGAAGGTTATGTTCCGGCAGGATTTGAATCCACAAACAATACACAAATAAGAGTATTCGGTGCAACAGGTACTCCTGATGGAATGACTGAGACGAAACCTAAATTTGGAGAACTTACACTTTCCGGAACAAATGCGAGTTATAATTATGATGATGAAACATACTCCTTATATTTTTATCAACCCACCATAAGGAAGATGGTTCTCCCTGAAATGGATTTGTCAGGAGACTCCGCAGTTTTTGAGTTCGATTATGAATACGATGCCTGGCCCGATACGCTTGAACTGGTTGTAGAATATAGTACAGACGGAGGATCAAGTTATACCAATCTGGATACTATACCTTATGTAGATCTGGCTCGACACTATAATCATCAGGTTGGAATACCGTCAGCTGCCAGGACTACCAATACAATTCTCAGGGTACGTCAATTGTATTCTAACTTGATTAATGACGATTACGCACATGATTTTTATCTATACAATCCTTCTGTATATGTGGGTCAGCCCTTAGTTGAAGAAGGAAGCCAGGCTCTGGCGGGTTCACCATTTACAGTGATTATTCCTACTGCAAGTGTGACTAATGTTACAGCACCCGCGGCGGCTCCATATAATTCCAATACCTATTCGGGTGACTCAGTATATGTTGAAACCAATCTTACAGGTTTTACTTCTGATATTAATTATAAAGTGGTATTAAATACCACCGCTAATATTAATGATCCGGTATATGAACTGGATGATTTTACAATGGAAAATACGGGTGGTAACAATTACACTTTCAAGGGTGTATTACCCGCAGATATTCCATTTGATGACACCCATTATTTCTGGGTAGTACCCTATTCCGGAACCGATTATGAGCATGGTACAAATGCATCATACGATTTCGCTGCTTCCGGAGCTGGCAATTATACCATTAATGGAGAAGAATACATTGACGGTACTTATGGTATCTATTTTACTGCCGCAAATGTCAGGGAAGTAATATCCCCGGAAATGATGGTTTCCGATACCGGTTCTTTTATGGTTGAAATGAGCCGCAGAGACGATGCATTCAGCCCTGAAGAAACTGAAATTGTAGTTGAATACAGTACTGACGGAAGTACTTACACTGAACTTGGAAGGGTAAGTTTGAATGCAATGAAGGTATACACCAATGGTACAACAACATTTGAATTTGATATACCTGCAGGTGCAATAAGCAATACAACCTCTTTCCGAATCCATCAGAACAATATTAATGCTGAGAATCTTGACCAGTTTTACGTAAAATCCTGGGATATGATGCTTAGTTCCAATAAACTGGTTGATGGTCTTGAGGCAAACTATTCAGGAAATTGGGATTCAGATTATGTGAATGAACCTGTTATTGATCTAAAAACAATTACAACACCTGAAAGTTTGTTCTATCCGGGTACTGCTTTAGATCTTGATTATGAAGTAACAGTTGGTGCTTTACCAAACGGTTCTGCAATAAATGCAGTATTGGAAAATGGCGGTACAATCAATTTAGGTTCTTCATCGAATCTGAACAGTGGAACAATTTCTACAAATATCCCGGCTATAGTTGGAGATATCTATGACATTCAATTAAAGTCACCTAATGCTCATGGAATAGTTACCTCAAATATTAGGAATATTACTGTAGAAGAAGTTTCAATGGAGATTATTGATGTAACAGGAAATCCGGAAAGGGAAAGCGGAGGAACCCCTTATTATTTTGCAGGGGATGAGATAACAGTGGACTATAACCTGGTAGGTTCTGCTCCCGCTGGAGTTCAGTTACAGATAGAAAAGAGCACAGGGGATTGGTTAACCATTGCCAATGATGATCCAGCAGATGAAACAGTTACAGCCACCATTCCTGTAGATGCTGATCTTGCTGCTAATCCGGATATAAGGCTAGCACTGGCTGATACTTTATATACAAATGGTTCTAATTGGGTTTATTACCGACATTTTAATGCTAGCGATTTCCTTGAAAATGAGAATGATTCTATGATTAATTCGGCCCAGGGATATGTCGATTATGATAACTATTGGTCCTATGATCCAGCCTTTGCAAAGAAAGGCACCAGAAAGGTTGAAACAAAGGGGTTCGACGCATTTAAAGGAGCATTTGTTAGCTTTGGAGTTTACTTCCTTGATGGATACTATTCGTTTGAAGATGAGGTGAATAAAGTTGCTCCCATAAAAATGGAATATAGTACGGACAATGGTTCCACATGGACTGAGCTGGATTCAAAAGAACATGGAGATATTACAGGTAATAGAACTCTAGAATATATGTACTCAGCATGGCTCCCCGAGGAAGCTCATTCAGACAATATAAAATTCAGACTGATTCAAAATGAAAGTGGAGTACTGAATTTTGGTGAAAATGCGTGGGAATTATATAGATTGAGAGTTTATACCTATACGCAGACAGAAATATACAGTGGAACCGAAGCACTGAATCTACAGCAGGCTTCAGTCGCACTGGGTACAATAGATCAGTCGGAATACGGACCTGGTGAAGCCATAACAGTACCTTATAACGTTACCGGCAACTTTGGTTCTGATGTTGGATTTGCCGTTACACTGGATGATGGTAGCAAAGAATATGTTGTAGATACCAGCAGCCAGACAGGCCAGGTTCAACTCAACACCAATATTCCGGTTAACCTTGAAGAGAACAGTTATGATCTTTACGTGAAGCCTTATCAGATTACTGCAGAAGAGGACTATCCTGTAGTTGGCTACATGGAAGATTTTGATGATGATAAAGAGGATATGATTGCACTGGAAGGGGGAGATTATCAAAGTGGTTCATATTATGACATGGATCATGAAGGAAGACGTTCTGTACTGACAAAAGCCCTGAAACAAGTAGAAGGTGATTCTGTCTACATGGAATTTGATCTTTGGTTTGATGAAGATCCATATCCTTCTGAAGGTGTAATGGTAGAAGTAACATATGATGGAGGAAGCACCTTTACTGTTCTGGATACCATTACAGAATATGTTGATGACTATCAGGTGGCTCTTGCTACAGCAGATATGAATGATCAAACACATCTCCGGTGGGTACAGTATGTGAATTTTGGACAGTATGAAAAAGACTGGGAACTATATGAAATCGCATACATGAGCAGTAATACCAATATACTGCCTACAGGTGATTACGTTGAGCTGAACCAACCGGAAGCCATTACAGTGGATTATCCTGATAACTGGAATGAATTCACTTATAACGAGCAGGATTCTGTAATTTACTCCGGTGAGTCAATGACTCTTGAACTGGGTATATTAGAAGATGCTCCCAGATTTTCAGACCAGACACAGTATATATTCTACCTGGGTGACGGTTCAGGAAATGTTATGATCGATTATACTACCGGCGACAGCATCATGTTAGGATCCATGACGGGTCTGGGTAGTGTTAATCTGGACGTTCCTGCTTCCATATTTAAAGGAGAGTACGAAATACTTGCTACTGTTCAGATTGATGATCCGGACAGCGATGAGCCGTTTATTTATTATGAAGAAGACTGGCTCATGGATCTGAATATTTACAATCCAACACTGAAGACCATTGCCACAACCAAAGAAGCTTATCGTGGTACTGAGTTTACAGTGGACTGGGAATTGCAGACCGGTTCTGTGAATACGGGTAACTATTACTTCCATCTATGGTTGGATAACGATAACGACAACACTGTGGATGAAGGTGAAATTCTGTATTCTCAGCAGGATGCTCCTGCCAGCTTTGTGGATACCGTTCCTACCGATGCAGGAACAGGCAATAAGGATGTAGAGGTTCTTATTACCACAGACATGGAATACCAGGCAGGAAGAAGTCTATGGCTTAATGACATAAATGACGAGGAATGGAGAAGCATCCTGAATGGTGATGATGACGTTGATTTCTACTCAGGTGGTTTTACCAATAAAGCGGTATCACAGGATTTCTATATGACCAACGGTGGTTCTGTTGAATTCACTATAAATTATGGAGAAACCAGTAATGAATTTCTGGAAAGCAATAAAGTAATCCTTGAATACAGCGCCGATGGCGGAACTTCATACACCAAGATTGATGAATTCCCCAATGATGATTATGAGTTGGGTGATGGTTATGTCAATCAAAAATACCATTTTGCCATAGGTGAACTGGGAGATACTGTAAGATTCCGTTTAATAAGACAAAACGCAAGTTACGGTTGGGTTGATATCAACAACTTCACAGTAACTGAGAATTCCAATACAGCACCTGTCAATGTCATTGAAGACCAGATTTCTATTATGCAGCAAACAATGGAACTGGGAGGTCTTCCCACCAACATTTGCCCGGGCAGTACAATAAGTCTGGACTATGACATTACCGGAATGTTTGGAGAAGATGTTGTACATTATCTCCAGTACAACAGGAATAACACAGGTTGGACTACTATGCAGGATTTTGAAGTACATGATGTTACTACTGGTTCCGGTTCATTTGATATCAATATGACTGAAAACATGACCGGTGGTGATTATGAATTCAGAATTCAAAGTTATGATGCAACTACTGAGAATGATTATTGGGTAAACAGTAATCCAACCGAAGAATCGGTTTACCTGATTCCTTCCATTGACTTCGATTATACTACGTTAAGTGGTGATGAGGATCTGTGTGAACCGGGTGCAGCAACATATACACTTTATAATACCCAGGAAGGATTTAAATACAAAGCCAGAAATGTGGAAACCGGTGCCTGGGTAGGTGATTCAGTTGTCTCTGAATATACAGGTCAGGATTTTACCATGACTACCAATACCATTACAGAAGACACTGAGCTGGAAATTGTGGTGACAGCCATGAGTGAAGATGGAAACACTACTTGTGCAACAGGTATCCTGGAAGACAGGATTAAATTTAACCTGATTCCACAACGTACCCTATTTACTTATGACGGCACATGGATTCCGGCCGAAGAGGCTTATTCAGTCTGTGAAGACCAAACAGACATAGAATTAAGAGCTGTTTATTACGATAACAATGGCATTCCACAGACAGGAAGTCCTGCCTCAATTACATGGTACCGTGATGACGTTTCTAATGCTGTATCTTCTGATACTGAACTGGATATGTTTAACAAGACCGGAACTTACTTTGCTCAAATAGTTGATGAAGGTTGTAAGTACTTTACTGATTCAGTAGACATTGAAGTGCTTCAAAAACCTGATAAACCAACAATTGTTGCCTCTGGTGAGACAACTTTCTGTGGTGGTGAATCAGTAACTATATCTGTTCAGGAAGATTATCCATACATCAGATGGTATGGTGGTTCGAATGGAAGTGAACAGTTAAGTGGCTCATCATCAAGCATAGATGTTTCCGAAGACGGTATATATAGAGCAGTAGTCTCTAACTATCCTCTTGAACAATCCTGTATGTCAGTAAAGTCTGACCCAATCAAGGTTGATGTAATTGAAGAACAAAACACTTATATCCAACATGCAGGTGGTGGTATGCAGGTCGAAGATGGCAAGTGGGTATCCTGTGGAGATGAAGTTGAACTTAGAGTTCAAAATGAGACTGCAACTTATAATTGGATGGTAAATGGTGCTGTTTATACATCATCCAATGACTATGACGAAATCGTTGCTACCCAGACAGGATGGTACAAAGTACAGACTATCCAGTCTGAAAACGGCGTAACCTGTACGTATACTACAGACAGTATTCATGTGGAAGTAACACCTGAAGTTGAAAAACCAACCCTTACATTATCTGGTGATACAGCATTCTGTGCAGGCGAAGGCGTTGCTACACTTACTGCAACCGAAGGATATCCGGGTTACTTGTGGTACGGTACAGACATGCCGAGTGAAGAGGTAGAAACAAGCGAAATGGATGTCGTTAAGGATGGTACTTATCAGGTACAAGTGGTTGATGAATATGGATGTGAAAGTGACTTCTCAAATTATGTTGAAGTCGATGTAGTATCCAAACCATCACCATACGGTACTTTATTTGCATTGGATGATCCGCTTTGCGGACCAGCACCTGCAGATCTCAGGTTAGAGTCAATGGGTACCGGCAGAATGCTCACTTATCAGCTTATCAATATGACTACCGGTCAGCCGGAAGGCGACATGGAAACTCCTGTTGATGCTGATGGTGGAGATTATGTAGAGTTCACTTCTGACTCAGTTTACACTGAAACCGAATTTGGTGTAATGGTTACCGATCCAAATTTCGCTGGTTGTCAGGTTATGATGGACCCAACAACTGTTGTCAATGTAAACAGAGCTGAGATTGAAGTGGTTGGAAATACATTGTATGCTACTGAAGGTGCTTCACGATACCAGTGGTACAGGAACGATACACCAATCATGAGCGACAGAGGTGATGATCAGTCTATCGAAGTAATGGATAATGCTGAATACAAGGTTGAAATCCAGTTTGCTTTTGATTGTACAATCATGTCAGAAACTGTCTCAACGAAGAACGCAACTGCTATCGATGAAACACTTGCCAAAAGCAATATCCTGCTTTATCCAAACCCGGTTGAAGAAAGGGTTACACTGGAAATGGATAATGTTTACACAGGTGAATTAACCATCGAGGTTGTGAATGTTGCCGGACAGATTCTGTCAGAAACTCAACTGGATAAAAATACCCAGCACTTCAAAACCAACATTGAAATGCAAGATATGGAAAGTGGTGTATACTTCATTCATGTTGTTTCTGAAGATAATAAAGTAGTTAAAAGCATTATTAAAAAATAATTCAAATTATTAAGAAGTATGAAAAAGTTAATCAATATAATCTTAGTAGTTTTTGTTGCAACCGCTATTTTCAGCGGTTGCAACGAACCCTCGGATCCGGACATGAATGTCATGGCTACGGGCTCCTGGGAGTTAGTCGACCTTATGATTGATGATCAGGTTATTGCTAATTTTAGCAGTGAATTTACCCTGAATCTCCATGATGACGAGTCCTGTGTATTCATTGACCACGATGGAATCGGCTTCGCCGGTACCTGGTCGATGGATGCTGAAGGTACATCGCTCCAGCTTACACCTTCAGGTGAACAAGGAACGGCTGTAAATTTTACAGTGGTGTACCTGAAACCAGATAAAATGGGCCTCAAGAAAACTGTGGACAGTCCGACTATCGGAAATCAAACGTTCACATATATTCTTGAAAAAGGCTCATTTGGAGGTTCCTGATCATTTAGTGTAAAATATCTTAAATCAATTAGATATTGATTCCCAATTAAAAAGGGGCGTCTCTCGCGAGAGACGCCCCTTTTTACGTAATTGATTTTGGGTGAGAGCCTTTGGGTGCAATTTCGCTGAACCCCAATGAAATTTGTTTTATTATGTATATATTTTACTGGCTAGCCCCATCATTTATTCCAAAGATGATGGGGCTATTACCAGGCAAGTATTGTTCCTTAACAATAATCAGAAGCTGTTATTACGATGCCGTTCACATCGTTTAAAAGAGGTTTATATTCCTTATATAGCAGCCGTTTTCTCTTCTGGTTGCAATGAGAAATAAGCAATAATATGGAAGATCCAGCCTACAAAATATATTACTCCTCCAATTATTATAATAGACGTTATAACACCAATAAAATAGAGCAATCCTGCCCTTTTAAATAGTTTTATATTACTTTTTTCAGCCAGAGCTTGTAATGATTTAAATACAAAATAAATACCAATGATGGCCGCAACAAACATTATAATAGCGCCAACAATAGATAGTCCGCTGCTGAAAATCTGGGAAACAATCTCCTGGTAATTAAACGACTCGACAGCGCCACCTGAAGCAGAGAATATTGCTGTACCTATTCCAATGGTCACTAAAACACCACCGAGAACATTACCTGCGACTACTATAATTGTACCAGTTAGTGCATTTTTAAAGATATCAGGTTTTTCGTAAACTCTTGAAAGATAGTAATGCGAAATCAATAAAAGAATCATAGCTGCTAAACCTGCAACGGCTCCTAGAAAAGGGATGATACTAACGATAGGTAATAAAATTCCTATTCGACCTAAAGTGATTGCTTGTCTTTTCATAGTTTCTTAGTTTTTGGTTATTAATATGATCATTAAATGTAATCGTTAAATTCTAAAACATGGTTGATATTTGGCTATAACTCTCTTTGTGATTGCTTTGTGTCTTCCTGCCTTCGTGGCAGAAAGAGAATGCCACTAAGACTCTAAAAATCTAAGATACACAAAGGAAGAAGTAATAATATTTAAGTTATCAACCATATATTAGAGTTTCACCAATGTAATTTATTGATATTCTTTTTTATTTATACAGAACTTTAGCATTAACTAAGGTATAAAAAATACAAGTTCAACGAAAGTATTATAATTGTGTGATTTTGATAACACATTAATTCTGCTTTAGGCGGCAAGACCAGAACAAATTGTCATGGTAAAAACCTTTTGCTTAACCGGCGCGCAGGCCAGGCTAAGTCGTGCGGGGTGGGTGGATTTGCAGGGGAGGTAGGCTGATCTTAGCCTAGCGTTTTTTTGTTTCTTTTTTTGGGCAATGCAAAAAAAGAAAAAATGTTGACATTAGAAGTAAATGTTGCTACTAAAAAAATGGTAGATCGGCCCATATAGATTTTATAATGCCTGCTGGAGTATCTCAATGTATTTCCATAATAGAAAAAAGCACGCTTTTAGAGGGACTCCCGTACACACAAACTATCTATTTTATTGATTTACAGATATTTAATGTTGTAAAAAAACTACATTTTTCGGTCATATCAGAAATCCACTTTTTTATTCCCTTCGGTTCCCGCCAAAGCGGGACAGGCTATGAGATCGCTCCTTCTCCGTAATAAAACTATGAAGGAGAAGCTTCGCTTAGTTGTCTCCCACAAAAAAGTTAAAAGTATTATCCACCGTTCCAATTACTATTTATATTGCATGTCTACGGCATTTTTTTAAATCAGCTGGGCATCCGATGATTCAGAGGACATCGCCGCAAGTTAGATCGCCGGCATCCTTGCCGGCAAAAACCGTAAGCGTAGGTTAATGACTGTTTATTGTTAACATGATGTTTTGGGCCAGCTCTTTGTCCATCGCGGCCTGTGTGTTGTCGATCTGCAATATAAATACCGGGGAGGTTCGTATGACATGAATGATTCGTCCTGGCAGTATTCCCATGGCCAGAAGTTTTTGGAGGTTTTTGCCATCGGTGGTAATCAAACGCCTTACCACACCTGAATTCCCCTTTTTTAATTGACTTAAGGCTATTTCTTTATCTTTGTTCATATTGACCATTATATTATCCTTGTACATTTTATTTCGGTTTAGATGTTAAATACTTTGTATTCTTGCCAGTTGATCTGAGTTACTTTTTTTATTTCTATAACTTTATTTGTTTTGCTTCTCCTTCTTTTTAGAAAACAAATTTTTAATGAAGGTAAAAGATTTAGCTTCCGGTAAAGATTCGTATCCGCAATTAGGGCATTTTACCAGTTTGCAGTTTGAAAGCGGGCAACTACCGCAAGCTGAAATTCCTTGTCCTTCTGTAAATTCCATTCCGCAAAATGAACAATGATGCATGATAACCTCCTTATAAAGTTAGGTTGAATGTATTCAGTAATAAGTTCAATAACCAGCCCATTGAGAATGCAAGAACCAGCACCAGAAGGAATATACCAATTGCTGTTTTAGCTCCACGCTCTTTGAACATTACCATAAGATGGGCCACACAAGGCACAAAAAGGGTCAGGACTACAGCTGAAATGGCCAGTTGATTGGCATTAAGCATATCCTGCATCTGGAATAATCCGGCAGCACCATAATCTCTTCTGAAAAATCCGAAAAGGAAAACGTCCGATGTTTTATCCGGCAGTCCAATGGCGTTTACAATAGGTTCAAGACCTTTTGTGATATAAGGAAAAGCGCCTGTAATCTGAAGTAACCAAATTACCACACTGGCAATGATAAACAGAGGCACAACTTCTTTGAGATACCAGACAATTCTTGTATAGGTTTTACTGAGGACATTGGAAAGCCTGGGAATTCTCAGCGGCGGCAACTCCATAAAAAACACAGGTCGTTGTCCGGGCATAATTTTCGAGGCCAAAAATCCCACAAACATGAAATTAGCAAAGATTACAAGTACCCAAACCAACATGGCCATAGGGAAAGGGGCTAACAGGGCAAATATGACCCCGAGCTGTGCAGAACATGGTATGGCCAGTGCAAGCAGGAGGGTAGCTATGACCCTTTCCCGTTTCGTTTCCTGTGTACGGGTTACAATTGTTGCCATTGTATCACAACCCAGCCCAAGAACCATAGGTATAACCGCTCTTCCACTTAACCCGATTTTTTTGAACAGCCTGTCAATCAATAAAGATAAACGGGGAAGGTATCCTGAGTCTTCTATAGCTGAAAATGCAAGGAAGAAGGCTCCTACCACCGGAAGAATAATGGCAATGGCATAGGTTAAGCCTAATGTGACAAGCCCGTATTCTCCGATAATTAATTGTTTTAGAGCCTCCATACTGATAAGACTCTCCACAGCCGATTCAATGGCCGGATTAATGTATTTGCCGAATAATGTCCCTTCAAAAAAGTCCACTACGGTACCAGCACCAAATACTCCCACAAACTTATACAGGACAAAGTAGAGAACCGCCAGGAGTATGGGAATACCTGTCAGTGGCCGCATCATCAGTTTGTTTAATTTTTCCCCGACATCTATGCGTTTCTTTTTTTCTACAGTTGTTACTTCATTTGCGATTTGTTCAGCTGCTTCATGGATTTTGAGTTTCATTAAATATACCAGCGATTCCTCCTGGTTTGTTTTAGAATCTTCGATGCATTTATTTGTTTCCTGAATAGCCTCAGGGTCATAATCCCCGACTATTTTGTGCATATCTTCGTCATTCTGCAGAAGGAGCTGGGCGATGCTTCTTTTGTGAATGGAGTAATTGCCGTTTAATTGTTTTTGTATCTCATTAATTTTTTGTTCAATGGAATCCTCATAAGGAATTACTTCGTGATGGTTTTTTCGTTCGTAATTCAGAATGTTATAGAGGATTTGATTCATTCCTTTTCCTGTAACGGCAATTGTTGGAACAACCGGTATACCGGTCAGGCTGGCTAATTTCTGAAAGTCAATTGTAATGCCTTCTTTTTTGGCTTCATCCATCATGTTCACAACCAGTATCACTTTTAGACCGGTTTCAGATAGCTCCATAGCCAATGGAAGCATTCTTTTCAGGTTTTTCGCATCAACCACATGCAGTATGTAGTCCGGTTTGTTTGTAATCAGCGACATTTTCGCCACCCGTTCCTCCTCTGTAATCGGCAGTAAAGAATACATGCCGGGGAGATCCCAAATTTCGTACTTCTCATTACCCAGGGTTATTTGTCCCTTATCCACGGCTACTGTAGTGCCCGGGTAGTTGGAAACCGCTACCCTCGAACCTGTTATCCTGTTGAATAGCAGGCTTTTTCCCACATTGGGCTGGCCGGTTAATGCAATCCACTTTTGACCTGGGATTACATCATTGTCTGTATGATGGCAACTCCTTTTCGCTGATTTTCGTTCCTTTATGATTGTTTGTTCTTTCATGTTCGCCTTGTTTAATTATAGTTCCACTGAAATCTGAGCATACCGACAAATGCATTGTTAAGACCTGTTCGCATGCCCGGATGAATGATGTATTGAAAATTGGGTTGTATTATTAATCCTTTTGAAAGATTGTATTTATAAATTAATTCAATAGCCGTTTCACAACTTTTGTTAAATTCAGGGCTGTGTTGTTGGAGTAAATTGTTTGCCGAGGCATGAGCCATAGCTAACCCTATCATGTCTGAATCTCTCCCTGGAAAAAGTCCGGTATAATTCAGCCCGTATGCCAGGTAGAAGTCATTGATGCTGCTTTTGTCCGGCGAGTAACCGGCCTGAATCAATGTGCCCAGACCTTGCGATTCTGATGCGCTTTCCTGGAATATTGCCTGGTCTGCAATAAAATACAGGCCACTTGCTCCTTTTTGTATGTCATTTGAATTTCCTAGTGTTTCAAATTCCCCGCTATGGTGAAACATTCCAAATTTGAGCGTCCCCGGAAGTTCGTCAAATATATCCTTTATGTGGAATTCACCTACATAAAAAAGTCCGTTTCCTTTCTGAAGATTTAGATCTGTTCCGAAGTTAGACGCAGTAATCTCTCCCGGTCTGCCATTATACAACCCGGCCTGAAGAGACAGGGTATTATTTATTTCATATCCGGTGACAAAACCCAGGGTTGTCATGGGAAAGATGGATACCGGAACATTTAATGAGGCAACGGGCATGATCCCGAAGGAACTGTTGATGTATTCACCTGCATAATCACTGGCGAAGAATAATTCGTTTAAATCATGCTTCCCCAAAAGCATGGTGAAATCACCAATAGTGTGTTGATACCAGAGTTGATAGAGATAAGTGCTGTTTCCATTTTCAATATTGGAAAACACCTGGATATCTCCAACCAGGTTTTCAGTTGGAGTCTGACCATACGTATTCTGGATATGAATTCTGAATGTTCCGTTTTTCCAAAGATTTAAATTTTGGGTGTTCAGCGTAAAGTCAAGATTAATAAGCCCAAGATAGGACTCTCCTGTTCTTAACCCTCCTCTCATGTTACTGGTAAAATCATGAATAACGGATGTTTCTATTACATCTTCGTTTGTTTGGGCTGACACGAGTTTACTTTCCAGTGCCAGAACAGATATCATCAGGATAAAGAGGTAAATTATTTTTGCTTTCATTGCTATAACGTTTATTTAGTTTAACATTTTGAGCAAAAATAGTTGTGAGAATATTAACAGACAATCCCAACATGTTGGGATTTTTTAAAACTTAATTCACTTAATTAACAAAATCAACTCTACTGAATCTGGTCCTTAGGGATAAGATTATTTAATACAGCATAAACCGTAAGACCTGAGACGGTTTTAATTCCCAGTTTGGAGGTGATATTTTTTCTGTGAGAAATTACGGTGTGTTTGCTGATAAATAATTTCTGCGCAATTTGCTGGTTGGTGTATCCGAGAGCAACAAGCTTCAGTACTTCGGTTTCTCTTTCACTCAACAGAGCTGAAGTTTCCTGTTGCTCTTCTTTTTCTTTAAAGATTTTGTCCAAAAGTGGTACTATTTCTTCTTTTCCACCATTCCGGCTGATTTTGTAGTCAAAGTTTTTTGCTTTTGGCAGGCATTTGAGGTTATTGGTTATAGCGATATATATTGTATCAGATTTTAACTGGAAAAAAACATCTGTTTTCTCTTTTTCTTCAAGAATTTCCTGTTCAACAATGACACAATAAGCCTCGTAAGTTTCAAGAAAATGATTTACTTCTTCCAGGTTATTCATGAAAATATGTTCGGTTTCTTCAATATCATGAATAATGGTAGAGATGCCCCGTTTTGTAATGTAGGATGGTGTTGCTATTACTAAGGTTTGAGCCATAATCACAGGTTTATTCAAATTGGCTTTCCAGTTCTTTCAAAGCTGGCAGCAAAATAACATCTTCAAGTCTTTCGTGATCGATGAGGTCTTTATCTAACACAAAAAGTGCAGATAAGAGGTTGTTCCCCAAGCCCTGGTTATAATTGGGCGGCAAGTATTTAATAATAATGTTTTTGAGGTCGAACAGTTTGGCTACTACGGCTTCATGTTCTTTATTATGTCCTGTATATGAAAAACTGTACTTGTTTTTGATTTGCTTCAGGTTGAGGTTTGAATTCCCTGTTTTTATAAGTTCCAGCACATACGGGAAAAATTTTTCTTCCTCATTTGAAAGATGAACCAGCAACTCCTCCTTGTATTTTGAATAGAAATTTTCGATGAGTTTAAGATTGTCACAATCTTCTTCACAGCTTATCACCAGTCTTTTAACAAGCTCTTCAATTTCCGGAAGGGCCTTATTCCTGTAATAATTGTGGGTTTCCTTAAGGTAATCGACAATCATGTCAACCGGGTAGTTCTGCATCTTTTCCATAGGCATGTAATCCTTGTCATTATATGTGTTAAGGATATCCAGAAAGAATGAAAGGTTGATATTCTTCTCTGTGCAAACTTGTTCAACCGATTTATCACCAAAACCAAGCTTTATTCCAAAGCGGTTTATAACAGGAAGCAAGAGATAATTGGTATGAATAACATCTGCCATTTTTGTATTTGCGGTAAAAATTGAATTCTTATCCATTTCAGGTCAGGTTTTGTCTTTTGTCAAAAATAAAAATATAAAAGCGATTTTTTCTACGTTTTTTATTCTATATTATTTTGGTGCTCATTTACAATAATAGTGGTTTATTGCCTGTATTTTGAAAAAGTTAGGTGGGAGGGTCTATACATATTTCACTATCAGTTTGAGAAAATTTTCTTTATCCAGGGGTTTAGCAATGAAATCATTACATCCTGCTTCAATACACTTTTTTTTGTCTTCCTGCATAGCATAAGCTGATTGGGCAATAACCGGCAGGGTTTTATTTATTTTCCTGATTTCTTTAGCAGCCTCAAGCCCATCCATTTTTGGAAGTCGTATATCCATCAGTACCAAATCCAAATCGCTTTCTTTTTTAACCGTTTCAATAGCCTCTTTGCCATTCTCATTATAGATTATTTTGCAATTGAAATCCTGTAGTATAAAAGACAATAAATCAGAGCTATTTTGGTCATCCTCGACAATAAGAATTTTTTTGCCTTCTAACGAAATGATCTCGCTTTTTTCTTCTTCATCATCTATTGTTACAGCAGGCCTGAATGGAATTGTAAAGTAGAAAGTAGTGCCTGTGCCTTCCTCCGAATTTACCCAGATTCTGCCATCCATCAAATTAAGCAGCCCTTTTGATATAGATAACCCCAGGCCGGTTCCGCCGGGTTGTTTTTTAAAATTATTTTCTTCCTGCTGGAACCTGGTGAAAATTCTTGTCTGTTTGTCCCGGGGGATACCTATTCCTGTATCCTGCACATAAAATTTAAGTTCTGAGTCGATTACTTTATATCCAAATTCTATTTTGCCTTTATCGGTGAACTTCACAGCGTTATTCAGCAGATTCTGCAATATCTGCATCAATCGTTCTTTATCAGCTTTGATATAGTCTTTATTTTTTGATAGCTGAGTTGACGTGGTTATCTTAAGGTTCTTATTTCTTACCCCTTCATTGTTTAGGTACAGCGTTTCAATCTCCGATATCATGCTGTTTAAAGAAAATTCAGTTTCGTAGATTTTTAGTTGTTGAGCCTCAAGTTTCGAAAGGTCCAGAATGTCGTTGATTAGATTGAGCAACTGTCTTCCGTTATTTTTAATAATCCGCGAATATTTCTCTTTTTGGTCGGGGTCAATATTTCCCCTGGAGAGCAGGTAAGAAAAACCAAGGATACCGTTCAGAGGGGTTCTGATTTCATGTGACATATTTGCCAGGAATGCGCTTTTCAGTTTGTCGCTTTCTTCAGCTTTTTTCTTAGCTGTAAGTAATTCTCTTTCATACTTTTTTTGTTCAGTAATATTTGTCTGTGAACCCCAAACACTTATCAATTCATCGTTTACTAAAATTCCTGTAATATTTTTTGAAAGAAATATTTTTTTGCCGTCTTTGGTATACTCTTCGTTAACGATATTATTTAACCGGTAACCCGACTCTATAAATGACCTGACGATTTTTTTGCTATTTTTTGATTTGACAGTTTTTTGAAATTCAGACAGTTTTATTTGCCTGAAATCTTCTTTGGTATATCCATAAATTCCGCTGAATGAATCATTGCATTCAGCCAGATAGGCATACTTCTGGATAAGTTCTTCCTGCTTTTCAACGGGTAATTTGACAGGAACAGGTTTCTCCAGTTCGAAGCGATAAATCCCTTCATTGGTTTGCGAAATAAACGCTTTGTACTTTTTTTCACTCTCCCTGATTCTCCGGTTAGCTTCAGAGAGTTCTATATTGGAGTTTTTTAGCTGTTTGTTTATCTCCTGGTATTCATCAAACAATTGTTTATATTCCTTCTTTCTTTTATCTATTTCATTTATTTTGGCTTTGTATTCTGTAAAATTTATGAAAAGGGAAACACCAGCGAATACCTGGTTGTGTTCATCATATAATGGAGCACCTCTGAGTTCATACCAGCTTTCACCGTATTGGATTTCTTCTTTTATGGTATTGCCTTTCAAAATTTTGTTATAATTTTCTTTGAGAAATTTTAGAAATTCCCTGTCGAAGATCAGTTCTCTGAGATTTTTTCCCTGGATTTCCCCGGGCTTAATTCCCATTTTATTTAATCCTTCTCCCTGGGCAAGAATGTAGTTCATCTCCTTGTCGAAAAGAAAAAAATCTACATTGGGGATATTGGAAAAGAGAATGTTATACCATTGTTCGCTTTCGTTAATAGCTTCGATAATGCTGTTTTTTTCCCTGATTTCCCTGAAGATCAAAAAGAAAATTAAAAGTGTGGAGAGAGTTATAAATCCTATCCCTTTAATTGTTTGGTAGTTGGAATAATTGGATAAATCTTCTGTTATCAGCTCAAGCAGGCGGTCGGAAAAAAATATCCAGAGAAAACTGATAATAAAATAAACAAGGGCAATTTTGAAGGCAGGATAAAAGCTCTTCTCTTTGCTTTGAGCAAGATGATTCTTTTTGGAATTGAATTTGGACATATAAAAAATAATCCTTTTAAAAGGGAAAATTAATCAAATGCCTTGAGAAAATCAATTGAGTTTATCGAAACAGGTAAAAAAATCCTTTTTTCGTTCGGGAAGGCGTCCCTTGTGTAGTAATGACGTAATAATAAACCCCTTCGCTGGCATATTGTCCGGAGGCCAGTTTTCCATCCCAGTATACGACTCTTGCGATTTGTTCGTGAATTAAATCTCCGTTACGGCTGTAAATGGTCAGTTTGAGCTTATTGTTTATGTTTCCGCTGGATTTTACTACGAACATATCGTTTTGGGGATCTCCGTTGGGAGTAAATACATTGGGTACTTCAATAGGATCCTGAACTGGTATGGTCTGATTTGTATAGAAAGATGTCCCTGCGGTGTCGTTTGTTACTTCAAGGTCGATGTTAAACGAACCTTCCGACTCAAACCTGCATCGGTAAACCAGGTTGTTCGAAGAAGGATTATCAATGACTTTCAGGTCTTCTGACATCCCGTTTTTTGTCCAGTTAAACGAGTATACAGTGGTATCGTTTTTCGTGAAACGGGAAGTATCTCCTGCAACTATCTTCAATGGGCTCAGGAAATGTTCAAAGGTGGCAATGTAGGTAGAATCTTTAAAAGCGATACCGTCAATTTGGGAATAGGAGCTCAGGCTAAGTATGCAGAAAAGCAAGCTGAGAATTAGTATTGATTTGATTTTGCCCATTAACCAGATTTTAATTCACGTAAATATATAAAATAGCGGTTTATAATCTCAAATTTTTTAATCTCTTTTTTTTCAACAATATAAAATTTTGTGAATTCACGGCCCCTGATTTGTTAACTAAAGCATGCAATTTTCAAATAGGTTTGGTTTTTTAATGTTGATGAACCGAAGGGTTTGGCTTTATGGCAATGCCAGATTAATGAACGAATTTCATTAACAGCATTCATGGGTTATGTTGAAAAAAACTTTTTTTAGTCTTCCCAATTTCTTCTGTCGGAGACAGGAATAATTCTTGAACGGCGAAGCCCTCAACGAAGTTAATTATTCGGGTTAAACTTTCAGATATAATAATCATCCAATATCTTTGTTTTGAATTTGAAAAAACTGAAGGCATTTCTGGATTAACCTGAACCAGCCGGAAACCATTAAATAGAGAAACATGTTTGAATCACACGTTGGTGAATTTGCCGGACTTATGGCTGCTTTCTGCTGGACAGCAACGGCTATAGCATTTGAATCAGCAGGCAAAAAGGTCGGATCCCTTTCCGTAAATCTTATACGCTTGTTTATGGCTATATTTTTACTGGGGGTTTTTACATGGATAACCAGGGGGTTGTTCTTCCCGGTTGATGCGACTTATCACCAGTGGAAATGGTTGATTATCTCTGGTCTGATTGGATTTGCCCTTGGTGATTTGTTTTTATTTGAGGCATATGTTGTCATTGGCGCCCGGATTTCCTCTCTGATTATGTCTTTTACTCCGATATTTGCCGGAATAATCGGCTGGATGGTTATGGGTGAAACCATGACATGGCTGAATATTTTGGGTATGGTAATTACCTTGTCGGGTATTGTCCTGGTTATTTTGCAGAGAAAAAACAGGAATCCCAATCCCTCCCGGATTCATGAAGAAGGGCCTAAAAAACGAAGCATTAAACCTACCTGGCATGTTATGGGGATCTTTTTTGCTTTCCTGGGAGCTGCCGGGCAAGCTACCGGTTTGGTTTTGAGCAAATTCGGGATGCAGGATTATAATGCTTTTGCTGCAACACAGATACGTGTCCTTGCCGGAACAATCGGTTTTGTCGTTTTGTTTTTTATCCTGAGACGCTGGGGAAAGGTTTTTTCTGCTATGAGAAACAAAAAGGCTATGAAGAGAATTACATTAGGGGCTTTCTTTGGTCCGTTTCTGGGTGTAGGTTTTTCTCTGCTGGCAGTGCAGCATACTTTAACAGGTATTGCCTCCACCTTAATGGCACTGGTTCCAGTTTTGATTATTCCCCCGGCAGTATTGTATTTCAAAGAAAAAATAAACCTGGCTGAAGTAATCGGGGCTATAATTGCTATTGCAGGAGTTGCTTTGTTCTTCGTGTAATTGTAAATTTGTAAAAATAAATTTTACTATATGCGTTGGATTCCCATACTTTTATTGCTTATACTATCCTGTAAACCGGTAAAGAAGCAGGCTGTTGAGTTTGCGCCGGCCACAAAGGACGAGTTGTTAACAGAACCTTTGTATATTCCACTGGAAAAAGAACAATTTACTTCCAGATACGAGAAATTTAAAACTAAAACGTTTATAAGAACCCCCCAATCTAATCAGTCAAGGACTGACACAATCTATAGGTATTACCGTAAGAATACAGCCTTCATTTTTTATAAAGTACAAAATGAAGATACTTATTTCCTGACTGCGAATGTGAAAGATGATTTGATGCCTCTGAAAGGAGGTATAAGAATTGGAATGAATAAAGAGAAGGTGGCTGATTGTATTACAGATTATGACAGATCAAACATGCAGTCAGACACAGTAAAGCTTACCAGTGAAAACAATAATCAATTGATTTTTATTTTTAAAAAAGAAGCACTCAAAGAAGTTCAGATTAACAGTTATTACCGGCAGTAGTTACTTCCAGGTTGCCAAAATGCTTTCCTTTGCAGAGACTCTGTCTTTTAATTTAACTTTGATTCTTACATCAACAGGAAGGAAAACATCCACCCTGGAGCCAAATTTTATAATCCCTACCTGATCGGCCTGACTTACTTTTTTCCCTTTTTCTGCATAGGTTACAATTCTTCTCGCTGCAGCGCCTGCTATTTGGCGAACCATAACTGCCTTATCATCATCCTTTCTAATGGCAAGACTTGCCCGTTCATTTAGCAGGGAGGATTTAGGATGCTTGGCAAGCAGAAATTTGCCGGGATGATGTTTGTAATACTCTATGGTTCCTTCAATCGGATGCCAGTTGACGTGGACATTCCAGATTGACATGAATATCGAAATCTGAAGCCTTTTGTCTTTAAAAAATTCATCTTCAGTGGTTTCTTCAATAGCAACTATCTTCCCATCTGCCGGGCACAATATGTTGTTGGGGTCAAAGGGTATATCTCTTACAGGAACCCGGAAAAAACGGATAGTAACGAAGACAAGCAACACTGAAATCCCAAGCACTGCAAATTGAATGCTTTTTGGCAGAGTGACAAAGTAAATAATTACATTGACAACAATCAGGGCCAATAGTATATTTCTTATGATTTTATGTCCTTCTTTGTGTATAGTCATCTTATGATTAAAATTCAATACAAAGTTAATTAAAAAACGGCTAATTCAATTTATTTATTTTTAAACTCATAACACATTTAAGTTAATTCTGTTTAACCCCGACTTAGGTGAACTTCAATTTTTGAAAAAAATTTTAGTGAACCTTAGTCGCTGTCGGAGACAGGAATAATTCTTGAACGGCGAAGCCCTCAACGAAGTTAATTATTCGGGTTAAGGAATTAAAAGATAAAAACAAGCAAATAAAAGTAAACAAGGGGAACGGACAAGAGAGTAGCATCGAAGCGGTCAAGTATGCCGCCATGTCCGGGAAGTATGTTGCCTGAATCCTTAACATTGGCAGCCCTTTTTATAGCTGATTCCGTCAAATCGCCCAAGTTGGCGGCAACGGATATTATTACAGACAGTACAATCCAATCGGGAGATGAAAATGTTTGAGATAACTGATAGATAATAAGAGAAGCAGCTATAGTGAACAGAAGTCCTCCCAGACCTCCTTCCCATGTTTTTTTTGGAGAGACTTTTACAGCCATTTTGTGCTTTCCCAGATATTTGCCGGTTAAATAGGCAAACGTGTCATTCGTCCAGATGAGAATTAAAACATAAAGGAGATAGTGATAATGGTAAGTTCCGGCAGAGGTTTCCGGAAATACCAGGTAGTTGGCTATTGAAAAAGGAATTGAAACATAAAGTACGCCAAGTATAGTATACAGGAAATTCCGCAGGGGTAGCTTTGATTTTTTAATAAAAAATTCAATGGGGATAAGCGCTAAAGCAATGGTTGTAATCCAATACCATTCCGCTGAAATGAATGATTTTGCGTGGAGGAAGGCGAGAGTAAAAACAAACAATCCCAAAAGAATCCCCTGGAATTTGCCTGGTTTGATTCCCATTTTTTCAAGAAGCTGATAGAATTCCCACTGCCCGACACCGATTATCAGGAATAAAAGAACAAAATAACTAAAGGGGCCGGCCCATAAAGAGCCGACCACTATTAATATAAACAAAATCCCCGTTAATGTACGTATTGTTAGGTTATTCAATGTAATTCAGAATTATTTGTCCGGTGAATTTTCATTTTTATTACCGGAGGCCTTATTTTGTTTGTTTTT
This sequence comes from uncultured Bacteroidales bacterium, assembly GCA_964585385.1. Lineage (GTDB taxonomy): Bacteria > Bacteroidota > Bacteroidia > Bacteroidales > UBA12077 > JAGXLC01. Next base: position 84,626 of record CAZPDP010000006.1, read on the forward strand.
AGCAGGATCTTTATTTTCTTTTTTTGATTTTTCGGTTTTTTTGTTTTCAGCAGCTTCTTTTTGGTTTTCCTGTTTTTTTTCTTTTTTCTCTTCTTCTTTCTCTGTTTTTTCCTTTTCTTCCTTTTCTTTTTCTTCTTTATCTTTTTTTGCCTGCTCTTTTTGTTTGACACTATCGTCGTGAATCTTTTTCACCTTTTTGCTTTCTTCAATGAGTCTCTGTTTTTCTTCGTCTGTAGCAGCCCTTTCACCAAGAATGGATTCCAGGTCTTCAGCAAAGAGCAATTCTTTTTCGAGAAGCAATTTCGCCAGTTGATCCAGTTGTTCTTTTTTTTCTTTCAGGATATTGTAAGCTCTTTTGTAGGCATTATCAACAATCTCCTGCACTTCTTTATCAATAAGTTCAGCCGTTTTTTCGCTATAAGGTTTTGTGAACATGTAGTCTCTTTGGCCTGTGGAATCGTAGTAGCTCAGGTTCCCCAGCTTATCGCTCATACCAAAATAGGCTACCATACCATAGGCTTGCTTTGTTACCTTCTCCAGGTCGTTGAGCGCTCCGGTGGAAAGTTTGTTAAACATAAGTTCTTCGGCAGCTCTTCCTGCAAGTGCAGCGCTCATCTCGTCAAGCATCTGGTCTGTTGTGGTAAGATTACGTTCTTCCGGCAGATACCATGCAGCTCCAAGCGCCTTTCCTCGTGGTACAATAGTCACTTTAACGAGCGGGCTTGCATTCTCGAGCAACCAGCTTACCATAGCATGACCCGATTCGTGGTATGCGATGGCTTTTTTCTCTGATTTGGTAATAAGCTTGTTTCTTTTTTCCAGACCAGCTATAATTCGGTCAATGGCATCGAGAAAGTCGTCTTTACCTACGGCCTTTTTGTCTTTTCTTGCTGCAATGAGGGCTGCTTCGTTACAGACGTTGGCAATATCAGCCCCTGAAAAGCCGGGAGTTTGTTTGGCCAGGAAGTCAACCTCCAGATTCTTTTCAATTTTCAGTGGTTTGAGGTGTACCTGGAATATTTCTCTGCGTTCGTTCAGATCAGGCAGGTCTACATGTATTTGACGGTCAAAACGGCCAGCTCGTAGAAGCGCTTTATCCAGCATGTCTGCCCTGTTGGTGGCAGCTACAATGATAATGCCGATGTTGTTGCTGAATCCGTCCATTTCAGCAAGCAGTTGGTTCAGTGTATTTTCCCTTTCATCGTTGGCTCCCATGCTTGGATTCTTACCCCGGGCACGTCCAATGGCATCAATTTCATCAATAAAAATGATACAGGGGGCTTTTTCTTTGGCTTGCTTGAAGAGGTCTCTCACCCTGGATGCTCCAACACCAACAAACATTTCAACAAAGTCTGAGCCTGAGATGGAGAAGAACGGAACGCTGGCTTCTCCTGCCACGGCTTTTGCCAGCAGGGTTTTACCAGTTCCCGGAGGGCCTACAAGCAAAACGCCCTTGGGTATTTTACCTCCCAGGCCGGTATATTTTTGCGGATTTTTCAGAAATTCTACAACTTCTTTCACTTCCACCTTTGCTTCTTCGAGTCCGGCTACGTCTGAGAAGTCAACCTTTACATTGGATTCCTTATCAAACAGTACCGCTTTGGATTTCCCGACGTTAAAAATATTACCACCGCCGCCGGCGCCACCGCCGCCACGGGTTATTCTTCTGAAAATAAATATCCAGATAGCTACAAGGATAAAAATAGGTAACAACCAGGTGAGCGCTTCTCCCAGGATATCTCGACGGGTTTCGTATTTTACTTCTATGTATTCACCTTGCGGTGTTTTTTCCTGTGCTTCCTGAATTCTTCGTTCAAAAACTTCCAAACTACCAATTGTAAAGAAAAAGTGCGGACCTTGCTCAGGAACGGATACCTTATCGGTCCTGAAAAATTTATCATATCTTGGCTCGCCTAGTTTATCCTGCTTTATGTAAACCTCAGCCCTCTCTTTATTGATTACCACAATTTTTTGTACATCATTATTATCAAGCATTTTCTGTTTGAATTCCTGGTAGGTAATCTCTTTAGGATTTGAGCCCAGGTTCATGAAGTTTAATGCAATAAAAAAGATTGCAATCAGAGCATATACCCAGTATATGTTAAACTTAGGCGTTGGTTTTTTGCTATTGCCCTTATTTTCTGAAGTTTGTTGGTCCTGGTTATTGTTTGGGTTGGTATTTTGTTGATTGACCATTCTTTTTATGTCTCCTATATTTTTATAATTCTTCTTCTTCGTAATGTTCAATTTGGGCATCTGCCCATAGATCTTCAAGATTATAGAAATTCCTGTATTCTTCCTGAAAAATATGTACAACCACATCTGTGTAATCCAGCAGCACCCAGGTTAGGTTTTCCATGCCTTCTTTACTGAAGGGTTTTTCTTTTAGATCTGTTTTTACTTTTTCAATGACTGATTCAACAATTGCATCTACGTGAGTGTTCGAAGTGCCATGACAAATTATGAAATAATCACTGATTGAGTTTTCTATTTTGCTTATGTCGAGAGATACAACTTTTCTGCCTCTTTTATTTTGAATCCCTTCTATAATTTTATCCTTCAGTTCTTTTGCAGTTGGTTCTTCTTGTATTCTCATCCACTCTGTTTTTTTGCAAATTTAATTAAATTTTCATGATTCACATTTTAAAAATCAAGGATTTGAAAGGTTTGGTAATTACAAAAATCATTCCTTTAATGTTATAATGTAAAATTGTCGCATTTTATTTTGTCTTCCTAAAATAATTACTTTTGTTTTTTTGTTTCTAAATAGAAAGAATGTGAATATACGATGGGAAGCCAGATTATAGGAAATAAGGTTGTTTCTTTATTAAGTGTCTCGAGTACCAATGAGTATGCAAGAGAGATGCTCCGGGATGGCACTCCTGATAACGGTACCGTTATTATCACTGCTGAGCAGACAAAGGGAAAGGGATATGGGAATAATGCCTGGTTTAGCCAGAGCGGAAAAAACCTTACTTTTACTATTATTTTATATCCCGGATTTCTTTCAGCAAATCAGCAGTTTCTTATATCCAAAGTTATTTCTTTAGGAATTACTGACTACCTCTGTCAATACCTTGATGATGTTTCTATTAAATGGCCCAATGATATCTATGTGGATAATTCAAAAATAGGGGGAATACTCATAGAGAATGATCTGATAGGTTCTGAGATGAAAAATTCTGTTGTGGGAGTGGGTCTGAATATTAACCAGCAATATTTCCCTGAGGAACTACCCAATCCTGTTTCTCTGCTGCATGTTATGGAATGCACTTTTTCTCTGAAAGAGGAATTGAATAAGCTTGTCCGTTCACTTGATAGACGTTATAGAATGCTGAAAGACAAAAATATTGACAGGATACACAGGGATTACCACAATAAGTTATACAGGCTGGGAGATTACTATCCATTCAGGAAGGGAGAAGAGGTGTTTAGGGCACGGATCATTGGTGTGACAGACTTTGGACAGCTTATCCTGGAATCAGAACATGGGAAAACTATGGAATTTGATTTCAAAGAGGTCGAGTTTGTTTTATAAATCGGACCGGTTATTGAAAAATTCTGTCAATTTGTCAACAATTGCATCAGCGCCCTGCTGGAGGTATTTTGAAACGGCTGCTTTTATAAATGGGCTCATTTTGGCTTTTAGGGTGATTCGTATTCGGGTATCTTCTTTTTCTACTTCATTGAGTTGAAGCCAAATGTTGAATTCAAAAGGGGATTCTTCTGAACCTGCTAGTTTTATGAGTTTGTAAGGCTCTTTTTCCACGATTTTCATGCCTGCATTTCCTACCCCCTGAATACGAAAATGACACTCATCTTCCGTTGACTCCCAATCATCAATTTTATCTTGTGGTATGATGTCGTCCAGGTTTCTGAAGTCAGAAAGATACGTATAGATTTCTTCTGCCTCTCTGTTTATTTTGCCTACTTTACTAACTACTTCTGTCATGATCGTTTATTTTTTCCAGTTTGCGGGATCTTTGCGCCAATTTTCAAGTTCCTCAAGGTGTATGGCATTCAGGTAATTTTCTTCAATAGCAATTTTGATAAGGTATTGATAATTGGTGAGTGTTTTTAATTCGCAGTTGTGTTCTTCAAAATTTTGTTGGGCAATATCAAAACCATAAGTAAATATGGCTCCCATTCCCAGAATTCTGGCACCGTTTTCACGGAGTGTTTTCACAGCATGGAGGCTGCTTTTACCGGTCGATACCAGGTCTTCTATAACGACTACTGATTGGCCTTTTTCCAGTTCTCCTTCCACCTGGTTTTGCAAACCATGTTTTTTGGGTGTGGGTCTTACATATACAAAGGGTAGGTCAAGACTTTCGGCGATTATTGCTCCCATCGCTATGGCACCTGTTGCCACTCCTGCAATAACATCAGGATTTCCGTAATATTCTTTGATTAGCTGGATAAAAGCGTTTTTGACTAAATTTCTTGTTTCTGTATAGGATAATATTTTCCTGTTGTCACAATAGATCGGGGAATTCCATCCTGAAGACCACAAAAAAGGATTTGCAGGATTAAATTTTATTGCATTAATTTGCAATAGCTTCTTGACTATTTTGTGTTCTAAAGTCTCCATGCTGCAAATGTATAAAGTTTTTTTTGACAACCGAACGATTTATTTAGTTGATAGGTTCGATAAATACTACAAGAATAATAACGGCCTATTTGTAAAGTATTTAAATGAAATTCAGCTGGCCTATGTCCTGGAGCTATTCAAAAGCGTTAAAGAAATAGATAATGTATTTATTGTGCATCATGATGTAGAAAAGGTTTTTGAAGAATTTAAATCATTTTTTCGCCAGGTGGATGCAGCCGGGGGCCTGGTTAGAAATGAGGAGGGCAAAATACTGGTAATTAAAAGAAGAGGCCGCTGGGATTTACCCAAAGGTAAGCTGGAGGAGGGAGAGAATCCCCGCAATGGAGCATTACGCGAAGTAGAGGAAGAATGCTCGGTGAGCCCATTGGAGATAAAAGACTTGCTTCATATTACCTACCATGCATATTTACTCGAAGGGGTATTGGTACTGAAAAAAACCTACTGGTTTGAAATGATACATAAGGGTGATGGAAACTCAAAGCCACAGAAGGAAGAAGATATAACAGAAACAAAATGGATTACCAAAGATAACCTCAATGAAATTACCCAGAACACTTTTAAGTCGATTATAGACGTGCTCAGCGAGGGTGATATTTTTACCTGAGTTGAGCGGTTTCCCGATTTTATCGGGATATTGAAAAAGCGCTTTACTTTTCGGGCAGCTGCCGGACGACTTAGAAATTGCCGGGTTTTCACCGAATTTGGGTTTTCATTAGAGATCGCCCCTTTTTTTCATAATTTTAAATATTTTCCATTCAATCTTTTCGGAAGGATCTGGCGCAGGTGATAAAGATAATTTTCCATCAGGTGTTATAAAAAAATATGCCGGCATTACCTGTATATCATATTTCTCTAATATTTCTTTCTGATTTCCATAATGAAGTACAGTCCATGGGTACTTTTTTGATTCATAAAATCTTTTCATAGACTGAAATTCTTCTTCTGTACTAATAATAACTATCCTGAAATGGTTTTTGTGTTTTTCATAAAGGTTTTTGAGTATTTTAAAATGCTTCAGGCAAGTATAATTCATGGAATTGCAAAAACCAAGATAGATGTAACTACCTCTCAGGCTGTCCATGCAAACGAGGTTATTGTCTCTGTCGTAAAGGCAAAAATCCGGGGGTTTAAAACCTTCCCGGAGCCTGGTTATTTTTTGGTATATGTTTTCAGACACTCTTTTGTGATAGGGTGAATTGGAAAATTCCGGGAAGCTTTCGAGAACCTTAACAATATTTTTTTTGTTGAAATTTTTATCGTAATAAGCATCATACAGGCCTTTTAGCATCACAAACTCTCTCAGTAACGGCTCCTTTTTTAACAATTCTGCTTTTTTCAAAGCACTGTCGAGTTTGCTTATACTTTGATGTACGTTGATGGATTTAGAAACAGAGTTGTCGTATTTTGTAAAGTATTCTTTAAAATAATTTTCAAATACCATATTGAACAGCTCCATGTAGGCGGGGTTGTGATAATGAAGGCAGCTGTCATTGAAGATTTGCTTTTTTAACTCGTGTAAATTAGAGTTTACTGTAATTTTTAGTTTGGTGATTGTGTAGGTTTTGTAATGATTGAAAAAAGGGTTCTCAAATTGAATGCATGTATCAAGATATCGGGTTATAGAATCCAGGTCTTTGCCAGATGAATAAAACGTATTTATATTGTTATTGATAGTGTTGTTATATTCTTTTAAGAACCTGTATATGTGTAAGTTTAGTTTATTTTCATTTGTGTTTTTAATTCCGATATGATAAGGTTCGCCATTGAAATAGGGGTTGAGTTTTTGTGCTTTGGTCTTTTCTTTTTTGGGAGGCAGAACAAGATTATAACTGTTCCCGGGCTCAACAAAAAGGAAACCTTTGTAGAAGCCTAAATCGGCAAAGATCTTTTGCGACTGGTCAATGTTGAAACTGCACTGAAAACTACCATCCTCATTTACTTTTGCAGATGCCAGGTCTGCAGTTTTTTTAGTAATCCAGTCGCTGTAAGTATAAAAAACAAGTGTTTGATTTTTATAGCTGGGTGCTTTACCCTTCAGATTCACTTCTTCTCCGTTGGCATGCTGGGTAAATAGAATCAGGCAAAAAAACAAAAGGAAAAAGGGGTGTATTTTATTTTGTTCTGTCATTGATATCCATTCCTTTGGGTAAAAACTTTGCAGGATCACCTCCATGTCTTATTATATCACGAATAATAGTGGATCGTACAGGAGTGTGTTCAGGCATAGTCAACAAGAATACCGTTTCTATGCCTTCATGCATAGCCTTATTGACCTGGGCAATGGCTCTTTCGTATTCGAAATCAGCAGAGGTTCGGAGCCCCCGTAATAAATAATTGGCGCCGATTTTTCTGCAATAATTAATCGTCAGACCTTCAAAATGATCGATTTTTATTTTTGGTTCGTCATTGAAGACTGATTTAATCCATCTTTTCCTGTCTTCAAGCGAAAAAAATCCTTCCTTATTCACATTGTGTCCAATGGCAATAATAATTTCGTCAAACAGAGGTATGGCTCTTCGAATAATAGACTCATGGCCGATTGTTAGTGGATCAAATGATCCCGGGAATACTGCTTTTTTCATTGGATATATTTTTGACAATTTTGTGCAACAAACTTAAAATATTTGTTTGAAATAAGAAGGAGCTTTTAATAAATGTGAACCATACCAGGAAAAATATTCTCCATCCACCCTTTTAACCTGGGTATTTGGGAATTTATTCTGAAACTCCTTTACTTCTTTTTCTTTAAAATTGTAAGGTTCAGAAGGTAAAAATATATAATCGGGCATTTTATCCTTCATCTCTTTTCCTTTGATGATGGGATAGTCTTCCTTTTTATCGGCAAATACATTTTCAATACCGCATCTTTTCAGCATGTCATGTATGAAAGTATTCTGATTTATTGTATAAAGCGGATTTTTCCATACCAGGTAGATGCCCCTGATTATATCTTCCGGTATATTGGATAATGTTTTAAACTCTTCCTGGATATTATTGATGAGTTCCCTGGCTTTGTTTTCTCTTTTAAAAATTTCACCAAGAGAAAAAATCATTTCCAGGGCTTCTTCCAGGTTGTGTACATCGCTTACCCAAACAGGAAATTCTTTTGCGATTTCCGTGATTTCAGTTTTGGCATTCTCCTCTTTTGATGCCAGAATCAGGTCGGGTTTGATTTGTTTTATTTTGAGATATTGAAGACCCATTACTCCACCCACAGAAGGCACTTTGTCTATCTTATCCTTTGGGTAAATGCAAAACTTGGTTCTCCCGGCTAAATTTTCTTCCAGGTCCAGGGCAAACAGAAGTTCTGTTAAACTCGGAACCAACGAAACGATTTTTTGCGGAGGATGTTCAAGTTGTATTTTTCTTCCTAATTGGTCGATATAGATGGCCATAGAGTAATTTCTTTCTTTTGATTCTCAAAGATAAGGAATTGTAGTCTTTGATTGATTTAAAAAGATTTTAAAAATCGTTATATTTAGAGAAAATTTTTGATACTATGAAAAACGTAATTCTTATTCCGGGTCTTGTATTTATCATGCTTTTTTCGGCTTGTAAGAAACAAGATGAGGATAAAAAAGCGGTAACTACCGATCAGGTAGCTTATGCCGAGAAATTGGCCGGACTAAATTTTGACCAGCCAGAAAGAGATTCGCTCATATCAAATGTTCAAAGTCAGCTTGAACAATATAAAACTATGCGGGAGATTGATCTCAGCAATTCTGTTGCACCGGCGATGATTTTTAATCCCATTCCCGGATGGTTGAATATCAATACCCAACAGAAAAAGATCAACTGGGACATACCTGAAAATATTGATATTCCTAAAAATAAAGCAGAGCTTGCCTTTTATTCAGTTCCTGAACTTGCTTCGTTGCTTAAATCGGGCAAAATCACATCCTTCGAACTGACCCAATTATATCTTGATCGATTGAAGAAATATGGGGATACATTAAAATGTGTAATAACCCTTACTGAAGATATGGCTCTGGAGCAGGCCAGAAAGGCCGATAAAGAGATAGCTTCCGGGAAATATCGTGGTCTGCTGCATGGTATACCTTACGGACTAAAAGACTTGGTTCAGGTAGAGGGTTACAAAACAACCTGGGGAGCTGCCCCTTATAAAGAGCAGCAACTTGATGGTAATGCTACGGTTTACAAGAAACTGGAAGAGGCCGGAGCTGTTCTTGTTGCTAAATTATCTATGGGTGCCCTTGCCTGGGGAGATGTATGGTTTGGAGGTGTAACAAAAAATCCCTGGGATTTGGAGCAAGGTTCAAGCGGTTCCTCTGCTGGTCCGGCTTCGGCAATAGCTGCCGGACTTGTAGGGTTTTCAATAGGTACAGAGACCTGGGGTTCGATTGTTTCTCCTTCAACGCGCTGCGGAGTGACTGGTTTGAGACCCACATTTGGAAGAGTCAGCCGTGCAGGGACTATGGCTTTAAGCTGGACGATGGATAAAATCGGCCCGATTTGCCGGACGGCAAAAGGCTGTGCAATTGTGTTTGATGCCATAAAAGGAAAGGACGACATCGATCTGACTGTGAAGGATTTTCCTTTTAATTTTAATGGAACTGCTGAAATCACAAACCTGAAAGTGGCCTACCTGAAAGACCTGTTTAAGCGGGATTACAATGGACGAAGCCACGATAGCCTTACCCTGGAAACATTCAGGAAAATGGGGGTGGAAATGGATGCCATCCAATTACCCGACAGCATTCCGGTGAACGCCCTTAATTTTATTTTATATGCCGAAGCGGCAGCGGCTTTCGACAAACTTACCAGAAGCAACCGGGACGATGAACTGACACGGCAAATCAAAAATGCCTGGCCCAATGTTTTCCGCTCTGCCCGTTTTATACCTGCTGTGGAGTATATTCAGGCAAATCGATTCCGACGAATTCTTATGGATGAAGTGAATCAACTATTTCAGCAATACGATGTAATTATTACGCCAAGCTATGGCGGAAATCAGTTGCTGATGACCAACCTGACAGGTCACCCGTGTGTGGTTGTTCCCAATGGTTTCGATCAGGAAGGACATCCTGTCAGTATCAGTTTTATCGGGAATCTTTACAGGGAAGGCCCATTGCTTGAAATGGCCAATGCTTACCAGGAAGCAACGGATTTTGAGGATAAAAAACCGGAGCTTTTTCTGAAATAAGGGGGATTAGAATACGCTTTCAGACGTGACAAGTGCGAAAATAGAACGCGGATGATACAGATAATACGGATGAACCACGAATAGTAATAAATCCGTAAATATCTTTGTCATCCGTGTTCTGTCAGAATGGTCGGGGTTTAAAACAACTTCAACTGCGAATCATCTTTTTGCTTTTTTCTGTAGGTGTTTTTCTCAATCTCTGTGAGTTCTTTTTCAATCCGGTTCAGAAAAGGGCTTTTTTGCATCTCTCTTTCCTTACCCATGAGAAAACGCTTCCTGGCGTGGGTAATATACAACAGTGATTGAGCCCTGGTCATACCTACATAAAGCAATCGTTGTTCTTCTTCTTTATCTGCTTCCTGGTTTTTGAACAGGGAGTAGGGGATCAGTCCGTTTTCGCAGCCGGCAATGAATACACACTTAAACTCAAGTCCTTTTGAGGCATGAAGCGTCATGACTGTTACTTTCTCTGTTTGACCCTCGTATATATCCGTTCCGCTACCCAGGGCAAGATACTTAAGGAAATCATGCATATTACCATTATAACCAGAGCTTAAGGATAAAAGCTTTTCAGTTACTTCTTCCTTTTGGTAATCTTCACCGATCAGGGAAAAGATGTATTGGATTTTTTCTTTGGGGCTTGTTTTATTTTTGATTTCCTGTAATACCTGTTGCTGGGCATTTATCAGGACATCTTGCTTTTCCAGTTTTTGTCGCAGGTATTGATTTTTAGGATTTTCCGATAATTCCAGTAAATTTCTTACTGCTTTGACGGCGGGTTGGTTGAAAAATTCGTCTTCTGCAACCGTTTGACAGGGAATGGTATGGTCAAGCAGGGCTTTTTCAATGGTTTTCATCTGCGCCTTTGTACGGCAGAGAATAGCAAAATCGGAAAGGCTTTCAATTTCATCGGTTCCTTGTCCTTCGGTGATATTGCTGTCCATCGAGAAGAAGCGGAGCCCGCCGCTCAATTGTTCAATGGTTCGGGCGATGTATTCGGCTTCGCTTTTGCCGGTGGACTGAGGGGCGATTTTAATCTTTACCCCTTCACTTAATCCCTTAAGGCTATCTTGCTGAAGCACTTCACCCGAAGCTTTCAGGATATTGTTTGAGCAACGGTAACTGGTGCTGAGTTTATAAATCTGGGTGTCCTTGTAATCACTGATAAAGCGGCTTACAAACCTGGCGCTTGAGCCACGGAATCCGTAGATGGACTGATTGGGATCACCGATTACAAAAAGATTGGGATTGTCGGAACGGTTGGTTAATAATTGAAGCAGAATATACTGCATATAGTTGATGTCCTGGAATTCGTCCACAAGCAACCATTGATGTCTTTTTTGAATGCGCTGCCTTAAAGAACTGTTTTGCTTCAGTATTTTAACAGGCAGATAAACCAGGTCATCCAAATCGACCAGGTTGTATTGATTTAGTTTTTCTGTATAATTTATGAAGGCCTCTGCTATCTCTTCATCCTCTATATCCTCATTGTCGCGGATCTCTTGTTTAATCTGTGTAAAGGCTCTGGCTAATTTTTTGGCTTCTCTCGAACCGATCTGAAAAATCCCGGATATGAACTCTATCTTATCCTGTTCATCAAGCACTGTAAACCCCTTCTTAAGTGCACACTCTTCCTTGTATTCTTCCAGGAAATGATACCCGAATGCGTGAAAGGTCTGGATGGTAAGCTGGTTTGAAGTCTCCGGGCCTTTCAGCAAATCGTTACAACGCTGTTTCATTTCCTCCGCAGCCTTGTTGGTAAATGTAATAGCCAGCAAATTTTCCGGGGATATGTTTTGTTCTTCAACTAAATAAGCTATACGCCTTGTCAGTACCCGGGTTTTTCCTGTCCCCGGACCGGCCATAACAGCAGCTGTTCCTTCTTTATGGCTTGCAGCCTTTTTTTGCTCCGGATTAAGGCCCTGCAGAACTGAGGAAGTGTTTTCCGCTTCATAAATTTCTTTTTCTTCGGCAACCTGTTTTGTGCTGTAGAGTTTCTCAAGCCTTCTGTATTCAGCAAGGTCAAAATTGATGAGCTTGCGTTTTTCGGTTTGTTTGAACTGAGAGGAATCTCCGAACAAGGACTCCTGTGTGCCCAGGTATTTTATTTCATCCGGCTGAAAAACTTTAATTTGTCCGTATTCCCCATCAAAACCTTCTTTAATAATGACTTCATGGCTTCTCATCCGGCGAATGCCCTCGGCAATAATCTCTCCGGCAGTCTCTTTTATTTCTTCCAGGGATAAAAAGTGGAGAAGGTTAAATTCTGAACCCGCCTTTTTGATGAGGTTTTTGTATTGCTGTGTAATTTTTTTGGATTTTTCGCCCACGCCTTCCATTTCAGAAAGCATCTCTTTTAAAGGAATGATAGAATAAAATGGCAACCGGTTTTCTTTTTGGGTTATATCTTCCCGGTCGGATAACTCAACTACCCGGTTGGTCACGCCCACTGTAACCTTTTTTCCGCAAACCGGGCAAATACCTCGATGTTTCAGTGTTTCCACCGGACTCCAGTGTATGCCGCATTTTCTGTGGCCGTCATAATGGTATTTTCCTTCCTGGGGGAACATGTCAAACGTGCCTCCGAATGTTGAAGAATCACCTGTTTTAAGAGCATTTATAATACCATTGTAACTGAGATCGGATTTGAACAGGTTGGCGTTTCGACCTAGTTTTTCAGGAGAGTGGGCATCAGAATTGGAAACCAGTGTATATTTGTCCAGGAAACTGCACATCCAGTTCATGGGAGGGTCTGTAGAGAGGCCGGTTTCCACTGCATAGATCTGGTCGCTCAGGTCTTCAAAGCATTCTTCCATCCTGTTGAATCCCGATTTTGAGCCGAATACCGAAAACCAGGGTGTCCAGATATGGGCGGGAATGAAGAAATTGTTTTCATTCACCTCGAGAGCCATTTCCAGCAGGTCTTTTACATCCAGTCCAAGGATAGGTCTTCCATCGGATGTGATATTAAATTTCATCCCGGAAAGTTTCTGCTGAAGCCTGTTTACTGATTCAAAATCCGGAGACAGCACCACGCTGTGTATTTTTCTTACAGCCCTGTTTTTCTTATAAATGTTACTGATTTCGGCGGAAAGGATAAAACGAACTTCATTTTCCGGGGTTTCGGAAATGATATTCGGCAATTTGTATTCGGGTTTTAATTTGAAAAGACCATCCTCAGAGGGTTCAAGCTTTTCCTTAAGTTCCCTGGTCCATTCAGGATGAGTGAAATCTCCTGTCCCCACAACTTTTATGCCTTTAATCCGGGCCCAGTATTCCAGGAATTCAGGTTTTAATTCTTTGCTCGTAGCCATAGAATGATGGGAGTGTATATGGAGGTCAGCTATAAAATTCATAATGTCAAAAATTTAATATTGAATCAAAATTCAGCAATTTCATTGAAACTTGGTGTCAATTTAATGGAAGATTATCAACAAACTTTGTTAATTTTTTGTGTTCGGTATTGAACATATCTTGTTCTGTATCGTACGTTCGTATGCTAAGGTAGTCTTTGTAAAACATTGAATTATAGATTATAAATGCTTTTGGCATAAGTATTGAGAATTCAGTAATAAAAGAAATAATTATGTTAAAAAATTATATTCTTACCACGTTTCGGAATTTATCGAAGCACAAAATCCATGCATTAATAAATATAGCAGGGCTATCCATAGGTTTGGCCCTGACTATTCTGTTGCTTTCTTTTATTCGCTATGAATTGAGCTTTGAAGATTTTAACACGAAAAAAGAAAGGATTTATCGTTCAGTATCTAAAATTGAAGTATCAGAAGATAAAACCTTAGAAGCTCCAGTATCAACAGGGCTCGTCTTCGACTGGGTTAAAAATGAGGTGCCGGAAGTAGAATCCGTTTTACGACTGGATCCTCGTCCTGGAGAACTCAGGTATGAAGGTAAGTTGATCCGTGATCAGCAGGGTTTTTATTCCGATTCTACTTTTTTCCGGTTTTTTGACCTTAATGTTATTTACGGCAGCAAGAAAAATGCTTTCCGGCCTCAAAGTATTGTATTGACTAAAAAACTGGCAAATACCATATTTCAGGAGGGGGACCCCACAGGCAAAACGGTCAATTGGCGGGGCCGGAACCTGGAGGTTACTGCTGTATTGGAAGAGTTGCCCAAAAATACCCATCTAAGGCTGGATTATCTGGTTTCTCTTTCAACAGTGAATGATTTGCAGTCTTACTGGAATACAAGAGGTTTCAGTACCTATGTGTATTATTTATTTAAGGAAGGGATGAATACTCCCTCTAAAACGGATAAACTGGCAAGGTTTATAGAGACAAGGAGCAATGAGCATTTTGAAAGTATCGGGCTGGAAGTTCAGCACCGGGTACAAAATCTGGGAGCTATCCACCTACATTCGGAAGGGTTGCAATTTAATATGACACCGCCGGGAAGTATGGAAACGATTTATATTTTCATTGCTCTTGCTTTCTTTATAGTGTTAATAGCTGTTATTAATTATATCAACCTGGAGACTTCCAGAGCTGAAACCCGTTCACTGGAAGTGGGCATGAGAAAAGTCAGCGGCGCTCACAGGAAAAACCTGATAGGTCAGTTTATCGGTGAATCCTTAATAACTGTTTTTATTGCTTTTCTGCTGGGTATCGGGCTGGCCGAATTGTTTTCCAGTGGTTTTGAGAACCTTGTGAACCGGACATTCAGTCATGAATTATATACACCCCTGAATATTGCCCTCTATTTTGGTTTGGCACTCATAATTGGATTGATTGCGGGTTCTTATCCGGCTGTTTACCTTTCTTCTTTCAGACCCGCGGTAATTCTTAAGTCAACCAGCAGAAGAAGTAAAGGTAATTCATCATTACGCATAATGCTTGTTGTAGCTCAGTTTGCCATTGCAACTTTCCTGATTATCGGGTTATTGATGATATATAGCCAACTGCAGTATGCTAAAAATAAAGATTTGGGTTTCGACCAGGAACAGGTTCTGGCTATAAAGAATCTCACAGATGCAATGGAGGAGGAATATAATGTAATTAAAAATGAATTATCCTCCATACCTTCCGTACTGGAAGTATCAGCTTCCTCAGGTTACCCCGGCCAGGCTTCCATGCATAATCTCATAAGAACGAACAAAGATGGGAAAGGTGTATTGGCAAAGGATCACCTTGTGAAAGATGGATATGAGAAGACTCTCGGACTGGAAATTATGGAAGGCAGATACTTTTCAAAGGAATTTACCGGAGATTCCAATGCCTTTGTTTTAAATGAAAAAGCTGTAGAAATGCTTGGTCTTGAAGATCCGGTCGGAAAAAGAATTTATCATAACGAAAATGAAGGCCGGGTGATCGGGGTGATGAAGGATTATCACGTGGAAAGTATCCGGGAAGAAATTATGCCTGTTATTCATTCTCAACGGGCCGACTGGTATAGTTACGTACTGGTAAAAGTAGAACTGGATAATCTGAAACAAACACTGAATAGTATTGACGAAAGATTAACTAAAATAGATGAAGAGTATGTGTTCAACTACGAGTTCCTTGATGATCATTTTGCAGCCATGTATAAAGAAGAAGAGCGATTAAACAAAGCCAGTGTATATAGTTCCATCATAGCTATATTCATTGCTTTGCTCGGGTTATACGCCCTTACCTCTTTTGTGGTAGTTAAGCGCCGCCAGGAAATTGGTATCCGGAAAGCAATGGGAGCCACAGTTGGCGAAATCGTTTTCAAGCTGATCAAGGATATCAACAAATGGGTTCTGCTAGCTAATTTAATAGCGTGGCCCCTTGCATATTATTTTATAGATCAATGGCTGGCCAACTTTGCATACAGAATTGATATCACCGTGTGGTATTTTATCGCCGGAACCTTGATAGCTTTTCTTTTTTCTCTGATTGTGGTGGCACTGCAGGCCTACAATGCGGCAATAGAGAATCCTGCCTATACTTTAAGAGACGAATAACAAAGGCAAATATGTAATGGATTGTCAAAGAATGGATCAAGTTAAATGGGTCCATTCTTTTTTTGTCAATTAGTCAAAGAGTTATGGCCTGTACGTAGGCGAACAGGTTTGTTCCGATTCCGTACAAATTATACATGCTAAAATACAATCTTTTTAGACTTAATTTAATGTTATTTAGGCTTTTATGTTAAATGGCATAAGTCTTGTTAAAACTTAAACAAAAAATTCCGAGAAATATGTTAAAAAATTATTTTAAGACCGCCTGGAGAAACCTCCTTAGAGACAAGTCTTATTCACTGATTAATGTGTTGGGTCTGGCAATTGGAATTGCTGCATGTTTACTGATTTCTCTCTATATAATCGATGAGTTGAGTTACGATAAGTTTCATAAGAAATCGGATAGAATATACCGTATGTATACTGAGGGTAAATTCGGGAACAACGATTTTGTCAGTTTAAACATTCCAAACCCTGCTAAAGAAACTCTTTTGGAGGAGTTTTCCCAGGTGGAGGCAGCTACTCATTTTTTTGACAGGGATCAGATGCGGTTCGAATATAAGGACAAGGTTTTAATAGAAGACCGGGTATTTTATGCAGGGTCTGACTATTTTAAAGTTTTCAGTTTTCCTATGATTAAGGGTAACCCGGAAAATGCTCTCTCGGAGCCGAATCAGATTGTTTTAACTGAAAGCTCAGCAAAGAAATTTTTTGGAGATGAAGATCCCATGGGTAAAATGATTAAGATTCAGGGGGATAACCTTTATGAGGTTACCGGTATCTGCAAAGATGTACCCAGCAATTCTCATTTTCATTTTAACTACCTGATCTCTTATTCTTCTTCCAGTGTAAGTGAAGATTCTTTCTGGGTCAATAGCCAGGTTTATACGTACTTTGTGCTAAAGCACGGAGTGGATCCGGAAAAATTTGAAGAACAACTTACCCTGCTGGTTGAAAAGTACGTAGGGCCGCATGTGGAACAATTTATGGGTATCAATGTGGAGGAATTTGAGGCTAAGGGTAATTCGTACAACTTTTTTATAGAGCCACTGAAGGATATTTACCTTCGATCATCTATTACAAATGACCAGATTGAACCAGTAAGCGATATTTCGAGAATTTATTATTTTTCTGTCATAGCTCTTTTTATCCTGGCTATTGCCTGTATCAACTTTATGAACCTGGCGACTGCCAAATACGCCAACAGGGCAAAAGAGGTGGGTATAAGAAAAGTGGTGGGTTCAAGAAAAAAACAGCTTGTGGCCCAGTTTCTGACAGAATCTGTGATGGTTGCTTTCCTGGCCGTATTGGTTTCCATCGTACTGGTTGAACTGTTCATTCCCGGATTTAATAATATATCACAAAAAAGCCTCGATTTACAGTATTTTGCCAGTTGGTATATTTTACCCGTATTATTAATTCTGGCTTTTATCGTTGGGGTTCTGGCAGGCACCTACCCGGCATTCTTCCTTTCATCTTTTAGTCCGCTTAAAATATTAAAAGGCAAGGTAAATAAGGGAGTAAAAGGGAATCGTTTGCGGGGCATTCTTGTTACCAGCCAGTTTGTGATTACAATTGTATTGTTTATCAGCACATTCATCATCTATCAGCAAAACCAGTATATGACCAACAAAAAGCTGGGATTTGACAAGGAAAAAGTGCTTGTGCTGGAAAGGGCATACTACCTCGATGAATCCCTTGAGAGTTTTATGAAGGAGCTGAAAAAATCCCCACAGATTTTATCCGCAAGTGTGAGTAATTCCATACCCGGACACGATTACGGAGGATCTACTTACCAGGTGGAAGGAAGAAGCAGCGATGATATCGAATTTTTTGCTATCAATTATGTCCGCGAAGATTATATTGAGACTATGGGTATAGAGTTGCTGGAGGGGCGTTTTTTCAGTGAAGAATTCTCTGACAAAGGGAGCTCCATTGTTATCAATAAAAAGGGTGCTGAAGAGCTCGGGTTTGATAATCCTTTAGGAAAATACCTGCAATTAGGCAAGGAACGATACAATATTATTGGTGTCATAGAGAATCACCATTTTGAATCGTTGCAGCAAGAAATAAAACCTTTAGCGCTGCGCTATGAAGGCTCTTCTTACTATGATTATTTACCCGTCAAATTGAATACGGGGAATATTAATGCAACAATTGCCCATATAGAAAAAACCTGGAATGATTTTACCGGTAATCAGCCATTCAGTTATTTCTTTATGGATGATGATTTTGATAAGCTTCATGCTGCTGAGCAACGTACAGCCAAAGTGTTCACAATTTTTTCCATACTGGCTATTTTCATTGCTTGCCTTGGACTTTTCGGATTATCCGCTTTTATGGCTGAGAAAAGAACAAAAGAAATTGGAATCCGGAAAGCTCTTGGCGCCAAACCTTCCAATATTCTGAATATTCTCTACAGGGAGGTGTTCATTTTGCTTGGTGTCGCCACCCTGGTTGCATGGCCTTTAACGTATTACCTGATGGACAACTGGCTTACCAATTTTGCTTACAGAATTGGGCTGGGATTTTCTCCTTTCCTTGTTTCGTCCATCATAGCCCTGTCAATTGCGGTGTTCACCACCAGCTTCCAGGCTCTGAAAGCAGCCAATATCAACCCGGCATATACACTCAGAGATGAATAATAACTCTAAAAAGAAACAGCTATGTTAAAAGACATTTGCATACCTATCCCCGGATTCGGTGAAGAAGAAGTGGCCGAATTGCATCTGAAAATAGGAGACCGGAAAATCAGCTACGACTTCCGCGTGGAATCTTTTCCGTGGGACGTTAAAGATGAACTGAATAACGGAGGAGATGATGATGTTTCCATTTCTTTGGCAAGAATTGAACGGCTGAGAAATGCTATTAACAAGTACGATAAAACCTGGGAATTGATACAGATCTTCAATCCACCGGAAAACGCGAAATATATACAAGTGCTTTTCAGAAAGAAGAAGTAAGAAGATGAAAAATAGATGGCAGTAGCAGTTGCAGGAAGATAAGGTGAATGTTTCACGTTTCAGGTTTCGGGTTTAAAGTTGGAAGACGTTTGAGCTCAAGGATGAAACATTGAATTAACGGGGGATGCGAGGTTGCAATAAGGTGATGTAAAGGGCTTAAAGAAAAATCAGCGGTATCAGCGAGAAATATTTTTACGATGACTACTATCCTCACTACTAAACAAACAATAGAGCAATAAAACAATTGGACAATTTAATACCGAATATCAACCGAATGACAACGGAATAGAAAGCAGCTAATAATTCAAACAGCCGTCTGTTATATTTAAAATCTGAAAGTATGTTTAAAAATTATCTGAAAACAGCCCTTCGAAATATCAAAAGAAATAAAGTATATTCTTTTATCAATATTCTGGGATTAACTATCGGAGTGGCTTTATTTATTATCATTTCTCTTTTTATAGAGAGTGAGCTGAGTTACGATAAATTCAACGAGAAAATCGACAACATTTACAGGCTGGACCGGGATGACTGGGGCATCCTCGGAACAGTTTACGGGCCGGAGGTAAAAGAAAATTTTCCTGAGGTAAAGGAATTCGTCCGTTTTAACCTGAGTAATTTTGCTAATCCTATTGTGTCCGTTAATGAAGGTGAGAAAGAACAAAGGATAGAAAATTTCGCCTTTGCAGACAAAAGTGTTTTTGATGTATTCTCCTTTAAATTCATCCTGGGCAACAAAGAGACAGCTTTGAATGATCCACAGAATGTGGTTCTCACTGAAAGCATTGCTGAAAAATTATTTGGAGATGCCAATCCAATAGGGGAGCAAATTATACTTGAAAAAGAGCACCCGCTTATTGTTTCAGGGGTAATTGAAGACGTGGACAAGTTTCATCTGGATATCAATGCCATTGGAGAATTCACCCACTTGGCGAAAATGATGGACTTTGAAGGTTTTCTTTCTAATTACGGTAGCTGGAATTATCCAACCTACCTGTTACTGGAAGATGGTGTCAATATTAGTAAGCTCAATGAAAAGATCAGCGATTATTTTGAAGCAGTCTACAAAAAGAAGTTTGACAGTAGCGGTGAAGTGAATTTTCACCTCACTTCTTTACACGAGATATATTTTGATAAAGAAACCAAATACGAAATTAAAGTGAAGCATGGTAATATGCGGTTCATATATATATTTATTGCCATAGCCGTTTTTATACTGGCTATTGCATCCATTAATTTTATTAACCTGACAACAGCCAAAGCCGTCAGCCGATCGAAGGAGGTTGGGTTGCGAAAAGTTGTTGGCGGAATCAGGAAACAACTCATAGGCCAGTTTCTGAGTGAGTCGGTATTGATTTCACTGATAGCCTTCCTTCTAGCTTTAGGTTTGGTTGAGTATTTGCTTCCAAAGTTCAATACTCTGCTCCAGGGAGCAATTTCAAACCATTATTATACAGAACCTTTCTTCTGGATTATTTTTATTTCAGGGATTTTGGTTGTCGGAATCCTGTCAGGACTTTATCCTGCATTTTATCTTACTTCTTTCAGCCCGGTGTCTGTCATGAAAGGGGAGCAAACCAAAGGTACGAAAGGGGCTAGCTTTCGAAAAGCGCTGACTATTTTCCAGTTCTTCATTTCTGTTATTCTGATTATCGGCACTGTCACAATCTATCGTCAGATACATTACATGAAGGATAAAGATATGGGTTTTGACAAAAATTACCAGTTATATTTTTCCATGCATGATGATATAGCTGAACAGAAGGAAGCTTTTAAGCAGGAATTACTAAAAAACAACAACATCAAATATGTATCCTTTACTTCACAACCCGCCGGAAGAATCACATGGCAGGAGTCCTGGAACCTTAATGGCCAGAAGAAACAATTTACTTACCAGCCTGCCGATCCGGATTATCTGAGATTGATGGATGTTGAACTCGTTCAGGGAGAAAATTTTTCATGGGATAAACCTTCCTATAAAGGGCGGAAAGGCGTGTTACTGAATGAAACCGCTGTAAAATTTTTTGGACTGGAGAACCCTGTAGGAAAGAAAATAAATCTGGACAGTCGCTATTGGGACGATGTCAACATAGTAGGTGTGATGAAGGATTTCCATTACAATTCACTTCACCAGGAAATTGCTCCACTTGTCGTTGCATGGGATGAAAGAGGGAGAACTGTTAACCTGAAGGTTTCAGGAAATGATATGGAAAACACCATCAGGTATATGCAAAACACATGGGAACAGTTTGTTTCTGACTATCCCCTGGAATATCATTTTCTGGACCAGAGCCTGGAGCGGCAATACAAAGATGATGAAAGGTTTGCCGGTTTGTTTTCCTACTTTGCCTTTTTTGCAATACTTATCGCCTGTCTGGGTTTGTACGGATTATCTCTTTTTGCCACACAGCAGAGAAGAAAAGAAATTGGTGTAAGAAAAGCCAACGGGGCCAGTATGGAAAATATCGTTCAGTTGTTGCTGAAAGAATTTAGTCTGAATGTATTGATAGCTAATTTAATTGCATGGCCGGCAGCTTACTTTTTCATGGACAAATGGCTTAATAACTTTCCTTACAGGATTAATGTGGAATTATGGATATTTGGTGTCGCCCTGGTCATATCCCTTTTAATTGCTGTTTTAACGGTTTCATACAATACCATTAAGGCAGCGAATACAAATCCTGCCTATACATTACGAGATGAATAGTTTTTTTAACTTTTAAAATAAATAATATTATGAAACAAATCGCATTACTATTTGTACTGGCTATTGTATCTTTTACAATGCACGCCGAAAACAACGATCAGGACAAAGAAAAGGAAGCCATCAGGCAGGTTATTCAAACTGCTTATGTAGACGGAATTCAGAACCTTGGAAGTATTGAAGAAATTGAAGCAGGGTTCCATCCCGGTTTTAACCTTCTTGGAATCAATCAGAACAACATGCTGACTAAATTTCCCATATACAGTTGGTTAGAAAGCGTGAAAATGAGAAAGGAAAAGAATCCCGAGGGAAAACCGGACGAGGAAAAAATCACCTGTAAGTATAATATGATTGATTTGACAGGGAATGCAGCGATGGCCAAGATTGAACTGTATCAGAAAGACAAAAAATTGTTTACTGATTATCTTCAGCTTTACAAGTTTGATGAGGGATGGCAAGTTGTGAGCAAGATTTATTACAGGCATTAAAAAATATTGCCGCGAATCCCGTTTGCAGACGGGACAAGTACACCAATAGAACGCGGATGATACGAATGAACCACGGATAGTATTAAATCCGTGGAAATCTGTCTCATCTGTGTTCTATATAAAATGGCCGCGAATTCGCTAATGACATTTTACTTTTATGGTCAACGTTGCTCAGTCATGAAGCTTTTTGAAACGTTAAACCTCAAACATCAAATGTAAAGCATCTGGTATCCTTGTCGATCATCCGGCATTCATTGTTCATTGATGGAATGCTATAAATTTCCACCTAAAAATTTATTATTCTACAACATATTTTTTATTTGGCATTGTGCCGATTAAACATTCTATATTTACGGCAGTCAGAGAATAATAGTGATTAACTGCAAAACCAATACTGAACCATGAAAAAGATCTTTTTTATTACCCTAGTAAGTATTTCTTTCTTATTTCCCAAAACCAGCCAGGCCGACGAGGGCATGTGGATGGTGAATCTGTTGGATAAACTGAACTATGGTAAGCTTACAAAAATGGGGTTAAATCTTACTCCGGATGATATTTATAATATTAATGAATCCAGCCTGAAAGATGCCGTTGTGGTTTTTGGGGGAGGATGTACAGGAGAAATTATTTCTGATAAAGGCTTGTTGCTTACGAATATGCATTGTGGTTACGGGCGTATCCAATCTCATACGACTGTTGAGAACGATTACCTCAAGAATGGTTTCTGGGCAAAATCGATGGATGAAGAACTCCCGAATCCCGATCTGGAAGTGAAATTTCTGAAGAGGATTGAAGATGTAACAGAGCAGATGCTTTCATACCTGACCCCGGAGATGACAGAGCAGGAAAGGGCTCAAAAAATAAGGGAGTTTAGTAAAGAGCTGGTGGAAAGTGAAACAGAGGGAACTCATTACGATGCGTCTGTACGAGCTTTCTATGGAGGGAATGAATTTTATTTATTTGTTTATGAAACTTTTAAGGATGTGCGCCTGGTAGCTTCCCCTCCAACGTCTATAGGCGATTTTGGAAGCCTGACTGATAACTGGATGTGGCCCCGGCACAAAGCCGATTTTGCTATGTTCCGTGTTTACATGGCCCCTGATGGGAAACCAGCCGAGTATTCACCTGAAAATGTACCTTATCAGCCTAAACACCATTTGCCTGTTTCCATTGAAGGCATTGATGAAGGCGACTTTGCTATGATTCTTGGTTATCCCGGAAACACTGACCGATTCATGACATCATACGGTATAAAAGAACTGAAAGAAGTTTCTCATCCAAACCGTATTAATATTCGGGGTAAAAAGCTGGAAATCATGAACGAAATTATGAACAAGAGTCCCGAACACCGGATAATGTATGCTTCAAAATACAAAGGAACGAGCAATTACTGGAAATACAGCATCGGGCAAATGGAAGGCTTTGAGCGCATTGACCTGGTATCTCAGCGAAAAGATCTGGAGAGGAAGTTTATAGAATGGATTACAGGCAATGAAGAACGCGAAGAAAAATATGGTGAAGCTCTTGAATTGATACGAAAGGCTTACAGCAAAAGGCGGCCGTATCAGAATGCTTCTCAATACCTGAGAGAAACATTACTCTATGGTCCTGAAATAACCCGCTTTGCTGACAGAGCTTACCGTTTAAAACAAAAACTGGAAATATCCGGGCTTAAGAAGCTTTTCAAAAAAGGGGAAATAAAGGAAGCCCAAGAGGAAATGAAGTCAAGGGGAGAAAGACATTTCAGGGACTATCATAAACCTACAGACAGGGATATTGCTGTTGCACTTTTTACCATGTTTAAGGAAAAAATTGATGAAGAGTTTTATCCGATGGCTTTTGCAGAAGGATTAGAACGACACAATGGAAACGTGGAAGTATTAGTAGATGAACTTTACAATAAGTCAATTTTTACCAGCGAAGAAAAGTTCAATCAGTTCATTGCCGACCCTTCAGCCTTAGATATAGAGAATGACCCGGCTTATAAATTTGCACAGTCGGCTTTCAGCAAATACTATGAACTCAGAAAGCTTTCAAGACAGTACGATGCTAATCTTCAGAAAGGGCATCGGCTGTTTGTGGATGGAGTTATGAAAATGCAAAACGATAAAACGTTCTACCCCGATGCCAATTTTACCATGCGGATGACTTACGGAACCGTTGGGGGTTACAAGGTAAAAGATGCAGTAAGGTATAAATATTACACGACCCTCAAAGGCGTAATGGAAAAGGAAGATCCGGATAATTATGAATTCATTGTGCCTGATAAACTGAAAAAACTTTACAAGGAAAAAGATTATGGTCGTTATGGTAAAGAAGGGGAGATGCCCGTTTGTTTTATCACTAACAATGATATTACAGGAGGAAATTCAGGAAGTCCTGTTATGAATGGCGATGGCGAACTTATTGGACTGGCTTTTGACAGCAACTGGGAAGGTATGACCGGAGACATTGAATTCGAAGAAAATATGCAGAAAACGGTAGTGACAGATATTCGCTATCTGCTTTTCATTCTTGATAAGTTCGGTGAAGTAGACTGGCTGATTGAGGAAATGGATATTGTGGAATGATTACATTGGTTCTTAGGTTTGATTTCAAATAGACCATCATCCCATTATTCCAAATTTCCTACCTTCACCGTTTTCTGTCTATTCAATGAAAACCAGGCTTTCAACTCAATTTTTTGATTTGCTGGCTCAATTGCCTATGTTTCTGAAGGCTGTGTATGTGGACAACTGGAAATATATGGAGCAGCCTCTCAAAATTAAAACTACCGAAGAGTTTAAAGAGGAAGTGAAAAAAGAACAGGAAAAGCTGGGAGAGAACCGGTTTGACTGGGAAATGCCTACTAAAGATATTGTGAAGAAAGTAATTGGGGTTATTGCTACGCGTTATCTTTCTGAAGGGGAAATGAAAGATATCATAGCTCAATTGCCGGAAGAGATGGAAGAAGTTATACAAGGAAGTTGAAAAACTATGATATGAGGTTTGATATGTATACCGGAGAATTCGAAATTTATATGAAAGACGGGATGTTTAATCTCAGTAAAAATGAACAGATAGATAAAGTGGTATATATGAATAAGATTTTTCGATTAATGGAACTAAAGGATAGAAAAGGAGAAAAACACCTCCGCTGGATAAAAGATAATAATCTTAATTTAAGGAATGAAGAGGATTTGGTTCGGTTTTTTAAAAATGTGAATGGAGAGGAGTAAACGACGAAATGGCCTATATGTGCATGTTTTAGCAGGTCACCAGGATATCCCGGAACCAAAATCCCGTCAGGGATGACAAATCTGTAGCTCAGGATGTCAATCCGGTAATTGAGGCGGGCGTTTTCCTTTCCCCGGAATCCCATCGGGATGACATATTCCATCCCTAACGGGATTCAGAAGAGGTTGCAGGATTGCAATCCCCGGATTCCATTTCATTCCATCCGGGATTACAAAGAATACATGCCTACCGGCATTAAGCTTCAATTTGAAGGTTTTTGGAAAACGATTCGAGAAATTGTCTGAGATATATAATGAAATCCTAAATGTAAATATTGATTTCTCTGATATCCCGGAACCAAAATCCCGTCAGGGATGACAAATCTGTAGCTCAGGATGTCAATCCGGTAATTGAGGCGGGCGTTTTCCTTTCCCCGGAATCCCATCGGGATGACATATTCCATCCCTAACGGGATTCAGAAGAGGTTGCAGGGTTGCAATCCCCGGATTCCATTTCATTCCATCCGGGATTACAAAGAATACATGCCTACCGGCATTAAGCTTCAATTTGAAGGTTTTTGGAAAACGATTCGAGAAATTGTCTGAGATATATAATGAAATCCTAAATGTAAATATTGATTTCTCTGATATCCCGGAACCAAAATCCCGTCAGGGATGACAACCCTGTAGCTCAGGATGTCAATCCGGTAATTGAGGCGGGCCTTTGCCTTTCCCCAGAATCCCATCGGGATAACATATTTATGGTACAAACCATGAAAATTCAATATAAACCATTATATTTGTTTGGCAAGAATCCATTCATAAATTATTCGTTTTTTAAATTATTTCGCTATGGCTAATACCTATACGCAGTTGTATACCCATTTTATTTTTGCTGTTAAGTATCGTGATAATCTTTTAAAACAAGAATGGAGCCCGGATCTTCAGAGATATATAACAGGTATCACCAAGAATCTCGGATGTAAAATGTTAGCCATTAACAACATGCCGGATCATGTTCATGTTTTTGTTTCACGAAAGCCGACTATTGCAGAATCCGCTTTTGTTCAGAAGATTAAGAATAATTCTTCCCATTGGATTAATAAACAAAATTTTTTGAATCTAAAATTTTCATGGCAATCAGGTTATGGTGCATTTACTTACAGTCGTTCACAGATTTCTAATGTTTGTCAATATATATTCAATCAGCAGGAACATCACAGAAAATTTAGCTTTAAAGAAGAATACATAAGCTTCTTAAATAAGTTTCAGGTTGATTACGATGAAAGGTATTTGTTCGATTTTTTTGATTAGATGGATAATCTCTTAAATCAGAGGGATGACATATTCCATCCCTAGCGGGATTCAGGAGAGGTTGCAGGGTTGCAATCCCCGGATTCCATTTCATTCCATCCGTTGTTACAGAGATTACATGCCTGACGGCATTAAGCTTCAATTTGAAGGTTTTTGGAAAACGATTCGAGAAATTGTCTGAGAGATATAATGAAATCCTAAATGTAAATTCTGATTTCTCTGATATCCCGGAACCAAAATCCCGTCAGGGATGACAAATCTGTAGC
>CAZPDP010000007.1:0-11204 GCA_964585385.1 uncultured Bacteroidales bacterium
TGTAAAAAAAGACAAAGGACTGCGTTTCAATTTAGCAGTCCTTTGAAAAAGATAAAACAATCCACTTAATTATTCGTACCTGAGACTGTTTACAGGATTGGCATTGGCTGCCCGGGTAGCTTTAAATAAAATTGTGAGGAGTGCAACAAGAAATGACAAGATTGCTGCTGCAAGAAAGTAAGTTACCTGTATTGAAATATGCTCATTGAAATTTTGCAGCCAGTTTTTCAGAAAGTAATGAGCTACAGGCCATGCAATCAGATTCGCTACGATTACCCAGATAGTAAACTGACGAATAAGAAGTAACACAACTTTCGAGCTTGTAGCGCCCAGGGCTTTCCGGATTCCGATTTCTTTTGTTTTCCTTTCTGTGGAAAATGATACTAATGCAAAAAGACCCAGGCAGGCAATCAAGATGGAAAATACACTAAAAATCAGAAAAGCTTTTCCAAATCGCATGTCGTCTTCATACATCTGCATAAAAGATTCATCAAGAAATTTGTATCGAAAAGGGTGTTCCGGCACATATTCCTGCCAAACTCCCCTGATTTGGTTTAGTGCACTCGCATAATCGCCTGCTTTAATCTTTACATAACCAATATAAGCCCTGTTCGTTTCTCCAAGCTGGATAACAAAAGGTTGTTGTTCCTGATACAGTGATTTGGTCTTAATATCTTCTACAATCCCTATAATCTCATTCCCGTTGATTCTCTGACCTAGTACGGTATCCGACGGGAAAATCTTTTCAAATTTCTCATTAATCAGGTAATGCTTATTCTCCCCACGTGTCATGCTTTCTGTAAAGGCCTTGCCTTTTTTTAACTGAATATCAAAAAAATTCAGGAAATCTTCATCCACCAACAGATTACCTACTGTAGGTGCATCTTCACCCGAAGAAACAGATTTATCATAATAAGCCGACATAACATTGGACACATTGTGAATATTGGTGTTGGTTCTTGTCACACCAGAAACAGAAGAAAGTCCTTGTAACCGGTCCTTAAAACTGTCCCAGTGTTCTCTTAGCTCATTATTGGTGAAAAAAGAAACAATTTGTTCCTTCTCATAACCCGGGTCGTATTTTTGTATGTATTTAAGCTGACTGTATACAAAAAGGGTCCCGATTATAAGAAATATGGAAATACTGAACTGAAGAATTGTAAGGGTTTTACGAAAAGCAGCCCCGGATTTACCGTATATCCATTTACCCCGTAAAACTTCCAGTACATTAAACCGGCTGATATACAAAGCAGGGTATATTCCTGCTAACAATCCAAGAAACAGCGGAGTAAAGACGAATAAAAGAAAAATGAAGGATGGAGTATATTCCAGGTAAATCTCCTTACCGGTTAAATTTCTAAAGTAAGGTAAAGAAAACTCAATCAAAAGAGTAGCAAATAATACCGATAAGAAAGCCAGTAAAAAACTTTCGCTTAAAATCTGGTAAATGATATCTCTGCGTCTCGCTCCATTAACCTTCCTCAGGGCAAGCTCTTTCAAACGGGTTGAAGCAGAAGCAGTAGAAAGGTTAATGTAATTGATAGCAGCAATGACCAATACAAAAATAGCAATGAGTGTAAAAATAAAAATGTGACTCTTTTCTCCGCTATGGTGATAGCTTGCCATATGACTGAAATAAATGTCTTTATAAGGTCGTAAATTAATATTGTAGGGCAATTTATCAATTTCATGCCCATTACTGATATATCTCTGCTTGTTTAATGTGTCCAGTTTACTTTCGACTTCTTCAACGTCAAAACGACTATCAATAACATAGTAGGTTTCCATAAACCACCTGCCCCAGTTCTGATCATCAATTTGATCATAAGGCAGTAACTTTAAGGCATCAAAAGACAGAGATGAATGATCAGGGACATCTTTAAAAATTGCTTTAACAGTAATATCGCCCGTTCCATAGCGAATGACTTTATTAATAGGATTTTCATCTCCAAATAGTTTATGAGCAACCTCTTCAGAAAGGGCTATATTTTTGCCTGATTCAAAAAGTTCGGCTTTTGAACCTTTACTTATAGGATATGTAAAAATATCCAGAAAGGTAGAGTCTACCGCAAAGATTTTTGCATCTATACCCGGTTTCATTTGTTCCCCTTCCCTGGTATAATTCAATAATGAATTCACATTTACAATCCTGGTTCCATTACTAATCTGTGGTGTTCTTTCAGAAAAGTAAGGATAAAAGGAAGCTGGTGTAATACCTCCAAGGCTGCCTTCAACTCTGTAAATATCATCCAGTTTTTCATGAAAGGTATTGTAACTATTTTGAAACCTGACATAAAGGAGGATAAGGACAAAAACCCCAATACCAATTCCCAATCCAAAAATATTAATTCCAGAGTTCCTGGGATTATGGGAAATATGTTTTATTGCTGATTTTAAGTACTTGAAAATATTCATTGTATAAAATTTTTGGTTTCTAAATACTTACCCATTTTCATGCCAAAAAATTAATTAACTAAATATCAACATTTTATTTTTAGTTTTAAAAAAGTTTTGTGTAATATTGTAACAGATTAGTGTATAATTTTGTAACAGATTAGCAAAAAAATAAATGTACAACAAAATTTTAATAATAGACGACAACAAAGAGATACTCACTGCATTAAAAATATTCCTGCGCAATTATTTTAAAGAAATTTTCACTCTTTCCAGCCCGGTACAATTATATGAAATGCTGGACAAACATGCTTTTGATGTCATTATGCTGGACATGAACTTCAAAGCTGGCAAAAGCAGCGGCAATGAAGGCTTATTCTGGCTTGGAGAAATCCTTAAAAAGGATTCAAATCTCTCTGTTATATGCATAACCGCCTATGGAGAGGTAGGTCTGGCAGTACAAGCATTGAAGGCGGGGGCAGTTGATTTTATTGAAAAACCCTGGAAAGAAGAACTTCTGCTGGCTGCCATTATGCGGGCTGCCAAACTTAGTGATTCGCAGCAAACCATCAAAAAGCTCAAAAAAAAGAATCAAAACCTTACTAACTGGCAAAGCCAGGCTAGCGGCTTTATCCGGGGTCACTCCCCTAAAATGCAACAAGTATGGGAAACAGTGGAAAAAGTGGCTCCCACCGATGCCAATATTCTCATAACGGGAGAAAATGGCAGCGGAAAAGAAGTTATTGCCCGCAGAATTCATCAGCTAAGCGAGAGAAAAAATGAAGCCTTTATCCCGGTTGACCTTGGCGCCCTTGTTACTTCATTGTTTGAGAGCGAGCTCTTCGGTCATGTCAAGGGAGCTTTTACGGATGCAAAACAAGACAAAACAGGCTGGTTTGAACTGGCTCATGGCGGAACCATTTTTCTTGATGAAATAGGAAATCTGGAGCTCGCGCAGCAGGCTAAACTATTATCCGTCATTCAGAATAAAGAAATAACGCCCGTAGGTAGTATGGAGTCAAGGAAAACAGATGTGAGAATAATATCAGCAACAAACGCAAACATTACAGAACGGGTTCAACAAAATCAATTTCGTGAAGACCTTCTTTATAGGCTTAATACCATTGCAATTGAAGTACCTCCGTTAAGACAACGAACTGAAGACCTTCCCGATCTCCTGGACTTTTATCTGAAAAAATTCCAGACAAAATACCACAAAGGAAACTTTACCGTCGATCAAAGAGTTATGGAGCGTTTAAAGCAATACCCATGGCCTGGGAATATAAGAGAGTTGAGACAATGTGCGGAAAGAGCCGTTATACTGTCCCGGGGCAACAAATTAAAATTCTCTGATTTCCGGATTCATGCAGTTCCTGGAAATGAACTTACCAGAGAAACAGATACCTTAAACCTGGAAATAATCGAAAAACATTCCATTGCCAAAGCTATTGAGAATACGGGTGGAAATTATTCGAAAGCATCCGAATTACTGGGTATTTCAAGAAAAACATTATACAACAAAATCAGCAAATATGGTCTTTAGAGTTTTTTTTATCAAAATTCTGATTTATGTTTTGCTTATCTCCGCTTTTGGGGCATTCACCATCTGGTCTTTTTTTCAGGATAACCTGACAGCATCTCCTTACATTATCCTCCTAGCCTGGATTCTAATCACATCCTTATTTATCCGGACCCTCCTCAAAGCTTTCAATCCGCTCGAAAAATTTCTTAATACTTTACAGTCAGATGATCTAATCAACATCCCTGCCAGAAAACATTTTCTCTCAAAAGAAATTAATACTACGTACCAGTCCATTCATGAGGCGCTTCAAAAAGTCAAATCCGAAAAAGAAGAGCAGTTTCATCTCTTTAAAACATCTATCAATCACGCCAGTTCCGGTATAATTGTCTATAATCAGGCGGCTGAAGTTCAGTTAATAAACAAGGCAGCTTTGAAAATACTGGAATTAAAACGCCTTGACAATGTAAAAAAGCTTAGTAGCTGCAAACAAGATTTCCCGGAGCTCTTACTGGATAATAACACTCAAAAATCACTTATTAAATTTAAAGTCAAAAACCGCCTAAAAAAGGTATCCATACAAATCCAGGACTTCGTTCTAAAAAATCAATCGCTGCGGGTTGCTTCCCTGCAAAATATTTCCGACGAGCTGGAAAAAGAGGAATTACTGGCATGGAAGAAGCTGCTGCATGTTATCACCCATGAAATCATGAATTCAGTAACCCCTATGAAAACGCTCTCATACTCATTACACGCTTCATTTGCCGGCAGTGAAAACCCTGTTAAAAAAGAAGAACTTACAGACCAGGACTTTTCTGACCTTCGGGAAGGTTTAAATGCAATCAACAGGCGAATATCGGGGCTGGAAAATTTTGTAGAATCCTACAGGAAACTCTATAAAATCCCGGAACCTTCCCTGGAGCATGTCTCAATTCAGAATATTCTGAATGAAACAAATGTCCTGTTCAAGCAAGAACTGGAGGAAAAAAATATTGCATTTACCCTCTACGGGCATGAAATAAGAAAAGTTCTGGCTGACAAAGAGATGATTACCCAGGTACTTATTAATTTGATTAAAAATGCTGTTGATGCTATCAGGGATTTGGAAAATCCAAAAATTGAAATATCCGTAATGCAAGACCACCAGGAAACGGCAATCCGCATAAGTGATAACGGTTCAGGCATGAACGGGGAAGAACTCCAGAATTGCTTTATCCCTTTCTACACAACTAAAGAAGAGGGCAGCGGTATTGGACTTTATTACTCAAGAATGATAGCCCTGCTGCACAAAGGCAACCTGACTGTACAATCGGAGTTAGGAGCAGGTTCTACTTTTACCCTGACGCTCTAAGGCCCTTATGAAATATTAAGAAACTGGGGAATAGATGCTGGTTATTCAATGGACAATGAACAATGAGAAATGAAGAATTATGAGTTATCAATTATGAATTGAAAATAAAGTTGCAGTGGAAGTACAAGCAACTCAATCAACTCATTAAGCTACAGATTAGACAGTTCTATATCTGGTGTTACTTCCCTGCCCAACCGGTCAGGCGGGTGCCTCATCCGTATTATCCGTGTTCTGTCTCTTCGCTATTACTTCCGGATTTTTTTCAACACCACCAAATACCTGACTAATTTTTCATTATATTTGATATAGGGAAATAACAAAATATAAAGATTTACACTATATCTTCGTTGTGTGCAATTTAACCGCATGAAACCAAATAACTTCATAGACTCATAAAAAAACAATAAAGATTATTATCTACTCAATTTTGACAATAGCATTGATGTTGGAATTTTTCATATTGATTATTGTATTTCCTGAACTGATAATGAAAAATAAAATTGAGCATAAAATTTCAAAGATTGCTTAACCGCTCTAATTGCTGATAAAATGATAAGTATACTAGATAGTTTTGATAACATCGTTTCAAGGCTTATAATATAATAGCCGAATCTAAATTATATGATTTTCTTCTACAACGAAGATAAATTTTACAAATTAATTCAGAGGAAATTGGTTAAAGAACGAAATTTACACCAATGTACCATTTTGGAAATTCAAAGATTCAAAATATAGTTTTATTCCGACCGATTGATTACGAAAATAACCGTCTGATTCAGGATGAAAATCAAAAACCTAATCTCAATCAAATAATCTCCCATGAGATAATTTATACGTTTTAAGGCAAGGTACACGGAGACACAAGAAATATGCCTTTTTGGAAAATTGAGAATTATGCAGAGTATTGAGTTGATTTAAACAGGAATAGAGTAACGCTAAAGGCTACTGGTAATACATCAGGATTTGTCTTGGATGAAAAATGAGAATGGAGCGTTTATTCCATTTGGACTTGAACTAATAAATAAATCGTATTTTAAGGATTTTACCGGAAATTGGTATGCAGTGACTTACTTTGTTTCGCATTTAATGGCTCAATATACTTTCGAAATTAAGAAACTTGATTATAATAAATTTATGTCAGAGGAAACAAAAAAAATGATATATTGCATGATATGTTTACTTGGTCTGAAACCTACAATAAATAATAAGATATGAATTACATTTGGATTTTAATTATTGCTCTGTATTTTGTTCTAACTCATCTGATTGCACAGTACATTGGCACAAAACGTAAAATTGGATATGGAAAATCAATTTTATGGTCTATTCTATTCAGTCCAGTAATTGGATTTATCATAACAAAATTAAGCAAACCGATTGAACAACAGTGAACTGCACACAACAGGCTATATACAAAATGCGGGTGTTCCTCTTGGCATCTGAGTTTCGGAGCTTTAGCCAAGTTTTGTAACGAGCGATGAGAACGCGTCTCCGTCAACCCCGCACGGCGCATACAGCTAAACGTTGCCATGCATTAAAACAGAACGATTGTGCATTTAAGATAAATGTGAAAATTAGGATTTGTATATTTGAGAAAAAATGAATTTATGGAGAGCTCAGATATAAAAATTTATCAAACTGATGATGGACAAACAGATATTCAAGTAAAATTTGAAAATGAAACTGTTTGGTTATCGCAGAGACAGATGGCTCAATTATTTGAAAAAGACACTGATACAATCGGACTACATCTCAAAAACATCTATCAATCTGGTGAATTAGAGGAGTTTGCAACTGCCGAGGAATCCTCGGTAGTTCAAAAAGAAGGAAACAGACAAGTAAAAAGAAAGGTTAAGGTTTATAATCTAGATGCAATAATTTCGGTTGGCTACAGAGTGAATTCAAAGCGAGGAATTCAATTTAGGAAATGGGCTAATAAAATATTAAAGCAATATTTGCTCAAGGGATATGTGATTAATAATCAACGCTTAAAACAACAAAATGAACAGCTAAAAGAGTTGCAAGATTCAGTAAAAATGTTAGGTAGTGTAATAAATTACAAAGCATTAACAAATGATGAAAGTACTGGATTACTAAAAATAATTTCGGATTATGCTTATGCCTTAGATATACTTGACCAATATGATTACGAAAACCTTGACATTAAAGATACATCAGGCAAGGAAACTTATCAACTGACTTATGAAGAGGCAATAAAGCAGATACATCTAACGAAAAAAGTTTATGGGAACAGTGATTTGTTTGGACATGAAAAGGATGATTCATTTAAAAGTTCGATAGCTACAATTTATCAAACTTTTGGCAAGGTTGATTTATATCCCAGTATTGAGGAAAAGGCAGCTAATTTACTTTATTTTATAATAAAAAACCATTCATTTTCAGATGGTAATAAAAGAATAGCAGCTTTTTTATTCTTGTATTTTTTAGAGAGAAATGGATTATTGTTTGATAACCAAGGAAATAAGCGTATTGCAGATAATGCTTTAGTTGCACTGACTTTGATGATAGCTGTTAGCAAACCTGAAGAAAAAGACACAATGATAAAAGTAATTGTAAACCTGATAAATAGGAATAATTAACGCATGGCAACATGCTATATACAAAATACGGGTATTCGGCTTGGTATCTAAGTTTTGGAGCATTAGCCAGGCTTTTTATCGGGGGATCCGTCAGGAGCCGGACAAGTTGAGAACACGTCTCTGTAAATCCCGCACGGCGCATACGTGTGCCGAGAAGCAGAACGTCTGACCCGTCCTAAAAAATGTCTACAAAATTTATGTAGATATGCTGGAAGATAATCCAAACACATATAAAATAAAGGATTACAGAGATTAAGGGTGTCCCGCGACATTTCTTTTTACAGGTAGTCAACAGGAACATGATACCCCCAAGGCTAAAATATCGTCCTTTTACCTCGAAATTTGAACCTCAATGCATGAAAATTTGTGCTCAAAGCACGAAATTTTGTCCTCATCGCATGGAAATCGGTGCTCAAAGCACGAAAATTCCTCCTCAAAGCATAAAGATTCGAGCTCGAAGCATGGACAAGGTACTCTAAAAGTATAGTGTTTAAGCTTGATCTACCCTGCAGGACTTTATCATAATAAACCGGAAATAAAAAAAGCCTGCTTCCTTCTTCTTACTTCTTAGTCCTTATTCACTACCAGAATCAATTCATAATTTCTCATTGTTCATTGCTCATTGAATTATGCCACTATGAAATGAAGTCATAAAGATGCACCAAGAAACGCTCAACTTCATTATTCATTCATCATTCTCAATTCTCATCACTCATACCTCAAACTATCCACGGGATTGGTATTAGCCGCTTTCAAAGACTGGAAAATCACACTAAAGAAACCAATCCCTATAGCAAACAGCCCGGCAATCAGAAACACCCAGACAGTAATTTTGGTATGATAGGCAAAATTCCGGAGCCAGTCTTCCATGAACAGGTAAGCCAGCGGACTGGCTATAACAAATGCAACAATTACCCACTTCATAAAAGAACCGACCAACATATTGATTATTCCACTTTCCGTTGAACCCAGCACTTTTCTGACTCCAATTTCCTTGGTTCGTTGCAGGGAGATATATGTTGCCAGACCCAGCAGTCCGAGAAATGAAATAATAATAGCAATGATTGTAAAGTATATCACTATTTTCTTCGTATTCTGTTCTATATTATACAAATTTTCAAAGTCTTTTTCAAGGGATGTCAGCATAAATGGAGCATTAGGAGGAGCCAGTTCATCCCATTTTTGACGAACTGTATTCAGCACCTCATTTGCTTTTTCCGGTTTGTACCGAATCAGCATATTATCCCGGACAACAGGAGCTCGCATTAAAAACACACTGGGGTCTATTTTGTGATGAAGAGAACGGAAGTTAAAATTCTCACTTACACCCACCACTTCTCCGTATGAATGCGATCCAAACACTGAAAAAGATTTGTTCAATGCATTCTCCCATCCAATATGCTTTTGAGCAGCTTCATTAAGTATGTAAAGGGCTTTCTTCGTTCTTTTTTGTTGTTTGTAATACTCTCCTCCTTCTCTAAAAGGTATATTCAGTGTTTCAAAAAAGTCCTTATCCACCTCATGAAGATACATAGTAATTCTTTCCTCTTCTTTACTTCCTTTCCAGTAGGCTGTCTGATTCCAGTGTACAAGTCCTGCACCGAAACTGGTCGTTGTAACACCCTCAATATCTGAATGAATTAAAAGTTCCTGTTTCAATTGCTCTACCTTGACATCAGGCCAGTGAACCTGAAGTGTGTATATGTTATGAGGATTTAATCCCAGATTTTTTGAATTCAGATAATTCAGTTGCTTTATGTAAACCAGGGAACATATCAAAAGAAAACTGGTTACACCAAACTGGACAAGTACAAGGATATTCCTGAACCGGCCAGCTTTCTTGCCTTTGTAGAATGACTCTTTCAGAAGTCCCATAATATTAAATCCCGAACTGTAAATTGCCGGGTAGAGACCTGCCAAAATCCCTGTGGAAATGGCAATCATTATATAAAAGGGCAAGCGGGAATAATCAAAATGAAGATTTTTCTGAATAGCCTGATTGAAACCCGGACGCAAAAGTTCCACGAAAATCAAGGCCAACAGCAAGGCAATCATTGAAAGCAAAATTGATTCAATGAGTATTTCAGCAATTATCCTGCTCTTACTGCTTCCTGCAATCTTTTTAAGCGCTACTTCCTTTGAACGCTTGAGCGAAATCGCTGAAGCCAGGTTGGTATAATTAATAACAGCTAAAAGCAACACAAAAAAGGCAGCGGACAAGTATATGTAAATGTACTTCTTTTCTATCGTAGGAAATTCATTGCCCCTGATCGGGATAAACCGTAGTTCCTTAAGGGGTTGAAGCTTCAGAAAATTCAATTGCATAACCCTGTCCTTTCTGTCCACTGAAATTTCCTGAATTTTTTTCTCAGCCTGTTCGTGATACCGATTATCAATATGCAGATATGTTGTAAAGTTAAAACTTCCCCAACTGGTATTTTTTTCCAGTCGTTTAAAAGGAATAATGAAGTTAAACTCAATGGTTGAATTTGTGGGTGGATCGGCAGCCACAGCCTCTACGGTAAAGGGCACCTTGTCTTTCGAGAGATATACTGTTTTGCCTACCGGGTTTTTCTCACCAAAATACTTTCTGGCCATGCTTTCTGTAATTACCATGCTGTTGGGGTTACGAAGAACCCGGCTTGGATCTCCTTCCACCAGCTTAAAATCAAAAACTGAAAACAGGGAGCTGTCAGCATAAAGCAATTTCTTTTCAAAGAACATCTCATCTCCTTTGAGAACAGTCACATCCTCTCTTGGCTCCATTCTGACGTATTCTTTAATTTCCGGTACACGCTCTTCCAGATAAGGAGCAAGCTCTGCAGGGGTTCCACCATGAAAATCCCCTGTATTACCTGCTATGATCCTGTAAATGTTGTTATAATTATTATGAAAGGTATCGTAACTTCTTTCATGGTTTACAAAGAGCATGATCATTATGAATGCACCTAATCCAACGGAAAGGCCAAGAATATTCAGAAAGGTATGAAATCTGTGCCTGCTGAAATTCCTTATGATTATAAGTCGTAAAAATTGTCGTATCATTTTTTTAATTGTTAGATTATTATATTGCTTATTGAGTAATAGCCGCTAATTCGCGAATAACTTTTCATTGTCCTATTTCCTTAGTTTTCATTTTCCCATATTATGCGTTGATTGAGTTGATTGAGTTAATTGAGTTAATTAAGTTGTTTGCAATGCCTACTCCCTACTCCCTACTCCCTACTTCTTACTTAATTCTTCATTCTTCATTTATAATTCATAATTTCTCATTGTTCATTATTGAATAGCCGCTAATTCGCGAATAACTTTTCATTGTCCTATTTCCTTAGTTTTCATT
>CAZPDP010000007.1:11304-20368 GCA_964585385.1 uncultured Bacteroidales bacterium
AATAGCCGCTAATTCGCGAATAACTTTTCATTGTCCTATTTCCTTAGTTTTCATTTTCCCATATTATGCGTTGATTGAGTTGATTGAGTTAATTGAGTTAATTAAGTTGTTTGCAATGCCTACTACTCAATACTCCCTACTCCCTACTCCCTACTTCTTACTTAATTCTTCATTCTCAATTCATAATTCATAATTTCTCATTGTTCATTACTCATCCCTAAGAGACTCCACTGGGTTCCTGTTTGCTGCTTTAACTGCTTTAAAGCTTATAGTCAGTAACGTAATTCCTAAAGCCAGTATTCCGGATGCTGCAAAGATCCACCAGGAAATGGTTGTTTTATAGGCAAAATCCTGGAGCCATTTGTTAAGAAGAAAGTAACCAACGGGTACTGACACCAACAGAGCGTAAAGGATAAGTTTGACGTATTCTACAGAAATTAATGCCAGGATATGCTTTACATTAGCTCCATTTACTTTGCGAATAGCAATTTCTTTGGTTCGTTTCTTAAGTGTAAAAATAGTCAGTCCCAGCAAGCCCATGGAGGCTATCAGGATAGCAAGCCCGGCAAAAATTGTAATTAAAGTTGCAAGCTTATTCTCGCTTTTATAGAGCTCATCAAAATTTTGATTCACATAAGTTAGGTTCGGCTTGTCCATACCCCCGAATTTCTGCCAGGTATCAGCTATGTGAGATCTGACTGACTGCATGTTAGCCCCACTGATTTTTACTAAAACTTCTCTCACCATTTGCTGATTGCCTATTAAAATCATCGGGGCTATCTTTTCTTTGAACGAATGGTAATGAAAATCTTCTATAACCCCTACAATCTCTCCCATCATAGTTTTTTCTCCAATAGGATTTTCATAGCCAACTTCTTCAAGTGCAGATTTATTCAGTAAAACTTTTCCGTTAAAGTTGTTTGCATAGTCACTAAGCCTTTTTCCTTCAACAAGTTGTATATTTAAAGTTTCCAGGAAATCTTTATCGACAAACAAACCATCAACGTTGATTTTATCTCCGGGATCTTCTGTCCTTTTCATAGTAACCGCCATCCTGCTTTTGGTTGGAGGAACCCACATACTTCCACTGACAGAAATTATATCCCTGTGCTCAAGCAGTTCTTTTTTAAATGCCTCATAACTGTGTGAAATAGCTGGATTATTAGCTATATTAACAGAAAGGACATTTTCAGGGTTAAAACCCAGGTCGTGATGTTTTGAAAAATGAATCTGTTTGTAAATCCCAATTGATGTAATGACGAGAAGTAAAAATATGATAAATTGAAGGGATATCAGTATCTTTTTAGCACTGTAACGCTTTGATACCAAAAGGCTATTCCGGCTTAAGACAACCACAGGTCTTATCCTTGAAAAATATCTTGTAGTGAATATACCCGGCAAATAAGTAATTACAAACAATATTAAGCCAAACCCCAATACTACTTTAAGATTTATCTCATAGTTAATGAAATTTTTATCCATAAACCTTATTATAAAAGGCCTGAATTGCTCAATTAAAATGATAGCCAAAGGAAAAGCAATAAGAGTAATGATTACTGACTCAACAAGCACCTGGTTAAATAGTGCTTTCCTTGTGGCTCCGGTTATTTTTCGGATTGCAATTTCTTTGGCTCTCTCTACAGCCTGTGAGGTGCTTAGCAGAATATAGTTTATAGAGGCTATAATAAGAATTAGAAAACCAACAGCCGAAAAGATATAGACTGAGGATATATTTCCACTTTCGAAATATTGCGTCAGAATATGTCCCGACTTAAAATAAATATCATCAAGACTTTGCAGATGATAATTAATAGATTCTGGCTGTTCAAGATACTTTTCTTCAATAGTTCGAAATTCTTTTTCAAACTTTTCTTCTTCAAAACCTTCTTCTGTCAATATGAATGTCATAAAAAATCCAAAACCCCAGTTTGTTTTAAAAAATTCCGGAGAACGTACATTATTATCAGAATTCCGAATCATATTCGGGAGTTGTTCTATTCCAAGATCAAGGGAGGCGAGGAAATCGGGTTTAAAAGATGAATTCTCAGGAAAATCCTCAACAATACCCGATACGTTAAGCGAAATATCTTCACCCGAGGTCTTAATAGTTAACTGGTTTCCAACAACATCCGTTTCTCCAAAATATTTTAAAGCCATGGATCTTGTCAGAACAATATCGTTGGGATGAGTAGTTAAATCCTCCGGGTGGCCCTCCAAAACCGGTATGTTTAGAATTTCAAACAGACTGTTTTCCACACAATAGAAGTCACTTTCTGGTATATATTCACTATTCTTTCTAATCTTAACCGAAAATAAATTTAACATTCGTGCTGTTTCTTTTACCTGGGGGTATTCCTCTTTTAAAACATCACCCAGAGGATAAGAACACTGGGCTGTGAACATGTCGTGCCCCTTACTTTCCTGGATTAACCTGTAAATCCTGTCCTTTTTGTTGTGGTAGTTGTCATAACTTGTTTCATGAAAAATAAATAGAAGAATCAGAAAAGTAGCAGCTAATCCCAATGCAAGCCCGAAAATATTAATAAAACTAATGGTACGATTTCTGATTAACCTTCTGAATGCTGTTTTTATATAATCTTTTCTCATAATTAGTATATGTTTGTTTCAGGTAAAAAGTCAAACCTAATGCCAAAGCCTACAAGCTATTCATAATCAGCAATATAAATATCCGAAACTTTATAAAAGTGTTGGATTTTACAACACCCATGTTGTATTTTCGGACAAAACGCATTTACTTTATAAAAAAAACCGATGAGTAAAAATAAGGGAAAAATTCTTATTGTCGATGATAACAAAGAGCTGCTGACAGCCCTTAGTATGTTCTTAAAGCAACACTTTACAGAAGTACAGACTGAGCGTAATCCAAATAAAATACCTTCTTTGATTCGAGAAGAAACATTTGATATCATATTACTTGACATGAATTTTTCTGCGGGTGTAAGCACAGGAAACGAAGGAATTTTCTGGATGCGGGAGATTTTGAAAATTGACCCTGATGCCACTATTATTTTTATAACAGCATACGGGGATGTCGATTTAGCGGTGAAATCCATGAAAGAAGGTGCCACCGATTTTATCCAGAAATCATGGGATGAGGATAAAATGCTCTCAACCATTCTTTCTGCTTATAAGCTTCGAAAATCAAAACTGGAGATTAAAAAGCTCAAAAACAGACAAAGCCATCTGACCGAAGAATTAGGAAAATTACCTGAAAGCTGTATATGTCATTCAGAACCCATGCAAAAAATCTACAGATTAATCGACAAGGTAGCAGGCACAGATGCCAATATTCTGTTAACTGGCGAGAATGGCACGGGAAAAGAGATTATTGCCAGGCAAATTCATACAAAATCAAGCAGGTTTGAGCAGGCTTTCATCAAGGTTGATTTGGGGGCTATTCATGAAAATTTGTTTGAAAGTGAATTGTTTGGACACATGAAAGGAGCTTTTACAGATGCAAAAACAGATAAACCAGGGAAATTTGAAATTGCCTCAGGGGGCACAATTTTCCTGGATGAAATCGGCAATCTGCCCTTTAATCTTCAACCCAAGTTGTTGTCAGTACTCCAAAACAGGGTTGTATACCGGCTTGGCAGTAACCAGTCCGTACCGGTTGATATTCATGTTATTTCAGCAACCAATCAGCCGCTGTTAGATATGATTGAAAACAATCGTTTCAGAGAAGATTTACTATACAGACTTAATACTATTCAGATTGACCTCCCACCATTAAGAGAAAGGCCGGAAGATGTCGAAACGCTGGCAAAATATTTTCTTAAAAAATATTGTGTCAAATATCATAAAGAGCTTTCTATTCCCCATTCAACAATAACCAAAATGAAAGACTACACATGGCCCGGTAATATCCGGGAATTACAGCACTCTATCGAAAAAGCAGTAATCTTAAGTGATGATAAAGAAATTAATTCCAAACTGCTTATACCCGCTGAAAAAGCCAGGGAAATGAGCCGGAAAAAAACCTTCAATCTGGAAGAAAACGAGAAACAGATTATTCAACATGCATTGAATCAATTCCGTGGAAACATAAGCCTTGCAGCAGAAAAGCTGGGAATTAACAGGTCGACGCTTTACGCTAAAATCAAAAAATATGATATTCAATAATTTCAATTTCAGAATTGCCCTATATGTTGCCGCGATTGTAGCAACCAGCTTTTTGTTTACTCTTAGCCTCTACCGGGAATTTATGGTTGCTACTTCCACAGGTCTGGGCTTACTGCTTGTTATTGAAAGCTCCCTCCTGATTCATTACATAAAAAAGATAAAACGGGATATGCTCCGCTTTGTAGACGCGATAA
Organism: uncultured Bacteroidales bacterium; assembly: GCA_964585385.1. Lineage (GTDB taxonomy): Bacteria > Bacteroidota > Bacteroidia > Bacteroidales > UBA12077 > JAGXLC01. The sequence goes on from CAZPDP010000007.1 coordinate 15,642, forward strand.
AAAACCAGGATACCTCACTGGTATTCAAGAAAGATATCAAAGACTCCTTTATGCGCGACCTGCATGATGGATACAATGAAATAATAACAGACTTCCGGCTTGTTCGGAAAGAAAAAGAGCTTGAACATCATTTCTTTCAAAATATTATTCAGCATTTGACAATAGGAATTGCAGCCTCCAATCAAACCGGAATTATCCGCCTTCAAAACAAGGCGTTCAAAAATCTTTGCGGAATTAATAATGTCAAAAAAATTGATGATTTGAGAGAAACACATAAAGATCTTCCAGACTTGATATACTCCATGAATCATGGTGAGGAATCATCTATCAAACTACTCGCGAATAATGAATTTAGGCATTTGTCTATAAAAATTTCAGAAATTAAACTGGAAAAAGAGCCGGTTAAAATTATTTCTTTCCAGGACATTAGCAGGGAGATTGACAGAAACGAGGTGGAGGCCTGGCAAAAACTCATTAAGGTACTCAGGCACGAGATTATGAATTCGATCAGCCCTATTCGTATCATGTCCGGGAACCTTCTGAACATGCTCACTCAGGAAGAAAATTCCAAATTTGATAAATTCAGGGATGACATGCATGAAGGACTCAGAACCATTCGCAAAAGAAGTGAAGGATTAAGTGAATTTGTTGAATCATACAGGAGTCTGAGTAAAATTCCCGAACCCCGGTTTTCCGAGATAAATATTAAAACCTTGCTCACAGAAGTAGTAAAACTATTCGAAAATAACCAGAAAGATGAAATTGCAATATCTGTTGAGGTGACACCCAGAAATTTAATGATACTGGGCGATGAAAACATGCTGCAACAGGTACTCATCAATCTCGTTAAAAATGCAATGGAATCATTTGATGACACAAAACATACCGATATTCATATAAAGGCTTTTCAACAGAATCAGAAAAAGCACATACAGATTTCGGATAAAGGTCGTGGAATACCGGAGGACAGACTTGAAAATATATTTATACCTTTTTACACAACCAAAGAGAAAGGCAGTGGAATCGGGTTAAGTTTCTCCCGCCAGATTATGCATTTACATAACGGCAATATTCAGATTAATTCAGAAGAAAATAAGGGAACAACGGTTTTACTAACCTTTTAAGATTCTTGATTAAGCAGGTTAGTTTATGTTTTCTTCAATTATGTCGTAGGGAACTTTTGTGTCAGTAAAAACCTGCCAAAGCTTAATTTTTCCATCCTTTACTATGGCCTTCCACGCTCCGGGAAGTCGCCAGTAATTACTGTCTTGCTTGTTTTTCTTATTCATGTACGTGGCGGCTGCAGTTCCAAAAACACCAATAACAGATTCATTTTCAATAATCTCCGACACTTCTATGGTATAATCCGGGAAAAATTCAAAATACCCCTTCCAACCCTGTTCCATATTATATTTTCCAACAGTTTCCTTGCCGTGGGAGTTAATAAAGATATGGTTCTCATCCATTAAGTCAGTCATTTCATCAACATCATGCCTGTTGATGGCTTCAATAAAATCCAGAACAATTTGGGTATTCATAACAGAATCAAATTAATGGCAACTCTATCGAAAGTCACGCAAATATACAAAATGAAACCCTTGTAACAAAATGAATTTTATAAATCAAAGGTCCGGTTACTCTTTATAACCGGACCTTTAGTATTAATTTTTATGCATTCAGGGTATCAGTGTTCCCTGCTAAGGATTCATTTTTGTTTCTCTTCGCATCTCGAAAATATCCGTACTGATGGAATAATCTCCAATCAGATGTTTGCAGAAATAATCTGCTTTGAGCCAGAAAAAATATTCTTTGTATTCGCCGAAACCATGTCGTTGACCAGGCATAATGAAGAAATCAAACCTTTTTTTCGCTTTTATCAGAGCATTGGCCATCCGGATGGTGTTACCAGGATGTACATTGTTGTCGATATCTCCATGTACAAGCAATAGCTTACCTTTAAGGTTTCCTGCTAACTGAGGATTTGTTTCAATCTCATAGAGGAATTGGGAATTTCCCTCTTCATCAATTTTCTCTTTAACGCCGTGATGGGTCTCACTCCACCAACGATTATAAATGGTATTGTCGTGGTTACCGGCAGAAGAAACGGCTACTTTGTAGAAGTCAGGATATTGACAAAGAGCAGCAGTAGACATAAAGCCACCCCCTGAGTGCCCGCTGATTCCTACCTTATCAATATCAATAAAGTCGTGTCGTTGTGCGAGTTGTTCAACTGCATACTTTTTATCGGCCAGTCCATAGTCCCTGAGGTCTCCGTATCCATAATTGTGGTACCATTTGGAACGGTTGGGGTGTCCGCCTCTGTTTCCTAATGTAATAACCACAAAACCCAGTTGAGCAAAACGGTCTGTTCTGTCCATACGGGAGGAAAAAGAAGTATTCACTGCTTCAGTCTGCGGTCCGGGGTATACATACTGCAGAATGGGATATTTTAGGGTAGCGTCAAAGTCAAAAGGTTTATACATGACACCGTAAATATCTGTTATTCCATCAGCAGCTTTTACCTTAAAAGGTTCCGGGAATTTGTATCCGGCTGCAAACAAGTTGCTTAAGTCCGCTGTTTCAAGGTCCATAACCCGGTTACCTTCGTTATCCCTGAGGACGGATTTAGGAATTGTATTTACCCGAGAGTAATTATCGATAAAGTAGTTGTAAGAATCACTCATCTCTGAACGGTGGTTAAAGTTCCCTTTGTTGAGCAGTTTCATTCCACTGCCGTCCAGGTTGATGCGATACAGGTGAGTGTAATATGGATTTTCATTTTCCTCGTATCCATTGGCTGTAAAATACATGACCCTGTTTTCCTCATCTACCTTCAGAATTCTGTCTGCATGCCAGGGACCCGAAGTAATCTGCCTTTTCAGATTACCATTGCCATCATAAAGGTAATAATGTGCCCATCCATCTCTTTCAGACCAGTGTATGAATTCCTCACCATCGCCGATCATATGGATGCGATCGTGGTCAATAGCTTCAATGTAAGTGTTCATGCGCTCCTCGATAAGTACTTTAACATCACCGGTTTCCAGGTTCAATTCACAAACATCCATCTTATGGAGGTCACGACTGTGACGAGTGAAGTACAATTTGTCAGAAGTTTTCGACAACCAGGTTCTGGGCACATAATCTTCAATCCTGTCCTTGTGAGATTTTACTTCTCTAGGAATGGAAATTGACTGGTCATTGAAGGCTTTCACATCATACTCTTTGCCTTCTTCCTTCTCCATATCAAAAACCCATAATTCATTTTTCGGGGCTTCTTCTTCACCGGGCATGGTATATTTATACGTTTCAAGCTCAGGCCGGGGATCAGCCAGAACGTCAATAACCCATAAGGATTTAACATCACGAACATCCCTTCTGATAAGTGCAAACTTTTCGGAGTCCCGGGACCAAACGATGTATGCCTGTCTTCTTTTCTCCTGTTCCTCTTTTATCTTCTCTTCGTCATCATTATCCTTAGCTGTGTACCCGCCACCGTAAGCATAGTATTGTTCACCATCCGTGGTGAGCTGGTGTTCCACTATGGTCGTGTCCTTCTCATCTTCCTCTTCCTGCTTGGCTTTCTCGTAATTTTCTTTATCCATCCAATAGAGGTTGTAATCTCTTGCAAAAACAACATATTCGCCATTTGGAGAAATGCTCGCCCACTTAGGATCCTCCTTTTCTTCTTTCCAGTCTTCTATTTCATAAAGCTCTTCTGTCTGAAGATTATATTCCAGGTGAAACACCTTCTTTTTGGGTTTCCCGTCCTTCTTATCTTTCTTGTCGTTTTCTTTTTCCTCTTTCTCATCTTCTTCTTCGTCTTTATCTTCCTTTTCACCTTCTTTTTCGGTCTTTTCTTCGTCTTCATCCTGGGTAGATTTTACATCGAACTGAAAGACCGTATCTCCCTTTTTGAAATCCGGGTCGATATCCGGCAGGTGCTTACCGTCGTATGGATCCTTAGTGATCCTGGTCAGCATGGCTGCCATCTTATCCCGGTCAAAAAGCGGTTCTTTAGACTGTTTTTCCAGGTCAACCAGGTAATAAAATTTTCCTTCCGAAGTTTCGTATGAATACCAGAATTTATCGCCGGTTTCTAACCAATTGGGATTGACAGAAGTACTGAACACCATTTTTTTGACCTTTGTTGGAGAGAAGAGTTCAGCAGCCCGGTAATCGGCTTTCGTAACAGGCTGGTTTTGTGCAACAGCTCCTGACAGCCCAAAAACCAGGAGCAATAATAGAATTTGAAATCGTTGAATCATAATAATTGTATTAACCATGGAACTTTAATTGATAAAATTCTTCCTTTGACCTGTTAATTGATATGATAGTTTAATAAGTTCAAAAATTACCTTCTCTCCAGGTTTTAGAAAACAGGCATAGAGCCGCACCAGGGGCAGTATTAAAATTAATTTTCCATTAGGAATAAAAACAAGAAAAGATTAGTAGTTACATGGGAAAACCTATGAGGCATTATTTGCAACTACACAAACCGTTATATTTAAAATGGAAAATATGTTTGGACAATGCCAAAACCGTTAAAATTAGTATTCATAATATTGATTATCAGCAATTTACGTGTGGTCGGCCAAAACCGAACAAGGGGGTTGGAGTGTTGTGTTGGTTTGGGTTGAACCGTTCCACCATGCTGAAGCATGGTGCTGTTCTCATGGCCACAATCTGCGGTTGTCGGTATATTTCATGAGCATAGCACCCGGATT
>CAZPDP010000007.1:20468-97021 GCA_964585385.1 uncultured Bacteroidales bacterium
CTCATGGCCACAATCTGCGGTTGTCGGTATATTTCATGAGCATAGCACCCGGATTCATCCGGGTGATCCTGGTTATGGGTGTGGTATTGTAACCGTTTCACCCCGCTAAACCGGGGTGCTGATCTCATACATCGCAGCAACAGCCGGTGGATGCAACCCATGAGCATAGCACCCGGATTTATCCGGGTGTCCGGGTAACACGCCCCCCACCATACCCCAGCCGGCTTTGAGCCGGCTTCCCTGTTTTTCCTATACCCCAAAAAAAACAATTTACATTTCACCGTTTAACAAAATTTTTTTTACATTTACCCATCAAATTCCATTTTCTGACAAAATAAACTTTAAATCACATGCTGCACACACATTCCTGTGTCTGGATACACCTTATCTGGGCGACAAAAAACCGGGAACGGGTTTTATTTAAAAATTACGGCAAACAATTGTTTGATCACCTCATTAACAAGGGCAAAGAATCAGGTGTAGCTTTTGAAAAGTTAACCATTCAGCCCGAACATGTCCACGCGTTAATTAATCTGCCAACAGACCGAACATTGAAGGATGTAATGAACAAAATCAAAGGCGGTTCCTCGTATTGGTTAAATAAGGTAGTTTTCCAGTCTAAATTCTCCTGGCAGCGTGGTTATGGAGCTTATTCGGTGAGCGCTTCGCAACTGGAAACGGTCAAAAATTATATTGATAACCAACCGGAACATCATCAGCGTCTTACATTCACCCAGGAATTCGAGCGATGGAAGAGAGAATATGGTATTTATGGGGATTGATGGCAGGGGTTGGAAAAATTTAAAAGAGTTCAACCATGCTGAAGCATGGTGCTAATCTCATACATTCCAGCCACAGCCGGTGGATACATCACATGAGAACAGCACCCACGTTCACGTGGGTGATTACTTTGAGCCGGCTTCCCTAAACCACAAAACATAAAACAACACCAAAAAAACCGGGCGAAAGGTCATTATTTAATCTCCATTGCAAAAATCATTAATGCAGGAGGAATTGATGGACAAAAGCCCGCTGAAGCGGGCTGGGAATGAGGTGTGTTACTGAACCGTTCCACCATGCTGAAGCATGGTGCTAATCTCATAGTTCCACCATCCTGAAGAATGGTCCCAATCTCATGGTATCGGTATATTCCTTGAGTTCTCATGGTCACCGTCTACGATTGGTGGTGTCTTTATGAGAATAGATAGTTAAGAATTACTCAACGTTTCAACCTCATTTTCATTAATCGTATCAAACTGCTGGCTTAATGAAGATTTCAGTTGTTCCATAGTAAAAAGAAAGCCAGCTTCGTGAAGAGAAGTAACGAATTCCCGGTGTTTTCGACCTTTTCTGTAATCCGGTTCTTTTGTCGGATGTTTTATATAACGTTCAATCGTTTCAATAGATTCCGAAACATTGAGTACAGCGTGGTAGAACAATATATTCCGTTTCCGGTAAATAGAGGAACCAAGAATTTTCTTTTCTCCGAGAGCAATATCAGATATTCCCTTGTAAAAAACGTTTTCAACTCCCAGAGTCTTCAGTCCTTCAATAATCTTATTGTTAAAATACCTGAAATGCCTGGAAGGATTAAGAAATCTGTCAAGGGTAACTTTGAGAGCAATAACCAGGGTTTGGGGTGTGAGAATAACAGTTTCCCCTCCGGATGGTCTTTTATACACGGTTATTCCATCACTTACTATATTTTCAGAATTCAGGTTTTCATTAGGTTTGTTGCTGTTTCCAAGAACAACGTAATAATCATCGGGTGTCCAGAAAAAAAAATCTGTTTCTTTCTTTTGATCATAAAACAGGTTGAAATCCGGCAAATCGTATTTCTTTATGTCCACCATCTGTATATTATTAAAACCCTGCAAGTATGCTTTATACGATGCAGGGTTTTATAAGTTAAAATTTATTTATGAATGGCTTTATCGACAGCATCGAATCCAGCCTCCATAAAGACCTCAGAAATAGTTGGATGGGCGTGGATTGAGCGGGCAACATCATAAACTGTACTTTCAATTTGCATGAAAGCTGCTGCCTCAGCTATCATATCTGTTGCGTGAGGCGCAATGATTTGTACACCCAGAACCTCTCCATACTTCTTCTCAGATAACATCCGTACAGCTCCATCTTTATAACCTTCAATAAGTGCTTTACCATTAGCCGATAAAGGAAACTCACTCACTTTGTACTGAATGTTTTCGCTTTGCAGCTCTTCTTCTGTCAGTCCAATTTGGGCAATTTCCGGGCTTGTGTAAATATTCAGAGGATAGTTGTGCAGTTTAATCTCACCTTTTATTCCCTTGATGTTGTTGATAACAAACAATCCCTGTGCCGAACCAGCATGTGCAAGGAAACTCTTTCCATTGACATCGCCTACGGCATAAATATTATCGAAGTTGGTTTTGAGGAACTGATCCGTTTTATAAAAACCACCCTCCAGTTCAAATTCAATTTCAGATCCGGGCAGAACAGCAGAACGCATACTGGCATTTACTACCTTCTCACATTTCACCTCTTCGTTCTGCACGTAAAGCTTGCCATTCTTATACTCTTTGATGTTGTCTTCAAAGATCAATTTTATCTTATCTTTCTTCAGCCGATTATAGATGTAATCGTTCAAATACTGGTCTGCGAAAGGTATAAGCGTCTTTGAAGGTGAAACAAGAGTGACATCTTTATTTATCAATCTGAAAAACTGGGCCATCTCTACTGCAACAGGTCCCTGTCCAACTACTGCCACGCTTGATGGTAATTCATCTACATCGTACATTTCTTCGAGTTCCAGTACATTTTCTTTCGGAATACTGAATTCGAAATCTTTAGGATATGAACCGGTAGCAATAATAATATTTTTCGCTTCAATGGAACGGTTATCTACTGTAATGCTGTTACGTGAAGTAATTTTAGCTTCACCTTTGATGATGTCCACCCCATTCTTTTTGAGCAGGTATTCCACACCACCGGTTAACTTCTTTACAATATTTAACGCTCGCTTTTTGGCATTTTTCCAGTTAAACTGAAGTTTATCATGATCTATGCCATCAATACCGAATTCCTCAGCCTGGCTGAGCCTTTCATAATATTTGGCGCTTTCTATAATCGCTTTGGAGGGTATACAACCCCAGTTAAGGCACATTCCTCCAATATAGCTTTTTTCAACAATTGCGGTTTTCAGACCTACCTGGCCGGCCCTTATGGCTGCCACATAACCGGCAGGTCCTGAACCTATTACAATAACATCATATTCCATAATAATAATTTATGTTTTAGTTCTGTTCAACTCAGTTTTATTACTCCATAACAAGTGTTACAGGATCACCCAGATATTCCATCATGGTGTTAAGGAAACGGGAGACCTCTCCTCCATCCACAATTCTGTGATCAACAGATAATGATAGAGGAAGTATATGACCCGGAACAATTTCATCATTCTCGTTTACTACAGGTTTTTTAAGAATTCTTCCGATACCGAGAATTCCTGCCTGTGGATAATTGATGACAGGCATTGCAAATTGTCCACCTATCGAACCATAGCTGGTTATAGTAAATGTTCCGTCTTTCATGTCATCCATAGTAAGTTCGCCATCTCTGGCTTTCTGAGCAATTTTCCCGGTCTCTTCTGCCAGTTCAAAAATAGACAGCTTATCAACGTTTTTTATAACCGGCACAACCAGTCCTTTTTCTGTATCCACGGCAATACCCAGATTGTAGTAGTTTTTAAAAATCATCCGGTTATTGTCCATATCCATTTCAGAATTCAGTTGTCTGTGTTTCCTGAGTGCAAGAGCAGTAGCTTTAAGTATGAAAGGCAGGTAATTTAACTTGATACCCTGTTCCTTATACTTCTCTTTATACTTATTACGGACTCTTACCAGTTGAGAAATCTCGACCTCATCCATTACGGTCATATGAGCCGCGTTCTGCTTGGATTTACTCATATTTTTAGCAATGGTTTTTCGTATCTGGGTAAGATCTTCATATTCTACTCTCTGCTCTGGCTCTTGTGCTGGAGCGGCACCCCTTGCAGGCTGTTTGCCCTGCTCTTCGACATGGCGGTGGATATCCTCTTTCATAACACGACCACCGGGGCCGGTTCCTTTGATTTTATCAATATTCACACCCAAATCTTTGGCAAGAGCTCTTGCTACAGGTGTAGCCAGGGCTTTTTTGGCAGGTTTCTTTTCTTCGTCACCTACGTCAGCTTGCTCCATCCCTTCCTCACTGGCAGGAAGATGTCCTCCTTCTCCTGCTACTTCAATCGTACCCACAACACCTGCTCCTTCCTCTTCTTCAACTGGTTCCTCTGTTGGTCCTTTGGGCTGTTTCTGTTCTTCTTCCTGGGCTTCTTTTCCTTCTACACCTTCAATTTCAATCTCGGCTAAAGGATCACCCACATTTATTGTCTCGCCTTCTTTCCCATATAAGGCAGCTATTGTTCCTGTTTTCGGAGAAGGTATATCCGTAGTAACCTTGTCAGTTTCCACCTGAACCAGCGACTGACCTGATTCTACTTCTTGTCCTTTTTCAACATACCATTCAACAATGGTACCCTCATCTAAGCCTTCCCCTATATCTGGAAATTTAAATACGTGTCTCATAATATTTTAAAATTTGACGGTTCTTTCAATTTCGTAATAAATTTTTTCCGGTGAAGGCAAATAATGATGTTCACCTTGTGGTAACGGGAATACTGTATCAAAACCTGTTACACGTTTTGGTGGCGCTTCCAGGTATAAAAATGCCTCTTCATTGGCAATAGCCATTATCTCTGCTCCCATACCAAATGATTTAGCAGCCTCCACAACAGTAACAACACGTCCTGTTTTCTTTATGGAATTAGCTACTGTTTGTTTATCAATGGGGTAAATTGTTCTCAGGTCTATGAGCTCTACAGATATACCTGCCTTCTTGGCCATAGCAATAGCTTTTTGTGTATCGCGCATCATGGCTCCATAACTAACAACAGTAATATCTGTACCTTGCTGAACTATATTGGCTTTGCCAATATCCACTCTGAATTTTTCATCGGAAACTTCTTGTTTTACAGCCCTGTAGATACGTTTAGGCTCCATATATACTACCGGATCTTCACTTTCTATAGCTGAAATGAGCAAGCCTTTGGCATCGTGGGGGGTAGATGGAATTACCACCTTTAACCCGGGAATATGTCCGTAGACAGCTTCCAGACTCTCGGAGTGGTGTTCAAGGGCCTTAATGCCACCGCCATATGGCATGCGAATAACCATAGAGGAAGTAAATTTGCCCCGGCTTCGGTTACGCATCCTGGCTACGTGGGAAACCATCTGATTAAATGCCGGTAAAGCAAAACCCGAAAATTGCATCTCTATAACGGGCTTCATTCCAGCAACTGCCATCCCTACAGCAGTACCTGCAATACCCGATTCAGCAAGCAGCGAGTCGAATACCCTGTCTGCTCCATGCTTCTTCTGCAGATCTTGGGTAACACGAAAAACTCCGCCTTCATAACCGACGTCTTCACCGTATACAACAACGTCTTTGTTTTCTTCTAATTTTATATCTAAAGCATTATTGATTGCTTTAACTAATGTCATTACACTCATTTATTTGCCCTCCTTCCATTTTAAGAATTTTTCGTGAGCATATTGCTGCTCCTTAAGATCATCAGGCATATCTGCATAATGATACTTGAATACATCCTCAAGAGGATATTCACCGTAATTCTCAGCTTCTTCAAATTGTCTTTCCACTTCTTTTTTAAATTGTTTGTTTACTTCTTCTTCTTTATCTTTATTCCATAAGTTCCTGTTAGTAAGATAAGTATTCAGTCTTTTCAGTGGATCTTTTTCTTCCCATTGCTGCTCTTCCTCTTTTGTACGATACTTGGAAGGATCATCGGAAGTTGTGTGGGCTCCTCTTCTGTAGGTAAGCGCTTCAATAAGTACCGGTCCTTCGCCTTTACTGCAGGTTTCAGCGGCATATTCGGCTGCTTTGGTCATTGCGAAGAAATCGTTACCATCTACCTGGATACCTTTAATTCCATAAGCATAGGATTTAATTGCCAGGTTTTTCGAAGAGGTTTGATTTTGTACGTTGAATGAAATGGCATACTGGTTATTCTGAATAACAAATACAACCGGCGCTTTCCAAACCGCAGCAAAATTAAGCGCTTCATGGAAATCACCTTCTGAAGTACCGCCATCTCCAACAAAGCCATAAACGACCTCATCTTTTTTGTGATAACTGATTTCATAACCAATTCCCGCAGCATGCAGTAATTGTGAGGCGATTGGCACGGATATGGGCAACAAGTGTTTTGAATTCTCAAAGCGAGAACCATCTTCATAGCCCATAAAATAGAGAAATACCTCTTTAAGTGAAGCTCCTTTAGCTAACCATAAACCCAATTCGCGATAAGCAGGGACTACCCAATCATCTTCTCTTATAATCTGGGCAATTCCTCCAGCTATTGCTTCCTGTCCAAAGTTTGGGGGGTAAGTATAAATTCTCCCCTGGCGCTGATATGAAACGGTCATCAAATCGGCGGTGCGGGCAAAAAGCATGTCTTTATATGCCTTAACAACCCGTTCATCGGAAATGTCAGGCATATACTTTTCATTCACTACCTTCCCGTCCTTATCCATTATGGTAAAGAGCTTGTCTTTTAATGGATCATATTCTTTATACATCAGTTCCTCCTTTAAAATTAAACATCATATTAAAAATTAAATTCTTCTAACAATAAACACATATTTTTGTTTAATGTTCGAACAAATAGAGGTTAACAAATAGTTAGGTGATTGCAGGAAATAGATTAATCTTTAACAAAAAACCGGAAAACGGAGGGCATGAACAAAATTTAAAGGTTGTTTTTTTTCTTTTTACTATAAGATTTTGAAAGTTTTTCAATTTTGAACATTTTGCCGTGTCCGGGATAAATGTATTTAATATGAGTCTGAAGCAAAGATTCCCAACTTTCCATTAACTTATCCGGCTCATTTGCAAAGGGTGGGTAAACCCCTGTACCCATAATATTAAAAGCTGCATCCCCTACAAAAGCGATTGTGTTTTCAAGGATTAACGACAAAGAACCGTCTGTATGTCCGGGAGTGGGTATAATGAATGCATCCAGCCCATCAATTTCAGGGTCATATCTCTTTGAAATGACAATATCAGGCTCGACAGGAGCATATTTACCCATTGAGGAAAAAAAAGTTTTTACGATCCAAACAATGGATTTTGTAAAGGGATTTGTTCCATTGGGCAGATCCAAATAGCCTGAATGTAAATGATTCGCTTCATTTTCATGAACCAAAACTTTAGCCCCGGTTTTCCTTTTGAGATAATCCAGACTTCCTACGTGATCGTAATGGCAATGCGTTACAACGATTAGTATGATATCCTCGGGGTTAAAACCATAACTCTTCAGTTGTTTTAAAATCCATTTCCCTTTATTAGGTGGTCCTGCATCTACAAGAACAGATTCTTTGCCGTTTTTTATAAGATACAGATTTGCTCCACTGGCGGGAATTGAAATTACTTTCTCTTTAATCTTACTCTCCATTAAAACGAAATTTTATGTGCTACAAATTGTTATCCGTATTCCCATCCGGTAATAAATTGTCGGGATGGTCAATATATTTTTCCTCCAGTTGGTATCTGATGCATGAGGTCCAGTCTCCTTTGCAGTATGTGTCGATCCATTTTTTTGGTAACTTGCCTTCATCGTAAAAGGTTTTTATAGGACAAACATGAAACCATTTGCACGTTTTTTTTAAAACATGAATCTTTTTATAATTATCCAGGAGTTTATCATAATTAGCGCTGTTATGCACAACTGTCGCCGGATGACGTAATGGCAATATCTTTCTGTTCCCGGCAACTAAAATTGAACCGAATAACTCAGGAAAATGATGCCTGTCAGGAACAGGCAAACTGTAGGTACTTAGCATAGTTTTAGTTGCATGATACCCCAGAGTTATTAATACCTTGGGATTCACAAGCCAGATTTCCTGCATCAAATATAAATTAGTACATGTGTTTATTTCATCCCTCCTGGGTTTTCTGCTTTTGGGTAAAAAACACTTTAACAAATTCGTTCTGTAAAAATGTTTCAGATCAAGCCCTAAATCTTCAAAAAGTTGATGTAAAATTTTGCCTGAAGGTCCGATAAACATCTTTCCCTGGTTGTCCTCCTCTCTACCCGGAGCCTGACCTATAATCATAAAACCGGAATCAAAATTGCCTTCTGCAGGTACAGCATTTTGCCGGGTTTTATGCAGACGGCATTGAGTACAACCTTTTACCTTTTTCTGTATTTCTTTCAATTGCTCTCTTTTCAAAACTTCTGCTACAATTTGAATAACACAATTTTATCAGTAATTAGTCCTATTGTTTTCTTCTTTTTTATAAATTTACCGTAATTTCTGTTAAATATCAATCCCTGAAAAATGTTTAAAGAAATCGAAGAATTTTTTAAAGAAAAACTTTGGCGCATTGCTGTCGAAAAGAAATCAGGTCGGCAAAGGTTATGGATTCGATTACTGAGAATTATAACCTTAGCTTTAAGAGGTTTCAAAGAAGACAAAATTAGCCTGAGAGCTTCTGCTCTGACAGTATACTCCCTTCTTGCTGTTGTTCCCGTGGTAGCAATGGCCTTTGGAATTGCCAAAGGGTTTGGAATGAGCAAATATATTGAACAATTAAAAACCCAGTTGGAAGAAAGATTTCTGGCCAATGTTGAAAGCCAGCAGGAGATCATCAATCGAATATTTGAATTTGCTAATTCATTTCTGGAAAATACAAAAGGAGGATTAATTGCAGGGATTGGACTGATTGTGCTACTCTGGTCTGTACTAAAGGTTTTTTCCAATATCGAAAGCTCTTTTAATGCAGTCTGGCACATTCGAAAATCCCGTTCATGGTTCAGAAAATTCAGCGATTATTTCTCCCTCATGCTTATTGCTCCCATCATTGCTATATTATCCAGCAGTGCAAGCGTCTTTATTACCACTCAAATTGAAAGTATTACCGAAGAAGTTGAATTGCTGGGTTTCATAAGCCCTTTCATTTTTTTCCTGGTAAAATTGATTCCTTATGTATTGATCTGGTTTTTATTTACATTCCTTTATATGTTCATGCCAAACACGAAAGTAAAGTTCCGCTCTGCATTGATCGGTGGTATCGTGGCCGGGACAGTCTTCGTGTTCATTCAGTGGGTTTATATCCACTTCCAGGTGGGAGTATCAAGATATAATGCCATTTATGGTAGTTTTGCCGCACTACCTCTTTTTATTATCTGGTTACAGCTTAGTTGGCTTATTGTGCTATTGGGCGCTGAAATATCTTTTGCCGACCAGAATCTGGAAAACTATGAATTCGAATCGGATGTAGATAATATTAGTCTGTACGGTAAGAAAACAATGGCCTTAATTATTACACAATTACTGGTAAAAAACTTCACCAGGGCTGCAGATCCACTTACAGCAGAACAAATTAGCCACAAACTAAAAATACCCATCCGCCTTGTGCGAGTTATACTTTTCGATTTGGTTGAATCCAGAATACTCTCGGAAATTATTAGTCCAAATACCAAAGAAAGGGCCTATCAACCGGCGCAGGATGTAGATAATCTTTCGATTACTTACGTGCTGAAGTCATTGGAGCACCTGGGAAAAGACAAAATCTTATCAATCCAGGGAAACGAACAGGAAAAGATTAAGCAAATCGTAGACAATCATTGGATTAATATGGAAAAAGCAGAAGGTTCGACGTTACTGAAAAATATTTAACCTGAATTCAATCAGACTGATTAAGCCTTCCCCCTATTCTTTATCATGTCTGGCATGATTCCGTTCATTTTGTTTTCCATACAAAAAGTCTGCCCGATTAGTTGTCCAGGCGCAGAAGGAAAAATATACACCGTTCAAATAGAAGGTCAGCGGATTTTTTGCTTCTCATAGTAAGCCTCGGCAGCTTCCTCCAGTTCCTTATACCAGGCCTCCCCATATCGTCTAATAAGAGCGTCTTTGACAAATTTATAAACAGGGACACCCTCAAATTTACCCTTATTTACAGCGGGCCGGCATATTTCCCATTCATGGTAGTTTAAAGCCTCCAGCCCGTTTATATAGGATATCCTGATTGGATAAAGATGACAAGATATAGGTTTTCGAAAATCTACGACATTCTTAAAATATGCATTTTCAATGGCACATTTGGCTATCCCGTTCTCAAAAACAGCATAAGCACATTCTTCATGATGAACGAGCGGGGTCACAAAATCACCATCGGTATCATTTGTTACAACACCCTGTTCTTCAATGGCCTTTTTCCCTTCTGGTCTCATGAAAGGTTTTACTTTAGGCACAATTTCCTCAAGGATAGGTTTTTCGGCATTATCCAATGGAGCACCGGCAACGCCTTCAACGCAACAATGGCCTTTGCACTGGTTTATATCGCAGACAAAACGTTGTTCAAAGATATCTAAGCTAACAAGGGTGTTATGAATCAACAACATAATCTAACTATTGAATAAATTAATCTACAAGTGATTTTCCGGTCATTTCTCCAGGAATTGGAATATTCATTATTTTAAGCAGTGTGGGAGCGACATCTGCAAGAATGCCTTCCTTAATCTTCTTATATTCATCGGAAACAAGAATAGATGGTACAGGATTCATAGAATGAGCTGTGTTTGGTGAACCGTCAGGATTAACTGCATTATCAGCATTGCCGTGATCAGCTATGATGTAAGCTGTATAACCATTTTCCTTTGCTGTCTCCACTACATCTTTAACGCAGGAATCCACAGCTTCTATTGCTTTTCTAATGGATTCATATACTCCTGTATGTCCTACCATATCGCCATTGGCAAAATTCAGGCAAATAAAATCCTGCTCCTGCTTTTTCATTTCTTTTACAACAGCATCCCTCACTTTGTAAGCGCTCATCTCAGGCTTTTCATCATAAGTTTTAACTTCTTGCGGAGAAGGTATCAATATTCTGGATTCATTCTCAAATTCTTCTTCACGTCCTCCTGAGAAGAAGAAAGTCACATGAGCATATTTTTCTGTTTCAGCAATACGTAATTGCTTTTTACCTGCGTTTGCCAGAACTTCACCCATAGTATTGCCTATATTTTCCTTCTCGTATATTATATTAACATTCTTAAAGGACTCATCATAACGGGCCATCGTTAAATAATACAAAGGTATAGTCTGTAAACCATGTTCCGGCATATCTTTTTGAGTCAGTGCCATTGTAATTTCTCTAAGCCTGTCTGTACGGAAGTTAAAACAAACAACCACGTCATCTTCATTGATGGTCCCGACGGGATTTTCGTTCTCGTCAACCATAACAATGGGCTCAATAAATTCATCGGTAACACCACTATCATAAGATTCCTGGATGGATTGCAAGATATCCCCTGAAGGTGCACCTTTACCTGAAACAAACAAATCGTAAGCCTTTTTAATTCTCTCCCATCGTTTATCCCGGTCCATTCCGTAAAACCTGCCCACAAGAGAGGCTATCTGTCCATTTGAAGTTTCCAGGTGTTCCTGAAGATTTTTAATGTATCCCTTCCCGCTTTTGGGATCAGTATCTCTTCCATCTGTAAGTGCATGTATATAGACCTTATCAAGGCCATAATCTCCTGTCATATCGCAAAGCTTGTACAAATGTTTATCCGAGCTATGAACACCCCCATCAGAGACAAGTCCAATGAAATGAACAGCTTTGTCATTTTCTTTTGCATACTGGAAAGCGTCGTTCAATACTTTGTTTTTATCAAATGAACCATCTTCGATAGCTTTATTGATTCTTACAAGGTCCTGATAGACAATGCGCCCTGCCCCAATATTCAGGTGACCAACCTCGGAGTTGCCCATCTGACCTTCGGGAAGGCCTACGTTTTCACCTGAAGTGTGAAGAATCGAATTTGGATATTTATCATACAAGCTGTCCACATAAGGTGTGTTTGCTGTGTGTATGACATTTTTTTCGCTTTTATCACCAATTCCCCAACCGTCTAATATGATTAAAATTGATTTTTTATTTGGCATAGAAGTAAATTTTTTGATAATAACAAGACATTTATAGCAAATGTTTTGTTAAGCAGTTTAATTACAAGGCAAAAATAGTAAAACCATTCCTATAAATAAAAAATCACCGACAAAGTGCCGGTGATTTTTTATTATTTAGAATAAGATAAAAGTTTACTTCTTAAGTTCTTCTGGCATCCAGCTTTCAACAAGTACTTTATGGCTCATATACCATTCTTTAGCTGCCACTACTTCATCGTCGCCTTTTTCAATGGCATCCATAAGGTTGTAAAGCTGTGTTTCTTCCAGGTTAAAGTTTGTGAAGAATTCATGCAGAACAGGGAAGTCTTTTTTAAATCCTGTTCTTGTAACAATTGCACAAACATCCTTTGGATAAATCTCCTTAGGATCCTTCAGGTATTTAAGATCATAGTCGGCCCACATGTGGTGAGGTTTCCAACCAGTGATAATAATTGGTTCCTGCTTGTCATAAGATCTCTTCAGTGAAGCCATCATAGCAGGACCACTTGAAGTAACCTGTTTGAAATCAAGACCATATTCTTTGATAGCCTTTTCGGTATTTCTGTGGATACCAGCACCACTTCCGATACCGATAATTTTACCATCAAATTTTTTAACATGGTCATTCAACTGTGGTATAGAGTCAATGTCCACATATTGTGGAACAACCAAACCAGTAGTACCACCACTGAATGATTCCCCGATTTTCTTCAGGTTATCGCCATATTCTTCCCAGTAATCTGAGTGAGTGTGAGGTAACCAGGCATCTAAGAAAAGGTCAGCATCACCTTTTGCTATAGACGCGTAAATTGGTCCTGGTTCAAGTGGTGTAATTTTCACATCGTAACCTTTATCTTCGAGGGCTGCTTTAGCCAGGTTTGTGAAAGCAATGCCTTCTGCCCAGTTAGGATACAAGATTTTAACTTGTTGTTCTTTATTGGCAGCACCTTTAGCTTCTTCGCCCTCCTTTTTGGCACCTTGTTTACAGGCTGTAAAACTCAATACCGCAGCTCCAATAAGTACTGCGAAAAGTGTTTTAAAATTAATACTTAGTTTTTGCATAGTTAACTTCTCCTTTTTTGGTTAGTAAATTGATTATAATAAATCGTATATAGTTATTCTTCATCAGAAACTTGTTTTCTGGAAATACCGAGAGCTTGCGTCACGCGGTCGAGGAATATGGCAAGAATAACAATTCCTACTCCAGCTTCAAAACCAAGTGCCATATCCGCTTTCAGGATTCCTTTGTAAACAGCTTGTCCAAGACCTCCTGCACCTACCATAGATGCTATAACTACCATTGAAAGTGCAAGCATAATTACCTGGTTTACACCGGCAAGTATTGTTGGCTTTGCAAGGGGTATCTGTACTTTGTATAACAATTGCCTTTGTGTACAACCAAAAGCCATGGAGGCCTCCACTACATCTTGCTGTACATTCCTGATTCCAAGATTTGTTAGTCGTACAGCCGGTGGTAATGAAAATACAATGGTTGCAATTACACCCGGTACGTTTCCTACGCTAAAGAATATAATGGCAGGAATCAGGTAAACAAAAGGCGGAAGTGTCTGCATAAAGTCAAGAACAGGCCGGATTATTTTCTCTGCATTATCATGCCGGGCAGCATATATACCCAGCGGTATACCAAGAACTAATGCAATAAGAGCTGAAACAAGAATCAAGGCAATGGTTTGCATTGTTTCTATCCAGTATCCCATACCATACAACAAGAGCAAGCCAAGAATAGTGAATATCATGATGCCTCCACCAGCTTTCCAGGCTTTTTTTGTAAAGGGCTTATGTCCTTTTGATGTCATCAAAAATGCAATGACAGCCAAAATTACTATCATGAGGTAGGCATTGGGAAAAAGCAATACATTTTGCAATGAAGTAACCATTGCATCAACTCCAACGGTAATACCGTCAAAGAAACCCGCGGCATTAGCAGAAAGCCAATCAACAGCGCTTTCTACCCATTCACCTAAAGGTATATCTATCATAGGTTAACTCCTCCTTCTTTTCTAATTTGTTGAACTTCTTTTCTTTCTTTACCTATCATTTCTGCAATCACTGTTGAGTGAACAACGACTCCAATAAGCTTTTTATTTTCATCTACTACAGCCAGGTTTAAATCGGTATCCAGAAACATAGGCAATAACTCATTAACAGGTGTTTCTTTGGTAACCGCTGTTACTTCTTCTTTTGTGTACATAAACTCCTTAACATCTCTCATTCCTTTATCTTCCATCTCCTTCATATCATTGTCTTTTACAAAACCCAGGAATTTAGTATCTTCATCGATAACAGGCAAAGAAGTAACCCCTGCATTACTCATTTTTCTAAGAGCAGCGCGCGGCCCGTCCTGTTTAATCCTTACACTGGCAGGATTTTTAAACATTACAGTACCAGCAGTGACAATACCCCCTCGGTCTACATTTTCAACAAATGCACGAACATAATCATCGGCGGGATTTGTAAGAATTTCTTCGGGTGTACCAATTTGCACAATGATACCGTCTTTCATAATGGCAATCCGGTCACCTAATTTAAGGGCCTCATCCAGATCGTGGGTGATAAATAGTATCGTTTTCTGTACTTTTTCCTGGAGTTGCAGCAGTTCATCCTGCATGTTTGTACGAATGAGCGGGTCAAGCGCACTAAAGGCCTCATCCATTAAAAGGATTTCGGGATCTGTAGCCAAAGCTCTTGCCAGACCAACTCTTTGCTGCATACCACCGCTTAACTGTCCGGTCATTTTCTCTTCATAACCTTCCAGACCAACAGTTTTAATTACCTCGTATGCTTTATTAATTCGTGTTTCTTCATCCACTCCCTGTATTTCCAGTCCGAACGCAACATTTGAACTAACTGTCCGGTGGGGTAACAAGCCAAAATGCTGAAAGACCATAGTCATTTTCTTACGACGAATTTCCAGTCGAAGCTGTGTTTCATCAGCTTCCATAACATCATCATCGTCGACTAAAATCTTACCATTTGTGGGTTCAATAAGTCTGTTAAAACATCTCAGTAAGGTAGACTTTCCGCTACCGGAAAGACCCATTACAACAAAAACTTCTCCTTCCTCAATTTCAAAGCTGACATCGTTCACACCAACAGTACATCCTGTCTCATGTAAAATTTCGGTTTTACTCTTTCCTTGCTTGAGAAGTTCTTGTGCCTCCTTTGCCCGTTTTCCAAAGATGACACTTATATTTTCTACTTTGATTTTACTCATAAGGCATTTCTAACTATGATCAATTATCAAATTTAGGGAAAAATTTAGTAATTAAAAAATTATTCGTAGTGAAATCATTACTATAAAAAGAACTCAAAAGCTCCTCATTCCAGATAAACCAGAATAAGGAGCAATTGATTAGTCCCTGTATTTTATATTAGAAATAATAACCAATGTTGATGTTGAAACGGGTGTTCCAATCAACTTCATCGATAGGTACTGGCTCTCCAGCTTTGGTTGCATCATCAGTATAGTAGAATTTACCGTCATCGGCCGGGTCGTTTGAATAGGTTCTTCCTGTTCCCAGACCTACACCAAAGTTTTCAGTTAACCAGGGTTGATTTTTACCCATAGCCAGGTCAACATAAGTATAAATGCTTCCTGCAGTCATCAGGAATCCGGGTACTAAGTGATAGCTATCAGTGAAATCTTCATTAGCCTTGTCAATCAGAGTAAAGTCCAGATAAGGCTGAATGTTTGAAATGGGTCCAATCTCAACAGGAATGGAATAAGCAAGGCCTGCAACATATAAGCTTGCTTCTTTAGCTACCATATAATTGAAGCCATACGCTCCCATTTGAACCATTTCAATATCTTCTCCCTGGTTGTCCTTAGCATTATAGTTGTAATTGATATATTCAGCTTTCAGGTTGAAACCACCGCCGAAATTACCAACTACGTGACCGGCAAAAACACTTGACATTTCTGATTCTTCAAGAGCGCTGTTATAAATACCACCGAATTGTCCGGAAACACCAATTTCCCAGTCTTCATTCAAATTGTAGGCAGCACGAACGTTAAACTGATTTAATTCCCTAATGCTAACCTGATTACCTGTTGAAGGCGCTGTAAAAGGTGTAGCAGTAATGTCGTATGAATAACGACCTGCTCCTGCATTACCAAATGTCACATCTCCTCCGTAAATTGGTCCTTCAGGTTCTGCCTGTCTAAAATATGAGAATGATAATTTCAGCTTATCGCTTGGTGTATAATCAAAATTAATACCCATGTCATAATCGTCCTCAAGACCTACATAATATGGTCCCTGGAACCACCATGAGTGTGAAGCATAGGTTGTTATACCAAAGGGTACCTGGGGAACACCTAATTCCATGTACAGGTTATCGGAAAGTGCATAACCTAAGAAACCATGGTGAATAAAGTGTGAACCAAACGTTGGGTAGAAGCGGTATTCAAAACTAAGATCAACACCGGCCATACTACCATCAACATTTAATCTCCATGTATCCCATGTAAAATAGGTATCCGTTGCGGTAGGATCCGATTCATAATTTTGGCTTACTAAGTTGTACCTCATTGCTCCCCCAAAGGTAAAACCTTCTTCATCATCCTGTGCTAAAGATGATATTGGGTTAAGGAACAATGCTAGAATAAAAAATGCAATTAATGTTTTCATCATGTTTTTTGTCCTCATAAACTTTAATTTTTGGGTTAGTATTTATATTTATTCTAATTAAACGCAAGACAAATCTAAAAAGAAAAATTTCGTATAAAACATATTTTAAGGAAAACCCTGATAAAAAAATAAACCCTAAGATGTCAAAATACTAATTTTCAAAAACTTACATAATGTTAATTTTTTAAGATATTTTCTTTAACAAGAATTTAAAACATTTGCAACGAATAATACATTTGCAAATAGCTGATATTTAATTTATTATAAAACATACCCCTATATCAATCTCATAATCAGCAAAAAGTGTATTCTGTAGAAAACATCACTTTACATACAATTATCAGTAAGGAATGTTCAAAAATTTGTTAGGGAAGAACTAAATTCTCCCTTTATATTTATACTGTCTAAATAAGGAATAGAGTTTTTCAAAATGGTTATCGATTATCATAAAACTCTATTTTTCTGTAAAATGATGCATGAAAGGTTAGCAATAAAAAAGGCCACATTTCTGCGGCCTTCCTGTGGAACCACCTGGAATTGAACCAGGGACACACGGATTTTCAGTCCGTTGCTCTACCAACTGAGCTATGGCTCCATTGCGATTAAGCGATTGCAAAAGTACGTAAAAAAATTAATTTGCAAAATATTCTTTTTGAAATTTTCATTATTTAAAAAAGTTTTAAATATCCTGATTGGTGGCGAAAGGAAAGAGAAATTCATTTTGAACACTACTAATCAAAAAATTGTATCTTGTTGATATTTTATATTTTTGCGTGATTAATTGCAAATAATGAAATATTATACAAAAATACTGAATAACGGCCTCAAACTTATTCATCTTCCGGTTGAATCTGAGGTTGCACATTGTGGTTTAATCATAAATGCCGGTTCCAGGGATGAGGAGGACCATGAACAAGGGATTGCCCATTTTATTGAGCATCTCATGTTTAAAGGTACTAAAAAACGAAAAGCATTTCATATCCTAAGCAGAATGGATGATGTGGGGGGTGAAATTAATGCATACACAAGCAAGGAGGAAACCTGTGTACATAGCTCTTTTATTCGCAAAGAATATGAACGAGCTCTTGAGCTCATTTCTGATATAACCTTTAACTCGATTTTCCCGGGAACAGAAATGAACAAAGAACGCAGCATTATCCTGGATGAAATAAACTCCTACCTGGATGCGCCATCAGAATCAATTTACGATGATTTTGAAGAACTTATCTTTAAAAACCAGCCGCTTGGTAAAAATATTCTCGGAAAACCGGATAATCTGAAGAAATTTACCAAAGAAGATATCGAACATTTCATAAAAAGAAATTATAAACCCAATGATATGGTGTTGGGCTCGGTAGGTAAGATAGATTTTGAAAAACTTACCAGACTGACAGAAAAATATTTTGGGAATTTCCCTTCAGGTTCAGATAAAAAACACAGGACTCCTTTCAAAAATTACACACCGGCAAAAACCACTGTCCGGAAAGCCACAAATCAGGCTCATTGCATGATAGGAAATATTGCATACAGCATGTATCATCCTAAGTCATACTCTATGGCACTAATGGATAATCTGATCGGTGGACCCGGACTGAACACCCGCCTGAATATGCAACTGCGCGAAAAGCTTGGCTATGTATACCATGTGGAATCGAACTATACTGCATTCTCTGATATTGGTCTGTTCTCCGTTTATTTTGGAAGTGAGAAAGAAAAAGTAGAGCGAACCCTTCAACATATTCATAAAGAATTTAAAACATTAAGGGATAAAAAGCTGGGTACAATACAACTCAGCCGGGCTAGGAAACAACTTTACGGACAAATTGCAATTAGCGCTGAAAACAATTCAAACCTCCTGCTTTCTATAAGCAAAAGCTACCTTATGAAAAACAGGGTGGATTCACTGGAAGAAATCTATTCCAAAATTCATAATATATCAGCCGAAGATATCCTGGAAACAGCTAATGAAATACTCATTCCCGATCAATTGTCAACTTTGATATACTATTAACCATGATGGATATTTCTGAAGAAATTGAAAAATATATAATAGACCATTCTGATAAAGAGGATGCTCTTCTCTATGAACTATTCAGGGAAACTCATAAGAAAGTCCTTCACCCAAGAATGATATCAGGTTACCTTCAGGGCAAATTGCTTGAAATGCTGACCAAAATGATTAAACCGCATAATGTTCTTGAAATCGGCACTTATACAGGATATTCTGCTATCTGTATTGCAAAAGGCCTGGAAAAGGACAGTAAGCTTACAACAATCGAAGTGAATGATGAGCTTGAAGAATTTATACGCCATTACATTGAAAAATCAGGACAACAGCATAAAATAAGCCTGCTCATAGGTAGTGCTCTGCAAATAATACCTACCCTAAACACGAAATTTGATCTTATTTTTATTGATGGAGATAAGCGGGAATACCCTGATTATTTAAAGTTGAGCAAGCCAAAACTTAAGCCGGGAGGAGTCATTATAGCGGATAACGTTCTATGGGACGGGAAGGTAACGCAGGAAGCCAAAAAGGATGATGAACATACCAGGGGGATTAAGGAATTCAATGATATGATGCAACAAGACATGGATTTAGAGAACCTTATCCTACCCTTACGGGATGGCTTAACGATAGCCCGGAAAAGATAGACTATTTTGCAGCTTCCTGGTTAAAAACAGTAAACGAATAGGTTTTTACCTCCCTCATATCAGGGGGTATGGAGAATATCCAGTCAAAAATCAGGTGGTAATCAACTTTTCGAGTATAAGGGATATCTGCCTTCATAAAAACAAACACAATCCGGTGCATTTCCGATTTCTTTTCAGACTCCAAAATATAATTGACCTCACGGACGGGAGAATAATTGTCATCGGCTCTCGTAGGAAATTCATATTCCCTGTTTTTTAAAAACGCTCTTGAAGGTTCATAATCGTTGGGATAAAGCTGATAAGCTTCTTCATTAGTGAACATGAAAATTTTTAAATACCCATCTGCCGAAGGTTTGAAAGAAAAAGCCAGTCTTTCGTCATGATCATAATTCGGTTTGATGCCTTCAATCCAGTAATCGAATGTCATATCCTCCCGGGTCAAATACTTCAACACAACACAATTAATCTTAACTTCTATCTGCAGCATTCCGTCTTCTGTGAATGATCTTTTTGAATCAGTCACTTCCACGTTTTTTACAGCACCCTGAACATTTGTAAAAATGTTGGATGCAAACAATTCCTCATATTCCTCGTCTGTTTCACTCTGAAAATAATCTGTGTATGTATTAATGTTCTCTTTAATTCCGGCTTGTTTGAGAGCGTTAATTTTAGCATTGTTAATTGCTCTTTGTTTCACCTGTTGGAGGGATTCTGTTTCTCCTCCTGTTGCTGAACCTGTAATATTTTCAAGTTCAATTTTTTCTACTTTTTTCTTTGCTGAGAATGAGACAGGCAAACCAATAAACACTAAAAGGGCAATAAGGAGTATCTTTTTTTCCATCTATAATTGTATTAAATGTTGCTTCCAAAAATTTAAAACAAATATCGTGCTAATTTGAATTAAAGTCCAATTCTTGTATCTATTTCTTTCATTGCGTTTAATGAAATTTCAATAAATTCATCCAGGGGGATTCCGATTTTTTCACACTCCCTGATAGTCTCGCGATTCACAGAAGCAGCAAAAGCTTTCTCTTTCATCCTTTTCCGGATTGATTTCGGTTTCACGCTTCTGATTTTTTTATCAGGATAAACCAAAGCGGTGGCATAGATCAGGCCTGTTATAGTCTCAGCGGCTGCAAGGGCATGCTGAAACTCCGTATTCCTTTCTTTTCCTGTAGCTTCTTCATTGTGCATCATGATAGCATCCAGGCTATCTTCATCCATCCCTTCATTTCTCAGAATATCTAAAGCTTCCAGGGCATGTCGCTGAGGATCATCGGCAGTTATCTCAGCATCAATATCATGCAGTAAACCTGTTATTGCCCATTTTTCCTCATCTTTGCCCAAACGTTTTGCCAAAGCTCGCATTACGGCTTCGGAAGCATAACAATGGTACTTCATTTTCTCATCTTTGATGTATTGTTCCAGCAATTGATAAGCTTTTTCAATATTCATAAAGCTAACTTTTTAATGTTAATGTATGCGAAATATACGTATACCATATTTTTTTGCAAACAATCCTTTGGAATTATAGCTTGCATATAAGTATTTTCCTTCTATTGCAAGTCTTTTGTATTCTCTTTTCTTGTCATAAAATGCATTAATTCTTACCGGTTGTTTATCTTTCTGAAGCAAAAAAATCTCAATTCCTCGATTGGTTGCTACATATAAATAGTCATCAACAAGTATTACATCGTTGCTTTTCGCATCAAGTTCAATAAACCTCTTAGCAGCGGGATGTTCAGGAAGATTAAAATCCATGATAACAATTTCTTTATTGCCATTGGCTAAATACCCGATCTTATCATTCATGACAATTTGAGAGGCTTTACCTGGAGGATAAATCGTTTTGACATACCTCCCGTTTTTAAAATTAACCAGGGGTTTTTTGTATGAAAAAATAACCAGTCCCTTTTTTCCTCCTAGCAAGTAGACATAATTATCAAAAGTTTCAATATCTGTAACAGGAAAATCACCCATATTATCCCTTGAAACCATTTCAATATTATCCGGATCAGAGTAATCAATTACCTCAGCTCCATTTTTTTCCAGGCCCAGGATAGCTTTGTTATCAAAAATTTTAAATTCTGATACAGGCTGGTTTCGGTAATAGCGACCCAAAAGTTTCGGGCTGACGGGGTTAGAAAAATCCAGTATTTCCAAACCTAACTCGCCATTAGCCAAATAGGCGGTATCTCCTCTCATTTCAACACAATTTGCACTTCCATAAATTTTTTGGTAAGATCGGATTTCATAATTGTGATAGTATTTGACTCTCTCAAGATTTTCCGGGTTGGCAGCATTAAAAATTACCATACCTTTTTTTCCGAGAGGCCAGAAAATGTTATTCTCCTGCACATCAAAGCGGCAGTAGCTAATTTTGCCTTTGTTTTCATACAGACCTGCCGGTGTCAGCTCCTGTCCTTTCAGGATACCCTGGAGGCTTAAAAATAATACAAAAAATAATGCGAATGTTCTTTTCATACAGTATATGTTAATCTATTTGAACTACCAGGCCTTTCAGATATTCACCTTCAGGATGAAAAATATTAACAGGATGATCCGCAGGCTGATTCAATTGATATAAAATCCTTACATTTCTTCTGGCAGATGCACTGGCGGCAAAAACCATTTTCCGGAAGTTCTCGTTGCTCACCACCTGAGAACATGAGAATGTAAAAAGAATTCCGCCTGTTTTAATTTTTTCAATTGCCATTCGATTCAAACGTTTATAACCCTGCAAAGCATTATGCAATACATTATTGTGTTTGGCAAAAGCCGGCGGATCTAGAACTATCAGATCGTAATCCTCTTGCATATCTTTCAAAAAAGAAAAAGCATCTGCAGCAATTCCTTTGTGGTTATTCTCTTCACCAAAATTAAGAGCAGCATTCATTTCTGCCCCTTCAACAGCTCTTTGAGAACTATCTACGGTTTCGACCGAATTACATCCCCCATCCATTGCATAAACCGAGAAGGCCCCGGTATACCCGAAAAGATTCAACACCTTTTTCCCCTCAGCAAAAGACTTGATTAACTGCCTGTTCTCTCTTTGGTCCACATAAAATCCCGTTTTCTGTCCTTTTTCCCAGTTTATTCTAAATTTAAGACGATTCTCTTTAATCACCTGCTCTGAGGGTTCACCCATCAGGTAATAATCTTCTTTTTTAACATCCGCCTTAAATGGCAAAGTAGCGCTACTTTTATTGTAAATGGCCTGCAATTTATCGGCTAATGTATTCTTAATGGCCTCACATATAAGGTCCAGGTTTTTGTGCATTCCCACGGAATGCGTTTGAATGACTGCAACGCCATTATAATAATCGACAATGAGTCCGGGCATGCCATCACCTTCTGCGTTTACTAAACGAAAAACATTTGTTTCAGGATTATCGATGAGACCAATAGCCTCCCGGAGCTTATAAGCCCTTTTTATCCGGTCTTGCCAATAATTCGCATCTATTTCCAGGCTGTCAAATGTTAAAATACGCACGGCAATTGTACCCTTCTGGTAATGGCCTCTTCCAAGAAATTCATCTTTATTGTCATACACGCTGACAATATCCCCTTCAGCCGGATCCTTTCCTTTAATTTTCTTTATAGCACCTGAGAAAACCCACGGATGATATCTTCTTAATGACTGATCTTTACCTGATTTTAATATTACTCTTGCTTCTTCCATTTTAATAGTCAACTTACCTTATTGATGATTTCGTTGTATAACTCATAACAAACCCAGGCATCCGTAGCGGCATATTTAACCTGGGCAGGTGTTAATGTATCATTTTCCCAGTTAGTTAATCGTTGTGATTTCGAGATCCTCCCATTTAGAATAATTCCTGCAAGCTTTTTCAAACCGGTATTTTTAATATCCATATCTTTGGCAATGCTCTGTAGTTCAACAAAGCCTCCGGGATTAAAAGGATTCAATTTTTTCAGGCTCTTTAAATCATCCTGTATGGCCACTCCTATTTTCAACACCGAATCGTCTTCAAGAATACGGGTTAATTCATCAGGTAAACCTATAAAATTGAGCCTGAACAGATAAGCTTTTTTACCTGAAGCCAGTTGCAATAGTGCAGTTTGGTTAACCTTACCCTTCTTAAATGCTGGCTTGGTTTCGGTATCAAACCCCAGAATGGTATGCTCATGAAGCATTGGCAGGGCAATATCCAGTTTTTTAAAATTGTCAATTAAAAAAATTTCCCCCTCAAACTCTTTTCGGGGCATTTTATTTACTTCTTCATTCGTTATGGAACGCTTAAATCTCATTCTCCCTTATTTTTCGACTGTTTTCTTTTTTCATCAAACAACCAGTTGCTTCTTTCTTCTTCATCCAAGCTTCCCGGTTGTTCCTCATCTTCAAGATCTTCATCACTGTAAAATATTCTGTGCAATGCGCGAAGTGCATTTAATAATTTGATTCCCCAAAATTCTTCAAAATTATAGATTATCTCCCACAAAGCTCCGGCCATTACTTCTTCATTTCCAAAACCGTAAGCAGTTGTAAAGTTTTTTAAATCCTGATAGATATCGGCAAAATTATCAGCCAGGCTGGCTATGCTTAAATCTCCCTCCTCTTTGGATACAGGGTCGTACACATCCAGATAATCATCATGGTACCCAAGCCTGGTCTTTACTTTGTCATAGATATCAGTCCATTCAAGCTCAGTAACATATTTTTCCGGGGTTAAAACTTCAGTATCTTCTATGCGTGGAAGTTTCAGGCTGTAAAAATAAAGTCCGGAAAGAAGGCTGATAGCTTTTTTTACAAAATCCGTTTTTGTGAAATTATTGGTATTTTCCAAGAAAGTACAATATTCTGCAGCCTGGGCCACAAACTCAGTAACATCCTGGTCTTCAAACAGATTTAACCCTTGTTCATCTTCCATAATTTTCCAGATTTTGAAACACAAAAGTAAAAAAATATTCCACTGGAAATTCTTAATTCAGTTATCTTATTGATCCTTGCGAAATAATATCAATTTAAACCCAACTATACGTATCATCCCTATTCTTTTGGATTTTATTGTGATCAAGAAGCCAATGAATGACTTTAACTACTTTTTCTTTTTTATATTCGATGTTTTCTACCAGTTCTTCCAGAGTGCAAGAATTTTCTTTAAGATTATCTTTCAACTGTTCAATTATCAAATCAAACTGATATTTACTCAGATCGAGCTCATTCCTTTGGTTACAGGCATCACAATGACCGCAGCGGTATGCATTTTTCTCTCCAAAATATTCCAGTAACTGAACACTTCTGCATTTATTTTGATTGGTTGCATAATTTATTACAGCGTTAATTTTGCGGATATATTGTTTTTTTCTTTGTTTATAATTTTCAGGTGAAATATATAAGCTCTTTCTTTTTAACCTTTCTTCTGTATAAATTACCATTGGGGTCTTTTTATAGGGGATATAATCAATGATTTTGTAATACTTTAATCTGTTTAGCAGTTTATAGACTTTATCAACATCTGTACCTGTCTTTTTAGCTAATGTCTTTTCATCAATCTTGGTATAATTGGTAAATACCCCGGTATAGTTCCTGAGGATTAGCTTAATGAATGCATCATACTGTTCGTTGGAAAGTTGAAAATTGTAGAGATCATCGCGGGAAACCGTAAAAAATATTTTTGATTTATTGGATAATTCGTCTGTAAGCTCAATATAACCTTCTTTCTGGAGAAACTTAAGGCTGCTGTATGCATTTATTAGATTGAATTTATAGTGAGAAATAAAATCATAAATATTAAAGTCAAAAGCTTCGAATTTACCTCCTTCATAGGGTATTTTGAGGTAATTACCCAGAGCTTCATAAACATCCTTAATTTCTTTAATCTCCGGGAAATTTTGTTCAATTCTACGCTCAGCTTTTACCTTATCGGAATTGTTATAAAGCAAAACTGCATAAGCTCTGTTTCCATCTCTTCCTGCTCTTCCTGCTTCCTGGAAGTAGGCTTCGATGGTATCTGGCAGGTCATAATGAATGACAAAACGAACATCAGGTTTATCAATTCCCATACCAAATGCATTAGTAGCAACCATTATTCTTATCCTTCCTTTCTGCCAGGCTTCCTGTTTCTTGTTTCTTATATCATTATCCAATCCCGCATGGTAATAATCGGAAGAAACATTTGATTTGGCAAGCAGATTCGCCACCTCCTCTGTTCTTTTACGGCTTCTGGTATAAATAATTCCTGACCCCTGTATTTTACTGATGCTCTCCAGGACATAGCCTACTTTATTTTCTACGTTACGAACCAGGTAAACCAGGTTCTTCCTTTCAAAACTTTTTTTAAGCAGATTTTTTTCTCTGAACCCCAGTTTTTCCTGGATATCATCCACCACATCGGTAGTAGCGGTTGCAGTTAATGCCAGGAAAGGAGGGCTACCTGTAAGGTATTCACGTAAATCAGCAATTTTCAGGTAAGAAGGCCTGAAATCATATCCCCACTGAGAAATACAGTGCGCCTCATCTATTGCAACAAGATTCACTTTCATCTTTCCCGCCCTGGCCCTGAATATATCTGTGGCTATTCTTTCAGGTGAGAGGTACATAAATTTATAATCACCGAAAATACAGTTATCCAAAGCTATATCTATCTCCCGTTTTGTCAGACCCGAATGGATGGCAACCGCCTTAATCCCCCTGCTATTCAAGTTTTCGACCTGATCTCTCATTAAGGCTATAAGGGGAGTAATTACCAGGCAAATACCTTCTTTTGCCAGTGCAGGAATTTGAAATGTTATGGATTTACCGCCACCCGTGGGCATGAGGGCAAGAGTGTCATTCCCGTTTACAACCGATAGAATAATTTCTTCCTGTAATGGCCTGAATGAACCATATCCCCAATATTTTACTAAAAGTTGTCTGTAAAAATCCAAGGTGCAAATAATATTTTAATAAACAAACGTTTAATTCAGAAACAAACCTATATGTATTTTAGATTTTTTTAAGAATTAATTCGCTATTGTTTACTGATTTTTTTGTATTTTGGCGCGATTTAAAAATAATCAAAATTACAACACAAATGGGCTTCGAAAAAGACAAAATTCAGCTTGATGGATATACCTTTGATGATGTGCTTCTAATCCCGCAATATTCTAAGATATTGCCGCATGAAGTTGACCTTACTACTAAGTTTTCCAGAAATATAGACCTTAATATTCCACTTGTATCAGCTGCCATGGATACCGTAACAGAATCGGAAATGGCCATTGCGATAGCCAGACAGGGAGGAATTGGGGTTATTCACAAAAACATGACCATTGAAGAGCAGGCAAAACACGTTAAAACAGTGAAAAGAGCTGAAAACGGGATGATTTACGATCCTATTACAATCAAAAAAGACAGTACGATTGGAGATGCTCTGAATATTATGAAAGAGTACAAAATAGGGGGAATCCCGGTGGTGGATAACGAAGGTCTTTTGATTGGAATTGTAACGAACAGGGATCTCAGATTCGAAAAGAACTTTACCCGTCCCATAGAAGATATCATGACAAAGGATAATATCATTTCAACCTCTCAGTCTATTGATCTTGAAGAAGCAACTGATATTCTCCAAAAGCATAAAATTGAAAAGCTTCCCGTGGTGGATGAAGGTAAAAAACTCGTTGGCCTTCTAACATACAAAGACATAACAAAAGTTAAAGATAATCCCAACGCCTGCAAAGATAATAAAGGCAGACTCAGGGTTGCAGCAGCCATCGGCGTAACCCATGATTCTCTTCAACGGGCTGAAGCTCTGGTTAAAGAAAACGTGGACGCCATTATCATTGATACAGCGCATGCTCATTCAAAAGGGGTTTTTGAAGTCCTTAAAAAAGTAAAAGAAATCTTTACGAGTATAGATGTAATAGTTGGTAACATTGGAACCGGCGAAGCAGCCAAAGATTTAATTAAAGCAGGAGCCGATGCTGTAAAGGTTGGTATTGGACCCGGGTCAATATGCACCACTCGTATTGTAGCTGGTGTAGGCCTTCCACAACTTTCAGCTATTTATGAAGTTGCCAGTGAATGTGAGAAAGCTGGGATACCCGTTATCGCGGATGGTGGAGTTCGATATTCCGGCGATCTCGTTAAATCTATTGCTGCCGGCGCAGATTCAATTATGGCTGGCTCCTTGTTTGCAGGGGTTGAAGAATCACCGGGGGATACCATTATTTACCAGGGAAGAAAATTCAAGGCTTATCGTGGAATGGGCTCAGTGGAAGCCATGCAGGAAGGATCAAAAGACAGATACTTCCAGGATCTTGAAGAAGATGTAAGAAAACTAGTACCGGAAGGCATAAGTGGCCGGGTGCCATACAAAGGAACACTCTATGAAGTGGTATACCAATTAATTGGAGGACTGAAAGCAGGTATGGGATATTGCGGAGCTGAAGATATTCTTAACCTGAAAAAAGCCAGGTTTGTAAAAATTACAAATTCCGGCGTTATTGAAAGTCATCCCCATGACGTTGCCATTACAAGAGAAGCACCAAATTATAGCAGGTAAACCTAATTCTAACCAAAGACATACATTATGAAGAAAATTACAACAATGATTTTCTTGCTACTGGTATCTTTTTCAGTTGGCATAAGTCAGAGTCAGGATAATATTCTTATTACCATTGACGGTAAAGATATTTCCAGGAATGAATTTATGCACATTTACAAGAAAAACAACCAGAACATTCAATCGGGTGACAAAACAGGAATTGATGACTACCTTGATATGTTCATCAATTTTAAACTTAAAGTTATTGAAGCCGAAAACCTTGGCATTGACACTATTCCTTCGGTTAAAAATGAAATTGAAAAATACAGGCACGAACTGGCTAAGCCCTACCTTGTTGACAGCCAAGTACTCCAAAACCTGTTACAAGAAGCCTATGAAAGAAGTAAAAAAGAAATAAGAGCCAGTCATATACTTATAAAGTTTCCCCAAAAAATCTCATACGAAGACACCTTGTTGTCTTATGAAAAAGTCCTTGGAATAAGACGCCGTATTGTAAATAAAGAAGAACCTTTCATTGAAGTAGCCAAAGCTACCTCAGATGATCCTTCAGTAAAAAATAACGGTGGCGATTTGGGTTATTTTTCTGCATTCAGAATGGTCTATCCTTTTGAAAATGCTGCATATAAATTAGACATTGATGAAGTATCCAACCCGGTCAGAACGCAATTTGGATATCACCTTATCAAAAAAACTGACGTAAGAGATGCTAAAGGACAAGTAAAAGTTGCTCATATCATGTTGCTTGCACCCAAATCCATGAAAGAAGAGGAGAAAATTAAAAAGAAGGAAAAAATAAACAATATATACCAAAAGCTTAAGGATGGAGCCAACTTTGCTGAATTGGCGAAGGAATATTCTGATGACAAAGGTTCAGCGAGCAATGGAGGTGAGCTGCCCTGGTTTGGTACCGGCAGAATGGTCCCTGCTTTTGAGGAAGCGGCTTTTTCCCTGGATGAAACAGGTGAAATTACACAACCCGTAAGAACTTCTGTTGGATGGCATATCATCAAACTCCTGAACAAAAAAGAACTGGGTCCTTTTGAAGAAGAAAAAAACGCTATCAAACAGAAAGTTCAGAATAACCCTCGTTACCAGGTAGCCGGTGATTCTCTGATAAGTGATCTAAAAAAAGATTATGGGTATTCTCTTGATTCGGCAAGCATGCTTAAAATTCATGACATAGTTCTGGATGAAGAAGAAAATTATTATCCTAATCGCATTCAGTCGCTTAAAAATAATAAAACACCGTTATTTCAATTTGCAGGGAAAAAATTCACAATTGGAGACTTCATAAGTTTCCTGGATAATCCCCCCCGGGAACTGACCAACAATTATAAAAACAAATATCTTTTTGATAAAGCCTATCACAGGTATGTGGATAACCAGATTATTAAGTATGAGAAATCCTTGTTAAAGGAAAAGCATAAAGAATACAAATACCTTGTAAATGAATACCATGACGGAATCCTGCTTTTCGAGATAATGGACAGGAAAGTTTGGACAAAAGCTTCTGAAGATACTACCGGACTCAAAAATTACTATCAGGAAAACAAAGAAAATTATAAATGGGGCGAACGCTATAAGGGCAAAATTTATCTCTTTGACACGAAAGATACCAAAGAAAAGGTCCAAAAAATGAAAAAAGGTGGACTTTTTAGAAAATCCTATTCAGATGAGGAAATATTAAATGAACTGAATATCAACGGGAAACAAAAAGTGAAAATAAATGAAAAAATTTTCCGCAAGGGTGAAAACCCGGTTATAGATTATCATGTCTGGAATATTGGCACGGAAAAAGATATTGACGATAAAAAACCCTATTGGATAAAGGGTAAAATTGTCCCTCCCACTATTAAAACTCTGAATGAGGCAAGAGGTGAGGTAATAGCTGATTACCAGAATTATCTTGAAAAACAGTGGATAGATGAACTCCGTGATAAATACGACATCCATATCAAAGAGAAAGTATTGCAAACATTAAAAGAGAAAACCAGTCATCAATGAGATACTTCATGTTTATACTTCTGATAAGTCTGCTTTATGGCTGTCAGGAGAACAAAAATACAGACAAAAAACCAATAGCAAAAATTCACGACAAGTACTTGTATTTGTCTGATATACGCAATGTAATACCTGAAAACAAAACGGGTGAAGACAGTATTCTGTTTGCAAAGAACTACATTAAAAACTGGATACAAAAGCAGTTGTTGCTGAGCAAAGCAGAACAAAATTTGCCCAAAGAAAGAATGGATATTCAAAAACAAATCGAAGAATACAGAGCTTCCCTGCTTATTTATAAATACCAGCAGCAATGGATTGACCAAAAGCTTGATACTATAGTCCAACATGAAGATATTGAGCAATATTACAATCAAAACAAAAAAAATTTTAACCTGGACCAGAATCTTGTAAAAATTCTATTTATTAAGCTTCCCAACAATTCTCCGAATATGGAAAACGTTAAGCAATGGTATAAGTCCGATAATGAAGAAAGTATCTCCCGGCTTGAAGATTATTGTTATCAATATGCCGAGAAGTTTGACGATTTCAATAACAACTGGATTACGTTTAAAAGTTTGCTTAATAAAATATCATATAAAGTTGAAAACCATGAATATTTTCTAGAAAGAAACAGCTTCATAGAGAAACAAGATTCATTATATCAGTATTTCATTCGAATAAACGAATACAAATTAAAGGGAAGTCCGGCACCACTGAATTATGTTTATGATAAGATAGAGACCCTGATTTTAAATAAACGAAAGCATCAATTGCTGGAAAAACTGGAAAATGATATTTATAACGAAGCATTAAATCATAACGAGTTTGTCATATATTAAAATTAAACACTTTATGCTATTGAATTTAAAAAAATCACTTATAACAAGTATTTTACTTTTTTCTTTTTTACTAGCATCGTTTGCCCAGGACAAAATCCTGATTGACCAGGTGGTCGCGATTGTTGGAGACAAAAAAATACTTCAGTCTGATATTGAAAATCAGTTACTGCAAATGAGAGGCCAGCGATATGCAACGATGAATGAATGCCAGGTGTTAAAAGATCTTGTATCTCAGAAATTATTGTTAATTCAGGCTCAAAAAGACAGCTTAACTGTAAGCAGTAATCAAATTGAAAGTGAACTGGAACGAAGGATTCAGTATTTTGTTCGCCAGATAGGATCGGAAGAAAAGCTGGAAGAATACTACAATAAAAGTATCCCGGAAATTAAGCAGGATTTCAGGAAATTGCTCAGGGAGCAGATGCTTACCCAGAAAATGCAGGGCCAGCTCATGCAGGAAATGGAAGTTTCACCCAAAGAGGTAAAGCAATACTATAAAAACCTTCCGGAAGACAGTATTCCGGTAATAAATAATACTGTGCAAATCAACCAGATAGTTAAATATCCATCAGAAACTGAAAAAGCAGAAATGGAAGCGCGCAACAGGCTGCTTGAACTGCGAAAAAGAATCTTAAAAGGCGAAAGATTCTCCACCCTTGCTGTCCTCTACTCAGATGATGAAGGTACTGCAAGGAAAGGAGGAGAATTAGGATTCCGAACCCAGGAAGAGCTTGACCCTGCTTTTGCAGATGCCGCTTTTAGCTTACAGGAAGGTGAAGTTAGCGGAATAGTTGAATCTGCTTATGGTTTCCATATTATCAAACTTCTTAATCGTGAAGGCGACCAGGTTAACGTGCGTCATATTCTTATCAAGCCAAAGGTATCGATGGAGCAAAGACAGAGGGTTATAAATAAACTGGATTCTATTGCCACCCAGATACGTAAAGATGAAATGACTTTTGAAAAAGCTGCTTTAGATTTTTCGGATGACAAAAAATACAAAATGAATGGAGGTTTACTGGTAAATCCGAATACTTCCACTAATAAATTTCAGCTGGAAGAACTTCCCAATGAGGATTATCAAGCAATCCAGGAACTACAGGTCGGCGAAATATCAGCGCCCTATGAAGCCCAGGACGAAAATGGAAAGACGCTATTTAAAATTATTAGACTAAAATCCAGAACTGAACGGCATAAAGCCAATCTTGAAATGGATTACAACAGAATTAAACAAGCTGCTCTCCAGAATAAAAGACAAAAGTACATTCAAAAGTGGCTGACTAAAAAGAAGGATGAAACCTATATTCATATTGATGAATCTTTCAGGGAGTGTGAAATAAATTTTGCCAATTACTAGATAATTTAAATCAATTTAAGCACCCTTTCAATGACAACAAGGGAGATTTTCAGCAGGAATATGAGGTATTGTTGTCTTCTTGCCCTGACTATACTGTTTAATTCAATTGCATTAACAGCTCAGCAAGAACCCAAAAAAATAAAAATACTCAATTCCAATACGCTTGAATACAACAAAAATATTAACCCCAATGTAAGGCGGTTTATAGGCAATGTCATTTTTGAACATAATGAGTCGGTTATGTATTGTGACAGCGCTTATTCCTATACCAACCAAAACAGAATTGATGCATTTGGTAACGTCCATATAGAAAGAGGAGATTCACTACATGTTTACGGAGATTTCCTAAGTTACAACGGCAATACGAATTTTGGTAAACTACGAAAAAACGTTCAACTGCAGGATCCAGAAGCCCGGGTATTAACCGACTCTCTGAACTTTTATGCAGAACAGGATTATGCTTACTACTTTAACGGGGGTACAATTATTAGTGAGGATAAGACTATTACAAGTACAACCGGGCATTATTATAGCAATGAAAAAATGGCCTACTTCAAGAAAGATGTAAGAGTCGAAAGCCCCGACTATATTGTAGAAGCCGATACACTTAATTACGACACTGAAAATGAGATTGCCTATTTTAATGGCCCCACTAATATACACAACGATACCAGCCGGCTGTATTGTGAGAATGGTTGGTACAAAACAAACTCCAATGAATTCCTTTTTACGAAAAATGCACGGTATCAAAAAAAAGAGCGAATTCTGAAAGGGGACACACTGTATTACAACGATCCAAAAGGATTAGGAGTTATAAAGAAAAACGCAGAAATTATTGATACTTCAAGAAATATTATTTTAAGAGGCCATTACTCGGAGTATTCTGAAGAACCTGCAAAAGCTTTTCTAACAGACAGCGCCCTGATGATTCAAATTGATAAAGAAAAAGACTCACTTTTTCTCCATGCTGATACCTTAAAATCTCATTACGACAGCACGGAGACTTACAGGATTTTCAGAGCCTATTTCAAGGTAAAATTTTTTAAAACTAACCTGCAGGGGAAATGCGATTCGCTATCTTACAGTCTTGAAGACTCAACCATCAGAATGTACTACAATCCAGTTATATGGTCCGATAGCAATCAGATATATGCAGATCATATAACCATACATTTAAAAAATGACGAAGTAAACCAATTTGATCTCGAATCCAATTCTTTCATCGTCAGCCGGCAGGATAATAATAAATTCAACCAGATAAAAGGAAAAAATATGATAGGTTACGTCCAGAACAATAAAATTAAACGGGTTGATGTAGAAGGCAATGGACAAACCATTTATTATACAAAAGATAAAAATAAAATTGTGGGAGTTAACAAAGCTTTATGCAGCAATCTGATAATCAAATTAGAAAATAATGAAGTGAGCCGTATAAATATGGTCAAAAGTCCTGAAGGCGTTTTATATCCCCTGGGTAATTTAAAAGAAACAAAACTAGATGGCTTTAAATGGCTGGAAAATGAAAGACCTCGATCAAAGGATGATATTTATGACTGGTAATGAAGGAAGGAAGGCGTTTTGGCCTTCCTTTTTATTTAATATTCATCTTCGTTGAAAAAGAAGTCATCCTTACTGGGGTAATCTGGCCAAATATCTTCTATGCTCTCATATACTTCCCCTTCATCTTCAATTTCCTGTAAATTTTCGATTACTTCCATTGGCGCGCCCGATCGAATTGCATAATCGATCAATTCTTCTTTAGTGGCTGGCCAGGGTGCATCTTCTAATTTTGATGCTAATTCAAGTGTCCAATACATATATTCTGTAATTTTATTTATTGTTTTTCCTAAAATTTTGCAAATATAAAATTATTACGTTAAAAGCAAAATTTTTATTATGTTTTTGGTTTCCACAAAATTTCTTTAACATCTAAATCTTTCGATAATTTTCTTGCCAACATAAAAAGATAATCAGACAAACGATTCAGATATTGTATTATTTCCTCAGGAAACTTTGATTCTTCATATAATCGTATGGCATATCTTTCCGCTCTGCGGCAAACATTCCTGGCTATGTGTGTATAAGAGATTGTTGGATGTCCGCCCGGTAATACAAATGATTTTAATTCTGGCAATTCGTATTCTATTTTATCAATGGCTTGTTCAAGGGAATTGATATCTTCGGCCTTCAGCTTTGGCAGTTGAATTTCATCATCATCCCCTTCATAAGCCATTAAGGATGCACAAACCATCAATTTATCCTGCACTTCAATTAATTGCTTTTTAATGGATTCTTTTATATTCTGATCACGGAGCAAACCAATATATGCAATTAATTCATCCAGTGTTCCGTAAGTTTCAATACGGATATGATATTTGGGAACTCTTTGTCCTCCTATCAGAGAAGTTTTTCCCTTGTCTCCTGTTTTGGTATAGATATGCATTTTGTTAGTTTTTATCCCCTTTAACAAGCGTATTTTGTCGTTTGTTTATTTCCCAAAAGATTAATTTTTAACATCTTCTTCAATTTCTCCATCTTTTAATTGAATGACGCGTTTAGCGTGCCTTGCAATGTCGGACTCATGGGTAACGAGAATAATGGTGTTGCCTTTCTCCTGAATCTCATCAAAAAGATTTAAAATGTCTGCAGAAGTTTTCGAATCAAGGTTTCCAGTTGGCTCATCTGCAAGGATAATGGAAGGAGAATTCACAAGTGCCCGGGCCAATGCTACACGCTGTCTCTGCCCCCCGGATAGTTCGTTGGGTTTATGATTCATCCGGTCTCCCAGACCCACACTTTTCAGGACCCCTTCTCCTCTTTCCAGTCTTTCTTTTTTGTTAATTCCTGCATACACGAGTGGTAAAGTGGTGTTTTCCAATGCAGAATAACGGGGTAGTAAATTAAATGTCTGGAAAACAAAACCAATCTCCGTATTTCTTATATCCGCTAGCTGATTATCTTCCAGTCGACTGACATCTTTCTGATTCAGAAAATATTTTCC
This sequence comes from uncultured Bacteroidales bacterium, assembly GCA_964585385.1. Lineage (GTDB taxonomy): Bacteria > Bacteroidota > Bacteroidia > Bacteroidales > UBA12077 > JAGXLC01. Next base: position 55,537 of record CAZPDP010000007.1, read on the forward strand.
TTCCGTTGGAGTATCCAGACACCCAAGGATATTCATCAGGGTAGACTTTCCTGAACCGGAGGGTCCCATTATAGCAACATATTCATTTTTCTCTATGGTCAAATCAATGGATCGAACGGCCTTAATAATCTCAGCTCCTAGATAATAATATTTTTTAAAGCCTATCAATTTGATTATATGGGACATGATGCTTATCTTATTATAGTTGCACGAATTTAATAATAATTGTAACAACCCTTCAATATTTTATCATAAAGTTCTGTTTTGACAATTCTTTTTTGAAAAATACTATCCCCAATTGGAATAAATCAATCGTTACACGAACTTTTTCTGAAGATTGAATATAGTTCCAGGCTTTCTTCATACCCTCTGACCAATAAATGTCATCAATCACCAGAACAGTATTGTTATGACTGAAATTAAGCACAACATTAAAATACTGAATGGTTTTTTCAAAAGAATGATCACCATCCATAAACACAAGGTCAAATTTTCCTGAATCTTCTATAGCCCTTGATATTCCGTTTTCAAAAGGTTCATTTAAGAGTTCAATATTTTCCAGGTTATATTTTTTGAATTGCTCCTTTGCATAGTTTGCCTTATTTGTGCATGCCTCAATTGTATAAATTTTTGCATAAGTATTGCCCAATGCCAGATAGAATGTGCTAAGTCCCAAGCCTGTCCCTAACTCCAAAATAACACCCGGTTTGAAGTATTCAGCCAGCTTATATAAAACCCTTCCATACCTGTATTTTATTGAAGAGTTTTTAATAAATTTCCCAACTGTAATTTTCTGATTTTGCTTATATACAGAGCCAGCACCAATTGGAGGACAGTGAATTAAATACCTGTCCTTTTTATACCTTTGTAAAACTTTCTTAAGATATGTTTTATCGGATTTATTTATGGGGGCGTTTAAAACCCCGATATAAAAATTATAAACAAATGGGGAATGAATTCCATGTCCCATCAAGTGGCGGGATTTAAGAAAATATAAAATGAACCGCAGGATATATTGAGCCCGGCTTATAATCCTTTGAAAAAAAAGCATAAGATTTTCAATATTTCTGGTAACGAATATTATTTTTATAGTGTTTTTTTAATTTCTAAGCTTACTATGAATAAGCTTTTCAACAAAGATATTAAATATCTGCCCGGAGTTGGTCCCAAACGAGCTGAATTGCTTAAAAATGAACTAAACATAAGCAGTTTTGGTGATCTGCTGTATTATTTCCCATACAAATATGTGGATCGCTCCAAATTTTATAAGATAAGTGAAATCACTCCGGACCTGCAGCATATTCAAATAAAGGGAAAAATTCAAAATTTTGAACTTGCCGGGAAACCAAACAAAAGAAGACTTATCGGTTATTTTTATGATGGAACAGGGATTATCGAATTGGTGTGGTTCAGAAAAGCAAGCTGGATAAGGCAATCGCTTGAACTAAACAAAGAATATGTTGTTTTTGGTAAGCCTACACTTTTTAACCGCCAGATCAATATTGTTCATCCTGAAATAGAAGCTCTTGAGAAGTTTGAAGCCAAGGTTCAGTCGAAATTGCAGTCTTTTTACAATACAACAGAAAAATTAAAAAAACATTATGTCAATTCCAGGTTAATCAACAAGCTGCAGAATAATCTCATCAAAGACCATACAGAAGAAATTGAAGAAACACTGCCGGATTACCTGGTTGAAAAGTTAAAACTAATGCCTCTGAAAAATGCATTGGTAAACATTCATTTTCCCCAAGGTCACAACGAACTAAAAAATGCGCAATACAGACTTAAATTTGAAGAACTGTTTTATATTCAGCTTAATATTTTAAAACACCGAACCAACCAGCAAAAAAAATTCAAAGGATTCATTTTTGATAAAGTCGGCGATTTATTGCATCGTTTTTACAAAGAAAATCTGCCTTTTGAACTCACCAATGCCCAAAAGAGAGTACTTAGGGAAATCCGTAAAGACCTGGGTTCCGGAAAACAAATGAACAGATTGCTTCAGGGTGATGTGGGTAGTGGCAAAACGCTGGTAGGACTTATGAGCATTTTGATTGCAATAGACAACGGATTTCAGACCTGTTTTATGGCTCCCACCGAAATTCTTGCCAGTCAGCATTATAAAAGCATACTCAGTTTTATTAAGAAACTACCTGTAAATATCAGGCTATTAACAGGTTCAACAAAAACCCGTGAAAGGAAAGAGATTCACGAACAACTTATGAATGGAGAGCTCGATATACTTGTGGGGACTCATGCACTAATCGAGGAAACCGTTCAGTTTAAAAACCTGGGATTTGTAGTTATTGACGAACAGCACAGGTTTGGTGTCGTTCAAAGGGCAAAGCTGTGGAAAAAGAACACCAACCCGCCTCATGTGCTTGTTATGACAGCCACACCCATTCCCAGAACTTTAGCAATGACTGTCTACGGAGATTTGGATGTGTCGGTAATTGACGAACTACCTCCAGGTCGTAAACCTGTAAAGACACTTCATTTTTTTGAATCGAAACGGTTGAGGGTTTATAAATTTATACAAAAAATGATTGGCGAGGGTAGGCAAATCTATATCGTTTATCCTCTCATAAAAGAATCGGAAAAGCTTGATTTGCGAGCTCTTGAATATGGATACGACGCGATGGTCAGAAATTTCCCTCCTCCTAAGTATTCCGTAAGTGTAGTACACGGACAGATGAAAAACGAAGACAAAGAGAAATCCATGTCCATGTTTGTACAGGGGCGCACCCATATCATGGTGGCCACCACAGTAATTGAGGTTGGCGTGGATGTTCCGAATGCCTCTGTTATGGTTATTGAAAACGCTGAACGCTTTGGACTCTCACAACTTCATCAGCTTAGAGGAAGGGTTGGCAGAGGCGCCCATCAATCCTATTGCATTCTTATGTCCTCCAATAAACTCTCAGATGAAGCCAGGAAGCGCCTCGAAACAATGGTTCAGACAAGCAATGGATTTGAAATTGCTGAAACAGACCTTCAACTCAGAGGTCCGGGAGATATTGAAGGCACACAACAAAGCGGCATACCTTTTGACCTGAAAATATCAAACCTGGCTAAGGACGGTGAAATACTAAAATATGCAAGAACAATAGCCAACGATGTATTAGATGAGGATCCGGAACTGGAACAGGAAAAAAATAAAACATTTAAAATACAGTTAAAGTTGTTGAATAACAAAACAGCCAATTATAGTGTTGTTAGTTAAAAACAAAACAATTATGAAAATTCAGGATATTCTCATAGCTCTAATTATCATAATCCTTCATGTACACCAGCTTAATGCCCAAAACGGTAACGATTGTTCGAATGAAATGCGGGCATTTCAACCCGGTGAAAAGATAAAATACGTATTAACCTACAACTGGTTTTTAGTATGGACGGATGTGGGTGAAGTTACTTTTGAAGTGAAGGAAGACTTTACATTTGAAAATCCCACTTATCATCTGAAAGGAGTGGGTAAAACATACAAATTCTACGATTGGTTTTACCAGGTAAGAGATATTTATGAGTCGTGGGTGGACCAGGAAACGCTTAAACCTGTATTTTATAAAAGAGATATTAACGAAGATGGGTACCTAATCGATATTACTTACAACTATAATTGGATAGATACAGTAGCTTATTCAGAATCAAAAAAAACCAACCATCCATTTAAAAGCGATACAATAAAAATTCCCGAGTGTACTCATGATGTCATGTCTATTATTTATCATGCGAGGAATATTGATTTTTCAAAGTATGAAATCGATGAAAAAATTCCATTAAATCTTCTTCTGGATAGTAAGATTGAGAATATCTATATCCGCTACCAGGGAAAAGAAACCAAAAAAGTCAGGAAACTGGGTAAGTTTGATTGTATAAAATTTACAGGTTACCTGGTAAAGGGAGATGTTTTTAAAGGAGGAGAACAATTGGAAGTTTGGGTCACCGATGACAAAAACAGGATACCCGTTTGGATTGAAAGCCCTATTAAAGTAGGAAAAATTAAGGCAAGAATGGTTGAACACGAAGGATTAAAATACCCCTTGAATGCTAAAACAGAATAATTTAGAAGTTATACCTGCTGAAAACAGAGTTTAAAAAATATAAAAAAGGAACTGTTCAATACGATGATTACCCGGTTACGAACATATTTTTCCCCGGGAATCATATGGCAGACAAGGGTCATTGAAGTACTTTAGCAATTGTTTTGAAAATGATTCGGAAGTAATGAGTTAGGTTTCGGTTGTTTTTATATTGCATGTTTAATTGCAATTTATGGGGCATAATTTCTTCTATGTAATATTTTTCAGGATCGTCAGCAGACTCAAGCAATTCATTTTCATTGAAATACTCAAGTGATGCAACATCCGTGATTCCGGGGCGAATACCAAGGATCTTTTTTTGGTTTTCAGTATAAAGATCTACATATTTTCTTACCTCTGGTCTTGGGCCTACAAAGCTCATATCCCCTTTCAAAACATTAAACAATTGAGGCAGTTCATCCAGTTTATATTTGCGCAAAAAATATCCGACACGGGTAATCCTTTTCTCCTTATTTCCTAAGGTAAGTAAGCCCTTTTTTTCGGCCCCATGATGCATGGTCCTGAATTTATAAAGTGTAAAATCCCTGTTTTCCTTTCCCACTCTTTTTTGTCGGAATAAAACACCTCCGGGACTATCAAAAATAATCAACAGAGAGATAATAAGATAGATGGGAGACAAAATAAGAATTCCCATAAAAGAAAACAGAATATCAAAAAAACGTATCATAATCCGTTTTCGTTACAGGTTTCAATAAGAACATCTGCAACTGTCTTTAAGTCTTTGTCAGATAGATCATAATAAACAGGAAGTGATATTTCCGAGCTGTAATTTTTATAAGCTTTTGGATATTCCTCCATCTTAAAACCACAATCTTTATAGTAAGAAAGAACCGGAATAGGCTGAAAATGAACATTCACAGATACTTCCTTTGCAAACATTCCCTGAATGATTTTATCCCGGAAAGCTTCATCAGCATTTTTTATCCTGATCATATAGATGTGATATGAAGATTCGAACTTTTCTGATTTATAAGGCGGAATAACAGCCCAGTCATACTCTTTAAAACGGCTGGTGTAATAATCAAATATCTGTTTTCTTCTTTCAAGGTTTTCGTGGTCATAATTCTCTATTTCAATGAGACCAAGCGAAGCTACTAAATCAGTCATATTTGACTTATAGCCGGGAACGATAACGTCGTACTTCCAGTTCTTGCCGACAGATTTCGCAAACGCATCTTTTGTTTGACCGTGCAGGGTAAAAATATTCAGGTAATCATATATTTCCTGGTTATGAAAGGGTACTGGCAGGTTAAGAGCAATAGCGCCTCCCTCACTTGTAGTAAGGTTTTTAACAGCATGAAAAGAGAACACAGTAACATCGGCCAATACGCCGGTTTTTCTGCCTTTATAGCTTGCTCCCAGAGAATGAGCTGCATCAGAGAGCAGCAACACTCTTCCAAGCTTTTTTTGTTCAGGTGATTCAGGGTTGAATCGCGCTCTTATACCCGGTAAATTAACTACTTCATTCAATTTTTCATAGTTGCAGGGAAGACCCCCAATATCCACAGGCATAACGGCTTTGGTTCGTTCAGAAATCAAATTCTTAACAGACTCAACGTCTATATTAAAATCCTTCTCGTTTGTATCCGCTAAGACTGGTTTAGCCCCAAGATGCATGACAACATTGGCAGTAGCTGAATAAGTATAAGCCGGGATAATGACCTCATCCCCCTCCTTCACACCAAACCATCGAAGCATTGTTTCAAGACCGTGGGTTGCTGAACTCACACATAATGTCTTTGGATTTCCGCAATATTCCTCAAGCTTCTTTTCAAATTTTTTGGTTTTGGGTCCTGTGGTAATCCAGCCCGATTTTAATGTATCGATAACTTCCTCTATTGCAGCCTGATCAATCTTGGGTTTATTGAATGGTATCATAAAAAAAATTTCTAGCGATTAGCATCTATTGGCTTTATTTTCTTATTTCTTAAAATCGTGAACCTGATTATTCCTGAAAAGTATCCTATCCCGTATGAGAAATGAATCAGAAAAAAAACAAAAGGCATCAGGAATAAATAGGCAGCATTTTGCTTTTTCATTACAGTTTGAACCGAAAATGCAGCTCCAAAAATAAAATAAATAAATAAAACAAATAAACCTGCATAGAATAAGGTTTGGCTAATTACAGGCATTACTATGAGTGCAATAATGAATAAGGCAAAAAAGAACGGAAAAAACTGTCTGACTGTGGCCGGTTTTCTAATTTTCAGATTAACAAGAGGTTTGAAGAATCCAAATTGAAAAAACATCCTGATCATCTTTGAAAGCTTCTCACGGGCATAATACTTAATTTTTAACCGGGGAATCAGATAAATAGTGCCGCCCGCCTTTATCAAGCGGGCATTGAATTCATCATCCTGGTTTCGGACCAGGTCTGTATCAAACAGTCCGATTTTTTCAAAGACTTCTCTCTTGTAACAGCCATAAGGTACTGTATCTACTTTACGAATTTTTTCTGTGCCGAGCCTGTAATAGGCATTCCCAATACCGAATGAGTTGGAAGTGCACTCTGCAATTAAGTTGGCTTCCATTGTATCTCTAGATGGGAGAGTTATCCAGCTTCCTCCTACATTGTCAGCTTCCAGTTCAAATAATTTTTTGACAAGCACGCTTACATAATTCACGGGATATTCAGAGTGCGCATCAATGCGAATAATAACCTCCCCCCGGGATTGCCTGATTCCTTTATTCAGGGCAAAGGGAACAACTTTTTCAGGATTCTCCAGGACTTGTATATGCTTATATTTAATATCCCATTTTTTGAGTATTCCTGGTGTTTTGTCATTACTCATCCCGTCAACAACTATTATTTCAAGCTTATCTGGGGGGTAATCCTGTTGAATCAGATTTCGCAGAACCCTTTCAATATACCGTTCTTCATTCCTGCAGGGAACGATAAGTGAAACAAAAGGCTCTTCAGATAAACTATTTACTCTGCGTTTTTCCATTCTGAAAGATCTTTGCCGGTGAGTTGTTCAATTCCCTCAATTTCTTCTTTTAGCCTGACCATTAATTCGGCTTTACGATGTCCCGGAATAATATCATCCTTGCCCTTATTTATTTCCTTAAAGAGTACACTTCGCACAAGCTGACTTCTTTTTAATTTATTTAAAAGAGAATAGAGCTGGAATTTTCTGAGTATCCTTGATCCCAAATCTACCCAGTAAGCAAATACATTCAGTCGTGCTCTGTTTCTCCGGTTGATGGTTCTGTAAAGGCTTTCCGGGATAAAACCAGGCTCTGCCCCTATTGCTTTATACAGTTTCCGGGCAAAATTCGCCGGATTCTTTCTTAGCTCTTCATAAAAAAGAATTGAAATCTGCTCTCTTTTAAAATAACGTAAGTAATTTTTTAACTTAGAATAGTAATAGTTATCAGTAAGCAGATTGGGTTGTTTATTCAGGGCCTCTTCAAAACTTCCTTCAACCTCACCTGCCCTCTTTCTGTAAAGATAAGCAGATGCCATCCTGTCCAACGGATTTCTAAGACAAGTAATCAATTGAATGTCAGGCAATAAATTATGAATTCTTTCAGGGACATCTTCATCATAAAAATACAAATTGCTAATTTCTCCAATAGCCTTAGTTCCGGAACAATTCCTGAAAAACTTAAAATACCAGTCGGGCCCTTTCTGGTAATGCTCATTAAAAAAGTGTGTTTCTTTTGTCCCAGAAGCCATGCACACTTCAGGATGCTCAAGTAAGATTTCATACATCCACGAAGTACCGGATCTGCCGGGACCAATTATAATAAAAGTAGGTTTTTGCATAAATTACGATATTGTTTAAATGAGCCCCTTATATATGCGCAATAACTTTTTGCTTTCTTCTTTCCAGTTATATTCTTCCTCTATTAGCTTTCTTCCATTTTCACCCATCTCTTCTCTCCTGTCCGGATTATTAAGTATATATTCGATGGCATCAGCTATCTCAACAGGATTTAAAGGATTCACACAAACTCCGCAGTTGTTTTTTTCCACTAATTCTTTCCATAAAGGAAAATCAGATGCTATAACCGGTATTCCGGCTGACATGTATTCAAATATTTTATTTGGCTGGGCATTCAAATGATTTGGCAGTGAATGAAAAACAACCAATCCAGCCATGGATTTTTCGAGGATATCTCTGTATTCCTCCCTGTTCAGAAAACCCAGTTCATTTACTTTTTTCCAGCCTGTTTCATTTCTAAGACTATCTCTTAAATCACTTGAATAATATTGACCACCCAGGTAAAGTCGTATATCATCAAATCGCTCCATGGCCCGAACCATCTCATAAGCTCCCCTGATGGTTGTAATTTTACCTACATAACAGACTGCTCTTTGCTTAACAGTTTTATCGGGTATTGATGAAGCCAACTCATCTGCTATTGGATAATTGTTAACATCTATGGTTTTCTTATTGATTCGAATAAAACGTTGCTTGATAAAGGGAGTTGCTGCAATAAGATAATCAAATTTCCGGGCAGCCCTGTTTTCATAAATCTTATAAAACCAGGCAATCAGGTTAGACAGCAATTTATGAATATAAGGTTTGCTCTTAATTTGTTCAGGAATGTCCTCATGAATATCATAAATCACTTTTTTTCCTTTTTTCTTTAGTTTTAAACCGTAGCGAATAAGTTCCGGGTCATGAAAATGGAAGATATCTGCATTGGTTTTTAGAGCGGCCCTGTAAATCTTTCTTCCTGACCTGTAGAATCTCTTCCAGCGGTTGTTTTCCTTTCCAATGTCAATAATCCTTATGCCGTTTCCCTCAGCAAGCCCCTGTCCATCAGCCACTATCAGGGTAACATCAAAACCATCCTCTGCCAGGGATGAACACTCTTTCAAAAAAATCCGAGTATCCTTTCTGTCATGCACACTGGTAAAATGGCAGACCTTGATTTTTTTAGCCAGATTGTTTTTTTCAGCTTTCATTCAAATTCTTTCTGAGTCCGATTCAAAAATATATAAGCAATTAAAACCAGTAAAATGATTCCGTGAGTGCCAAGTGCAGTCATCAATTCACTACTCACCAGGGTATAGAGCATGATAACAAAAATTCCTGAGAAGACAGGATGAATTTTCAGATCATCAATGAACTTAAAGAGTATACCGAGAAATATAATATTTCCCAGTGCACCGGGTATTCCAAAATTCATATAACCGGAACTTATGAAGCCATTGTTACAGCTTTGGTCAGGATTGTTTTTAAAAACCTCACTGATCTTGTAAGAAGGATTCAAATCATACGGGTAATCGAAAAAAGGCTCAAGAATACTATGAGAAAGATAAATATGATTGTTCTGGAAAAATTCATAGTAAAATTCATTATGCAAAGCCGGGTAAAATAAAAAGCGCCTGGATGACAAACTGATGATCGGTTCAAAATTAAAAAATTGATAACTGATATATCCTACTAAGAGAATTGCAGTTAATACCAGAAGGAAAACTGTTGATTGCAGGAAATAATGTCTGAAGAAATACAAAAATATGACAAGAAGAAAACCAAAAAGTAGTATTTTATGCGCACCAATCATATAAAGGTAAAGAAACGCTATTAATGAAACAGTTAAAATCAGGTATTTCCTTTTGTAAAGTGCAATAACGAAAAGCACAGGGACTAAGAACTTACCCAGTGGACTATAAGTGTAACCTGTCCAGAGGGTTGATAATTCCTTGAAAGTGTCCCTTACCTGGTAAATATCCTTTATAATGAAGACTTTCCAGTTTATCTCCAGTCCGTAAACAAAAAAGAAAGGAATCAGCAAAACAAGTACAAGTACCAATAGAATGTAAAGTCTGTTTTTTAAAGGAATGATAGTAAGTTTAAAATTCAGATCCCTTTTCCAATGGGAAAAAAGAAAAAGGCAGCCTATAAAAATGAAAACCAGATAAGAAATGATTCTCCTGTCAATCATGAATTCATAGACAATTAAATTGGGAATCAAGATTATGGCTATTGACAAAACACTTATAAAATACAAAAATCCCTTCCTGTCAGGAATATAGGAAATCATAACCAGGGCGAAAACAAAAATAATTTTGGTTTCAAAGTATTTCAAAAGACTAAACTCAAAAGAAAATCCGACTTCAGGATATTCAACCACAATAAACTGCCTGTAAACAAGCTCAAGTAAAAAAAATAATACTACCAGTAACAGTATATTGAAGAGTTTAACCTGTTTAAATTCCAGGTTATCAGGCTTCTTTATTTTTTCTGTCCATTTTTCTATAAACTTCATGCCTGCATTAAATTATCATAGCACTATAATTCTTCGAATCTTTATGAATCAAGCAATAAAAAAATACCGAATCACATATATTGGTAAAGTGGCCACAGCCAATAACAAAAGGGTCTTCAAGACAAAACGCGCTGAATTTATTTTCATAACATTAAGAATGTAAGAAAGTTGAACCAACTGACCCAACGCGCTAATTACGCCAAAAGCAATAACAACATAAAGAGAGCCGTTAAAAATCCAGTAAATCGTAAGAATGCCTGCTATTCTGGCCAAAAAAACTATCAGATTGATCTTGAACCACTGGCTTTGCTTTTCAAACACATTAAATAAATGAGTAAGCGGTGCATTAATGAATACAAAGAACAACCATACAATTAATGCCTGGGAGTATTCCCCTGCAATTCTCCACTCCTCACCAAATACAAAACCAAAAATATAATCTCCAAAAACCAATAGCAACGCTACTGGTATGAAGGAAATATTCAGAAGTTTATTGATCAGCTTTGTCGTAAAAATTCTGAATTTTTCCTCATTGTCATTTTCCACTGCAGCCTTTTGATAAAAAACCTGTCCTATTGCTATCCCCACCAGATTTACCGGTGTTGCAAGTATTCGATGCGCAAAGGAATACCATCCAACAATTGACGCAGAAAATAACCGGGTAAAAAATAAAACAGGCAATTGATTGGATAACTTGTTAATGGAGTTGGTCCATGTATTATAGATTGGAAAGTTTCTGTATCGAATAGCCTCAGTTCTTAAGTTAGAATAGGTAATTGGCTGATGAAATTTTTTCAAGTAGGTCTGTGATTTATTCCATAAATAACCAATTCCAAGTACATGTCCACCTATATTCCCTCCAATTAATCCAGCTGCTCCGGTATTCATAAACCCCATCCCAACCTGCAGGGAGGTTGCTCCCAAGCTCTTGGTCATTTTACTCGCAGCCAGTTTACCATATTTTTTTTGCCTGTTGTTTAAAAAAGTAAAACTCTGTAAAACATTATATAAGAAAGTAGCTATAGGAACCCAAACCAGCCATCGCACATATAAAGGCGATACATTCCATTTTACAAGCAAATTATTCAGAAAAAGGATAATCAGGAAAAAAACCATATTTACAGCTAACGAAAGGATAATTGACAAATAAAATATCTTCACTGCACTGGGGTTTTTCCTGGGTAACATTATTGCTCTTTCATACCTCCCGCTGGTTATATTCGACAATATTCCGACCAATGCAACAAATAATCCTAAAGCACCGAATTCTTCGGGAGTGTATATTCGTGTCAGGACCGGGCTAACCAGAAGCGGTATTAGTTGGGCCATTGTCGTTCCTGAAAGCAGAATCATAATGTCCTTCAGGAAACCCGGTTTCAAAAATTTATGGAAAATAGATCGAATAGTATCCAGATTGATATGAATTGATAATCAATTAACTAGCTTTGCCGGAGCAGTTTGTTGTATACTTCAAGCAATTGCTCTACATTATGTTCCAGGCTATAATTGTGTACAACATGTTTTCTTGCCTTTGAACCCATTTTATGACGTAATTCTTTGCTTTTTATAAGTTCCTCTATAGCTTTTGCTGCACCTTCTATATCTCCCTTTTTAACAATGAAACCAGTGGCTCCATTTTGAACTATCTCAATAAAACCCGGGACATTACTAACCACAACAGGTTTCTCACAGGCTCCTGCTTCCAGCAAAGCCACACCAAAACTTTCATCGTAAACGGATAAGCTGGAAAAAATATCCATCTGGTTTATCATTTCAGGAATTCTGTCGGGGGGCATTTTTCCTTCAAAATACACCAAATGCCTAATTCCAAATTTGTCTGTCATATTTTCAAGTTTTTTTCTTTCCGGACCTTCGCCTATAATCTTCAATTCAAGTTTAAAGTCAGGATTCCTCTCTAAAACCAATTTAAATGCCTGAATCAGTATATCAATGCCATAATATTTTTTTAGCTTTTTAATGGTTCCAATAACCAGCTTTTCTTTGCCACTCCTCTTTTTCACAGGAGTGAACTTTTGGGTGTCAATACCGAAAGGTATCACAGTGATCGCCTTGTCTGTATACTTTCTAATTTCCCCAGCCATATTATTGCTTGTAGAAAGAATGACCCTTGTTTTTCTCAATGCTCTTTTTATGAGATGCTTATGCAGTAAAGACTTCCTGGGAAACTTATATACATCTGAACCCCAAACAGATAAAACGACCGGCGTAAAAGAAAGAAAGGAAGTCAAAAGTCCATAACTGCTGGCATAATGCGCATGGATAATGTCAGGCTGAAATTCTTTAATAATTTTATTAATGAGAGGAAGACTTTTGAGATATAAAATTTTGGAAAAATTTCCCAGGCGACTGTTGATATAATTATTTGCAAAACCGACTGATTGATGCTGAACATTAACCAATCCGTCATAAATTGAAGAATCATATTGATTTAATCCCAATACAAAAATTTCAATTTTTTCACGGGCAAGTTCATTTACCCATTTAATAGTATGTGGATCTTCTGGATTGGCGAGAACTAACAACTTCATAAAAATGTATATTCCAAACTTCAATAAACAGTTACATCTTCCATTTTAATAAAATCATGCAATTCATAACTTAAAGCACCAACAAAGATAACAAATTACACCTCCAACTATCTATAAGGGGCAATAAACTCTTAACTAGCGTGCTAAAATCCTGCTCATTTCCTTACCCCAATCAAATGTAAGTTCCTTTTTTCGCTGGATAACTAATTCTTTCAACTTTTCCGCCTGGTCCTGATCGATAAAAGTGGCTATTTTTTTATAAAGTTCAAATATCCGAGGTTCAAAAAGCAAGTCTTCATAAATAAGCATTTCCGGGATACCTCCGCTTTTTGCTCCCATGACAGGAATCTCCATATACAGCCCTTCCATAATGGTATTGGGGAAAGAATCCACGAGAGAAGGAACTACAAGTAAATCAGCTTTTTTCAGGAATTTAACCGGGTTTTCAACTAAACCTATAAACTCAATTTCTTCCCGCTTGGAATACTCATGCTCATACTTCTCCATTAGTTTACCTCCTCCAATAATAAATAGTCTTACCCTATATCCTTTGTCAAGTAGCATTTCCATTGCACCTAACAATATATGAAGCCCCTTTCGGCTATCCTTAACATTTCCAACAAAATAAATGTTCGTTTGATTTTCTGATTTTTCAACAGGCTTTTCATTTTGAAATTGCTGATTCTCTATAATCCAGGAGGCATTTACATTATTATTGATTACAAATGTTTTATTCAGAATAGTATCTTCCTTGTTCTTATGCCTTTTTAGTATCTTTTGCAAATCATCCCCGGACTGTACAATAATTTTCTGAGCTTTCCGCAGGGCAAGCGCTTCAATTGTTTTCAAAAACTGAATCAGAAGAGGATTAAAAAACTTAATTTTTTTTTGCTTCAATTGCATTTTCCTGCAGGCAATAAAATCCTCCCAGAGAATTAAACTCACATTCCTTAACCCCAATAGAGCTCCCTGTATGCCATAAGGAACTGAAATAAGTACTGCACTGTCATAATCCAGTTTGTTTATCCTTTTCAGGGTTTTATAATTCCTAATAAAGCTCAAAAAAAGATTTGGAAAGACTTTGGATTCTGTCCTTTTAATTGGATGGATGTGAATATTGTTACTTTGTTCAATATTATTGGGAACAGGAATGAACAGGTGGATTATATCACCAAAATTGGACAAATTATGGATTAATTCCTTAAATCGCTTTGTTCCACCGGTTTCACTACTATGGATATAATCATCCATTGTATAAAATATCCAGGTGCGATGCCGCTCATTATTCATTTTCCAAGATCTTATTAGTATCCATTTTTTCTCTTATAGGGTCCCAGGTCTTTGATTTTTTTAGCTGGGACTCCTCCAATCAAACAATCTCCTTCTTTGAAACTTTTGTTCACAACAGCGCCTGCTGCAACTACCGTATGATCTCCCAGTTCAACACCGGGTAAAACCACTACATTAGCTGCTAACCAGCAATTATTCCCTATCTTCACAGGTGGAGTCTTTAAATACTGATCGTAATCCTGGAAATCATGATTGGATGAAATGATTTTAACACCAGGTCCAATTCTCAGATTTGCGCCAACTTCGATACCATTGCGACCCTGTATATATTGCCCTGGCGCCGTTCCAAGATTCGGACTCTTCTCATCTGTCTTAATATATTGAGGAAAACTAACAGTAGAACTCCAATGGACCAACCAGGGAATGCTGGCATTAACCCGAAAAACTCGCTGGAACAGGAAATAGACCCATACTTTCTTTGCCCCAAGATAATTCATATCTTTTTTATTAAAAAACAAAGACGTAAAAGTTCTGAATATTTTCCTCCCCATCATTACAAGGTGATTTTGACTCATGAAGCTTAATTATAATCCAAACAATAAACGTATACAAATTAAAGGGATAAAAACAATGAATATTGTCTTAAAGGTAAAAATAAAAGTTGTAATAAACTTAACTCCAGCAAGTTTCATCAAATAAAAACTAAAACCAATCCAAAAAAGACTTGACAATATACTAAAGGTAATTATCACACTCAAAGGGTCTTCACTAAAGAGAGCAATACCAAGTAGTAAGGGGAACAATCTGAAAATAAACAACAACACATTTACTACCAAACCTTTCTCCTGTATTTCAAGAACAGAAAATAACTGAGAAATGGGTGAAGAAATAAAGTTGAATAAAATCCAGATACTTAGATATTGAGCATATTGCCCTGCTACAGACCATTCGCTTCCAAAAACAAATCCAAACAAATAGTCTCCCCATACACCAAGTAGAGAAAAAGGGAGCACTCCCAGGTATAATAATTTTTTATATATCCCGAAAGTAAACTCTTTCAATTCTTCAGGTTTACCCCGCAATTCAGATGCATTCTGGTAATAAACCTGGGAAACAGACCGTCCTATAAGACTCATCGGTACAGTGATTATTCTGTGAGCCAGTGAATAAAACCCAACTATGCTTGCTGAAAAAAATGAGGTAAGTAAAAACACCGGGAGTTGTAAGGAAAAGTTATTGATCAGGTTAGAAGGCATTGTGTACTGAAAAAACTTTTTATATTGATTGGCTTGTTTTTTGAACTCCGATATTCTGAATTCTGAGAAAAAACGTGTATTTCCTTTTAGAATCCTGTTAAACAAAAATACAGCTGCTCCCATATAACCAAGCACTGTACTAACTATCATTCCTGCTGTTCCAAAACCTGCAAATCCCATTGCCAGTTTTGAAGAACTAATAAGTCCTGATTGCGTAATTTTTGACAAAGATATATCTTTATACTTTTTTTCCCGGTTACTCCAGCTTTCAAAAGCATAAAATACGGCATGTAAAAAAACAGCCAAAGGCAGCAAAAGAAGCCAGGGTGCTATTTCAGGTTGTTTAAAAATAACCGCAATTTGTTTTGAAAATAGCAGAACAACAATCAATAGAACTACCGAAAAAGTCAAAGTCAGGCCAATTGTAAGGCCTGTAATCTGCTTAGCATCATTTTTCTTCTTTGGCAGCATTATAGCCTGTTCATAACGGCCTGTAGCAATTATAGTCAAAATATTTATCAAACTAACGAAAAGAGCCAGGTTACCAAACTCGGCGGGCTCATAGATCCTGGTGAGGACCGGACTGATAGCAATTGCAATTGCCTGGGCAACAGTTGTACCTGTAGTCAATGTAAAGATGTTCTTATACAGTTGTCTTTCTTTGCCCGGATTCAGTATGTACTCTATAAATTTCAATGTTATAAAGATTCCAAAAAACTTCCTAATTTCTTCATTTTAATATTCCAGTCAAAATTATTTTCTGCAAACTGACGCAATCTTACTGATACATCCGATTTTTTGTATATACTGATTGTTGAACTGATGAGACCATTAAAATCTACCGGCTCATCATTCTGAGGCAATTGGATGTAGCAATCTTCGATCTCGTTGCCATCATATAGATCTACATCCTTGTATCCAATTGCAAAAGGGATTCCTCTTGCAATGTATTCGCGTGTTTTTAATGGTGTAGCCTCTTTCAATCCTTTTATTCTATGAATACCCAGACTTCCTATTGCCAGATGAGACTGATTATAAACCTTATCAAGATGTTTTCCACTCATCGCGCCATATTCAATAACATTTTTACCCAATGAATTCTGTAAATGATTATTTTTCTTATCAATTCCACTATTTCCAACAAGATGCACGGTGATCTCATATTCTCCTTTATAGGCCCTCAGTCCCTTTAACAGCCTGTCCACCCCATGATGCGGGAAGAAGCTGGCTACCATAATAATGCTAAACTTTTTATCTTCAATGGGTTTATGTTGCTTTACTGGAATGTCATGAACACCGATCCCATTTGATAAAGATAACACAGGTAAGTTTTTACGATTTGTTTTCCTGCGGTAAAAATCAGCGATATCTGGTGTCACTGCAACTATTGCTTTAAGTTTAGCATATACCTGACCTGCCAATACACTGTCCAGCAAATATTTCCCCAAATGCCTTCTCGACAGCATTTCTCCAGTATGTAGTGATTGGTTCTCAAATACTACGCGATCTCTAAAATGACCCAGGAATCGAATTAACGGAATATCCAAATATAGAGGAAAACGCATATAGACATAATCAAATGGTTCCTTTTTCAGAAGGTTATGCAAAATTCCGAATACCCGCTTACGGTTAATGAATTTAGAAATCAATGGACACGTTGATGTCTTAACCACAAGTCTCCAATACTTATGAAATTTCTCTAACTTATATGATTGATCAAGTGTACCATTATATTCAATGAAAATTGCGGTAGTATCATATCCAAGTTGATTAAGTACTTCAACCTGGGTTTTAATCTTGGCTGTCACCCCAATATTGGCATCCAGTTTTTCGATTGCAATGTAAAATAACCTCATTCTGTCAAAAACCCTATTTCAAATGAATTATTTCCTTATAAAGCTGTCGGTATTTCAGCCATTTCGGGTATCTAAAACTATGATTGTGCCAGAGAATAACAAAATCACCATGGAAACGCCTGATTGTGTGAAACATTTCCTTAACCGCATCAAATGAGTCTTCCGGAGAATATTGCAGGTAGTCAATAAGCGTTCCGTCCATCACACTGATTGGAAGTTCCGTCAGTTTATACTGCTTTCTTTTAACACAATCAAACACCGGAAACTCGTAACAACTACCACAACGAAATCCCAATACCTCTGGATAAGTCAGTGAACTATCAATCTTCATCTCATTCTTTTCTCCTATTTCCCATGTTTCAGGTACTGAAAACTGCAAATAATGTTGTCTAAATTCTTTGATGTCAACTTCAAAGGACTGCTGTATCTCTCTTAATTCTTTATGCCAGAACGAAAGATTCCTATATGTGCCACGATCAGGATGAAATCCGATAACATGTCCTCTAGCTTTGATTTTATCCACGATATCTTTTACCTCCTTTCTCTCCGTATCTTCTCCTGACCTGAATATCCGGGCAGCAGAAACCATAAAAAAGAAATGAGATTGCACGTTTTTGGATTCACTGATATCCATTAAACAGGAAAAAGTATTATAGGGATTTCTTTTTATTGCATTCGAAATAATCCCCCATCTACCATGGGCTATGTTAGCCAGATAATCGCGCAATGAATGTTTGGGATAAAATAAATGATCAACATCGTGAGTGGGAATAAACCTGAATTTGCGTTTAGGAAATGGATAATTATAATCAAGATATACCAGGATTATTTTCAGGAATTCAGCATATTCATTCACTATAGGCCGGTTTAAAAAACCATGTTGATAAGCCAGGCTTTGCTCTGCAGGAAATCTTCCATGCCGATCTCTTTTTCTGTTAACATATTCTTCCCACCTGCTAAGCATAAAAAATATGCTGGCAATAAGATCCAGTCCCAGGGTGATAATAACAAATTTTCCTGTTTTGTTAATGTCAAGATAATCAGCACCATAAATTATAGGTAGCGGAGAATCTTCATTAAAAGTTGAATTCAGCCATTTAATTTGAGAAGGCAAATGCTCTCTTTTTAAATAAGTTTCCTGGTATCTGGAAAAGAAATGATCTTCAATATCGATTCTGTTTCCGTTTGGTAATTCAATGGTGGTCTTATTAGTCAAACTGCTCTTTTCCAGGTGATATTCAATACCTAAAAAATATTTAAAGAGCACTTCAATGGCGTATTTTTTTTCAATAAAATTGGGTTCTGAAATCTTGACAAGAAGGGTCATGAATTAAAATAACTCTCTTTTAATAAACCAGTAAAAACGAAGAATTTTTGAATTTTCTTTAGAGATATTCATATATGGGACAGGTTCGCCTCCTAATGACCTGATCCGGGTTTCCACATTTTTCATCATACTACCTAAAAAATCAAACGTCAAATTCTGTCTCGAAGCAAATTGAATCATTTCCCAATATAGTAAATATTCAGCGCCGCTATTACGGTATTCAGGATTAGAACTACCGGCAAGGATGTAAAAAGCTTGTTCATCATAAACCCCGGCAACAGCTGAATGGATTTTTTTATTATTATCAATTGCAAACAAGATTTTCGCAGCATTTTTATCCTGGCATGTTTTTATAATATCGCCAAACAAACCCCGTGAATAGGGAATTTCTTCCCCTTGCCGGTCAAATGTCTTCTGGTTAATGTTGTAAAATGCACCCCAATCATTACTTTCAATTACTTCTACCTTTTTCTTTGCTTTTTTTATGTGATTTCTTGCGGTGGAGTCAAAGGCATCCCATACCTTATCTAAATCTGACAAGTCACTGATTGTGTATGTATACCTTGTAGTCTGCTTAAAATTATTCCAGTAAAAGGGTAGCCAGTTTTGAAAACGATGGTGAAAATTCATATTAAGGTATTGAAAACGAGGCAGTCTACAAATTAGTTCTTCAAAAATTTGTTCTTCAAATCCTATTCTTTTGATTTTTTTTTGTCCTTCAGGAAATATTATGTAGGGAGAAATATTTTGGGTTAGCGCGGGCATTTTTATATACCGCAATCCATATTTTTCTACAAAATAGAACGGTAAAGCGCCAGCTAATTTATCTCGTTTATAAGCAAGAGCAACATCCCAGTTTTCTTTTCCACAAACAGTATCCAGCCACCAATCTTTTGAAAAAAGTTTTACATCAGAATTATTTGCACAGAGTTTGCGGTAAATACTTTTCCGTTCTTCCATTAAAGTGCTATTTGAATCAGGTACCTTAGAAATAAGTAAAACGATTTGATGTCAGAAAATTAAGACTGTAAATTTTTATATAACAACGACATAAAATGAGTTTCATTTCGTCTTGATTTCGATCTTAGTGAAAACAATTTGTTTTCAGATGTGGAGATTATACTCCTTATTCAAACAATAGCTTATAATTATCATCTTTAAAACACCTAAACAACTCCCGTTCCCGTCAAATATCTCTTCAGTTTGCCTGCTATTACACCTTATAATATTCCCTGTACCATTTAACAAATCTCTTAACCCCTTCTTCCACTGGTGTGGATGGCTGATAGCCCAAATCGTTTCTAAGGTTGCTGACATCAGCCCAGGTTCTGGGCACATCTCCGGGTTGAAGGGGCATAAAATTTTTATTTGCCTCTTTTCCCAACGATTCTTCAATAGCTTGTATGAAATCCATCAGGTTCACCGGGGAGCTGTTACCAATATTATAAATTTTATAGGGAGCTAATGAACTGGATGGCTCAGGGTCTTTACCACTCCAAAGTTCATTCGGTTTCGGAGCAGTCAATGTAACCTTTTCTATTCCGCTGACAATATCATCAATATAAGTAAAATCCCGTTCCATATTCCCGTTGTTATAAACATCAATCGGGTTTCCCTCCAGGATAGCCTTGGTAAATTTAAATAAGGCCATATCCGGTCTGCCCCAGGGCCCGTAAACAGTAAAAAATCTCAGTCCAGTTGTAGGTAAATCATACAAATAACTATAAGTATGAGCCATCAGTTCATTACTCTTCTTACTTGCCGCATAAAGGCTTATCGGGTGATCCACATTGTCATTTTCAGAAAACGGCATCTCTTCATTTAACCCATAAACACTTGAACTGCTGGCATAAACAAGATGTTTCACTTCATAGTGCCTGCAACCTTCCAGGATATTAAGGAAACCTTCCCAGTTTGATTTCAGATATGCTTCAGGGTGTGTCAAACTATATCGAACACCAGCCTGGGCAGCAAGGTGGACAACCTTATCAAACCTGTTCTTGTCAAAAAACTCAAAAAGCTTGTCCTTATCCGAAAGATCCAGTCTAATAAAATGGTAATTCGGATTTTCACTACTTTTCAGTAATTGATTATACGTATCACCGTCTAATTCAATACCATGCTTTGATAACCTCGAATATTTAAGTTCCGGCTCATAATAATCATTAATGTTATCCAGACCTATGATTTCATGGTTATCTTCAAGCAGTTTAGTTACCAAATGATATCCTATAAAACCTGCAGTACCAGTTACTAATATTTTCATGTCAATTTTAAACTTATACAGCTCCGCCAGCTCAGTTACAAAAACAAGACAAACTAAGCTTTTGGAAAACCAATAAAAACTTAACTATCAAATTATTGCAATATTTATAAACTCCAATAATCAAGGTTCTGAATCTTATCTCTGAAAATTCCTTTCACATCAACAAAAACAGCATCATCTCCAGCAAGTTTCATAAAATCCTGCTCCTGGAGTTTTGCATATTGTTCATGGCTTACAGCGACTACAATAGCATCGTATGCTCCTTTAGGTTCATCCTTTAATTCAATGCCATATTCTTCCTTCAGTTCCTCAGAAGAAGCGTATGGATCAATCATATCCACCTTTGATATTCCAAATGAGCAAAGCTCATTATAGACATCCACAACCTTAGAGTTCCTGATATCGCTAACATTCTCCTTAAAAGTGACACCCATAATAAGCACTTTCACTTCTCTTGGATTTTTTTCCTTGGCTATTAGTTTTTTCACCAATTGCTTAGCCATGTATCCACCCATAGAATCATTCACAAACCTGCCGGCATTGATAATCTGTGCATGGTAACCCAGTTCTTTCGCCTTGTAAGTCAAATAATAAGGATCCACTCCTATACAGTGTCCCCCTACCAAACCCGGATAAAATTTAAGGAAGTTCCATTTTGTCGCAGCAGCTTCAATAACCTCATAGGTATTAATTCCCATTCGGTTGAAAATAATTGACAATTCATTCATGAATGCAATGTTGAGGTCTCTTTGTGTATTTTCAATGATCTTGGCAGCTTCGGCAACTTTAATAGTGCTTGCCCTGTGAACTCCTGCCTCAATCACCATTTCATAAACTTTTGCTATATTTTCAGAGGATTCTTCATCACAACCTGAGGTTACCTTTGTTATAGTTGTAAGGGTATGTACCTTATCTCCCGGGTTAATTCGTTCCGGGCTAAAACCAACCTTAAAGTCTTCGATATATTTGAGCCCCGATTCTTTTTCCAGTATAGGCACACATTCCTCTTCAGTTGCTCCCGGGAAAACTGTAGATTCATACACTACATAATCTCCCTCTTTAAGCACTTTTCCAACAGTTTCCGTAGCTGAAAGAAGTGGTTTGAGTTCCGGTTCGTTGTGTTCATTTATCGGTGTAGGAACAGCGACTATGTAGAATTTAGCTTCTTTTAAATCTTCAGGATTATAAGTGAACTCAATATCACACCCTTCGAAGGCCGAAGAAGGAACTTCCCTGCTGGGGTCAATATTGTTTTTCATCATTTCCACCCGTTCGGGTTTAATATCAAAACCAATGATGGGTACTTTTCTCGCAAATTCCAGTGCAATGGGTAATCCAACGTACCCCAGACCTATTACAGCTATCTTTTCTTGTTTATTAACAATCTTTTCGTACATGATTAATTAAAATTATTGTATTTTTTTACAAAATGGATGATATTCTCCTCTGAGACCAACAGGAGTCGAATTACGAATTGTATAAACTGTTTCTATCGATTTCCTGGAGGCTTCCAGTCCGAAACCTTTTCCTTTAAGTATTTCCTGGTAAGACAAGGTATGCAAATCGGTGAATCCACCGCTGAATTCAATTTCCTCCCCGTCTACAGTAATTGACCGGTAAGTCCTTTTTCCTTCATTTTTCATTTCATCAGGGATATCGTTGTAGTCAACGCTTAAAAACCACCTAACCCTTGCTTTTTCCAGTTCCAGATAACCAGCAGCTTTATCTTTCTGGTAAAGATGGACGACATTTAGCTGCACATCTCCAAAGATCCATGTCAGCATATCGTAAAAATGCACACCGATATTTGTAGCTATTCCTCCTGATTTTTGCTCATCCCCTTTCCATGAGATAAAATACCAGTTTCCCCGTGAAGTTATATAAGTCAGATCGATGTCATAAACTTTATCGGAAGGACCGTTATCCACTTTCTTTTTTAACTCAATAATACTGGGATGATGTCTCAGCTGCAGAATATTATAGACTTTACGCTGAGTTTCTTTTTCTATTTCAATAAGTGCATCCAGATTCCAGGGATTCAAAACCACAGGTTTTTCGCAAATAGCATCTGCTCCCTGTCTCAGGGCAAAACGAATATGAGAATCATGCAAATAGTTTGGTGTACAAATACTAACATAATCAATCTTAGTCCCCTTGCGCTTCAACTTGTCCAAATGCCTGTCAAAACGCTCATATTCCGTAAAAAAATCAGCGTAGGGAAAATAACTGTCAATGGCTCCTACGCTGTCGAATTTATCAAGGGTGGCAACAAGATTATTACCAGTTTCCAGAATGGCACGAAGGTGCCGGATTGCAATATATCCTGCTACTCCGATTAATGCAAAATTTTTACTCTTGCTCATAAAAAATAATTTTTCCGTGTACTTTGAATCAGCGACCAAATATACTGAAAAATTGACCAATTTAAATGTATGAATTCAGAATTTTGCCTGAGCATTATCAGGTTACCCAGTTGCTATTCATTCATCCAGCCAGGGATCGTTTGAAAGGTTGGTTGATGAATAAATATCGAGCTGCTGGGAACGAAGGATGTCAAAACACATCTCACGCATATTACGGGCTTCTTTGTGCCCGGGGTTAATTTTAAGAACCTCCCGGAGGGTATTTATGGCTTCTGAATACTGCTGTAAATGGTTGTAAATTTTTGCTTTTTCCACCATCAACTCAGTATTCTCAGGAACTCTTTCAAGCTCTTCATCAAGCATCTTTAAGGCTTTTTCATATTCTTCCTGTTCAGCCAACTTCCTGATTTTAATAAGGTTTGTGTTATTATCATTGTTATTCATAGGATTTCTATTTTTATAACCCACAAAGATAAATATAACCCACTAAATTTTTATATTTAATTAATCTTAATAAAAGAATTTTATAGATTAGAAGCCTTTACACTAAATAAAACCCAAATTGAGCGATCTTCGCTCACTATTGTTTTAAATAAACAGATTTGTATAAGACTGGGTATTTCGCTCCAGGACAATGATAAAAACAATTAACGTTTAACAAAATCTTCCTTCAATAAAGGAACCCTGAAAGAAACAAAATATTGAATACCAAGATTAGAACTGCTATCCCCCTTTCCATAGCCGGGAATCATATCGGGGGGCATGTCAGGATCCCTGTCCTTGGCAAGCATTATCCTGCCACGGAGAGACCAGCCAATAAAAAGGTTCTCGGTGAGTTCCACCTTCATTCCCAACACTGCAGAAAACCAGAAAGCTCTTAACTTATTTGAAGATATCTCATCGATCTGATAATCTCCCCAATAATCATTTCTGATAAGGATATCTGAGGCCTGATGATTGAATTGTGAAAAACCAAGGCGAAAGCCCGAAAAAAATATGTCATGATCCCAGGGTCCCTTCACATTGGTCAGGTTGTAATCCAGGCCAGCTTTACAAAAAAAACCATTAGAGGAATAATCCAAAGTTTCCTGGCTTTTATGTGTTTCAAAAAGCCCAAATTCCACTACAGGGAAATAATCCAAATCAATCTCATAATCAAGCGAGAAAGCATAGACCTTGTGACCAGGCTCAAAATACCTTCGCACAAGATGAGAGACATCAAATCCAATTCTTGGCCCTTTGGTTCGCTTGACCTGGCTATATCCTGTATGGCCAAAGGTGCTAAAGATCAGACTTAAGCATAAATATTTCAAGATGTGTCTTATCATCAATATCTACAATTGGATCAATTAAACTAAGAGAATCTATTGCATTCTTTGTGGCTGTTACGTTTTTAATGTTAAAAATCGACTGAAATCCACAATCCTGCGATACCAATCTAAATTCCCGGGCATATTCAAATACGATAGTATCATAAGCAGAACCAAAAGAAAAAATAAGAATTGTCTCATCTTTTTCAGGGTTCAGGTTAAGTTTCATTGATCTTAATGTAGAATCAGCAAACATAGTATCAGTTTGCTCAGGGGCGTACACTGCAAGATAAGGAATAATCGTATCTGTTTTAGCATTATTCACGTCCAGGGAATAAAATTCGACTCCGGTCAGGGATTCCATAGTCCGGTTGCATGGTTTATCCTCACAAGCTTGTATAAGGATGACAAATAAGCCAATAATTAATAAGTTGAGCCATCTATGCATAAATCAGGAATAATAACGAATAAATATAGCTCAAAGGTAATATAAATTGGCCACGGTTAAGTCAGGGAATGGCATTTTTATCATTTCAACTTATCAGTTTCCGAGTTAAAAGCAAATCCCTGTCCGTTAATAACACGTTGAGTAGCCAGAATACCATTCAGGTGATCGTATTCATGCTGAAGTAGTTCGGAAAGGTCATCTTCCAGGAACCATTCATGTTCCTCCCAGTTGAGGTCACGGAATTTTATTCTGCAACTTTTGTGCCTTCTTACCTT
Organism: uncultured Bacteroidales bacterium; assembly: GCA_964585385.1. GTDB lineage: Bacteria > Bacteroidota > Bacteroidia > Bacteroidales > UBA12077 > JAGXLC01. The sequence goes on from CAZPDP010000007.1 coordinate 80,805, forward strand.
AACAAGCAAACCCGGAAAACTCATGCAATCGTCCCACAACTCAATCAAATCCTGGCTTTTATCAAACAACTCGGGATTAATGAGAACCTGGGGTTTATCAATATGCATACAAATAACTCGCTTCATATATCCAATTTGCGGAGCTGCTATGGCTCTCCCTGCATTATATAAAGAACGATATTCCAGAATTAGTTCATCCAGTTCTTTTGCATACTTCTCTACTTCAGGAAGCTCTGCTTTTGTGACAGGACTTGAAACTTCATATAGCAGAGGATTACCGAGTTTTAATATTTTATCTGTTTTCATTTCTATATTTAAAGTGAACTATTTTCAAACCTCAAAATTATACTCTTCTGGCTAAAACTTCAGTTTTCAAGAAAATGAAAAGAAACCATTTTTTGTATATTTGAGAACCAATTTAAAATAAATATTCAATAATATGAAAAATCTGCGATTAATCAGCCGTATACTTGTTGGAGCAGTATTTATATTTTCAGGTTTTGTGAAAGGTGTTGATCCGCTGGGTTCCACATACAAGTTTATGGATTACTTTACTGCCTTTGGAATGCAACAACTAGAGCCGACAGCACTGCCTCTTGCGGTTATACTGATAGTCTTTGAATTCTTAATAGGTATCGCACTGGTTAGTAATTTCAGAATGAAGATTACTTCCTGGATCACATTGATATTTATGAGTTTATTTACTGTGTTAACCTTTTATCTGGCCCTGGATAATCCTGTGCAGGACTGTGGCTGTTTCGGAGATGCCATTATTTTAACAAACTGGGAGACATTCTGGAAAAATGTGGTGATCATGATTTTTGTGGTTCTTATTTTCATTAACAGGAATAAATTTGAACCAACACTAAAACCAATTCAGCAATATAGTGTGATGGGGGTTGCTCTCATTGGGGTTTTAGCTCTTAATTATTATTGTTACAACCATCTGCCTGTAATTGATTTCAGGCCTTACAACATAGGAGCCAATATACCGGAAAAAATGAAGATTCCCGAAGATGCTCCTCAGCCCGAATACAAAACAGTATTAAAATATAAGAAAGATGGCAGGATTAAAGAATTCTCACTGGATAATCTGCCGGATTCAACCTGGCAATGGGTAGAAACAAAGAACATTCTTGTAGAAGAAGGTTACCAACCGCCCATTCACGATTTTACTATAACAACACTTGATGGCTCTGATGTGACGGATATTATTCTGGATAAAAACCACCCGGTGTTCCTTTTGATTTCTTATGATTTGAAAAAGGCCTCGCATGAAAGGAAACACATATTGCAAATCAATAAGATTGCCAGATTTGCCAACAAACAGAATGAGAACTCATTTATCTGCCTTACAGCCTCCCTGGAAAAAACCATAGAGGATTTCAGGAAGAAAACTGTTGCTCCCTATGAGTTCTATAATACAGATGAAATAACCCTGAAAACTATTATCCGTTCAAATCCCGGGCTAATGCTAATTAAAGACGGTATAGTGTTAGATAAATGGCATTATAATGACTTTCCGGCCGTTAAAGAATTAGAAAAAGAGTATTATTAACACGGAAGTAACTTAAGAATTTCAAATCGCACTAATTAACTGAATTGTGGCACAATATCTGATAAAACGCATCCTGTATGCAATTCTCATTTTATGGGGTGTTGCCACCTTAATCTTTTTTCTTTTCAATATCCTTCCCGGTGATCCGGCCCGGATGATTATGGGTCAACGCTCAGATGTCGCTTCTATTGAAGCTATCAGAAATGATTTAGGCCTAAATCAACCGAAAGGAATTCAATACATTAAATACCTGAACGACCTTTCCCCAATTTCTTTTCATTCAGAGAACGAATCCAGTTTTTTTTACCTCGATCCCGGAAAATATTCCCCGTATCGACCAATAATTAAATCCGGTAACTTCAATATTATCCTTAAAAAACCCTATTTAAGGAGATCTTATCAAAGCCGTAAGGAAGTCACCCGGATCATAGGGGAAACTCTTCCAAACACTTTCATACTTGCATTGGCCTCCATTGTGTTCGCCTCATTGATAGGGATTTTTATTGGTATTTTAGCTGCTATCTACAAAGATTCACTGTTAGACAGGCTTTCCATCTTCTTTTCTGCCTTTGGTATTTCTCTTCCTTCCTTTTTCGCAGCTATTCTTATCGGATGGTTATTTGCATTTGTTCTGGGAGAATACACAGGATTAAACCTTACCGGGAACCTCTATGAAGTGGATGATTTTGGTGAGGGCATACACCTAAAATTAAAAAATCTTATATTACCGGCCATAACATTAGGGATCAGGCCACTGGCAATAGTTATCCAGCTTTCCAGAAACTCTATGCTGGATGTTTTATCGCAGGATTATATCCGGACAGCCAGATCCAAAGGGCTAAACAAAAGCCGGATACTTTTCAAACATGCCTTAAGGAATGCATTAAACCCTGTCATAACAGCAGTTTCAGGCTGGTTTGCAGGTATGATGGCAGGAATTGTATTTGTAGAATACATTTTCGGGTGGAAAGGATTGGGTTACGTAATTGTTGATGCCCTTAACAAGTATGACTTGCCTGTTGTCATGGGCGTGGTGCTGACAATTGCCATCATTTTTATAATAATCAATATTCTCGTGGATATTGCCTATGCTATACTAGACCCAAGAGTGAGACTGAGCTGAGTAACACATCAGATTATACCCAGCCCAGATTTACACTCTACCAGAAAAACACAGTCGTAAATATGTCAAATATTATATCTTCTCAGTGACTCTTGTATACCTTTGTGTATTTCATACCAAAAGTTAAAAGCAGCTTCTCTTTTGTCTTTTTCAAATGCATTAATCCATTTCTCCAGTTCAGGATCATCAGAGCCATCGACATCTTTCTTTCTTTTCATAAATTGATAAACAAAGTCTATGCTTCTTTCCGATTCCCAAAAAACTGAAGCATTCCTGCTGTTAATCCGGCTGGCAGTTAAATTGAGACTCTTCAAAAACTCATCTTTCATACCGTAAAGAGATTCCACGATATCCGGCAACATCTCCTCTGCCCATTTTCTATGGAAACGACACATACCCATATTGTCCAAAATCAACTCCTGTTTGAAACGCTCTGCATTTAGCTGCCCAAGCGTTCTTGGAGGAATAAAATCCGGACCGTAGTACATGTAATATTTTCCCATGATAGCCATAGGTGAAAGGACACCCGGGGTCCAGTATTGATTGGGAACCATCCATCCCCTGCGCCCAAAGGCAGAATAAAGGAAGTTCTTTATCATATTCTTATCCTTTTTCATGGATATTCTGTGCCCAAACCTCCTTATGCCTCTCCTCATGTCTAAAATACCCCTCTTTTCTACAATGGAATTTAATAGTTCAATTGCAATATCGGCATTGTGGTGAGACGAGTCAACCACGTCAAAATTGTCTGTGTTAAAAATAGGCTTATCTTTAACTCCCAATTCTTCAGGGGTAAAAAGCCCTTCATCCAAAGAGTCCATTAACCATGACAAAACTCCTCCAATGGAGATAGCATCAAAGCCATACATGTCAGCTGTATGATTTAATTTTTCAGCAGCCCGTTGATCAAAAACCCCGGTAAGCGGACCCATGGTTTGATAGGGCTCATAATCTTTTTTGAATTCCCCGCGCATCTTCTTACAAACCGCTGCACATGGCTCTCCGCAATTTTTCTGGCTTTTTGTTTCAATAGTTTCTTCATTGAATTGCTTGAGGTAGTGTTTTTCAATAAATTCCTCCTGAATCTTCTTGCGCTCTTCTTCAGTCATGTATATTGACTTGTAATTAAATGCAAGAAGCTTACCCCCCATTGTAGCATAGTTCACACCAAAGGTACCACCCGTCTTGAATTTAGGTTCAAATCTGTATTTTGTTGTAGCTTCAATATCTTTAGCAGCCAGTTTCTTTTCATATCGGTCCTGAAACCATTGATCGGCCACTTTTCTATCCCTGAAGTCTTCCGTTATATGAGTCCCTCCGTAGATAATCGCCATAATGCCATGTTCACGGAACAGTTTTGTTCCAAAGCCACCACGACCTGCCCACGTATCCACATGCGTAATCTTTCCTTTTTTTATGGGTACTGATCCAATCGCTCCCACATCACTAGCTTCTGAACCAGGACCAATAGCAAGTATTCGTGGATCGGATTTGTATCGATCTCCAAAACGCTCAAATGTATGGTCCATAAGAGAATATATCCCTTTTCTTCCATTTCTCCATACATCATAAATTTCAACGGGTTCCAGCTCTACTTCTATTTCTTCACCATGGGTTCGGTTCAGGTAAAGAATGGAAGGATAAGATGCTTTCCCAATTATAGAAAGACTGTTTATACCGAGATTATCAAAAACCAATCCGGCACCCCCCATAGAGGAAATAAAAAATCCTCCCCAGCAAGGGGAAAACCCGGTAAATACAAGCCGGTTTGATCCGGGAAAAATGGATCCGGCTAAAAGACCGGTCCCGATATTCAGGCTATTGTATCTACCTGAAAGATAAAGACCTAAATCTATCGGTCCGAAAAACCGACCTACCGGATACCTTTTCATTCTGTAAAATCCGGAATCTGCATCAACCAAAAGTGCTTTTAAATTTGCTGCCATATATTTCTAAATAAAAATTTATACAATCACCTAATAAAAAACAGGTTATTTATATTGTGTAAACTTAATTATAAACCCTTAATTTAACAAGATATACTAATGGAGAAATTCTGTTATAACCAAATTATTTACGTTTTACGGGTACAAAAAATCAATTGGACTTTGTTAAAACGTTTGCAGTAGGCCAAGGAATACATATGCTGAAACAGTCCTTTGTTTTCTTAATAAGGTTATCGATTAATATAGAGGTGAGAAATGTAATTGAATATTATTAAATATTTAAGGAGTTTGTTATATTAGTAGTGAAATATTATTAATATTAATGATTAAAATCAAGATATAGATATGAGACATAAAGTAGTTGCAGGAAACTGGAAAATGAATACCAACCTACAGGATGGAATTGAACTGGCAAATAATATAAGAGAAAACTACGTTGAAATACCGCGTGAGATTACTGTTATTGTCGCACCTCCTTTCACTCATTTATATGAGATCTTTAAAATATTGGAGGAAACAGGAGTTAAGGTAGCAGCACAAAACTGTGCCGCAGAAGAGTCCGGCGCTTATACAGGAGAAGTATCAGCTTCCATGATTAGATCAACGGGTGCAGAATATGTAATTATCGGGCATTCGGAAAGAAGGAGCTATTACAATGAAGACCACGAAACCATCCTTAAGAAAATAGGTCAGGCCAATAATAATGATCTTTTCCCGATAGTGTGCTGTGGAGAAAGTCTTAAAGACAGGGAAAACGAGAAACATTTTGATGTAGTAAGAGAACAACTGGAGAATACGGTATTTAAACTTGATACAGACGACTTTAGCCGTATAATTATAGCCTATGAACCTGTATGGGCCATTGGAACAGGCAAAACAGCCACTCCTGAGCAGGGCCAGGAAATGCATAATTTCATCAGAAAATTGATTGACGAGCATTTTCCCGGTGGGCCGGATATTGAGAAAACTATCCTTTACGGGGGAAGTTGCAAACCATCCAATGCACAAAGCCTTTTTGGCCAGCCTGACATTGACGGAGGACTAATCGGTGGTGCATCACTTAATTCCAAAGACTTTATCCAAATCTGCAATTCTTTTATCTAAATGCCAGATGAACACAATCGAATTGTCATGCATTATTCATGAACCCAATAGCGAAAAAAACAGAATTGCAGACATTTTAGTGGCACAACTTTCATCCCTGGGATTTACCGGCTTTCTCGAATTTGAAGAAGGCCTTAAGGCATATATCCCTGAGAAGGAATTTGACATGCAGGAAGTGAAAAAACTTTCTTTTGTTCATACGCTTAAAAATTCCCTGGAATTCCACTACCAACTAATAAAAGAAAAAAACTGGAATGAATCCTGGGAAAAAAGTTTCAGGCCTGTTATCATTGAAGACAAATGTATCATTAGAGCCCCCTTCCACAAGCCCTCAAAAGATTACGAATACGATATAATAATTGAGCCCAAAATGTCTTTCGGAACGGGTCATCATTCCACGACATTTCTTATGCTTAAAGAAATCCTCAACACGAACATGAAAAATAAAGAGGTCCTTGACATGGGTTCAGGCACAGGAGTGCTTTCCATACTGGCAGAAAAAAAGCAGGCAAAAAGTATTGTAGCTATTGACAAAAACGACTGGGCTTATAAAAATGCGCTGGAAAATTCAAAAGCCAACAACTGTAGAAAAATCAAAACTATTTTGGGTGACGTCTCACATATCAGGGACAAAAAATTTGACGTAATATTGGCTAATATTAACCGTAATGTTTTGCTGCAGGACATTCCCTCCTATTCTGAAGCTTTAAAATACAATGGTATACTTCTCATAAGTGGTATTTATACTAATGACAGGAAAGATATCAAGAAACTGGCCGAAAAGCACAAATTAACCTATCGTTATTTCATTGAAAAAAAGAACTGGATAGCAATAAAATTTACAAAGGAACAGGTTCTTGCAGAAAACTCATAATTCTTAACACATTGCATTTCAGCCAACCAGAAAACGATATACGAAGAAAATAAAGGTTTTTGAATTGTCTTGTTTTTTGCTTTATTTTTATGGAATAATCGTTCAGAATATGAAAACAATGAAATACCTCAGATACATTCTTTTATTCCAACTGTTCTTCTTTCTTTTCTCTTTAAAAGGATTTGGTCAGATTGTTGAACAATTCCCTGAAGATTCTGCCAAATTCATTAAAACCTATAGCGAATACATGGAGGGAAAGATATCTAATTCCAAGAAAGATATCTTTGAAAGATTTTATGAATCCTGGACGACCGGTAAATTTGAACCCGAAAAGCGCGACAGCATTATATTTATAGCCAACAGATTATTATCAATAAGAGCCAAACGCGAACCTCATTTCATTACAATGATGGACTTTTTTACCCATCAGGACTCCATCGGGATATCTGATCGCCATTTTCCGGTATGGATGAAAAGTTTCCGGTATGCTGCCTCAAGACCAAAAGGGAAACTTAAAACAGTAATGAAAACCTTTAATTTCACAACAGACTTTTTCATCTCTTCCATTCTATTTTCTTCTCAGACAAGAACATGGATTGCATCTGATCGGAATTATGAATTTACTTTCGACACCACCCTGAAAATCATCTACAAAAATACCGATTTACTATGCCGGTTCAGGGAAGACAGCATACAAATTTTTAATACATCGGGAACATTTTACCCTTTCACAAACATGTGGCACGGTCAAAATGGAAAGGTTACCTGGGAAAGGGCAGGCTATTCCAAAGAAAATATTTATGCTGAATTAAGTGATTACGAGATACAAATGACTAAGGCAGAATACAAAGCAGATTCCGTAAAATTTGTTAACAAATTGTATTTTGATCAACCGGTCATGGGAAGGATGCAAGATAAGCTCGTCCATATCATAAAACCCCAAAGTGCTATTTATCCAGTTTTTAATTCTTATAAAAACATTTTTGAAATTAAAAATATATACGAAAACATGAATTTTACCGGTGGGTTTACCATGAAAGGTTCGCAATTCATAGGAAGCGGCAGTGAAAACAAGGAAGCGTTAATTCATGTGGAAAAAGATGACCAGCTATTCATGACAATTGAGGCTCAGTTATTTGTTCTTCAGAAAACAAAAGCTGTTTCAAGAAATGCAAGTGTGGTTGTCCATTTGGGTCAGGATTCTATTTTCCATACAGGACTGCAGTTTAATTATTATGTGAATTCCAATGAAATTGAATTTACAAGCAACGACAATGTTTTATCCGAAAGCGTTTATTACAATTCCTATCATAATCTGAGCATGAAGTTTGACCGCCTTCTCTGGAAAACAACAGAAAATAAAATATACTTTACCTATGGAAGAAACAAAAATATAGGGAATGCTACTTTCACCTCAACCAATTATTTTACACTGGAAAAATGGAATGAATTAGAGATGAGGGATGAAATGCACCCTTTGATAGCTATCAGGAATTATGCCCAAAAAGTGAATTCCAGGAAATTTGATATAAAGGAATATGCAAAATATGTCAGAAAAGCAACCTATATGGTTAAGAACCGTCTTGTTCCGCTGGCAAAGGATGGCTTCATCTTTTATGATATGGATAATGATACCATCAGCATAAATGATAAACTTTACGATTACATTAGCTCCCGAATTGACAAGATAGATTATGATGTAATCAGGCTTCAATCCTCAACAGAATCTCCTCAACATAGCGGAATCCTTGACCTTTCCACTATGGAGCTTAATATTCACGGAGTTCCAAGAATCCACCTGAGCGACTCCCAAGATGTTACGATTTATCCTGCCAACCAGGAAATTATTATGAAGAAAAACAGGGACTTTCATTTTGCAGGGGTAGTTGACGCGGGCCTGTTTACATTCTATGGGCAAAATTATGATTTCAGTTATGACCAGTTTAAAATTGAGCTGGACAGCATTGACTCTTTAAACATCCAATTTCAGACAGGAGAAATGGACGATTATGGGGAAGCCGTGCTGGCCAGGGTTAAAAATACTATCAATGATCTCTCCGGAGACATTTATATAGATAAGCCCGATAACAAATCAGGAAAAGATTACTATCCCACCTATCCCAAATTTGAGAGTAAACAGAAATCCTATGTCTATTACGACAACCTGTTTAACGGACCTTATAAGAGAGAAAACTTTTACTTCGAGCTTTACCCCTTTCAAATGGATAGTCTTGACAACTTCAATCCCAAAAACCTCAAATTTAAAGGGAATTTCCATTCAGCTGACATCTTTCCTCCATTTGAAGAAACACTGAAATTGAGAGATGATCGTTCAATGGGATTTGTAAAAAACACACCTGAGGATGGGTATCCTCTATATGAAGGGAAAGGCAAATACTTCAACACCATTGACATGAGCAACAGAGGCCTGAAGGGTAAAGGCAGGCTCACGTACTTAACGGCCGATATGTCTACCGATGACATTCTTTTCTTTCCCGATTCCACATCAATACATACCAATGAATTTAAAATCAAACAAAAAACCACGGGAATTGAGTACCCCAGGGTACATTCAAAAGGTGTCAATGTTAAGTGGTATCCTCATGAGGATTATATGAATATTAATAAAACAGGGTCTGATTTTGTCATGTTCGATGAAGAGTATCAACTAAATGGAAATATGACACTCAAACCATCAGGATTGACTGCCAATGGAACACTTGATATGTCTAAAGCTGTACTTGAATCAAACAGGTATACATTTAAATCAAGGCAGTTTGACGCTGATACAGCCGATTTAACACTCAGAACCCTCGACAAAAAAGACATTGCTTTTACAGCAGATAAACTGGATACACGAATAAACCTGGACTATCAAAGGGGCACATTCAGAACAATTGAAAACTATGAAAAAACCGAATTCCCGCAGAATCTTTATATTGCCTATCTCGATAAGTTTACATGGAAAATGGATGAAAATGCCCTTGATATAAAATCATTCCCTCAGCCAGAGAAAACTTATCAAAGAGAGGATGAAATGGAAAGTTTAAAAGATTTTGATGCCCAGGGTGTTTTATTCGTTTCAAAGCATGGAAATCAGGATTCTCTGCGTTTTATATCAACAGAAGCTGACTATACCATCGGTGATAAAACATTAAAAGCAAAAAAAGTAGATTCTCTGTATATAGCAGATGCAAAAATTATTCCTGAGAAAGGACTAATAACCGTAAAGGAAAATGCCAGCATGGACACCCTGAGAAATTCAGAGGTTATTGCTAACAGGAACAGCAGGTACCACAACTTTTTTGATTCAAAACTGAAAATTAAAGGAAGAAATGATTATACCGGTCAGGGCAGTTATTACTATGTTGACAAGAATGATTCCAAACAGTTAATACATTTTGATCAAATTACAGTTGACAAGTCTACAAACACCAATGCGAAAGGGACCATTGCTCACCTTGACAGTTTTACACTCAGCCCAAACTTCCGGTACAGAGGAGATGCCTTTATTAAATCACCAAGAAAACACCTGGAATTTAAAGGAGGAGTCAGATTATTCCATGATTGCCCTACAATTAAGCCACGTTACACCTATTTTGAATCAGTCATAAACCCGGAGGACATTTACATACCAATCGGTGAAAATTTAATGGATCTAAACAGAAGGAAAGTCTTTGTGGGTTCTTACATTACCATTGACACCACACACATTTACTCTACTTTCCTGACTCCGCGTAAAGACCCCAGCGATAATCCTATTATTTCTTCCAAAGGATATTTAAAAGCCGATGATTATGCCAATAAATACCACATCGCTGAAAAACACAAACTCAACAATCCTGATACGATTGGCCCAATGATCAGCCTTGATAAAAAATACTGTGTATACAATGCTGAAGGAAAAATGAACATGGGTGTTGATTTCAACAAAATGACCATTGAACCTGCCGGAAGGCTGGATCATAATCTACCGGAAAATGATATCAAGGTTGAATTAACATTACCCGTTGATTTTCTTTTCAGCAAAGATGCACTGGATACCATGATAAATGATATTGTGGCCAGGGAAAATCTTAAAACCATCAACCTGGATTCCAGGTATTTCCAAAAGAATCTGAATGAGATATACGGTACTGAGAACACGAATAAGTATCTAAAACAAGTCAAACTGTATAAAGAGAAAGCAGAAATACCTAAGGAATTCAATAACACCATTCTGTTTTCAGATATTGATTTCCGCTGGAATACCTCCAGTAATTCATACATTGCGCAGGGTGATATTGGAATAGCTCTTATAAACGGAAAACCCATCAACAAGTATGTAGATGGTTATGTTGAGATTATCAAGCAAAGAGGAGGCGATCGCATATACATGTATCTCAAACTTGATGAAGAAAGATTTTATTTCTTCTATTATTTTCGGGGTATGCTCCGAACCTGGTCTGACAACAAAACCTTTACAAAAGCCATTGATGAAGTACCTCTCAGGAAAAGAACAATACGAGATGGGTGGTTCAGCCCCACAGAATACAGATATCTTCTCTCTACAAGCAACAGTTTCTCAAGATTTATGAAAAGAAAAAAAGAAGTTGAGAACGAACTCAGAATGAAGGAAGAACAGGAAAACCAACAAACACCCCAGAATAAGGAACCTGAGAAACAGGAGTCTCCTGACGAAGAAAATCAAACAAAAGAAGATTCAGAAGAAACCGAAAAAAACAATAAAGAAGAAGGAAACAAGTAGCTTTTAATAAAAAAGCCGGTCCTGTAATGCAAAACCGGCTTTTTATTGTAGCGAGAGTGAGAATTGAACTCACGACCTCAGCATTATGAATGCTGCGCTCTAACCGTCTGAGCTATCTCGCCATCATTTGGGTTTGCAAATATAATATTTTATTAAAATAATTGTAATTTTTTCTGAAGAATTTTATATATTGCATATAGTATCTCTGCAGTTAACATACTATCATCTATGAAGGAAAAGTATCAATTAGAGTATTCACTTAACGTCTCTCCAGGTATTCTTTTTTCAAGACTTTCCACTCCGGGTGGTTTAACCGAATGGTTCGCTGACGACATTAGGTTACAGGACAATATATTTACCTTTATTTGGAGCGGTACAGAACAAAATGCAGAACTTTTGCAAAAAAGAAACAACAAATATGTGCGGTTTAAATGGCTTGAAGATGAAGACAAGGAAAGCTACTTTGAATTCAGAATCAATAAGGATGAGCTAACGGGTGACGTGGCTCTTATTGTTACGGATTTTGCTGAGGACGGGGAAAAAGAAGATGCTATGGAATTGTGGGATACTCAGATTGATGAACTGAAACACGTATTGGGCATTTCTTAATAATTTCCTTTCTTTTTTAATCTTACATCAGTAAAATAAGTTAATTTTGCAGCCGTTTCTTATCTTAAAAACACGGCATACTTGAAAAAGTTAAATAAACTACTACTTAAATCTTTTGCAGGGCCGCTCGTAGCAACTTTTTTCATTGCCCTTTTTATTCTAATCCTCCAGTTTTTATGGCAACGCATTGATGATATGGCAGGGAAGGGATTAGAAGGTCATATTATAGCTGAATTGCTGTCTTATGCTTCTGCAGGACTTGTCCCCACCGCCTTACCATTAGCTATACTGCTTTCCTCTATTATGACTTTCGGAAACCTGGGTGAAAATTTTGAACTAACAGCCATAAAATCTTCAGGTATTTCTTTGCAAAAATTTATGAAGCCTCTCATTTATATCAACATTATTTTTGCCGTGGGTATGTTCTTTTATTCCAACTATGTTATACCCTACACCAACCTGAAAGCTATGTCGCTGATATACGACATTAAAAAACAGAGAGAAGAATTGTCCATAAGAGAAGGAGTGTTTTATAATGATATTGAGGGATACAGTCTCAAGGTAAGCGAGAAGAACCCCAAAACAAAGCTCATGAAAAACATTATGATATATAACCACAGCGACAATGAAGGAAATGTGCAGGTTACCATTGCCGACTCGGGTTATTTTAGAATGACCAACGATGAAACCAAACTTATGGTCACTCTGTTCAAAGGACAAACCTACCAGGAAATGGAAGAAAAAAGAGGAAGCCGAAAGGCCAGAAGAAATCCCGAATATCCTCATCAGATTACAAAATTTGATAAGCAAACCTTACTTATTGATTTAAAAGGTTTTGACTTTACCCGAACCGATGAATCGCTTTTCAGCGACAACTATCAAATGTTGAACATCTCACAACTCAATGAAAATGAAGACTCTCTGATAAAGGATTACAATAAATCATTAAAAACATTTTCAAACAGAGTTTCTAAAAACTTTTATGTCGGAAAAACAATAATAAAAAGAACACAGGATTCCAGGAAGAATAAAACAGACAACCCGGACAGGAGGAATCATTCCCGCAAACCTAAAAAAGATGAATCTGTAACAGAAGAACCTGTAACAAAATCAAAATCCAGACAGCTACCTGACAGTGTTCATTTTTCAGAAAATATAGACAGCCTGCAAAAAGACAGTTCTGCACAAAGCGATAGCTTATTAACGGATACTCTTGCCAGTTCTGAAGAATCCCGGGGTCCGGCAAAACTGGATATCAAAGCAACATTTGACACTATTGACCCTTATGCAAAAGTTGAAATATTAGGCAAGGCATTAAATTATGCAAGAAGAAACAGCAAACAAATATCCAACTCAAGAGCCAGGTTTGAACACAAACAAACAAAAATTTACAAGCACCAAATCGAATGGCATGAAAAATTTACGTTGTCGTTTGCCTGTATCATCTTTTTCTTTATAGGTGCGCCATTGGGCTCTATAATCCGTAAAGGCGGACTGGGTACACCGCTTGTAATATCAGTATTATTGTTTATCACATACTACATTATTTCTATGACCGGGGAAAATATTGCAGAAAGAGGGGGAATACCTGCTTATATAGGAATGTGGATTTCTTCTTTCATATTTTTACCTATAGGGATCTTCCTGACCTATAAGGCAACTAATGATTCGGTCATGTTTAATACCAACACCTACATCAAAGCCATTCAAAATGTTCTGTCGTTCAGATTTAAGTCTGGTAAACAACAGAAAAAGAAACAACAAGGTAATGAGTAAATTTCTATCTATTCGTTAGGCTATTTTTGTCACTTATTGTACTTTTGCAATCATCAAATTATATAGCTTATACATTACATTTTATAACGCATCAAAATATTATGTCAAGCCAGAAAAGCGAATTCAGAGATAAATTAAATACCATTGAAGAAGCGATTGAAGATATAAGGCAAGGTAAAATCATAATCGTTGTTGATGATGAAGACCGCGAGAATGAAGGCGATTTTGTAGTTGCCGGGGAAAAAATCACTCCTGAAAAGGTCAACTTTATGGCTAAGTATGGCCGGGGTTTAATTTGCGCACCCATTCCAGAGGAGCGGGCTGAAGAGCTAGAACTGGAATTAATGGTAAGCAAAAATACAGCCATGCATGAAACTCCTTTTACTGTCTCTGTAGATTTGATTGGACAGGGTTGTACTACTGGTATTTCTGCATCCGACAGGGCCAAAACCATCAAAGCATTGGTTAATCCTCAAACGAAGCCTGAGGAATTGGGAAAACCAGGTCACATATTTCCCCTTAAAGCAAGAATGAAAGGAGTCTTACGAAGAGCAGGACATACGGAAGCTGTTGTCGACCTGACCCAACTTGCAGGCTTACGGCCGGGAGGCGCCCTGGTAGAGATAATGAACGATGACGGCTCAATGGCAAGACTGCCCGAACTAATAAAGATTGCAGATAAGTTTGATCTGAAAATAATAACCATTGAGGACCTTATCGCATACAAGATTAAACAGGAAAGCCTGATAGAAAAAGGTGTAACTGTAAAATTGCCTACTGAATATGGAGAATTCAAGCTAATACCTTTCAAACAAAAATCCAATGGCCTGGAGCATATAGCACTTGTAAAGGGAAACTGGACGAAAGACGATCCTGTGCTCGTCAGGGTACACTCCTCATGCCTGACAGGAGACATTTTCGGTTCTAAGCGTTGTGACTGCGGACCACAACTGCACAAAGCAATGACGATGATTGAAAAAGAAGGTCAGGGTGTTCTTGTCTATATGAACCAGGAAGGTCGGGGAATTGGACTATTCAACAAAATAAAAGCCTATAAATTACAGGAACAGGGAAGAGATACCGTGGAAGCCAATCTTGACCTGGGTTTTGAGGACGATGAAAGAGATTATGGGGTAGGCGCCAACATTCTCCGGGAACTGGGGCTGGGTAAAATCAAGCTCCTGACAAATAATCCTGTAAAAAGAAAAGGACTGGAAGGCTACGGTCTCGAAATTGTTGAGAATATACCGCTTGAAATTGAACCCAATAAGTTTAACAAGTTCTACCTGGAGACCAAAAAAGTCAAGATGGGACACACCTTAGAACTTGTTCCTGACAAAGAAAAAATGAACAAAGAAGAATGATTCATTAATCATTTTCTTTTTCCTTTAGAAATCGCAATAATTCCTGCCTGATATCCTGTATTGAGCTATCAGTGGCTTTCGCCATTTCTTCGAGGGTTGTCTCAGTTTTTATATCAATGGTTTCGTAACGGCTATTCATATAATCCAAAATGTCTTGAGTATTTTGATCAAAAAGAAAAGCAATTTCTGATACGGTTACATCCCCTTTCGGAGTTTCTTTTGAAGATTTTACCGGGAAATTTATCCTTTCAATAAGCGTATAGAGCTTATATGGAGGCATGTTATTATTTGCTCCTATCTCCTGAAAATTTTTATTTTTTGATAAATCGGAAACATCTAAAGCTTTCAGACTATCTTCTAATGCACCATATTGAATATTTCTATGACCTGAATATTCTTTCATTGTAGTTCGGGCATTAATTATTCCATCCGGTGGCTGACTAATAATTCTCCATGAATCTGAAAGATAGTTCCCAGCTTCATAAACATAGCTAAACGGCTTAATAGTTAATGCAGTACCCATTAAAAAAACAACAGATATAACCACTGAAAAATACAATTCCCTTCCGGTACGCTGACTTTTAGTATGTAAATAAAAGGCAATATTCGGAAGATGTATCTTAATAATATGAAGCAGTGCAAAAGCAAGAAAAAGGAAAGAAAAAACAGTATGAAGGGATTCCCATGTGGATTTGTCAATGAATAGTATTTCCCAGTCAATCCATCTGGCTACACTTCCTTCAGGCTTAAAATACAAAATAACACCTGATAAAAACATAACCAGAAAGGTAAAGAGGAGATTAAAACTTATAAAGATCTGCCAATTGAATTTTTTCATAAGAATGCTTTATAAAGCGACTAATTTAAATCTTTTTGGTTTAATAATTGACATCAACTTTTACCTGAGTTGAGCTGTTTCACGATTTTTACCGGGATAGTAAAAAAACGCTTTATTTATCAGGCAGCTGCCGGACGACTTAGAAATTGCCGGTTTTTCACCGAATTTGTAGCCTGTCCCCTACACAGAGTGTCGGGAAGGTGAAAACCTTACAATTTCTTTGTCCCCGACACTTCGTGTACGGGGCAATTGGGGTTTTAATAATCAATTCTAACAAC
>CAZPDP010000008.1:0-96347 GCA_964585385.1 uncultured Bacteroidales bacterium
AGGAATAATTCTTGAACGGCGAAGCCCTCAACGAAGTTAATTATTCGGGTTAAGAAATTCCGACATTCTTATATACAGAGCCTTGTTTTATTCAGTAATGCGAGGCACCAGCTCTATTTTGTAAATACCTTATATTCCCAGGCATCAAGGTTCATCTTTGTTTCTGCATCGAAAGTCATTTCTTTTTCAGAGAAGAAAGCCTTGTAATCTCCATAATGCTCCTTGCCGGTAAAATTAAAATCGACAGGTGAGTCATTCAGGTTGCTCACTACAAATATTTTATCACCCTCTTTTTCTCTTATGAAAGCAAAAACCTGCTTGTCTTTGTCAGTGGAAATTCTGATAAATTCTCCACCGTATTTTCCGTTCCATAAAGCTCTGTTGGCTTCTTTCAAATCATTAAGCTGGGTGTAAAGTTCTGCCATTTCACAATCTTTCCATTCGATGGGGTCTTTTTTGAAGAATTCAAGTCTTTTATCGAGGCAGGCTTCCTGTCCGCTGTATATGAGAGGCATACCGGGCAGGGTGTGATTCAGTACTGCGAATGTTTTTACCCCGTCACCCAGTCTTTCGTATACAGTTCCTTTCCAGCTATTTTCATCATGATTTGATGTAAACATCATCCTGTAGGCATTCTCTGGGTATTTTTTCTTTTCCTTCTTGATTTTTTCGGCCAGGTCATTGGCACTTTTCTTTCCTTTTGCTACTTCGTTCATAAGGAAGTGAAGGTCCCAGGCATACGTCATGTCGAAAGCTTTATCATGAAGAACCGGTTCGTTGGCCTCAGCAAGCATAAATACCGGTTTGATTGAGTCCAGGGCTTTTCTTGATCTGTTCCAGAATTCAACGGGAACCATTCCTGCCACGTCGCATCGGTACCCGTCAATATCCGCTTCTTCTACCCAGTATTTCAATGCACTAATCATATAGTCTCTTAAGGCAGGTACTTCAAAGTTGAGGTCAATCACATCACTCCAATCTTCTACAGGGGGCTGAAAATTACCCGTTGAATCTTTAGTATACCATTCAGGATGTTCTTCTGTGAGAGGATTATCCCAGGCAGTGTGATTGGCAACCCAGTCGAGGATAACATACATGTCCATCTCATGAGCTTTATCCACCAGATTCTTAAAATCTTCCAGGGTTCCAAAATTGGAGTTTACGCCAAAGTAGTCTTTTACTGAGTAATAGCTTCCCAAAGGTCCTTTTTTATTCTTTTCTCCAATGGGATGAATGGGCATCAGCCATAATATATCCACACCTAGTTCTTTCAGTCGCGGGAGATGCTCGCTGAAGGCATTGAAAGTTCCTTCTTCGGTGTATTGTCTTATGTTTACTTCGTAAATCGTTGCATTCCTGCTCCATTCCGGATGTTTTACATGACTTTCCAGTTTGGGATCGTTTGCACTTTCACTTGATTTTGTTTTGTCCTGTTTTTGTGTACAGGCTTCAAAAAATAGGATACTCATTAACAGGGCAATAACTATTCCTGTATTTCTTTTTATCAAAAAATTGAGATTAATCATTTTCATAGCTTGCAGTTTTAATAATATTTAATATAAATTTGCTTTTTTTGAGATATTTATGTCTATGTCAGAAATCTGAATTCACAGAATAAATATAACAAAACTATCAGAATATAGAGAGTTGAAAAGGACTTTTTAAGTCTAATGTCGAACATTTAATTTAGATAAGGTTTTTTATGAACAGAGTATTAGTAGCAACAGCAGGAGGCGATTGCCCGGGTTTAAATGCAGTTATCCGTGCTATAGTTAAGAGAGCTTCAAAAGAGAAAGACTGGGAAGTGCTTGGAAGTATCCAGGCTTTTAACGGGGTCCTGTGGGAGCCTACCGAAGTGAGAATTTTAGATGAAAAAGCTGTTTCAGGAATACATTATCAGGGTGGAACAATACTTGAAACAACAAATAAAGGAGGTCCGTTTTCCTGGCCGATAAAAAATAAAGACGGTTCATGGAGTTCGGTGGACCGATCGGATGAGATGATTAGAAAACTGCAATTGATGGGTGTTGATGCGGTAATTAATATTGGAGGTGATGGTTCACAACGTATTTCCCAGGCCTTATATGAAAAGGGCTTAAATATCATTGGTGTACCAAAGACTATAGATAACGATTTAAAAGCTACAGATTCCACTTTTGGATTCCAAACGGCAGTTCAGATTGCAACTGATTCAGTGGACAAGCTGGTGACAACTGCTGCCAGCCATAATAGGGTGCTGATTACTGAAGTCATGGGTCGGGATGCTGGCTGGATAGCTTTAAATGCTGCTGTAGCCGGCGGTGCTGAGATATGTCTCATTCCTGAAATTCCTTATGATGTTGATAAGGTCCTGGAGCGAATTAATTCACGTTTTGTTAAGGACAGAGGCTTTGCTATAATCGTGGTTGCAGAGGGAGCTTTTCCAAAAGGAGGCGATCCTTCAAAACAAGAAAGCGGGGAAGTTGGTTATGGGAATGCCAAATATTCCGGCGCAGCCAGTCGCCTCGAAGATGAGTTAAAAAAAGCAGGTTGCAAATACGATATACGAAAAACTGTTTTAGGCCATATTCAGAGGGGTGGTATTCCCATCGCATATGACCGTGTTCTTGCAACTCAATTTGGTGTTCGTGCTTTTGAGATGGCATTGGAAGGAAAATTCGGTGAAATGGTTGCCTGGCGTCATCCTTATGTTACCTCCGTTCCTTTTAAAGATGCCATTAAAGAACCCCATCTTGTAACCCCGGATACTGCTATTATGGTAAATGCCAGAGGGGTCGGAATAAGTTTCGGTGATTAATTGTTTAAGAGATTGTGACAATGTTGACCTGGTAAACTTTTGCCGGGTCTTTTTTATTGTGAACAGCCGCTAATTTGCGATTTACATCAATCAAATAATTGGATAATGAAAGATGAACAATGAGAAATGAATAATTATGAGTTATGAATTATGAATTGAGAATTAGTAGTGAGTTGTGTGTCCTATCCTCGAAAATATCATTCATGAACCTGTCCCGTATGAAAGGTGGATTCGCGGCTTCTCAACAATGAAACAATTTAACACTAAATCAACTCAATTAATTCAATCAACTCATTTACCTATACACCAAAAACTTAACCCGGCTCTACTCCTCAAATAAAAGAACCATCCCGCTTCTGCTGGGGAGATACACTTTCAGGTAGGGTGTTTTATCTTTTTCGTTTTCCTGTAAAGTGAAAAATTCCTGGTTGGGTTCGATTCTGTCGAAACCACTGAATTCTTTTCTGTCTGTATCCAGAATTAACTTGTACTTTCCTTTCCTGTCCAGTGGTACTTGATAATCGGTAACTGAATTTTGCGGGTGAAAATTTAACATTATAATATAGTTTGCCCGCTTATAAACCATGATTTTATGGTCATTATGAACATAAAGCAACTCCGGGAAACTGTTATTCAATAGCTTTTCATCCATCTTTTCCATCATCGCTTTATCAAATTCTGCCAGGTCATGGTATTTTAATTCTTGATTGTCCCGCAGGCTCCATTGTCTTCTGCTGTAAAAGTAGGACCAGTTATTTCCTTCCCTGGGAAAATCCACCCATTCGGGATGACCGAATTCATTGCCCATAAAATTAAGGTATCCCTTATCCGCAGTAGTTAAAGTTGCCAAACGTGCCATTTTGTGTAATGCAATGGCCCGGTCGATGATGAAGTTCTGGTCCTTTTTGTGCATACCGGTGTACATTTCTTTGTCAGCCAGCTCAAAAATCAGGGTTTTACCACCCACAAGCCCCTGGTCGTGGCATTCGGTATAACTGACAGTGCATTCTTCCGGTCGCTTATTTGTTAATTCGTGCCACAAAACCTCCATGTTCCAGTCTTCATCCCGCATATCCTTTAACATTTTGAACCAGTAATCTGTTACGCCCATGGCCTGCCTGCAGTCGAATCCACAGCCCCCTTCTTCCAAGGGTGAAGTTATACCAGGCATGCCGCTTATATCTTCTGCTATCGTTTTTGCTTCGGGTTTAACGTCATGTATTACTTTGTTAGCCAGAGCGAGATAGGTATACGCTTCGGAATCCACGAATTTGTTGAAATAATCTTCGTAAGAGGTGAAATTGTATCCTATCCCATGGTGTTCATATAACATACTGGTGATGCCATCGAACCGGAATCCATCTATTCGGAATTCATCAATCCAGTAGCGGCAATTGGATAATAAAAAGTGCAACACTTCTATTTTTCCGTAATCAAACAGCCTTGAATCCCATGCAACGTGTTCACCCTTGTGTCCACCATGGAAATATTGATAATCCGTCCCGTCAAATTGGGAGAGCCCTTCCGCAACATTCTTTACAGCATGAGAATGTACAATGTCCATAATAACGGCTATACCGTTTGCATGAGCTTCATCAATAAGGTGTTTGAGTTGTTCAGGGGTTCCGAACCGGGATGAGGGAGCAAAAAAGTTGGATACATGGTACCCGAAAGATCCGTAATAGGGATGTTCCTGGATACCCATCAACTGAATGGTGTTGTATCCGGCTTCAATGATACGGGGAAGCACATTTTTCCTGAAATCATCATAGGTAGCAATCTTTTCTTCCTCTGAAGACATTCCCACATGGGCTTCGTAAATTTTCAGGAAGGGATGTTCAGCCTGGTAATTGCTGTTTTTCCACTGGTATTTGCTGGTCCAGATTTGTCCGCTGAATATTTTTGTTTTCTCATCCTGAACCACTCTTCTGATATAAGCCGGAATACGTTCGCCTTCACCTCCTTCCCAGAAAATTTTTAGTTTCATTAGTTGTTGGTCGTGGATAGCATCTTTATCCAATGTCAACTCCCAGTCACCTTGTTCGTTGAGTCTGTTTAACCTGTATTCCTCCCGGCATTCCCAACCGGAGAATTCCCCAATCATGTATATTTTTGTTGCGTTGGGTGCCCATTCCCGGAATACCCATTGATTGTTTCTGAAATGAATTCCATAATATTCATGGGCAGAAGCAAAATCTTTCAAGGGCATTTTGCCTTGTGTCAGTTTTTGCTCCGTATTCTTTATCTTTTCTTTCCTTTTATCCAATAATCCGAAATAAGGTTCTAAATAAGGATCGTCTTTAAGTCTGACTTTTTTTTTCAAAACAGTGGTTTTTGTTGTTTAAAAAATAGAAATTATACAACCAATGGCCTTTTGAGCATTTTTTCATACAGATTGATGTATTTTTTTGCCGTTTCATGCAGGCTGAATCTTTCCTTGCTTTCAATCATAATTCTGGAAATATGTGTTTCTCTGGTATTTTCCGGTTGATCATAAAATTTAATAGCCTCATCAATAGCCCATTCCAGACCCGGACCATCGAAAACTTTAAACAGGAAGCCATTGCCTGTTTCATTTTCCAGGTCAAGGTGTGACACTGTATCGTGCAGGCCTCCTGTATCAAAAGCTATGGGTAAGGTTCCGAAGAGGGCTCCAATCATCTGGGGCAATCCACAGGGTTCAAATTTAGAGGGCATCAGCACAAAGTCGCTAGCAGAGTAAGCCTGATGAGACAATTCCTCGTTGAAATCCACAACTGCTACCCTGTCAAAGAATCCGTGAAAACGGACTATGTCCCTGAATACCTGCTGATAGCTTCCATTTGCAACAAAAACGATTTGCAGGTTCTTGTGGTAGTATTTTGAAACAATGTTGTACAGGATATGCCCGAGCAGGTCACAACCTTTCTGAATGGGATCTAGTCTTGATGGCCAGAAAAGGACCGGTGCATTTTCATCTTCTATCAGGTTAAGGCTTTTCTGTAGACTTAACTTGTTTTCTTTTTTGCTTCTGAGAGGATTATTTTCATTATAGTTTACTATGATATTGGGGTTGGTTTCCGGGTTGTAAATTTTATCCGGAGCATTGATAATACCAAAAGCAACCTGTGCATTAAGTTTATTCGATATCTCAGCTCTAATGTGTGGAGGAATGAAATCATGTTTCCCATCAGCAATCTCTCGTAAGAATGTGGGACTTACTGTGTTAATGAAGTGAGAAGAGAAAATACCACTCGCCAGTAAATCCACTGGATTTGATTCTCTGGATTCCTCATAGTTATTTGGAGGAAACATGTAGTACAAGTATTGCCAGAATTCAGCAGAATCGATGCCTCTGTCTTCTATATGAGAAAGATATAATTTTTGGGTATGAATATTGTGGATGGTAAAGAGACACGGTATAGCCCGTCTTCTGGCCATTGCAGGGATTAATCCTGTCATCCAGTCGTTGCAGTGGATCAGGTCTGGTTTTACAAAGGGGATGATGTTATTGATTGCTTCACGCTGGAAGGCAAGTGAGAGGTTGGATGCTTCTCCTCCGTAACCGCTGTAGATGGTATCCCGGTAATAAAAAATCCGGTCTTCGGCAAAATGTATCCTTGACTCCGGGAGTTTCTCCTGGAATATTCTCAGTTCTTCATCAATTAATTGGGCAATATCGATGTGAAACATCTTACGGTAGTGGGGTAGCGCTACATGAATGTCCGCTCCCAGATCGTATAATTCCGACACAAGAGAAGCTGAAACGTCAGCCATTCCTCCTGCCTTGGCATTTAAGACATTGGCCATATTCCCCATTCCTTTTGGGAGATATGTTATTTCAGGAGTGATGATGAGTATTCGGGGATTCTTTCTTTTACGGGCTGACATTATTGGTATCTTTTTGAAATTTTCAAAAGAAAAGGTAAGAATTAAATAGCAATTATGAAAATTACAGGCAACAAATGTATCTTAAGTTCATTTTTCGGTTTTTAACCCGAATCATTCAAGAATTATTCCTGTCTTCTACAATAAATCGGAAGCAATCCCGACTCCCGATTTATTGTAAATTTTTGACTTTTTTATATGGAAGCCCAGGTAATTATACCCGGAATAGTGTCCTTCCACATCTTATCTTTAGGCACAGCTCTTACTGTAAAACCGTATCTTCCTGAATGTTCACAGTTGATAGTAGCTGAGTAAAGGAAATTGCCATTTCCTTTGTCCTCTTCAAGCTTCATCTTTTCAATGTTGGAATTTTCTATGGTGTTGTGTGCTCCAACCGGGCCATAGAAGACCTCAACATCGACAAATTCTTTATTGATATCGTCAAGATACACATTGGCTGTAACATTCAGCTTTTCATCAACTCTTAGTGAGTTCAGATCTTTATCTGCAACAGGCGGGTCAATTTTTATTTTGTGCCAGTTGTTTTTCAGATCGATTAATGTTTTTGTATTTTTTCTGCAGGCTTCAAAATCGTTCTGTGATAATTCCTCGTAACTTTTAAAGGCAGGAATGTAAGTAAGATCCCTGTATTCTTTCACCATACGGTAGCTGGAAAAGTAGTTTAGTACGGATTTGATAGATTCTTTCATTATGTTAATCCACTTTTCCGGTATCTGACCGTTTTTAGTCTGATAGTAGAGCGGAATAATTTCGTCTTCAAGTATGTGGTAGAGATTTTGTGCTTCTTTGTGGTCCTGGTAATCCAGGTCCTGGTAGGTTTCTCCTTTTCCTATGGCCCAGCCGTTTTCTCCATTGTATGCTTCATCCCACCAACCATCAAGTACACTGCAATTGATAACACCATTTAAAGCAGCTTTCATTCCTGATGTACCGCTTGCTTCCCTGGGGCGTCGAGGATTGTTAAGCCATACATCCACCCCCTGAACAAGCCGTTCAGCAATGAACATATCGTAATCTTCAAGAAAGACAATCCGCTTGCTTAACTGCTCGTCTTTGGTCAAATTGTAGATTTCTTTAATCAATTCCTTGCCTGTGTTGTCCTGGGGGTGGGCTTTACCTGCGAAAATAAACTGAACCGGATAGTCCTCGTTTGTAATGAGTTTTTTAAAGCGCTCCATGTCACGCAGGATGAGGGTAGCTCTTTTATAGGAAGCGAATCTCCTGGCAAAACCAATGGTCAGTGTATCATTTTCCAGGATATTCTCAGCTCTTTCGATTTCGTTATTGGGTGCATTTTTTGCTATCAGTGCATTTTTTTGTCTTTTCCGGATGGTTGCTATAAGGCGCGAACGGGCTGTCAGATGAGCCTGCCAGAGCTCTTCCGGCAGGATACTGTCCAGGCTTTTCAAATCGCTGGATGTAATTGTGTTTTTTCCCCATCCACTGCCTATATATCGTTCAATTAGTCTGTCGATTGCCTCTGAAGCCCATGTTGATAAGTGGACACCATTTGTTATATGACTGATAGGTATTTCATTTTTTGAATGGTTAGGCCAAAGATGTTTCCACATTTCCCTTGAAACTTCTCCGTGAAGCTTACT
Source organism: uncultured Bacteroidales bacterium (assembly GCA_964585385.1). Classification (GTDB taxonomy): domain Bacteria; phylum Bacteroidota; class Bacteroidia; order Bacteroidales; family UBA12077; genus JAGXLC01. The sequence continues at coordinate 8,287 of CAZPDP010000008.1, forward strand.
CACTCCATTGGAATGCGCTGCTGTTTTCAAACCGAGCACTGTCATGGAAAGTTCAGTCTGGTTATCTACTCTGTCATCAGGTTCTGGTAATTGTGCAAGTTTGAATACATCTTCAGGATTTATTGCGTAGTCTTTCATAACTGTTTCCAGGTGTTCTTTCAACAGGTTAATTTTGAAAGATTCATGCCCTGCGGGAACAGGTGTATGGGTGGTAAAAACTTTAGTTCTTGCAGTAATCTCAAGAGCTTCCTCCATACTCATCTTTTTTTCCTGCATAAAATAATTGAGTCTGGCAATATTCAGGAAGGCAGCGTGACCTTCATTTATATGGCAGGTTCTGGGTTCGTAGCCCATTTTTTGAAGAGCCTGGAAACCTCCAATACCCAAAAGAAGCTCCTGCCGTAACCTGTTTTTCCGATCGCCTCCGTAAAGCTGTGCAGTAACTTCCTGGTGCTCGGTTTTGTTTTCGGGTATGTTGGTGTCCAGAAGGAAGAGCTTAGTTTTTCCAACTTTGACAAGCCATACAATCGCCTGGAGCTTCCCGTCGGGAAATTCCAGTTCAACTACAATATCGTTGCCTTGATCATCTTTTGCTCTTTTCATCGGCATGTACTGTAACATGTTGGCCGGATAATCTTCTTCCTGCCAGCCTTCATTATTCAAATGCTGCCGGAAGTAGCCCTCCCTGTAAAAAAGTCCAATCCCGGTCAGACATAAGTCCAGGTCGGAAGCAGTTTTTAGATGGTCTCCTGCCAGGATACCCAGTCCGCCTGAATATATTCTGAGGCTTTCGTGCAATCCGTATTCCAGGGAAAAATAGGCTATACATTCGCCATTGGTTGCTTTTTTTGTATCGCTCCAGATTTCTTCCTTAAATTCATTCTTTACTTCAGCAAGATGGTTGAGGAATCCTTCGTCTTCTGTTAACTCTTCCAGCCTTTCCTGCGAAATCATCGACAAAAGCATGATGGGGTTCCTTTCACATTCATACCACAAATTGGGATCAAGCCTTCTGAAAAGATTTTTGGCATTCGGCTTCCACGTCCACCATAAATTGTACGCCAGCGTTTCAAGAAACTGAATTTTTTCAGGAGTTTTAGGAGCAACGTTAAATATTCTTAATCTGTTCATATCTAGAAAGTTTTGTAAACTTATTACTTGTCTAATTTAAATGTTTTGTGCGATAAAATCGATATTATCTCGTACTATTTTTCTGTGAATTTAATACCGTTTCTTTCTTAAGATATTTCTTGAATATAGTTGTTTTGGAACAGAATTTTTTTGAAATTTAGATATTATTTACAATCCAATTTAACAGAATCATGAATATAAGACTGCGACTTGAATATTTTACACATTGGGGACAAAAACTAAAGGTTTGTGGTTCAATTCCAGCACTTGGCAATATGAATGAGGAGAGTGCAACAGATATGGTGCCGGTTGATCCTGAAAAGGGGATCTGGGAAGCAGAGATTCAATCCGAAGGAGATGTCTCCGAACTGAATTACCGTTATTTCGTTGAGGACGAAAATCTCAGCATAAAAATCTATGAGTGCGATGACAGAACCCTGGTTTTGAATAATCAATTTCATTCAATGGAAATCCATGACCAATGGAGACCACAGTCTGATCCTGGAAACGCTCTTTTTACATCGGCTTTTACCCGCTCTCTTTTAAAGCCTGATACCTTTTGGAAAAATAAGATGCTTTCATATAATACTTTAAAAAGGAATGAATGGCAGATACGGTTTCAAATATATGCGGCCAGGGTGGACCATGGTCACAGGGTGGGAATTACAGGGAATTGTAAGACTCTTGGAAACTGGGATCCGAATAAAGGTGTTTTATTGTCTAATGAACATTTTCCATTATGGATGAGCGAAATACGCTTCAAAAAATCAGATTTTCCCCTGGAATATAAATATTTTATATATGATACAAAGAAGAAGAAACTTCAATTCTTTGAAGAGGGCTACAATCGTAGTATTGAAAAATTAGGTTCAAAAGACCGAAAAACTCTTCCTGTTATTGGAGATGAACAATTCTTATTCCCTTCTGGTCACTGGAAAGGAGCAGGTTTAGCCATTCCGGTTTTTTCACTCAGAAGGGAGGATGGCTATGGAGTAGGGGAGTTCACTGATTTGAAACTGCTGGTTGACTGGGCTAAAAAGACGGGGCTAAAGGTAATTCAGATATTGCCAGTAAATGATACAGTAGCCACCCACACCTGGACGGATTCATACCCTTACGCAGCTATATCGGTTTTTGCCCTCCATCCAATCTATGCTAATATTGAAGAGATGGGTAGTTTAAAATCGGCAACTGCTAATCGAATTGTAAAGGAACGAGGGAAATCTTTGAATCAAAACCGTAAAGTTGACTATGAAGGAGTGATGCAGCTTAAGTCACGCTACTTTAAAAACCTATATGACGAACAAAAAGAGGAATTTTTCAAGGATTCTGACTTTCAGGAATTTTTTGAAAAGAATGAGTATTGGTTGAAACCCTATGCTGCATTCTCCTATTTGCGCGATTTATTCAATACGCCCAATTTTAACAAATGGGGCAAATATAAAGAGTGTGCAAAAGAGATCGTTGATGACATCACATCACCAGAAAGTGAGCACTATGATGATATTGCTGTTCATTACTTTATTCAGTATCATCTTCACAGACAACTGACCGATGCAGCCGAATATGCAAGAAAAAACAAGGTAATCCTGAAAGGTGATATTCCGATTGGAATTTATCGCAATAGTGTTGATGCCTGGGTACAACCTGAACTTTATAATCTGAATAAACAGGCCGGGGCTCCACCGGATGATTTTTCAGAGAAAGGACAAAACTGGGGTTTCCCAACTTATAACTGGACAGAGATGGCTAAAGACGGATACCAGTGGTGGAAAGACAGGCTCCAGAAGATGTCTGAATATTTCGATGCGTTCAGAATAGACCATATCCTGGGCTTTTTTCGTATCTGGGAGATACCTTATGATTCGATCGAGGGAATTATGGGGTATTTTAATCCCTCTATTGCCTTTGACGAAGAAGAACTGGGAAACCGGGGTATCCGTATGGATTACGACAGGCTTTGCAAACCTTACATAAGGGAGCATTTTCTTCATGAGAGATTTGGGGACCTGACACAATACGCGAAAGACACTTTCCTTCAGGAATATTACCCCGGTTGTTATCATCTGAAACCCGAATTCGATACCCAAAGAAAGATTGCTGACCACCTTGCTGATGAACCTTCCGACTCCAATGCAGACCGAATGTTTAAAGAAAGGCTCAAACATGGACTTTTCAGTTTGGTTGCAGAGATTATTTTTCTGGAAAATCCTTATGGAGATAAAAAATCGTATTTTCCCCGGAGTACACTTCATTATACCAATTCTTTCAGAGAACTGGATGACGACCAGAAGAACCGAATTCATGATCTGTACCTGGATTATTTCTATAAACGCAACGAAGACTTTTGGCGGCAACAGGCGCTGATTAAACTTCCAGCCATCAAAAAATCCACTGACATGTTGATTTGTGGCGAGGATTTGGGTATGGTTCCTCATGTTGTTCCTGATGTAATGAACGATTTGGGAATATTAAGCCTGGAAATCCAAAGAATGCCAAAAAACCCGAAGATTGAATTTAATCACCCCGCAGCTTACCCCTACTTGTCGGTAGCCACTCCATCAAGTCATGATATGTCAACTATAAGAGGATGGTGGGAAAGCGATCCGGCCATGGCCCAACGATTCTACAACTACATTCTGGGTAACCGGGGCAACTCGCCATTTTTTTGTGACCCCTGGCTGGTGGAACAAATTCTTGACCAGCATTTTTACGCACCCAGTATGCTCACTATCTTTCCTCTGCAAGACCTGCTTGCAATAGATGCTGAGTTACGCTATACAGATACCAGGGAAGAGCGAATCAATATTCCTGCTAATCCTCAGCACTACTGGAGGTATAGAATGCATTTATCTGTTGAGGAACTGATGCAGGAAAAAGATTTTAACCGTCGTATTTTCTCTAAAGTAAAGGACTCGGGTCGCTTGGATGCTTATTAATAAAAAACCGGATTGTTGTGTGGCGATAACTAATACGCCATTGCAATCCGGGACCATGTAATTTTTCTGTGGAAAACCAATTTATCAGGTTTTTACAACACTGTTTAGCGAACCCATTGGGTTAGGAACCCATTCATCGCATTCCGGGTCAACACTCCATTTTCCGTTGACAACAAATTTATACTCGTATTGTTTCTGCCGGTCTAATAGCATTGTCCCTTTGAAAAGCCCTTCACCGTTCTTATCAGTTAACTTCTTTTTGGGTTCCCAGTTGTTAAAATCTCCAGCTACATAAACTTCGCTACCTGGTTCTGCTTTCACCTGAAAAGTCACTCTCTTCTTTGTTTTTGTTGCAGTTTTGCTCATAAGATATCCCCTCCTTTTTAGAGATTTTTTATTAAAGATATGATTAATGAAATTAACGCAAGTTATAAAATAAATTGTATATAAATCAAAAATACTTTCGGTTAAAATACAGAATGTTATAGATAGATTATATTATTCCTAAGTTGAGCGGTTTGAACAGCCTGTCCCTTATACGGTGTGTCGGGAAGGTGAAAACCTTACAATTTTTTTGTCCCCGACACTTCGTTTACGGGGCAGGCAGAGACCGAAAATCGCTCAATTTGGGTTATTGTTAGGTTAAACTGAATGAGAATAATCAACACCCTATTCTAGCATTCCCAGTTTATCTGCTACTCTGTATAACTCTGTAATGCCCCATGCCTGTGCATAACAACCCTTTTGCCTGTGGGGATAATTTCCATCCAGTATTTCAGGGATTTGATTGATGCATCCTTCATTCAGTAATTTAATGGATGTGGAAAGGATGTCCCGGGCTTTTTGAAGCGCTTTTTCTTTGTAAGTTTGAGTTAGGGCCTCGCAGTAGCTGGGGAAGGGCCATGTCCAGGCAGTACCATTGTGATAAGCGGGTTTCCTGGATGTGTCTTCATCTCCTGTGTATTCTCCACGATAGGGATGTCCCGGGTTGTTTAAAAGTTTGTCTCCCTGAAATACAGGAAGCTTATATTTTGTATGCCTGTCTGCCAGTGTTCTTATAGCACCGGGAATAAGGAGCTCCTCGCAAACAGATAAGATTTCCCCGCACAGGGTGGTGTCGGATACTGCAAGGAAGGTAATAGCAAACAGTTGATTAGGACGTATGTGATCGTCTTTTTCAGCTTCCCAGGCAGGTTGGAATCCTTTGGTATGCAGACAATCTGAAAGATAGGTCTCAATCCCGCTAATGGACGAGTGAGCCTCTTTTTCGACCAAAAAATATTGAGGAATCGAATGTTTTATTTGTGTCGCTAATTTTTTCCATTGGTTTTCCTCCGGGAAAATTTTACTGAGCAGGTTAATTGCATGATACCATAATGCCTGGATTTCTATTGGGTACCCTTCCCGGGGGGTTCCTGCCGGGTAGTTGGTATCCATCCAGGTGAAATGAGTAGGACTAAAAACTAATCCCGATTCCTTATCCATTTTGATGCCGTTTGGGGTCCCGTTGATATAATGGCTGGCGATGGATTTCAGAACCTCTTTCAGACTTCTCCCGTTGCAATCGGTTTCCAGAAATGATATTCCCTCTTTCTCTATAATATCATGTACTGCAGCAAAAAGCCATAGCGGAGCATCTGAAGTGTCCCGGTTAGAAGTGTCTTTTCCACGGATAATGTTTGGTAACGTGCCTTTTTTCTCATAAGAGGCAAATTCTTTAATAATACTTTTGGATTCATTAATATATCCTGAAGCTATGATGCCCCTCAGACATATCAAAGTGTCTCGTCCCCAGTCTAAAAACCATGGATAACCAGCAATTACCGTTTTATTGGAATTTCTGTTGACAATGAACTCTCTTAAAGAATTTTTCAGCACTTTTCTAATATCCTGGATTTCGGGCAATGCTTTGATATCTGATTCTAAGGTAAAGGGTTTATCGCCGGGTGCATCTTCTTTCCTGAGTCTGATACTGGCATAAATTATAGCTTCCTCATTGGCTTTGAGCAATATCTTAAAATAACCTGGACTAAAGAGATCACTGTCTCCGTCCATTCCCCTCTCTTTTTCAACAGGTCTGGCAATCATGTATTGCCATTCGTCTTCCCTTATGAAAGTTCCATTGGTAATTCCAACTCTCAGGGATTTATCATTATCCTGAAAGATGAAATCCTGCTTTCTGTGCTTTATGTTTTTCGGCCATTTTTCTTCCGGGCCTTTAAATGCCTTCGTAAGTTCATGGTAGTTTCGACTTTCAATATCCGGTCTGAGTATAATCTTTACTTCCTGGTCAGAAGGGGGTAGGGGAAGTTCCTTGTTTATAAGTCTTTTCACCTTCAGGGTAAGCATATTGCCATGCTCATCAAACTTAAAAGTTAGGGTAAGGGGAATAAGATATCCTCCACCTGCCGGCATTTCAAAGTAGTATTCTGTTGTGTTCCTGTAATGTTCAAATAACCGTTGGTATTCTGTAATAATTTCCCTTGAGAACCCTTTGTAAACAGACCATCCTCTGAAACGCGAAAGCATGATGTGTTTGTCTTCGGGGAGTTCCGGGTTGAGATTAGCTGCAATTAACGCATCGTATTTGCTTTGCAGGGATGAAAAATATCCCCTGACCAGGGAATAGCCACTTCGGTTATTGACTGACAGGGCGCTTAAATTTTGGTCCTCCTTTATTTCATCTGAATTGAATTCATTTTTATTGTCGAAGAGAGCATCCTGGGCGGCAATTAATAGTTTGCCGCAATCCTTTTGTATTCCATTGTTTTGGAAGATATCGATATGAATTGTAATTTCCTGATCTTTATTTTTTAAGATCCCCGGATGAAACAAAGAGACAAACAGGTTTTCTTTCAGGAAAAATCCTTCACCGGTATCTATTGTTTTTGACCTGTTTTTTACGTGGTACCTGAAATGATGAGGAACCTGGATAATCACCGGAGTATTTCGCGGAACAACTACCTGTCTTTTGATATCCATGGGATAGGTCCATTTAATCACCGGTGGTCTGGAATTAAAGTTGGAATAAAAGAAAGTGTAGGGAGATTCTTTAAATTCTTTTACTTTTTCTTCAATAAATTTTTGGGTTAACTCTTCATTTTTGCTTTTAAATAGTTTGATCAACTGCAGTCTGAGAAGCCGTTCTGCTTTTATTGAATGGGCTGAATGGTTAATATCTTCAGAATTCAACTCCTTGAGAAAGTTTTTATTTCCGGAAAATGCCAGTATTTGATAAGCCTCCAATTCAATTTTATAATCATTACCATTGTCAATAAAGGGAATGTTTTCTCCTGATAAAATATCCGTATTGGATTCTTTAAAAGGCATAGCCATATTTTTTTCCAGATAAACTGCATTTTTCTGATTATGCAGGTTAGCAATTACAGCCAGTTTTTCATCACTTTCATCCACTTCTCTCAGGTAGGCAATGCTATTGTTCTGGCTTGTATGCATTTTGGTTAATTTGCTTTTGTGATGAAAGACGGGGTTTTTCTTAAGAATTGTATTCAGGAGTTTAATGTATTCCACCTGGTTTTCCTTATTGCCCCAATTCATGGAAGTGAGTCTGTGCACATCAATTTTTTCGTCCGCAAACCATTCTACGCCGCATGTTGCGGCAAATGTACCTGTATCGGAAAGTAGGGCAGTCAGGCCGTTTCGCAGACGGGAGAACTCTCTTGAGACAGATGCAAGCCTGTTGTTATCGTGTGTTTCTGAAAAATTAACCAGGGGACCCTTCTCAAAGGATATTTTGGAGAATTCTTCAATATACCGTTCCATCTGATTCTGGTCGTAGTTTTGAAACATCTCTGAGTAGGCCCAGTTGAGGTTGCTGTCAGTAAGCAGTTTTTCGGTGGTGGAGATCCTCCCCCCAAGTCCTTCCAGCAGAAATATAGCAGAAGGGTATTCGTCCCTGACTTTGGAAGTGATGTATTTCCATGCCTCGGCGGGTATCATATAGCCGGCATCACAGCGAAAACCATCCACACCCTTTTTACACCAGAACAGAAATACATTAGCCATATATTCCCACAATCCTTTTTTTGAGTAATCCAGCTCGGAAAGATCGTTCCAGGTAACACCCCAGGCTCCGGGTGATATGAACCGGCCTTCTTCATCCTTTACAAAATATTCCGGGTGGTGAATTTGTAATTGTGAAGCCCATCCGGTGTGATTGGCCGGAATATCCAAAAAAATTCTGGCATTGCGTGCATGAACAGCATCAACCAGTTCGCTGAATTGTTCCAGGGGAGTGGTTTCTTTGTCAAATTCTGCCAGTGCAGCATCTACATTATAATAATCCAGCGTTGCATAAGGGCTACCGAATAACCCCATTCTGGCATAAGTCGTTGGAACAGGATGAACAGGCAAAAGCATGATGATGTCAAAGCCCATTTCTCCTATTATGAAATCCAACTGATTGATGAGGTCTTTAAATTTACCGGATTCTGGAATGACATTAAACGCTTCATCTTTTATAATGGATTGGGATTCAAGGTTACTTTTAATTTTGTTGAGCTTGTCCTGATCAATAAAAAGACGTACAAAGGCTGAATAGATTGAATTGCTTATGACAGATCCGGCTGGTTCTACTTTAATTTGAAGGTTTTCTCCTCCGGGCCATAGCGGCTCCTTTTCTCCTTCGGGGATGAAATAGGCCTTCGCTTCAAAAAAACCAACCGTGGAAACAGGGATTTCAATATTGTAAGATTCACCAGAAGTTTTCTTCATCTTAAAATCACCCCATTCCTGGTATCGCCTGGGTTTGTTTTGCTCAACCCGGTTAATGATTTCCTGCTTTTTCTTTTCAGGATCAAATAAATTTGTTCGCAAATAGGCCTGACCTTCTAATTTTGAAGATAAACGAAGTTCTAATTTCAGAAAATCTCCTTCCCTGAGAATAAGGTTGCTGCCTGGTCTGGGTGATTGTGTTAGTCTGATATTCAAATTCTATTTATTGGTTTTCCTATTGGAGCTCAATTATTTGTGCTGATTTCGGAGGAATTTCCCAGTTTTTAAGATTATCAATTTTTTCTCCGGTAAGAACATTTATACCGGAATTCCTTCCTTCCAGGCATTCTTCGAATCTATTTGTGTCTAAATTACTGGGTTGATCCTGATTTTTATTCAGAATTACCATGAAAGTTTTGTTTTTATTGTGCCTGAAATATACGTATAGTCCATTCTGTGGAATAAAATGAGTTAGTTCTCCATAATGAATAGCAGGTTCTTTTTTACGCCAGTTAAGCAGCTTTCTGACAAAATTCCGTGCTTCTTTTTCTTTATCTGACAGACCTTTGCCTGTAAAAGCATTTTTTTCATCACCAGGCCATCCACCAGGAAAGTCACTCCGTATAATTCCATGTTTGTCACTTTCAGGGTTGGATTTCAGAATTTCTGTTCCGTAAAAAATCTGAGGTATGCCTCGTGTGGTAGCAACGAAAACCATCCCCATTTTGAATAAATCGAAATCTTCATTCACCTGTGTGTAGAAACGGCTCATATCGTGATTGTCCGGGAAAATGACGAGGTTGTAAGGATCCGGGTACAGAAAGTCATTGGCCAGGCTTCTGTAAAGTTTTATCAGCCCCTGACCCCATTCTTCTTTTTTGTTCAGGGCATCAATTAATGCCATCTGAGTAGGAAAATCCATCAGGCTGGGCAGGCAGGATTCATGTTCGGTTATTGTTTTGTTACCCCGTTGCCATGCAGATGTGACAGCAGGATTATCTGTCCACTCTTCGCCAACCACATTTAAATTGGGGTACTCCTGCATTATTCGGCATGTCCATTCCGACATGAATTTTCTTCCCGAGTAAGGATAGGTATCAACCCGGATACCCCTTATTCCTGTATATTCAAGCCACCAGATGGCATTCTGGATAAGGTAATCGGCCATGAGCGGATTGTCCTGGTTTAGATCGGGCATTGTTCTGACAAACCATCCATCCTCAAACCTTTTTTTATCAATTTTCGATGCGTGAGGATCCCAGAGCGTTGTTCGCCTGTGGTTGGTGTTAGTATAGTTATCCTGGTAATGTATCCAGTTGTCCATTGGTGGGTCTTTTATCCACCAGTGCTCAGAACCGCAATGATTTGGAATCATATCCATTATGATTTGCATTCCTCTCGCATGGGCTCTGTCAACAAGCTCTTTGTAAAGTTCATTTGTACCATACCGGGGGTCAACTCTGTAATAATCTGTTGTTGAATAGCCGTGGTATGAATATTCAGGATGATTGTTTTCCAGGATCGGGTTCAGCCAGATACCTGTAAATCCCATGTTGTCCAGGTAGTCCAGGTGATCAATAATACCCTGGATGTCTCCGCCATGACGCCCACCCGGATGTTCCCTGTTGATTTTTTCTTTAAGGCCTTCAATATTGTCATTGGATGGATCACCATTGGCAAACCTGTCGGGAGTAATCAGGTAAATTACATCAGAGTTGTCAAAGCCTTCTCGTTGAGCACTACCTGTTTCACGACTTTTAATCTGATAAGAATGAGAGGCGACAATTTCATTACCATCTTTAAACTGTATGTCAAATTCACCGGGTTTCGCATTCTGCGTAAACTCCAGGTTAATGAATAAGTAATTTGAGTTCTTGACCCGGACCGTTTTTCTGAGTTTTACTCCCTGGTAATCAATAGAAGGAGCAAGGTGCCCGATATTGTTTCCATAAACCAGAAGCTGCAATTCGGGGTTCTTCATTCCGGTCCACCAAAAGGGAGGTTCAACTCTTTCAATTTTTTGCCCTTCTGATGTCTTGAATGCTAAGACAGCCAGGAAAGCCAATCCGATAAGCAGGATATTTTTTTTCATGTTATATGTTTTGTACGGTGATTTTCTGTTTTTCTCCAATTTCATATTCTTTTCCGAAAAGGAATAATTTGATGGATTCCCCTTCCTGGTTGTAAATGTTCGTTTCATCTTTACTAACCTCAACTTTTAATTGTCTTTCCCTGAATTTAATAATAAACGAATACAAATTCCACTTTTCCGGAATAAATGGATCGAAATGCAGCTCCCCATTGTTAATCCTCATACCTCCAAAACCTTCCACAATAGACATGTACGTTCCTGCCATACTGGTAACATGGCATCCTTCGTCTACTTCATTGTTGTAATCATCCAGGTCGAGACGGGCTGTTCTTAGATAAAAATTGTATGCTTTTTCCCGGTAACCCAGCTTGGCTGCTAAAATAGCGTGAACGCAGGGTGAAAGGGATGACTCATGAACCGTCCTGGGTTCGTAAAAGTCAAAATTTCTTTTAATTGTGTTTTTATCGTAACGGTTCTCGAGAAAGTAAAGTCCCTGTAATACATCGGCTTGTTTGATGAAACAGGAGCGTAGAATTCTGTCCCACGACCAAACCTGGTTTATGGGTCTTTCGGATTTAGGAATATCATCAACTGTCAGTTGTTCTTTATCCAGGTATCCTTCCTGTTGTAGGTGAACCTTTTTGTCATTGTCAAAAGGGAAGTGCATGTTCTCAATTATATCCCTCCATGCATTGGTTTCCGTAATATCGTTGAAGTTATGCTTTTCAGTTATTTCCCTGTATTTTTCAGGCGTTTCCCGTTTCACTTTATCAATCGCATACATAGTATACTCCATTGTCCAACATGCAATAGTGTTTGTATACCAGTTGTTGTTTATATTGTTCTCGTATTCATTGGGTCCGGTCACTCCCAAGATTACGTATTTTTGTTTGGGTTCGGACCAGTTTACCCTCTGCCGCCAGAATCTGGATATGGCTATAAGCACTTCAAGTCCATAGTCATTTAAGTATTGGTCATCGCCGGTATACCTGATGTAATTGTATATTGCGTAAGCAATTGCTCCGTTTCTGTGAATTTCTTCGAATGTTATTTCCCATTCATTATGTGATTCTTCCCCGTTCATGGTAACCATTGGGTAGAGGGCGGCGCCTTTTGTAAAACCCAGTTTCTGTGCATTCTCAATGGCTTTATTCAAGTGTTTATATCTGTATAACAGAAGGTTGCGGGGAACTTTAGTTTCTGAAGTTCTTAAATAGAATGGCAGGCAGTAAGCTTCTGTATCCCAGTAAGTACTGCCGCCATACTTTTCACCCGTAAAACCCTTAGGCCCTATGTTCAGTCGTTCATCTTCTCCAGTATAAGTCTGGTTCAGCATAAAGATGTTGAAGCGTATACCTTGTTGTGCAGCTATGTCGCCTTCAATAGCAATATCGCTGTCTTCCCATTTTTTTCTCCATGCTTCAGATTGCTCTTTCTGAAGCTTATTAAAACCTTTTTTTGAAATGATGTCCAGTTGTTTTTCAGCCTCTTCCTCAAGCACGTCTATTTCATAATTGAAGGAAGATATAATGGCTGCATATTTAAAAAAGGTTATGGCTTCGTTTTGCTGTGCCTCTAGTTCAACAGTTTTTGAAACATATTTGGTTTGTTCATATTTTTCAGCCTGGAAATCAAGAGGAGTATTGTTTTTTTCAATGCTAAAATCCATCCCAAGGCAAACATGGAAGTCGAGTTTTTTTGTTTTGGCTGTAAGTGTTGCCCTGTTATTGGCAGGATCTGTTTTGCCTACTTCTTCCCAGAATTTTTCTTCATAGTTGGCATCTTCATTGATTACATCTGCATTAAGGTCGAATGTAACTTTTATTTTTGCCGAAAAATTAACCGGTGTGATTTCGTATTTGATGCTTCCGGTTTCATCATGCACAATACTCAGAAAACGGATGGCGGATACCCTCACCTTTTTATTATCCGATAAAGTAGCCTCAAATTTCCGTTCAAGCAGTCCTTCCTTCATATTAAGCACACGGCGGAAATTTTCCACCCTGCATTTTGCTAAGTCCAGTTCTTCGCCATCTATGTTTAATTTAATACCAATCCAGTTGGGTGCATTGAGCACTTTGGCATAATATTCAGGATAACCATTTTTCCACCAACCTACCTTGGTTTTGTCAGGATAATAAATTCCACCAATATAGTTGCCAGGCAAACTGTCACCTGAATAGGTTTCCTCAAAATTGGCTCTTTGCCCCATTCTTCCGTTTCCAATACTGAAAATACTCTCTGATGCGCGGTGATTTTCAGGGCTGAATTCCTCTTCTATTATTTTCCACTCATCATGTTTTAGATAGCTATTCATAAGGGTTTCTCTTTACTGATTTTTATATAGTTTTTGGTTTTACTTTTCGAGTTTTTTCAATTTTTCTATATTTATTTCATGCAGACCGGAGATAACCATATTGGCTTCATGGAGGATTTTAGGTGAACCAACACCAATGCTGTACATTCCCCCGGCATTTGCTGCCTGTACTCCTGATTGGGCATCTTCAAAGACTACGCAGTTTTCCGGTTTTTCATTCAATTCCTCAGCACCTTTCATGAATACTTCCGGATTGGGTTTTGCCGTACTGACTTTGTTTCCGTCCACAATCGAATCGAGATATTTTTCAATTTCAATCTGGCTCAGAATCGTCCGTGCATTTTTGCTTGCCGAACCGACCCCGATTTTAATACCTGAAGCTTTCAGTTCTTCAAATAGTTCAATTGTTCCGGGGAAAATATCCTTTGGGGTCATTTCCAGGATATATTCTCTGTACCAGTTATTTTTTTTGTCTGCCAATGCTTGCTTCTCATCCTCAGTTGCCTGCATGTTGCCTATATCCAGAAGGATGTCGAGAGACTTCATCCTGCTGATGCCTTTGAGTTGTTCATTTTGTTCAGTCTTCAGGTCAAAACCAAGCTCATTGGCCAGTCTTTTCCATGCTTTATAATGATAAGTGGCTGTATCTACGATTACACCATCCAGATCAAAAATGCAAGCTTTAATGTCCTTCATACATTTTATCTTTTGTCTTGTACAAAAAGAACCAGTGCTCCTGCCATGAACCATGTAATTCCTCCAAGAACCAGAGCAAGAATGGCCTGGCCATCAAATACAGTTTTTGTAATAAAACCAAGAATGGTTGCGGCAAGAATCTGGGGTATGACTATAAAGAAATTAAAGATTCCCATATATACGCCCAGTTTATTGGACGGCAATGAACCTGTCAGAATTGCATAAGGCATTGCCAGGATGCTTGCCCATGCCAGCCCTATTCCTATAAAGGGGAATATAAGATTAACGGGATTACTGATAAAATAGATAGTTATCAGAGATATACCGCCTACAACAAGCGAAATCATGTGGGTGATTTTCCTGTTGGATATCTTGGCAAGATACATGAGCAGAAATGCCAGGACTGCCGCTGCTCCATTGTATATCGCAAAGCAAACACCAACCCAGTCGGCCCCGTCATTGTACTGACTTTGTATATGTTTAACCTTAATAGCAGTTTTTTCTGTCAGGTTAAATTTTTCAATTTTTTCCTGGCTGGCAAAGAATTTTACAACATTCATACTGGCAACTACGGTTTTTTTATCTTCATTCTGTAGCTCCTGCATGTATCCATTTAAAGTGAGTCTTATATCCTCAGCTTTTTTATAGTTTTTATCTCCTTCTTCAACCATTTGAATGCTTTGTTGAAGTTCACTTACAACTGTCTGATCCATTTTCATATCATAGATGTGACTTGTTACCCCTGCAGTGGTGTAAATCCACATGGCAAACAGTGCAAACCATGAAAAGAATTGGACAAAAGCCAGTTGCACCATTGTTTTGGGCATAACATTCAAATCGTTGAAAATTTCAACCAGCCCAAGCTGCTTAAGTCCTCTTTTCTGGAGAAATCCCGCAGTCAGCTCAATGATTCCGAATATGCTTAAACCAATGGTTAAGATATAGAGCTCAAATGTATAATCTTTGAAATATACAAGCAGGGTGGTACCTAGACCGATAATCAGTGATGTGAGCCCAATTTTTAATGATTTTTTTATTAGAGTGGAAGTGTCAAATTCTGTGGAGGCTCTTGTTTTTTCTTTTTCATCTTCTTCCTCTTCTTCCATCGCTTCAAGTTCTTCAGGAGAGTATTCTTTTGTAGAAACTACAGTCCAGATAATAGCCCCCAAAAATATTACAGCCCCCAGATAGAACGAGAATTTAACAGAATCAGGAATTTGTCCTTCCGGGGCTGTGTTGGAAATGTTAAGCCAGTTAGTAAGGATATAGGGGAGAGCAGATGCAATAACTGCACCAATACCTATAAAGAAGCTCTGCATGGCAAAGCCCCTGGTTCGTTGCTCTTCGGGTAATAAATCCCCTACGAAAGCCCGAAAAGGCTCCTGCGAAATATTGATGGAGGCGTCCATTATCCAAAGCATTCCTGCTGCAACCCATAGAACGGGGGAGTTGGGCATTATGATAAGGGCTATAGAGGCAAAAATAGCGCCGATTAAAAAATAAGGTCTTCGCCGACCTAACCGGCCCCAGGTCTTATCACTGTAATGACCGATAATAGGCTGAACAATCAAACCTGTAACAGGTGCTGCAATCCACAGAATGGGAATGCTTTCGACTTTAGCTCCCAGGGTTTCAAAAATACGGCTTACATTTGCATTTTGCAGAGCATAGCCAAATTGAATTCCAAGGAATCCAAAATTCATATTCCAAATTTGCCAAAAACTCAGGCGTGGTAACTTTTTCATCTGGTAGAGTTTTTATAAAAAATGTTGTATTACCAAAAATAAAGATAAAATTCCAAAATTAATTAAAAAGAGATTTAATATATTTTTAATCAGAGGCTTAGGCCTATTGAAAAGGATTGCAGAAAATCATCCATTCAGTGTACGATAGATACGGGATTGAGCTGGAGTATGAGGTGAATGTGGTTTGAGGGATGGTGGATTTTAGTAGAACCGAATACCAGACAATCTCTCACTTTTACTAAAGCATCTAAGAATAATTTGCATTCGCGGCTATTTTCGATGAACAATGAGAAATGAATAATTGAGAGTTATAAATTAAGAATGGAGCAGGGAGGTTAGATTTTAAGGCCCATAACCAGAACATCATCTACTTGTTCTAAATCCCCTTTCCAGAATTCGTAGGTAAGATTTAACCTGGTTTTTTGCTCCTCCATAGTCAGGTTGTTGGTTTCAACAATTAGTTTGCGGAAAGGTTTGAATTTGAATTTTTTTTGGTGTTCCCCGCCAAATTGATCTGTATACCCGTCGGTAAACATGTAAATCTGGTCTCCTTTCCGGATGTTGATGAGTTTTTTATTAAAAGGGTCCATATACTGATAAAGCGATATGGGCATTTTATCTCCGGGATATTCCTTTAGCTCATTGTTTCGGATAATATAAACCGGATTGTTGGCTCCGGCGAATTCCAGTGTACTCTTATCTTCTTTAACAGAAATGATTGATATATCTATTCCACTTAATATAGAATGATTATGCGATTTCTGATTCAAAGCGACAATGATCATCTCCCGGAGTTTATCTAAGATTTTTTCGGGGGATACAATATTTCTAACATTTACGATTTCATTCAGAAAGCTTATCCCCAGCATACTCATCAGGCCTCCAGCCACCCCATGCCCTGTGCAATCTGCAGTTGCAACAATTATATGCTCTTTATGCTTCGTAAACCAGTAAAAGTCACCGCTCACCATATCTCTGGGTCTTAAGAGAATAAAGTAATCATCGAAATATTCTTTTAGATATTCCCTGTCAGGAAGAATAGCAGCCTGGATATGACTGGCATATTCGAAGCTGTTTGTTATTTCCCAGTTTTTACTCTGAATTATATTGAATTGTTCCTCAACCTGATTTCTCTGGTTGATAATCTCATTTCTTTGTTTTTCAATCTTTTCTTTTCGCTTTTGTAATTGATCATGAGCAGTTTTTAGTTCTTCATTTTTTTCTTTTATTTCACGGTTTTGGATTTCAAGTTGTCTGTTCTTTTTCTTTTTAATATGGCTGTTTCGAATGATAAGGAAAAAAACAATCAGAACTGCTATTCCAGATATTATCAGAATATTGGTAAAAAGGGTTTGCTTTTTGTCCTGAAGCATTTTGTCCTTTTTCAGGTATTCAATCTTTTTATTTTGTTGCTCAATCTTATGCCTTGATTGGATTTTGCTTATTCTTGCCTGAATTTCTCTATTGATAAGTGAGTCCTTTAGTTTAGCGTGTTTGATATAGTTATCCAGGGCCTGTTTATAGCTTTTTTGCTTGATAAGAGAGCGGTAGCGGAAGAGGTAATTTTCCTTCAGCCGGTTTAACTGGTTTGTCTTTTCTGCAACTTCATATCCTTTATCCAGGTAATAATCTGCCTTTTGGAAGTTGCTTTTGTCTATAAAACTTAGGGCGAGATTATTGTAAATGTTGGCCAGACCTGCTGCGTATTGTGCTTCTTTATAGAGCGGCAAAGCCTTGTTGTAGTATATAATTGAACTGTCTGTATTTCCAAGAGTTTTATGGACATATCCTATATTGTTCAATGTATTGGCGTAGCTTTTTTTCGTATTGTGTTTTTCTTTAATTCCAAGGGACTTTCTGAATAGTTTCATGGCTTTGTTATAATACCCTTCATTGTTATGAACCATGGCCAGGTTGTTGTATAAGAATGCAATATTCTCCCTGTCATCCAGTGATCGAGCTATCTCCAGTGCCCTTGTAAAATAATTCTCAGCATTACTATTATCTCCAATCATCCAGAAAATCAAGCCGATATCTTTGAGAGTCCGGGCTTTCTTTTTGTTCAGTTTCAAACTGTCATATAATTTCAGAGCTTCCAGATGGTAATTGATACTTTGTGAATAATTGTTTAATTCTTTGAAATTTTGACCCAGTAAATGATAAGCGTCAGCTTTGTTTTCCTTATGATTAGAATTTATTGAATAATCTATTAGCTCTTTTGAAAAAAAAATGGAAAGATTAAAGTTCCCCTTTTCAAAATAATGGGTGGAGATATTTTGTAGAAGTTTGATTTTCTGTATACTATCTTTAAGTTCATCTAGTTCTTTTACATGCTTTTCAAAAATATCCTCAACAGATTTATTTGCAGCAGTATCGGGGTATTTATCTAAAATAGATTGGAATGAAGCGGATGTATCTTCTTTCCAGTAATGACTTACAGATGCTTCGCAGGATGCATGGCTAAACAGAATCTCTCCTGTTGAAACAAAAAACAAGCAAAAAAGGCATTTTATCAAATGATTAATCATTGATTTTCAAAATGAAATTTGAATTACAAAATGTTCTATCTTCTGTTCTGGTCAATGAAATATTTGGTTGTTATCAAAGTGGTCATAACTCCTCCACCAATTATTAAACCTGTATTAGTCTGTCCCAGTCCTTGCTCAAACTCACTTTTGCCATTTAACAGAACAATAGCTGCTGTTACAACAACTAAGCCTCCAGCAACATATAACATCAGGTAATCATCACCTTGCTGGTAATTGTTCTTTGGAACTCTTTTTGAATTACGATCGAGGTTGAGCAAGGTGAGTTTAAATTGTTGATAATTACCAGGTAAATTGTTTTCCGGGCTGTATGTGGTTTCAGTAGTTATATTTTCTGTTTCGGCGTTTTTTTCTCCAAAAGCATTGGCACAGAATAAAAACAAAATACTGAGCAATAATAATTTTTTCATAAGTGGTGCAGAAATTTGTCCAACAAAGTACAATTATACAAATATATTTGATTTTATTAATTTTTAGGTGCTTTAATCAATAGATTTTTTGATTATTAGGTCTTTGCTATTTATGAATAGCTTATTAACCTGTACGATTATTTTAATACGGATGAGAAATCGATCGTTTGGTTTGTTTTCTTTAGAAAGGGAGTTCATTGCTAAAATCTAATAGTTTTGTATTTGAAATAAAAAGAATATGATTATTTTTGTTTCATAACCAGACCTATCCATTCTTCAGCCAAATGAAATATAATTTTCAGGGTATACATATTCTTATTGTAGAAGACGACCTGTTAAGCGTTAAATTTCTGGAAGCCATTCTGGAAGATTCAGGTGCTAAAATATTCATTGCCAGAAAAGGAGAAGAGGCTATGAATATTGTAACAAACGAAAAGGTTGATATTGTGCTGATGGATATTCAATTGCCGGGTATGGACGGGAATGAATTGACACGAAAAATAAAATCCTACGATAAGTCAATACCTGTATTAGCACAAACAGCCCATGCACTGGAAGAGGATAAAAAGAAGAGTATGGAGGCCGGATGCGATGATTATGTTACTAAGCCAATTGATATAGAGCTAATAACGCATAAAATTGATGAGTTGATTTTTCAATTCAAAAAACGGGATAAAAAGGAATGAAGAGTTTTTTTAAATTATTTTTAACCTTATTGGTTTTTGCTTTATTGACAGGTTGTGAAAAGAATCCGGTTAATCCTGAAGATATTGAATTGTTGAAAGGCAGATGGAGTGTAGAGGAAGAGAGTGAGCATTTTAAAAGCCAACAGTATACTTATGAAGTAACGATATCGATTTCCCCCCAGGATTCTTCGCGAATTATAATCTCTAACTTTTACCAATTAGGAACAAATGCAGAAGCGATTGGTGAAGTACAGGGCAACAGGATTCAATTGTTGGAGAATCAAACAATTAGCGGATACGGGGAGTCTTATGCAGTTATTTCTGGTGATGGCACAATTACAGATGATTTTCAGAATATAAACTGGTCCTATTCAATAGATGACGGCAGTGGGAATCCGGATAATGCAACCGCCATTTATACAAAGATTAATAAATAAATTATTACAAGGCTTAAATTTGCTCCTGCCAGACAAAAGAATCCTGGAATAATCCTTTCACATCAGGTTGCTCACTGAAAATGCCATACAAAGCTGACCCGCTTCCGGACATTGAGGCGTAAACAGCATTTAGATCGTAAAGTTTTGTTTTCATTTCTTTCAATTTTGGATAACTCTGGAAAATATGATATTCAAAATCGTTTGTGATATGATTTCTCCATTCCTCCACCTGACGATTTTCCATTTCCTCTTTTAAAGATATGTTTCGTTTATTCGGAGAAATTCCATTATAGGCAGATTTTGTACTAATTTGTAATGGCGGTACAACTAGCACAAGGAAATAACCTTTTAGATTAATACGAATTTTACTGATTTTATTACCTTTTTCACAGGCAAAAGAGGGTATGTTTTGTAAAAAAAAAGGAACATCAGCCCCCAGTGATTCGGCATAGCTGAATAATTGTTCATTTGAAAGTTGAAGGTTGAATAACTGGTTTATCATTAACAGTGTAAAGGCAGCGTCTGATGATCCACCGCCAAGCCCGGATCCAAAAGGTATAATTTTATGAAGGTGTGCATCAATTCCTGGGATTCTGTATTCTTCTGAAATTAAATTATAAGCACGGCAACACAGGTTATCATCGGCTTTTGAGTCTATCTGAAAACCGGAGTTAGTCAAGTTACACGTTTTGCTTTTTCTTTGCTCCTGAATCTCAAGTATATCTGCAAGTTTCAGGGGAAAAAAAACTGTTTCCAGGTTATGAAATCCGTCATTCCTCTTTTCTGTTATATTGAGCCCCAGGTTTATTTTTGCATTGGGAAAATTTATCATACCAGATTGAATTTTTAAAAGATTAAATGTAGGATATTTTTTAACAAGATTTTAACTTTTCAGGTTGATAATATAAAAGTAAAAAAGATACAAAATTTCAATTCTATTATTACCTTTGATAATCAAATAATATTGCAAATGGCCGACAAACAGAATAATTACAAAAAAAATAATTTTATCGAGCAGGCACTGGATTATGGTAAGAAACCCCCTCAGGCACTTGATTTGGAAGAAGCAGTTCTGGGAGCCATAATGCTTGAAAAAGATGCAATTATCTCCGTGATGGATATACTTTCAGCCGAAAGTTTTTATAAAGAAGCACATCAGAAAATCTATCGCGCCATAATCCATTTGTCGCAAAATTTGCAACCGATTGATATTCTTACAGTCACCGAGGAGCTCAAGAAAAGGGAGGAACTTGATGATGTAGGTGGACCATACTATATCACTCAATTGACCAGTAAGGTGGCTACATCTGCACATATAGAGTATCACGCACGCATTGTAGCTCAGAAGTATATACAACGTGAACTGATAAGAGTTGCAGGAGAGATTCAAGCAAAAGCGTATGATGACTCAGTAGATGTGAATGATTTGATTGATTTCTCCGAATCTGAATTGTTTAAAGTAACGGAAACCAATATTAAGAAAGAAACATCAAAAATAAACGTATTGATTCAGGATGCCATCAAACAAATTGAGGAGGCATCAAAAAAGGAAGAAGGATTGAGCGGGGTTCCTTCCGGATTTACTAAACTTGACCGTGTAACATCGGGATGGCAAAAGTCAGACATGGTCATTATCGCTGCCCGTCCTTCCATGGGTAAGACTGCCTTTGTGTTATCAATGGCCAGAAATATGGCTGTTGAGCATGAACGGCCCATCGGTATTTTCTCTCTTGAAATGAGTTCCCTTCAGCTTGTAAATCGTTTGATAGTCAGCGAGACAGAATTGTCATCAGATAAAATTCGCAACGGCAGACTGGAACCATGGGAATGGGAACAGCTGGAATACAAAATTAAGAAATTGGTCAATGCCCCTATTTATATTGACGATACACCGGCAATCAGTGTATTTGAATTGCGTTCAAAGTGCCGCCGGCTAAAAGACCAGTATGATGTTGAAGCTATATTCCTTGATTACCTGCAGTTGATGAGTGGTTCCGGGGATAACCGTGGCAGTAGAGAACAGGAGGTGAGTGTAATCTCTCGTTCTCTCAAAGGTATTGCAAAGGAGCTAAATATCCCAATCGTAGCATTATCCCAGTTGAATCGTTCAGTAGAACTGCGTTCAGGAGACAAACGCCCGCAGCTTTCCGACCTTAGGGAATCCGGTGCTATTGAACAGGATGCTGATATGGTGCTCTTTATTCACAGGCCGGAACGCTATGGTATAATTGATGATGGTGAGGGAAATTCGCTACTGGGAATTGCCGAAGTGATTATAGCTAAGCATAGAAATGGAGCTCTTGCCGATATTCAGCTGAAATTCAGAGATGAACTTGCAAAATTCGAAGAGCTTGATGATTCCAGCCTTCAAATGCTGGACGAAGATGAGGGTTCAGCTATGACGATCGGTTCCAAAATGAATAGGGAAGATCAACAAAACTATTCACAGGATAGTGATCTTGGCAGCAATACTGATTTTGATGAAGAACCCCCGTTTTAAAAGATATTTTCCAACT
Source organism: uncultured Bacteroidales bacterium (assembly GCA_964585385.1). Taxonomy (GTDB): domain Bacteria; phylum Bacteroidota; class Bacteroidia; order Bacteroidales; family UBA12077; genus JAGXLC01. Next base: position 30,536 of record CAZPDP010000008.1, read on the forward strand.
CTTTTAAGGAGTATATTTCAAATGTAGCGTCGATTTGATGGGGCTTCTGATGCGGATTAAAGTAAACCTGGGCCATGCCGAAATCCTTTGCCCCGCGAATATCTCCTTCCAGATCATCCCCTACCATTATGCTGTCTTCTTTTCGCGCTCCGGCTTCATTTAGTGCATACTCAAAAATCTTCTGATGAGGTTTTTGAACCCCTGCCTTTTCTGATGTTATAATTTTACTGAAGTATTTTTCGAGATTACAGTTCCGTATTTTTCTGAATTGGACTTCTTCAAAACCATTGGTAATTATATACAAGTTGTATTTCTTCCGGAGGTAGGTTAAAATTTCATGTGTGTAAGGGAATAATTTTGTCTTTTCACCACTTAATCTCACATAATCTTCTCCGAGTTTTTTAGCCAGCTCTATATCTTCTTTACCGTATTGCTTTAAAGTCAGGTAAAACCTGTGATATTTAAGCACATTCTTTTCTATTTTACCATCGCGGTAATCCTGCCAGAGTTCGCGGTTGATTGTTCTGTAGAGCCTGTGAAATGTTTCAAAATCAGGAAACAGTAAATTTAATTCATAGATTTGGTATAATTCCTTAAATGTATCCAGTGCATTGGACTCGAAGTCCCAGAGGGTCCTGTCCAAATCAAAGAAGATATGTTTATATGAGGTCATAATTGTGGTTTTTAATGGGCGGCAAATATATAATTAATTTTACAGAGTTATACGTACTGTTTAGGAAAGGATGATTAAAAGTTTTCAGAGGTATTTTGTTATTTTTTCCAGCTTCATTCCTCTTGAACCCTTAATTAGTATGGTTCTATCCTTCAGGGTATGGCTGTACAGGTATTCTATGAGATCGCCGGTAGTTTGAAAGGTTTCGTGTGATTTATCGGATACGGAATAAAAGTCTTTCCCTACAAGATACACCCTGTCAAATTCTAATTTCTTAATATAATCAAACAGCTTTTTATGTTCTTCGTAGCTATATTCGCCCAATTCGAACATATCACCCAGAATGAGTACTTTGTTTTTATCATCCGAGTCAACAAAACTGTCAATAGCTGCTTTCATACTTGTGGGATTAGCATTGTAAGCATCCAGAATAATCTTATTGGATTTTGTTTTTAGAATCTGAGATCTGTTGTCTTCGGGGGTATAGTTTTCTAAAGCTTTTCGCATCAAGGATAAGGGAACTTCAAGATAAGATCCCATACATAGTGCTGCCAGGACATTTTCAAAGTTATATTTACCTGTCAATTGTGTACTAATTATCTCTTCATTAAAGCGTAATTTAAGAAGCGGATTTAATTCCTCAATCACTCCTTGATAATCGGCTTCATTAGTTTTTCCATAACTAATTTTTAGGCAATGTTTATTTAAAACGATGTCTTTTAATAATTCATTATCATGGTTGTAAAAAATGATACCATCATGAGCACTGATAAAATCATACAGCTCTTTTTTAGTTTTTTTCACCCCCTCAAAAGAACCAAAACCTTCAAGATGTGCTTTTCCGATATTGGTTATGAGTCCATAACCGGGTTCTGCGATTCTGCATAAGAAGTCTATTTCCCCGGGATGGTTGGCGCCCATCTCAATTACTGCAAGCTCATGTTTTTTATTAAGATTTAAAAGAGTGAGGGGGACACCAATATGGTTGTTGTAATTTCTTATGTTTGTGAGGGTCTTGTATTTTTGGGATAATATATGATATAACAGTGTTTTGGTGGTTGTTTTTCCGTTTGAACCGGTGATTCCAATAATTTTAGCCTCCATTTGGTTTCTGTGATAGTTGGCCACTTCTTGGAGCGTCTTTAAAACATTATCAACCACTATGAAACGTTCGTCTTTTGAGTAATCCGGGTTATCGATAACAGCAAAAACGCTGCCTTTACGTACAGCCTCTTCAGCATATTTATTTCCATCAAAATTTTCACCTTTCAGGGCAAAAAAGACGGAATTTTTAGTGGTCTCTCTGCTGTCAGTAGTAAAGGAATCCGCATTTATTATTGTTTCATAGATAGCTTGTGTGTCCATAGAATAAAATTAATAAAAAAAACCCCATTGAATAATGAGGTTTTTAATATAGTATATTTCATTATTTTATAGTCCTTTTGGGCTTCCGACATGAGTCATGGAGCAGCGGAATCCTATATCGTTCGATGCATGTCGCTCATCGAGGAATCTTCTTGTGCCGGGGTTCAGCCAGTAAACTCTGTCTTTCCAGGAACCGCCTTTGTATACTCTTACTCTGTCAGAGATAAGTGATGAATTATCCGTATACATCTGGTTCGTGCTTTCACTTCCTCTTCCTTCTTCACTGGTGTAATCAATTCTTGATTCAAGATCACCATCATTGTAATTTCTGTAATCCCCTTTCCTGTAATTTCTTCTGTCACCAATATCCTGAGCAGTTAAAGTATCAACTTGCAAACGGCCTAAGCTATCTCTTGGGGGAAGGCTTCCGTCCGGGTTTCTCTTTAGTTTAGTAAATACATTACCTCTGAAAGGTCTGAAATCGCCTACATCTTCGTGACTCAAAGGACGATAAACGTCGCGAACCCATTCGTTTACATTACCTGCCATACAGTATAGTCCATAATCATTAGGCCAGAATGAGTTTACCGGTGCAGTAATACTTGCATTATCGTTTAAGTCACCTGCAACACCCATCATGTCACCTTTTCCTCTTTTAAAGTTAGCCATCATTTTACCCCTGTTTCTTTGTTCGGGATTTCTTACGTTGTGACCATCCCAAGGGAACATTCTTCTTTCGTAAATTCTTTCTTCAAACGTATTTCCAATGTATGAAAGTGCGGCAAATTCCCATTCAGCCTCGGTTGGGAGACGGTATCTTGGCAATACGATACCATCAGACATATTAACCCGTCTTGTTTCCCGATTTGGATTAAGAGAGGGTAGATTCTCTCTAACAACGCCTTCATATTTTCCTGCAAGGTAAGCTTCTGTATTAAAGTTTTCACGTCCAACTTGCTGAGGATCCATTTCAAGTACGCCGGCTTCAACCAGGCGCATCTCGTTAACTCTGTCTGTACGCCATATACAGTAGTCGTTAGCCTGTAACCAGCTGACACCCACTACAGGGTAGTTGTTGTAAGCCGGATGTCTTAAATAATACTTCACATAGGGTTCGTTGTAAGCCATTTTCTGACGCCATACCAGAGTGTCTGGTAGTGCGCTTTCATGAACCTCAGGTTGATCTATAAAAACTCTTTGTAGCCAGTGAAGGTATTCACGGTAGTCAACATTACGTACCTCTGTCTGATCCATATAGAAGGATGAAACAGTCACTCTCCTGGGAGCTTTATCCCATTTGGCGAGCATATCTTCTTGTGTTCTACCCATGGTGAAGGTACCACCTTCAATATAAACTAAACCCGGACCGGGTTCCTGTCTATAATCTAACTTTACTTCAAAACCCCCATTGTTGGGATCATTGTAATTCCAACCAGTGGTAGGAGAATTGTTGCCTAATTTAGGCGCACTGCCTTGAGATCCACAGCCGGCAATTATTAGGAGTGAAATGAAAACAAGCGGGTAGATTTTGAGGCTAAATTTCATAGTTAAAAAGTTTTTGTTCAACACCAAATATAATAATTTTTTCGTATCAGTTAATTTCGCTCAACAAAAATAACTAAAATTTGGAGGAAATATTGTTCCTCTTATTTTTTTATTCGTTCCTTTTATACTGAAAATTTAAAGATAAGGTTACTTCATGTGCCCCCGAAACCGGATTTTTTTTCATTTTTCCCAGGAAAGATGAGTCATAGCTGTAATTGATATTAATGTCTGAAAAATTTACTCCGGCATAAAATATACTGTTAAAATATCCAAAATTTTGATTATGTCTGAAGAGCACTCCTATCTGAAAGTTCATAACCGAAAGATACCCTCCATAATTGAAGGTCATTTCTGAATCCTGCACCTGATAGAGAAAAACTGGTTTCAGAACAGGAATCATCTGTTTGGAGCGGAAATCCATCAAGGGAATGTCAATATCAAAGTACAGGTTGTATCTTCTGGGGATTTTGTCACCTGAAAGTAAAGAGGGTGGTTTGTTGATGTGGTGCACAGATATTCCCAGACTGAACTCCCTGTATTTTCTGAGCAGAACATTTTTATAAGTTATAACAAATCCGGTGTTGAACTCCAGATAGTTGGCTGTATTTTGAGCAAAAGTTGTTAAATCTTCATCTGATTCCCTACCTTGCCAGGTTATAGGGTTGAACATATCCGGCAGAATTATTTTTTCAATATCATAGGAAAGATGGGCAAATTTTCCTTCAAGGCCTGCTTGTATCATTAGGTTGTCGGTAATATTGAAGTGATAGGCATACATTCCGCCTGAATATATTCTGTTAATGGCTCCGCTGCCCTGTCTGTCATTGATAAGCTGAAGACCAATTCCACCCTGCAAAATATCAACTTTTTGCTGGTATGAAACAAAATAACTTAAATAATCCCCAAATCCTGATGGGGAGAAGTTCCGGTGTCCAATTACCGCATTGGGTATATTGTTTTTACCTGCGAAACCTGGATTAATATATAATTTTATATCGTTTATATTGGAGTATTGTATATCCTGGGAGTAGGAAATAATGGAACAGGTGATGAAACAAAACAGAAATGCCAGATTTCTCATTTAAAGATACTTAGGGTTATCAAGTTTATAAAAAATTGATTGTCTAAAATATAATAAAATATCCCACGTTAATTTATTTTAACGCTGTTTAAGAAATATTATTTTTGTCTGAAATTAGATTGTTCAATGGAGAAAAGTATAACCTTCCTGTTATTCATATGTTTTATTTCCGTTCGTCTATTTGCACAGGACATTGTTGTTGAGCAATCACTGGAATGGCAGATTCCCGGAACATACAGTGTTAAGAATAAGGGTAAACTTATTGAAACAGGTAAATATTTAAGTTTTAAAGAAGCATCCTATTTCGATGATAAGAATCTTCCCCGGTTTTCACATCTGCTTCCCCTGGAGGGAAAGAAGGAAGCGAAGGTAAAAATTGACATTTCAGAATCCTCTGAATTAAAACACCAGGAAATTTTATCTAAAAGGGATAAGGAAGCAATTTCACAGAATGTTAAAGTTAATTCAGGAGTAGTTTCTTCAAGGGGTGAAACTTTCATACAGAGTTCATTTATACCACTGTTTAAGAAAGATGGCAGGATTTACAAAGTCGAATCATTTCAATTAAAATATTATCTCACAGAAAAGACGAAGAGGAGTGAAACACCCGAATTTGCTGATAATTCTATATTTAGAGATGGGAGATGGCTTAAAATTGGCATTCGGGAGAGCGGAGTTTATAAACTTACCTACAACCAATTAAAATCACAGGGTTTCAGTGACCTGTCAAATATTGGAATTTTTGGAAACGGGGAGGGTGTTTTACCCCTGGAAAATTCTGCTTATGAAGATAAAGATCCATCCCAGGTATCGGTATACTGTCATTTTGGTGGGGATGGGGAATTTAATGAAGGAGACTATATTTTGTTTTATGGTGCTTCTTCCAACCAATGGAAATACCATCCGGATAAAGATTTCTTCTTTTACGAAATGCATCCCTATTCAGAAAAAAACTATTATTATATAACCAACAGTGCGACTATTGCAAAAGAAATTAAAATGCTGGATATTCCTGAAGAATCCGCCACCAGAAAAGTAGAGTCCTTTTTGGATTACAAGCATTATGAAAAGAATCAGTTTAACCTGGTTCAATCCGGAAGGGAGTGGTATGGTGAGCGATTTGGAGTGCAGAATAGTTATGATTTTGATTTTCAGTTTCCGGATAGGCTCGAAAATAAACCGGTAAGTATAGCCACAAGAATGGTTTCCCGTTCCTCCCAAAACAGTTCTTTTGATGTTTCTGTAAATGAAGAAGAACTTACCGAAATTTTTCCGGGGACTGTTTCTTTCAATTATACAGGACAGTATGCACGAGCATCAGAATTGCTGGGAAAAAAAGTTGTAAACGGTGATAAAATAAATATCCGGATTAAATATAAACCGTTAAACTCCAAATCACTGGGTTGGCTTGATTATATTACTGTGAATGCCGTCCGTGAACTCAGGATGCAAGGCAATCAGATGCATTTTCGATATAAGGGCGATAGCCCCTATGAGGTAGTTGAATTCGTTATTTCCAATGCTGAACAGAATCTAACTATCTGGGATGTTACGGATCCTGTTCATGTCAAAAAAATCAGGGGCGTTGAAATAAAAGACGGGAAAGCTACTTTCAAAACTTATGCAGATACTACTTACAGGGAGTTCATAGTGTTTTCGGACGAGGAATTTCTTAATCCGGAAACTGAGGGCCAGGTTGCCAATCAAAACCTCCATGGTATAGGAGCTTTGGATATGCTCATTGTGACGAAGGAGAATTTTATATCTCAGGCAGGAGAGCTTGCTGATTTGCATGAGTCTCACGATGGATTAAAAACAAAAGTAGTAACGGATAAAGAAATTTTCAATGAATTTTCTTCAGGATGTCCTGATCCTGCAGCTGTCCGTAATTTTGTTCGGTTTATATATGAAAACTCCAATTCTTCAGATTCTTTAAAGTATTTGCTTTTATTTGGAGATGGCGCTTATGATAACAGGGAATGCCACAATAACGGAAATCTCCTGACTTATCAGTCGGAAGAATCTTTGCATTATTCCAATAGTTTTGTGTCTGATGACTTTTTTGGAATGCTTGATGAAACGGATAATATCGAAGCCCGTTTTTCAGGTTTAGTTGATATTGGAATTGGCAGGCTTCCTGTGAATACAGTCGAAGAAGCCCAAAATGCAGTAAATAAAATTCAGAAATATATAGATCATAAACCGGAAGAAGCCTGGATGAATAAGCTGGTTTTTGTTGCAGATGACGAAGATAATAACGATCATGTTGAAGATGCAGAGTTGCTAAGCAGTTTTGTGAGCGAGAATTTTGGCCAGTTTGATATTGATAAAATTTATATGGATGCATTCGACCAGCAAACCAGTGCTACTGGTTCATCTTATCCGGCGGTAAATGAAAAAATTAACGAAAAAGTAAATAATGGCGTGCTGCTGGTCAATTATTCAGGACATGGCGGAGAACGCTATCTTGCTCATGAGCGAATTCTTACCAAAGAGGATATTGCTTCCTGGAAGAATGATGAGAAAATGCCTGTTTTTATGACTGCCACCTGTGAGTTTACACGGTTTGATCATCCCAGTTATACTTCTGCAGGGGAAGAAATTTTTCTTAAAGAAACCGGAGGCGCTATTGCTTTATTTTCCACAACAAGGCTTGTTTATGCAAATCAAAATTATGCTCTTAACAGGGCCTTTTATGATTTTGTCTTTAAAAATCCAGTCGGAAATAAATCATACCGACTTGGAGATATAGTAAGATTAACGAAGAATAATGCCGGAAATGATGATAACAAACGAAACTTCTCTTTGTTTGGCGATCCGGCGTTAAAACTGCCTGTGGGAAATTTCGGAGTGCAAACGGATTCTATAGTAAAAAACGGGCAAACCTCCACAGATACTATTAAAGCATTGGATAAAGTTACTGTCTACGGGCACATTATTCTTCCGGGCGGAACCCCGGAAACTGATTTTAACGGTACCCTTTTCATGAGAGTAAAAGATAAGAAAAAAGTCTTTTATACTAAAGCTAATGACGGTGGAAGCACTTTTGCTTACCAGTTAAGAAACAGCAGTTTATTTGCAGGCCAGGCTTCTGTAGAAGACGGAAGGTTTCAGGTTGAATTCATTGTTCCGAAAAATGCAGAACCTACATATGGAAAAGGCAAAATTTTATACTGGGCTCAGGATGGAGAAGCCATTGCACAAGGCAGTTATGAACAATTGCTGGTAGGAGGGGTTTCTAATATCGAATTAAATGATTGGCAAGGGCCAGATATACAGCTCTATATGAATGACAGGAATTTCAGGGATGGAGTAATAACTAATGAAAATCCCCTATTGCTGGCAGATTTAGAGGATGAAAGTGGAGTTAATATTGCAGGGGATGGTATTTCTCATGATATTATTGCTACAATTGACGGAAAATCTGATGAAAAGATTGTCCTCAATGAATATTACCAGGCAAAAGAGAACACATATAAAGAAGGTAGCGTCAAATATCAGCTTAATAACCTTGAAAGTGGAAAGCATACACTAAAATTGGAAGCATGGGACATTGCTAATAATTATTCATCGGCTTCCATAGAATTTACTGTTAAAGAATCTTCTGAATTCAAATTATCAAAGCTGTATAATTACCCTAATCCTTTTTCTGAAAATACCAGTTTTTATTTCGAGCACAACCGGCCTGGTGAAATGATGCATATCACAATGGAAATATTTGATCTTTCAGGATATTTGCTGAATAAAGCTGAAAAAAAATTACAACCTTCAGGATTTCGTACGGGGCCTGTATCGTTTGAAGGAATCAATAATTTGGGAAACAAATATGGCGCTGGAGTATATATTTACCGTATGAGCATTCGTATGAATGATGGAGAAAAGGCTCAGAAATCCCAAAAAATGATTATTGTAAAATAATTGAAGCGTAAATAAAGTTAGAGAATTAGATTTAATATATTTGTCATTTTTAAAATTTGGATCATGCTTGAAAAAATCACAACATTATTAATTTTTACTGCAATTTTTAATTTTACTACAAAAGCCCAGAATGCTGATATATCACCCAGTCAATTGGCCGGTGCAGAAAATGCAATCGAAATTTCAGTCCCTTTCCTGACAATTGCTCCTGATTCCAGGGCGGGTGCAATGGGTGATGTAGGTGTGGCTACCTCTCCCGATATCAATTCTTTACACTGGAACCCTTCCAAATACGCTTTTATTGAAAAAGACATGGGTATGGCAGTCTCATACACACCATGGTTAAGAGAGCTGGTTGGTGACATCTACCTTGCTTATCTTGTTGGTTATAAACGGCTGGATAAACAACAAACCATAAGTGGTTCTTTATTATATTTTTCTTTAGGAGATATTACCTTTACTGACGAATTTGGAGCTTACAGCGGAACCCATCAGCCGAATGAATTTGCAATAACTTCGGCCTATTCCCGTAAATTTGGTGAAAAAGTATCCGGTGCAATTGCTTTTCGCTATATCCGTTCAGACCTCACCGGAGGAGGTTATATAGGCGATACTGAATCCAAAGCAGGGCATGCCGTAGCTGCAGATGTTTCTATGTATTATCATGAGAAAAACCTCAGTATTGATGATCAGCTTTTAGATCTTGCTTTTGGCTTGAATATCCGCAATATTGGTAATAAAATATCCTATACCACAGTGGAAGATAATTTTATTCCTACCAATTTGAAAGTTGGCGGATCAGTGAATTTTCACCTGGATGAATACAATTCTCTTATGTTTACAACTGATTTAAACAAATTACTGGTTCCAACCCCACCCGTTAGAGATAGTGCAGGAAATGTTCAGTATGGAATAGAAAATAACGTATCCGTTCCCCAGGGTATGATGCAGTCGTTTTATGATGCTCCTGGCGGATTTCAAGAAGAATTCAATGAAATTAAATATTCCGCAGGCCTTGAATATCTTTATCAGAATACATTTGCCGTTAGAACAGGATATTTTCACGAACATCAAAATAAAGGGAACAGGAAATATTTTACCGTGGGTATTGGATTGGAGCTTAACGTGGTAAATCTTGATTTTTCCTATCTGATACCGCGTTTTCAGAATCACCCACTGGCTAACACTATCCGTTTTACCCTGGCATTGGATTTTGATGCTTTAAAGAAACAACAAACCAGTCAGTAAGGTCAAATTATTTATCTATGAGCTACCGGATTGGAATAGGTTATGATGTTCATCGTCTTGAAGAAGGGCGGGAATTATTTCTTGGAGGCATAAAGATTGATTCAGCTAAAGGTTGTGTGGCCCATTCAGACGGGGATGTTTTAATACATGCCATTATTGACGCTATGCTAGGTGCTGCAGGTCTCGGGGATATAGGTCTTCATTTTCCCGATTCCAGTCCTGAATTTAAAGACATCTCAAGCGTTGTTCTTTTGAATGAGACACTCGGTAAAATAAAAAACAAAGGATACGGAATCGGCAATATTGACAGCACAATTTGTCTGCAAACTCCTAAGCTATCGTCTTATAAGGATAAGATAAGAGAAAACCTTATCCGGATAATCGGAATAAAAGAAATTTCAGTGAAAGCCACTACCACAGAGAAGATGGGCTTTGTTGGTGAAGGCATAGGGATTTCGGCTTATGCAACTGTACTATTGGAAAAAATTTTATAAAATCCTATTTTTACATCCTCTTTTAAATTTAAATCATTTATTAATTTGGCCATATTATGGATAAAGTAATGGTTCTGGGGGCTTCGCCCAATAGAAAACGTTTTGCACACACCTGTGTAAAAAGTCTTATAAGATACGGATATCCCGTTATACCAATTGGAATCAAAGAAGGGGAGATTGCAGGTCATAAGATTTATACCGAAAAGATGACTGTAAAAGGGCTTCATACAGTAGCCATTTATCTTAATCCTGCCAATCAGAAAGAGTATTATAATTACATTATCCAGCAGGACCCCAAACGAATTATTTTTAATCCCGGGGCAGAAAATCCTGAATTTAAAGCTCTTGCCGAAAAAAACGGTATTGAAGCAATTAATGATTGTACCCTCATTATGCTTAATTCAGGAAGTTTCTAGGTTATGAAATACATTTCTGTGGATTCTCTTGAAGAGCTCAATTCTATTTTAGAAAAAGGTGGAATTAGGATGGTTTATTTTTCTCATCACAACTGTAATGTTTGTAAAGTTTTAAAGCCAAGGGTTGCAGATTTGATTCTAAACAATTTTCCCAGGATTTCGTTGTACTATGTTAATACAATTGAAAAACCCGAGATTGCAGGACAATTTTCGGTTTTTACGGTTCCCACTATTTTATTGTTTATCGACAATAAAGAATATATAAGGGAGAGCAGGCACATCAGCCTGGATGTTTTTCAAGAAAGAATTAAAAAATTATACAATGTTTATTTTGATTAGAGAAGGAGGGAGAAATCAAGATGGCTCTTATTAAATCAGTTAGAGGATTTACACCACAATACGGGAAGAATTGTTTTTTTGCCGATAATGCCACAATCATAGGTGATGTAATCATGGGGGATGATTGCAGTCTTTGGTTTAATACAGTAGTCAGGGGAGATGTTAACAGCATACGGATAGGGAATAAGGTAAATATCCAGGATGGTGCTGTAATTCATACGTTATATAAGAAATCTGTTGCTGAAATCGGCGACAACGTGTCAATAGGTCACAACGTGATTATTCATGGTCCCCGGATTGAAAACAATGTTCTTATTGGTATGGGCGCTACTGTAATGGATCATGCAGTGATTGGTGAAAACTCCATTATAGCAGCAGGAGCCCTGGTACTGGATAGTACAAAAGTAGAACCCGGAAGCATTTATGCCGGGGTACCGGCAAAAAGAGTAAAATCCGTTGATCCTGAACAAACCAGGGAGATGATTGATAAAATAGCCAACAACTATCTGATGTATGCAGACTGGTACAGAGAATAGTTTCTTATTAAATTTACTATATGGTTAGAAACTTCCGGGATAATTTTCCGGAAGTTTTTTTATAAAAAAGAGGATGTCTAAAAAGATGCTTTAATGTATCTCACGCAAAGGTCTGCAAAGATTTTCGCAAAGCACGCAAAGTTTAATTTGATGAACCATAATACTTTGCGAGCTTACCGTTTCGTCAGCGTTCTTTGTGTGAACACATTTTTTTACTTTTTAGACATCCTCGATTGATAAGTAAAGTATTACTCTGTAAATTTCTGTTTAAAGATTGATATTTTCACTTTCCGGCAGCCCAAATTCTTCTTCCAGTTTAATTCCGTTTTTCTCCAGTTCATCGAGTACAGGTTCATATATCTCCGGAATCACGGGACGATATACTCCCTGAAGGTTTATTTTGTTTTCCATTATCATCCTTACGGCTATTGCTGCCGGCAGAGCAACGGTTCTGGCTACAGAAGTGTCGGTGCTGGGACTTCCATAAACAAGCATCCTGGAGCGGATTACTTCTTTACCTTTTTCAGGAAAATGGACCAAGAATGTATGCTGCATAGCTATTAAGTCACGTTCTTCATTGCCCAGCATCATTTTCTCCATCATCAGATCAGATGTAACCTCAAACGGGGAGTCTTCATCTTTATCTATCGGTTTGTCATCAAACAGACCCAGCCATTCTAGCGCGTTTAAAGCATGTGCATCTTCTTTAAGTTTAAGAAAATCGGCTGTTTTCTTTTTAATGTCCTTGGAATCGGAGACATTTATCTGGTGAGCCATCATATCGGCATAGGTTTTTCCTTTCAGATTTATTTTTTCATCTGATATAAGTCCCAGTTCTTTCATGGCGTCAATTGTTTCGCACCAGCCCTTATATCGAAATGTTCCGCGGAACATGGTTCTTGCTTCAGGAATCTGGTAAATGTCAATGTAATTTATTGAGTCGCGGTTGGGATAGATTTCCAGCTCACCAACTTCCGGGAATTTTTCTGTGAAGGTGTTCTTGAATAAATCCTCAGAAGATATGTGCACCTCTTTTCCATCTTTCAGGTATCTTGCCGGATTTTTACCAGCCTTGACTACGCCTTTCGGACTCCAGGAAAATTTATACCTGAAAGGATTGTCCGCTGCTTCCGGGGCTGCGAGGGCACCTGTAATTGAGTAGAACTCTTCAATTTTACCTCTCTTTTCATGCACATGATCTATGATTTTCTGGGCAGACATGTGATCAATGCCCGGGTCAACACCAATCTCATTGAGAATTACAATTCCCGCTTCTTTGGCATCTTCTTCCAGCGCTTTCATCTCAGGCTGAACATACGAAGTAGTAACCATGTTTTTTTTGTGCTTAATGCACATTTTTGCCACCATGGCATGATAGGCATAAGGCAGCAAACTTACGATTAAATCATGATCTTTGACCATTTGATTCAGCTCTTCTTCCTGGTCTATTGTCCATCCAATGGCCTGACCATTTGGATGCCCTTTAATCATGGCTTCGCCTTTGGACTTTGTTCTTGATGCGATGGTTACTTTAAAATTGTTATCGAGTAAATAATCGACCATGGGTTTTACCACCAGGCCTGCTCCAAGGATTAATACTTTGCTCATAGTTATAAGTTTTTTAGGGTAAGTAGGCCTCAAAGTAATGAATTTTTATCAGGATAAAAAATTATCCCCTTTTTGAGGGTCGGTAAATTTAGAAATGAAAGGGTGTGTTGGATGTTGATGGATTGTTGATAAGAAAAAAGCTAACATCTGTTAAATACCTTTCCTGCGTTTTTATATTGTTATAAATTTGTTATGTTATTGAATGAAAAAACAAGATAAAGTGGCTGAAAAAGGCAAGGATAAGACCGTTGAGACACCCCTGATGAAGCAATATTTCCGGATTAAGAGTCAGCATCCGGATGCCATCTTGCTTTTCCGGGTGGGAGATTTTTATGAGACTTTCGGAGAAGATGCCGTAAAAGCTTCTGAAATACTTGGAATTACCTTGACCAAAAGAGCCAACGGCTCCGCCTCTTATGTCGATTTAGCCGGTATACCCTATCATGCCATTGATACGTACCTGCCCAAATTGGTCCGTGCAGGTCAGAGGGTGGCTATATGCGAGCAGCTTGAAGATCCCCGGAAAGCTAAGAAGATTGTAAAACGGGGCGTTACCGAAATGGTTACTCCGGGTGTTTCATTCAATGACAATGTCCTGGAAAATAAGGAAAACAATTTTCTTGCCTCTGTGCATCTGGATAAAGATTATGCCGGGGTGGCATTCCTGGATGTATCCACAGGTGAGTTTTTTACAGCGGAAGGAAATTTTGAATATATTGATAAGCTGCTGAATAGTTTTCAGCCCAAAGAAGTACTATTTGAGCGGGGAAAAGAGAAATATTTCAAAGAAACCTTCGGCGACCGTTTTTACACCTACAAGCTGGATGACTGGGTATATACCGAAGATAATGCACGGGACAGACTGTTAAATCATTTTAATACCAATACGCTGAAAGGTTTTGGTGTTCAATCTCTTAGGCACGGTATTATAGCAGCTGGTTCTATTTTACAGTATCTTGAAATTACGCAACACGAGAATATCAAACATATATCTTCTATCTCACGCATAGAGGAGGAATACTATGTCTGGCTGGATAAATTTACGATCCGTAACCTGGAATTGTTTTATTCTTTGAATGAGGGCGCAAAGACTCTTATTGACGTAATTGACCGCACCATTTCTCCTATGGGCGGAAGGTTGCTCAAACGATGGGTGGCTCTGCCCCTGAAAGAAAAACAGCCAATCGAAGAACGCTATGCCATTGTGGAGCAATTTCTGAATGAAACTGACTTTCGGGATTTAATGGAGAGCCAGATACAAAAAATTGGTGATATCGAACGTATCGTCTCAAAGGTAGCCGTCGGGCGTATTAATCCGAGAGAGGTTATTCAGCTGATGAATGCGCTGTATGCCATCGAACCCATAAAAAAGGCCTGTGTTGGCTCAGATAATGAAGCACTTAAGAAGATAGGGGAACAACTCAATCCTTGTGAGTCCATACGCAGCCGAATTGAAAAAGAGATAAACCCTGAAGCTCCTAACACTGTGGGCAAAGGGAATGTTATTAATGACGGTGTTTCGAATGAACTGGATGAATTAAGGCATATTGCTTATTCAGGAAAAGATTACCTGAACCAGCTTCGCAGCCGGGAGATTGAAAGAACCGGAATATCTTCCCTGAAAATAAGTTTTAACAATGTCTTTGGATATTACATTGAAGTACGCAATACCCATAAAGATAAAGTTCCATCGGATTGGATACGTAAACAAACTCTTGTAAGTGCGGAGCGTTATATCACAGAAGAACTCAAGGAATACGAAGCAAAAATACTGGGCGCTGAAGAGAAATCGCTTCAACTCGAATCCGAATTGTTTGGAAACCTGGTTTCCAGCCTTACAGATTATATTTCTGCCATACAACTAAACGCCAGTTTGATTGCACGGCTCGACTGTCTGCTTTCTTTTGCCAAAACTGCTGAAGAGAATAAATATTCCAGACCTGAAATCAATGACACCGAAATTATAGACCTTAAGCAGGGTCGTCATCCGGTGATTGAAAAACAATTGCCCCTTGACGAAGAATACGTTGCAAATGATGTCTACCTGGACAATGAAGACCAGCAGATTATGATTCTTACCGGGCCCAATATGGCAGGGAAATCTGCTTTGTTGCGCCAGACTGCCCTTATAGTTTTACTGGCCCAGATTGGAAGTTATGTTCCTGCAGATTCCGCTAAAATCGGGCTGGTTGATAAAATTTTTACCCGTGTTGGAGCTTCTGATAATATTTCCCTTGGGGAATCCACTTTTATGGTGGAAATGCATGAAGCAGCCAGCATTCTGAACAACCTCTCTCCCCGAAGCCTCGTACTGCTGGATGAAATCGGCAGGGGTACCAGTACTTACGATGGCATTTCAATAGCCTGGGCTATGGTGGAATACATTCATGAACATCCTAAAGCCAGGGCAAAAACGCTTTTTGCGACTCATTACCATGAACTGAATGAAATGGAAAAATCGTTCAGCAGGGTGAAAAACTATAACATTTCAGTAAAAGAACTGGATAATAAAGTCATTTTTATTCGAAAGTTGAAAAGAGGCGGAAGCGAGCATAGTTTTGGTATTCATGTGGCTCAGATGGCGGGTATGCCCAAAAGTGTGGTTTCCAGGGCAAATGAAGTGCTCAGGGATTTAGAGAATTCGGATGAAAAGGGAGCTGTCTCCAAGCCGGTAGGCGAAATAGCAGGGCACAGAGAAGGGTTGCAAACCACCATTTTTCAATTGGAAGATCCCGTTTTGAAACAAATCCGCGATGAAATAAAAAATATTGATATTAACAATTTAACTCCTGTTGAAGCTCTCAATAAACTGAACGAAATCAAACGATTTATCGGGATGAAATAAATTTGAACCGGGATCGTTTTTATTCAAAACTTTATTCTTTTTTATTTGTTCTAAATTAAAATAAACACCTATGAAGCGGTTTGTTTTCTTATCTATTGCATTATTTATTGTTCAAATAGCCTATACACAAAAAGATACTATGAAATATAATGATCTAAATAAAGAAGAAGAACGGGTGATTCTTCATAAAGGTACCGAAAGAGCTTTCACCGGGAAATATTATAAACATGACCAGAAAGGAATTTATACCTGTAAGAGGTGCGATGCTTATTTGTATGCATCAAAGGACAAGTTTGATGCCAGCTGTGGCTGGCCCAGCTTTGATGATGAAATTAAAGGGGCTGTGAAAAGACAGACTGATGCAGACGGCATTCGTACAGAGATTCTTTGCAACAATTGTGGAGGACACTTAGGTCATGTTTTCTTCGGAGAAGGGTATACCAAGAAGAATGTAAGGCATTGTGTGAATTCTGTATCTATGAATTTCATTCCTTACGAAGAATTACCAAAGGAAGACAAAGTAGAGTATTTTGACCAATAACTTTAGTTTAGTGTTTTAATTCTGAAAATCTCTTTTCTTTCCCATTCTTTCCAAATGCGGATGCCTTCTTTACGTATTGTTTCCCAGTATTGCTCCGAATCCATTGTGTAACGGTTTTTGGCTTGTATTATAATTTGCTGGATTTGGTTGTAATATTTGGTTTTTAACTCCATTTCTATCTTCTTGTAATCATGGGTAATGATAGCCTTAGGTGCAGTTGATTTTTGTGCTAAGCTGAAACCACCATTGCCCAGGGTACAGCCTGTTCCGACCTGGAGTCCGTCGTTAAAGCAGCTTAAAGGAGGCTGGGTGCCCGCAAAAGAGACAATTTCAATGTTATCGGGTCCGGTGTGGAAATATTCAAGGGCGCGCACACCCATTTTGGCTCCAACAATGGAATAGAGTCCGAGATGCTGGTGAATTTCTCCAGTCATTACGAGGGCCTTCCACTCATCCAGACCGAACTTGTCTATAATACTGTCCGCAAAATCCCTGATATCATTTCTATATAATGTTGTCTCTGAGGGAAACCGGTCAAAAATTACATTGCTCCTGCTATTTGGTGATTTAAGGATTTTAAGGAGTTCCTCTTCTACTTTTATATTTTCTTTAACTTCCAGAATCTTGTCAGAATGACCGCTCATAGCTGTATCTTCCTTGAACATAGCAGGGTTGAAAAAGTACAATGCCGCCAATTCATCCCATATCTCCAGGTGACCTTCTTTCATTTTCTTCTGAATACTGTCAGAGGCATGAGATCGATAGATACTTTTTGCGTAAGGGGTATTGATTTCACCAATTTTTTGATAGAATGACTTAGAAAATTTTAATTTCTTGCTACTACCTTTAATCCGGTGTACCGGTATGCTGGTATTCAGAATATAATCAGCGGAAAGACTGTCCATGGTGTAATTTGTATACTCCAAATCTTTCCTGTTGAGATCGAACCAAACAATTCTTTTAATTTTTAATTTAATTGCCGGTTTCATCAATATAGCGTTTGCAATATTTGTCAATGGTCCGAGACATATAAATTCCACGGGTTCTTCTTCCCGTTCAATAGTTTCAATCAAAAATTCTTTGATTTCCCGGGGTTCTTTATAGCTTAAAATTTTTTCTCCCCATTTGACTGATTCCGCAAGATTTTGCCAGGGGGGCGCTTCTCCTTTATTAACAATTCCTTTTGATATGGATATCCCTTCGTGTCCGAGGTCTCGGAGTAGTGAGGTTATTTTGAGAAAGCCCTCTTCTGGTTTTAACGTCCCATCAGAAGAAGTAATTGCTAAAATCTCAACAGCATCGGAAGCCAAAAAAAGATTAAGAGCCCTCAGATCATCCGGGGCACAGTCTGTATCAATTATAACATGACGCTTCTCCGGGTTAGCGCTTACTAGTTGGATGGGCAGAACAAATAAAAAGAAAACTATTATGGCAAAATCTTTAACTTTCATATTGAAAGAGTTTTAAAAATGAACATTCACACCTCCAAATAGGGTGGTTTCCGGCATAGGATAACCGGACATAATATGGTACTCGGTACCAGTAATATTTTCAGCGCTCAGGAAGATGCTAAAATTTTTCGAGTGCTTGTAAGAAACTTTGGAGTTTAGCAGAGTATAGGTTTCCAGTTCCGATGCGCTGGTGAAGAGATCGTTGATGTGTTCCACATTCAGGTTAACGGTAGTGTTTTTGAACTTATAGTTTAATCCCAGGTAATATTGATGCTCCGGAGACGCAAGAATTTTCTTCTCTGTATGAAGATAAGAGTAATTCGTGTTGATATTGAAATTTTGGGTTATGTTGTATTTCAGTGATGTCTCAAAACCATAATTATTAAAATCTCCTGAGTTTCGATAAACTCCATATTGTTCAAGTATTTGTATCAGATTATTACCCTTGATGTAATAACCTGTCAGTTCAACCTCCATTCTGTGGTCTAATAGTTTTTGTATAAAACCCAATTCGTAGTTTTGAATACGTTCAGGTTTTAAATTTTTGTTTTGCGACTGGAACAGGAATAACTCGTTCATGGTTGGGCTTCTGAATCCTTTTGAAAATGAACCTTTAATGGTTGTTTCACTGAATGGATGAAAAGCAAAACCTGCCTGAGGTATTAGTTCTGAACCGTATGTTTCATGGTTTTCTATTCTCAGACCGGCATTCAGTACAAGTTTAGAAAAGAATGTATGTTGTATAAGCGCATAGCCTGCCATTTCATCAATGTATTCTTCACCGAACTGAGCGTTGAATTTTGTATTCTCGGCCATTCCCCCGTAATTTTTGTAATCAGCGCCAACTGTAATCATGTTATTTGGGAAAAGACGAAGGGTTTCATAAAGCATGACTCCACCCATACGGTCAGTGGAATGAAAACCATTGGATATTTCATGTTCTCCGAAATTATGATATATTTTCAGTCCTCCTTCCACCTTTTCAAACTTATTTTCCAGAGAAAGAGAGGTTCTACCCCGAAAAATGTCAATAAAGTTACCTGCTGTACCATTTATTATCCCGGGATCTTGTGATTCAAAAGCTGTCAGGCTGAAATCTGCCTTAATTTTAAGTTGATCATTTAACTCATAACCGGTCTTGATATATCCATTGGTAATATTAAAATCCGAACTGTCGCGGTGTCCATCTGTGCGGTCATGATTGACTGAGGCGAATACGTTAAATTTGTTGCTTTTATAACCACCGTTAGCAGAATATTTTTGGGTATTGTAAGAACCATACATGGCAGATGCTTTACCCTGAAAACCTTTCTTCTCCTGTTTGTTGGTGATTATGTTGATAACCCCGCCCATAGCATTGGAACCGTAGAGAACGGAAGCAGGGCCCCTGATGACTTCTACTTTTTCTATATCTGATGCAACATAGGAATCGGGGAGGGGGTGACCGAAGATGCCCATGTACTGAGGATGTCCATCAATCAGCATTAATACCTGGTTATTGGGTTTTCCTCCTAATCCGCGCATGCTGATGCTACCTGCAGAGCCTTCGGCTAATCCGTAGCCTGTAACACCCTTTTCTGTGACGAATACACCCGGAACTTTTTTACTTATAATGGAAAGTATTTTGGTATCCTGGCTCTGTGATATGTTTTCCTTGTCAAGAACAGAAATAGTTAATGGAACATTGTCTCTGGCAACGTTAACCTTATTCCCTGTAACTACAACTTTTTCAATTTTTACTGTATCTGTAGGGTAGAATTGACTGTAAGCAGGTATACTCAAAAAAAACATAATACTCACAAATATTGGTAAAATAGTTTTCATGCCAGAATTAGTTTTTGTGTTAGTTTTTATCAAAAATAATTAAAAATAGCAGATTTTGAAAATATCTTCATTCTGGGCAATCATTTAATATACACTAAATTCTAAGTCCCTGATTTGTCAATTCCGGATTTATGTTATAAATCATCAAGGAATTCAATCAAACATCTTTTATATTTGACCACACTTAAACTGAAAATACATTTGTATGAAGAATATTCTTGTGCTGGGAGCAGGTTTATCATCCTCCAGTCTGATAAAATATTTACTCGACAATTCAAAAGAATACGGTTGGAAAGTTGTTCTCGGAGATATTTCGAAGGACCTTGCCGACAGGAAAATTGACAACCATGAAAACGGAGAAGCACTCAAATTCGATGTTTTCAATGAAGAACAGCGAAAAGAAAAAATAAAGCAGGCCGATGTTGTGATCTCTATGCTGCCCGCCCGCATGCATTACTGGGTGGCAAAAGATTGTGTGGATTTAGAAACCCATATGGTCACGGCTTCTTATGTTTCAGAAGATATTAAGGACCTGGATTCGAAAGCAAAAGAAAAGGGCGTATTGCTGCTGAATGAAATGGGAGTTGATCCGGGCATAGACCACATGTCTGCTATGCAGGTAATTGATAAAATCAGGGATACCGGGGGTGTGCTTAAAGCTTTTGAGTCTTCGACCGGTGGACTGGTTGCTCCTGAATATGATGACAATCCATGGGGATATAAATTTACATGGAATCCCCGGAATGTTGTTGTTGCAGGCCAGGGCGTTTCCCAATTCCTGCACAACGGCAATATTAAATACATACCTTACCATAAGCTTTTTATCAGAACAGAAACCATTACCATTGATGAGGTAGGTGAATTTGAAATTTACCCCAACCGTGATTCATTAAAATATATTGACATTTATGGCCTTGAAGGTCTGGAAACTATGTTCCGTGGAACCATGAGAAGACCCGGGTATTCGCAGGCATGGAATGTTTTCGTTCAACTGGGTATGACAGAGGACACTTACACAGTGCATAATTCTGAAAACCTGACATACCGTCAGTTTGTTGATGCCTACTTGCCTTATGAAAAGGGTGTTGATGTAGAACAAAAACTGGTCAGGTACCTGGGTGTTAACGAAGACGGCGATATCATGCATAAGCTGAAATGGCTGGGTATATTTGAGGACAAGAAAATTGGAATAAAAGATGCGACTCCGGCCCAAATTCTTCAGAAGCTGATCGAGCCTAAATGGAAAATGAGACCGGAAGATAAGGATATGATAGTCATGATTCACTTGTTTGACTATGAAAAGGATAACGAAAGAAGAAGGATCAAATCCTCCCTTGTATTTACCGGCAAAGATACTGTTCATACAGCCATGTCAATTACCGTAGGAGTTCCGGTAGCTATTGCAACAAAGCTTCTCTTAACAGGAGATGTCAAACTCACTGGTGTACAGAGACCTCTGAAAAAAGAACTCTATGATCCCATAATGGAAGAATTGGCAGAATACGGGATACAGTTTAAAGAAGAAGATGTGAGAATTGATATTTAGAAATTTAAATAGAATTCTTTTGTAAGCTCTTTATATTCTTTTGAATAGTGATGCCGCTTATTGTTTTCTATTACAAGATAGTCTTCGTTAAGCGGTTTCTTTTTGAATGTGAATTCTAACATAAGCCGTTTGGGTTCCTTATTCGGTGTAGGTTTTACAAATGTCTTCCTGGAACAATACAATCCCTTTTTTTGGGCAGCTTCAAGGAACATTTTTCCTTCAACATAAGGAAGTATAATACTCAACTTACCATCTTTTTTTAGCAATCTAAGAACTGCAGATAACAACTGGTCCTGGCTTAATGTCTGAGTGTGCCTGGCCTGGGTTTTATTGATGTCTGGATTCTCCTTTGAGTTGATAAAATAGGGCGGATTCGTGATAATCAAATCATATTTTTTTCCTGGCTTAAAGTCCTGCACAGGTTGATGGTAGATCTTAATTCTTTTTGACCATGGGGAACGCTGAACGTTTTCTT
Source organism: uncultured Bacteroidales bacterium (assembly GCA_964585385.1). Lineage (GTDB taxonomy): Bacteria > Bacteroidota > Bacteroidia > Bacteroidales > UBA12077 > JAGXLC01. The sequence goes on from CAZPDP010000008.1 coordinate 52,441, forward strand.
TAGCCTGTTTAGAGGCATTTATTTCTGACTCAACAGCATCAACATGAGCATGGCTGCGCTGGGCCAGCATAAGGGCAATGAGTCCGGTTCCTGTACCTATATCAAGAATGGTCTGCTCATCCGAAAGATTCACCCAGGCCCCGAGCAAAACCCCATCTGTCCCCACCTTCATGGCGCATTTGTCCTGTAGTATCCTGAATTGTTTGAATTGAAAGTAGTTATTGGCCAAAATTCTGTTTTCCTGCAAATTTATAAAATATGCCAGGAGTTAGGTTTTGTTTCTGACTACATAATTTTAAACTTTATGATTTTATAACTGTCATATTTTCCCGGAAATATTATTTTTACCTAAACTAAAATCCATAGTATGAAACGATATCTAATACTGCTGGCATTATTGACAGTATCAGCGAGTCTCTCCGCACAAAAGAACAATCTTTTTGTACCGAAAGAATTGCAGGAAGCTTATAAAAACAAAACCCGTTCTTATACAGGAGAACCTGGTATGAATTATTTTCAAAACCGGTCTGATTATGAAATAAAAGCAGATTTTGACCCCGGGACCGGCTTAATAAAAGGGAGTGAAAAAATAACTTACACAAACAATAGTCCGGATACCCTGAATTATATTGTTATCAGACTACACATGAATTTTTTCAAGAGAGGTATTGAGCGGGATTTTTCAATACCTGCTTTTGACTTGCATGATGGGGTTAATATCAAGAATTTTACTATTGACGGGAAGCATCTCAATACAAAAGATGGACCCCAGTTGCGCCGTGACATGGGAACTGTTCAGATGGTTCAGTTACAGGATCCGATAGCCCCCGGAAGCAAGGCTTCCTTATCAATCGACTGGGAAACACAGTTGCCTCAGAAAGTAGCCATCAGAATGGGACAATATGGACAAAACAACTGGTTTGTGGCTTACTGGTATCCACAGATTTCCGTTTATGACGATATTTCAGGGTGGGACACCCACCTTTTTACCGGTTCTGCCGAATTTTACAACGATTTTTCTGATTTTGACGTGACTATCACCGTTCCCAGTGATTACACAGTTTGGGCTACAGGTATCCTGCAGGAGCCAGAAGAGCATTTTCAGCCAGAAATCTATGACCGATTTAAGGAGGCCCATGAGACGGATTCGGTAGTACATATTATTACCAAAGAGGATTTAGAGAATCAAGCCGTTTTGAAAAATAGTACCTCCTGGAATTTTAAAGCTGAACATGTACCGGATTTTGCATTTGCCACAAGCTCTGGTTACCTGTGGGATGGCACAAGCATTTCACTGGACAGTACAAAAGATGAGAGAGTATTTGTGAACGCAGCCTACAAAAAGGATTCAAAAGATTTTCATAAAGTGGCAGGTCTGGGACGTGAAATAATCAGGTTGTTCTCACAAAAAATCATGCAGGCTGATTTTCCATACCCTAAACTTACAGCCTTTAACGGCAGGGGAGGAATGGAGTTCCCTATGATGATTAATGACGGGGATGTTTCCAGCCATGCAGGTACGGTTCATCTGACTGCTCATGAGATTGGACATAATTATTTCCCGTTTTACGTGATGACTAATGAATCTTACTACGCCTTTATGGATGAGGGTCTGGTCTCATTTCTGCCAAGAGAAGTGGAAAATTATATGCTTGAAGATTATAATTCGTTTGATGAACTTATAGCAGGTTACGAAAGCGCTGCAGGGTCAATGAAAGAAATACCCCTCATGGTGAAAAGTTATATGATTAGTGATTATTCGGCATACCGCACTCATGCCTATACCCGGCCGGGTACTGCGTTTTACCTGTTAAAAAATATGCTGGGGGAGAAAGATTTCAATAAAGCCCTGAAAGCTTATATTGAACGCTGGAAGTGGAAACATCCTACACCTTACGATTTCTTTTTTACCTTCGAGGATGTGCTTGAAAGGGATTTGAGCTGGTTCTGGAAACCCTGGTTCTTTGAATTCGGGTATCCTGATCTGGCCATTAAAGAGATAAATCATTCCGGCAATCAATATAAAGTTGTAGTGGAGAAAGTCGGAAATATGCCTGTTCCAGTCAAATTAAAGATCCATTATGAAAACGGGAATGCAAAACTCATTGAGAAAAAAGCAACTGTATGGAAAGAAGGAAATGCGGAATATACGGTCACTTTTGAGCTTGACAGGGAATTGGAGAAAGTTGAATTGGGAAGCGGTACTATTCCGGATATTGATAGAGAGAATAATATATACGAAAAATAAATTCTTTAAAGGTTGATAAATGGATGCATCCGGTACTTTTCGAAGAGCCGGATGTTTTTTATTAAGATCAGAAAACAGAAATAACCAGAATACCAATTAATCCAGCTAATTTGACATTGTTTACGATGAACAGGGAGGTATTATCACAGAATTTCTTATTTGTTTTGGTATAATATTCCCAGGACCGGAAAATATGGGTTCCTGCACCGATCAGTAAAAACAAATAAAATACAGACTCCGGTACATAATGAAGAGCCGGAAGAGAAAAGATGATTGCTATGGCTGTAACAATATCAAGACTAAGCAACAACACGTTTTTTCGTGTAAGCCACTTTGAAGTATTCTTTTTAATTATGATGGCTCCGGCCAGCAAGGCAATTGCTTCTCCGAAAAGAATTCCACAAATAATCACTGTAACAGTAACAAGCATTCAAAGAATGGTTAAGATGTAAAGATATATTGCTGAATTAATTATTTCATTTTCACATACCTTTACAAACCTAACCATTAATAATGTAATTTCCCAATTAATACGCAGTATTGCTTAAATTCTAACAGGTGAGGCCTTTAATTACCAGAATTTCTCAAACACTCCAAGCCCAAATAAAGCAAAATCATATTTTACAGGGTCTTCCGGGTCGAAATGCCTGAGTTTTTCAGTGAGTTCTTCCACTGCCTGCCAGTCGTTTTGCTTTCTTTTCAGCAATCCGAGTTTCCGGGCAACATTTCCACTGTGTATATCAAGAGGGATATAGAGGTCTTTCATGGAAATCTTTGTCCACAAGCCAAAGTCGATCCCTTTGGGGTCTCTTCTGACCATCCACCTCAGGAACATATTTAAGCGCTTGGCCGAAGATTTTTTAGAAATGTCTGCTACATGTTTTTGGGTTCTTGAAGGGTAGGGGATTTCAAAAAATATTTGGCGGAACGTTCTGAGAGATTCCTTTATATCTCCGGTTTTCAGATATGTGGTTTCAAATATTTGTTTCAGTCCTCCGTAACTTTGATATATATTTTTCAGCGATTTTAGAAAATATATGCAATCTTCACCGTTGAATGTCCGGTGTTTAAAATCGGAGAATTTTTCGAGTTCTTCTTCCCCGGCACTGATAATAAATTCATAGGGTGTGTTACCCATGGTGTCGAGCAAACGGTTCATGTTTGAAATGATAGTCCTTCTTTGTCCCCAGGAAATGGTGGCTGCCAGGAACCCGGATATTTCAATGTCTCTCGGGTCTTCAAATAATTTGGGAATCTGAATCGGATCGGATTCAATAAATTTTTCGTTGTTATATTCAATGAATTTTCTGTCTAAAAATTCTTTAAGTTCTTTTTGATTTATTGTATTCAAATCGGCTCCTTGAAAAATTACCGGAAGTTAAACAAACATCCCATCCTTCAGAGTAAGCTTTCGGTCTGCTTTATCTGCCAGTTCATTATCATGGGTAACGATAACGATTGAAGGATTGTATTTATCGCGAAGAGAAAAGAACAGGTTATGAAGTTCTTCTTTGTTTTGTGTATCGAGGTTTCCCGAAGGTTCGTCTGCAAAAATAACATCCGGATCATTGATTAAAGCCCTTGCCACTGCTACTCTTTGTTGCTCACCTCCGGAAAGTTCATTGGGTTTATGATCCAATCTGTCTGCCAATTTCAGGAAACTTAGTATTTCTTTGGCTTTTTCTTCTGCTTCTTTTTTTGATTTTTTGGCTATAAATGCGGGGATGCAAACATTCTCCAATGCCGTGAATTCAGGTAAAAGGTGGTGAAACTGGAAAACAAAGCCAATCTGCTTATTTCTGAAGTCGGATAAATGCTTCTCTTTTAAAGTGCTGAGATTTGTGCCGTTGAATGTGATGGTGCCGCTGTCGGGCTTGCTTAAGGTACCGATAATTTGCAGAAGGGTCGTTTTCCCTGCACCGCTAGGTCCCACAATTGAAATAATTTCACCGTCTTGTATTTTAAGGTCTATTCCTTTCAGCACTTGTAAGGAGCCAAAAGATTTATTGATTTGGCTTGCTTCGATCATATTGTTTGCGTTTATCCAAAATTAGAAAGGATAAAAATAATAAAGATTCGAACGTAACGGCAAAATTATCCTGATTTTTTAAGTAAGTATTTGTAATCCAGGTAATAGGATATTTTAATCGAAAAACTGTTTTGTACTGCATTAGAATTCAGCGTATTTTCCATGTTTTCAAAAAAACCGTAAAAATTGTTGTCCGATATATCTTCACTTTCATAAATACTATTTTTCCAGACTATATTCAGAAAACTACCCGGAGCAAAATTCCACGAATACATCAAGTCTATATTGAACACATTGAAATTGAAGTCTTCGTTTTGCTCATAAGCAGGATTATCAGTTAAATCTCCATTATCTTCGAGTGTAAAGTATTTGTCATAATCTATTTGCGACCAGTAATGCCTTAAATTCAAACTTATCCAGGATTTGTTATTAAAAATGAATGAGCTGTTTATGCTATTGGTATATGTGATCTTGTCTCTTCTGCCGAATACAATACTATCCCGGGCAGGAGTAAAATCTGTTACATAGCCTCTTTGATTGGCGTGTTTGTCATATTCAAACTTATAATTAATATTGAATTTGTTACCCACTCTGAAACGCGGCCCGATTTCATAGAAATACCCTTTGCCGTCTCCGGACCTGATTCCGCCCTTCAGATCAATCGCTAGAGGTTTTCTGTAGTCGCTGGAAACCCAGGTGTTGATGTAAAAGAATTCAGGTCTGTTGAATACTGCACCTTCCACCCGGGGTTCAAAGAAGTCCTTCATTTTTACCGGCCTGTATTTCGACCACATACCAAAGGATAAATAATTTTTCAATGTGGCGTGATAACTGGTCACAATGTTGAATTCAGAAAATTTCCGGGGTTTGTAGAGGCTATTGTATTCCATGCTTACCCGGCCTCTCCAGTTCAGAAAATAACCATTGGGTTCATATTCACCATACCGGAAAGTCATCTGATGCCTTAACTCATTATTTCTTCGCATGTACCCAAGTGCATTATGCGTGTAATTGTCAGTCATGAGTTTTAACCTGTAATTGAATTTGAAATTTCCACTCACTTTACCCAGTCGTGTATCAATAGCCTGGCCGGTTATGAGATCGCCTGAGGCCGAATCTTTTTTCATGCTATATCCTGCATCACCCCAAAATGCCAGGAAATTACCCCGGTCGGATATTTTGTATGCAGTTCCGATTACATCCTCAAGTTGCCCTGTAGAAGGCTGATAGTAGTTTGTGTTGATAAGGTTGATATAAGAGTTTTGGCCGAAATTTTTATCCGCTACCACGATATTGTAGTTTGTAAATGGCTGGGTAAGAATTTCTCTTGTATTCCCCAGGGAATCTTTTACTGTGGCATAAGTATTCCGTGTTTCAGCATTGAAAAATCCTAATCCCAGCCCCTTATGTGTTCTGCCTGAGAGTTTGGTGGCATTAATCAATGAGGCTTCATCGGGGTTATCCATAATTTTTTCCTCCTGCTTCAGTTTATCATACACTTCATTATACCCGGATGGTTCATCGCCTACTCTCCGCGAATAAAAGAGCCCTGCTTTGTTGAATAGTTCAGTTCCTTCTGTAAAAAATGGTCGCTTTTCTGAATATTTGACTTCGTATGGAGAGAGGTTCAATACTGTATTATCTGATTTTTTCTGACCGAAATCCGGGACAAGAATCATGTCAAGGGTAAAGCTCTCATTGATCCCGTATTTTAAATCCATTCCTGCAGAATAGGAATAGTCTGTATTGCCTTTTTGCGGATAGACATAACCTGAAACATAAGGGAATAGTGATAAACGGAAAGGCGCCCTGATGTCATAAATATTTACCAGTTCACCGTACTGGCTGCCTTGGTTGTCCTTGGTTCTATCCACAAAGTTCCAGCTGGAGATTTGCCGGTTTCTTCTTACCAGTCTCCATAAATTTATGCTCCACTTCTGGACTTTTTGTGTTGAAAACCGGATGGCGTCATAAGGTATCTTCATTTCTACCACCCAACCGGAATCTACAATGCTGACTTTGCTTTGCCACACCGCATCCCAGGCCCTGTCATAATTGCCCGGCGAGATCTTTACATCGCTCTGGACATTGGCTGAGGTGACTTCAAAACGGAATATATTTTTCCCATCGTTGTATGGATTCAGAGTAACCCAGAATTTGTCTGCATTGGCATTTCCATCATCTCGTTTGCTAAGTCCCTGAATTATGCTGTCGGGAGCATCTTTCAGGAAAACTCCGAAATATACAGCCTTGTTATTATATACAGCTTTTACTTCAGTTTTGTATTTCGAACTGTCTCCTATGGAAGGAGAATAAGTGAGAAAATCTTTGGCAACAGGTACACCTTGCCACTGGGCCTCCTGAAGCTTTCCGTCAACTTTGATGTTTCCTTCTATTTTTACTGCCTCAAGCTGTTTTTTCGAATGGGTTGTATCCGAAGTGAACCATTTCTTTATACCACTGATAGTTGTACCGTATGATAATCCTGAAAATATTGAAATAGAAAAAAATATAATTACCAGCAAACTTAGTTTCTTCATAACTCCGCAATATCATTTTTAAATTAACCATTTGTACTTTATTTTTTTCAGGCATCTGCGCCATAGATGTTAATTGCTAAAGTACACTTCAAAGCCGTTTTAAACTTATTATTACCCAAATTGAACGATTTTCGCTCACTGCCTGCTCCGTACACGAAGTGTCGGGGACAAAGAAATTGTAAGGTTTTCACCTTCCCGACACTCCGCGTACGGGACAGGCTACAGTTCGGTGAAAAACCGACAGTTTCTAAGTCGTCCGGCAGCTGCCTGATAATTAAACCGCTTTTTTACTATCCCGAAAAAATCGGGAAACCGCTCAACTTAGGTATTATCTGTTAAAAGGGGAATTAATGTGAAATGCAGTCCAGCAATAGATAAATTTGAATTTAACTCTATCCAATCTAACTATTAGTCAGACTTCATCTCTTCATGTAAAATAAAACCCATATAACAAATCAGAAGGTAAAAGAACGACCAGTATTTATGAGACGCGAAATTAAACATTGGGTTTAACTAAACGTCCGAATTATTTTGCTGTTTTAAAGGATTGAAAAAATCGAAGAATTCATATATTTGGCAAAAATTTAAATATAAACTGCAAAATTGGATCTTTAAAAGGTTTTGAACCTCTCTTATTAATTTGTTTTTAACCATGGAAATACTTACAAACAGTATTATAATCATTGTTTGCATTTTAGCTCTTGCCAAGGGATCATCCATATTTGTGGATTCAGCAGTAAAAATAGCCAGATGGCTGAATGTACCTACTTTGGTAATAGGATTAACTGTTGTTGCGTTTGGAACCTCCGCACCGGAATTCAGTGTTACACTGCTTTCAGCCGTACAGGGCATGGGTGATATTTCCGTAGGTAACATTGTAGGCTCTAACATTTTTAATTTAGGCTTCATATTAGGGGGAACGGCCCTTATCCGAACCCTCCATTCAGATAAAAAATCCGTTTATAGAGATGGCCTGTTTTTGTTGGGGGGTACCATCATTTTAACATTGCTGATTTGGGATTTAAATATTTCCCGGATAGGTGGTTTTATTCTTTTTGGGCTATTAATCGTATATATTGTATATCTTTTCCTTCGTAAGCATGATGAACCAGTTGATGTACCGGTAGAAGAACAAAAATCCATCAAATGGTATGATTTTCTGCTTTTTCTCCTTGGTTTGGCGATGATTATTGGAGGAGCTCATTATTTGGTTGAGGCATCAGTAAAAATTGCGAGGATTATGGGTGTTTCCGAATGGGTTATAGCGGTAACAATTGTGGCTTTTGGTACTTCAGCACCTGAGTTGGCAACTTCTATTACAGCAGCTTTAAAAGGGCATCATGGCATTTCTGTGGGGAATCTCATTGGCAGCGACATATTCAATGTTTTTGGCGTACTTGGATTAACAGCCATTTTGCATGACCTTACTGTTGAAATTGGTGCCCGCTCCAATCTTATTGTACTTGTAGGGATGGTCATCCTTGTGATTGTTTTTATGCGAACGAATTGGAAGATTTCCGGATGGGAAGGGGCAGTGCTGATTATAATCGGGTTGCTTCGCTGGTTTTATAGCTTTTACTTCGGTACCTGACAGCTAGTTATCTTTTTCCTTACCCGTATCTTTATCAGAATCTGTATTTTCCGATTCATCTGTGTTTTTGTCTTCCGGTGATTGATCCGGGTGGTCTGTTGATTTTGTTTTAGTCGTATTCTCCCCATCCAGTTCTTCAAAATTGGTATGCTCAGTTATGTCCTTTTTTAGATTGTTAACCTCATTCCTGATGTCACTGGTATGCTCATCAAATTCACTGCGGATATCGTTGGTGGCTTTTTTGAATTCCTGGTATCCTTTCCCTAAACCCCGCGCAATTTCAGGAAGTTTATTTGCTCCAAAAAGCAGTAATACCACAAGAAGTATGATGAATATTTCAGATCCACTAATGAACAGAATTAAGCTAGTCATATCATTTTTATTAAAATAACTATACAAATATACATTAAAGCAGAATCCTGAAAAAGAAAATTTAGTAAAATAAAAAGACCCTGAAGATTTTTCAGGGCCTTTTATTTTTAGCTTTTATCTGTATCTATTTCTATTTCTTTTTCTTGTTTCCTTTCTTGTTCTCTTTAGATTGCTTTGGTTTTTGTGTTCCCCGCTTTGGAGCTGCTTTCACTTTTTTATGCACTGTGTCGTACACAACGGGTGAAGCGATAAAGAGTGAGGAATAGGTACCAACAATAACACCAATTAAGAGAGCGAATGAGAAACCGCGGATTACTTCACCACCGAAAATAAAGATGGCAAGCAACACAACAAAGGTACTGAGCGATGTACTGAAGGTACGGCTCAATGTACTGTTAAGCGCTGTATTGATAATCTGGAAACGTTCACGTTTCGGATAATAACGAATGTATTCTCTTACCCTGTCGTAAACCACCACGGTGTCATTAATTGAGTACCCTACAACAGTCAGGATTGCCGCAATGAAGGCCTGGTCAATTTCAAGCGAGAACGGCATGATGGTGTAGAAGAGTGAGAAGATCCCTAGAATAATCAACACATCGTGGAGCAATGCTGTTAATGCACCCAAACCATATTGCCAGTTACGGAACCGGAAGAATATGTACAGGAATATGATTACCAGGGCAAATAACACAGCCCAGATTGCCTGTACCTTAATGTCATCGGCTATTGTCGGACCCACCCTAAGTGAGCTCATGATGTGACCGGTGTTGAATTCCGTATGAGTAGTGCCATCTGCAAGATAGGGCTTCAGTCCCTGATAAAGCAACTCGTTAACTTCATCATCCACTTCTTTGCTGTCCTGCTCGATTTTATATTTGGTTGTTATCTTAACCTGGTTGTCATCACCAAATGTTTTAACTTTAGGTGCGTGTCCAAATTCATCCTCAAGGTTGTTTTGGATTTCCACCGGATTGACAGACTGGTCAAATCGGACAATGTAACTTCGGCCACCAGTAAAGTCTACTCCCTCATTTAATCCTCTTGATGTCAGGGAAATAAGGCTGATTGCAATCAGAATACCAGATACAACATAAAATACTTTTCTTTTAGCAAGGAATTTGAAATTGTTATTCTGGAAAGCATTTTGAGTTAGCTTGGTGGCGAAAGTAAGCTTTCTGTTTTTATCCAGGTATCTTTCAAATATAAGTCTTGTAATAAAGATAGCTGTAAATAATGATGTTAAGATACCGATGAGCAGAGTTGTAGCAAAACCTTTAATCGGACCGGTACCGAATATATAAAGAATAAGAGCTGTCAGGAACGTGGTAATCTGGGCGTCGAAGATGGCTGAGTATGCGTTTTTGTAACCATCTTTAATTGCCAGTTTGATTCCTTTACCGGCATTCAGTTCTTCCCGTATCCTGTCGTAAATCAGCACATTGGCATCCACCGACATACCGATTGTAAGGATGATACCGGCAATACCTGGTAATGTTAATGTGGCCTGCAGGGACGCTAAAATACCGAGGATAAAGAACATGTTGGCCAACAGGGCGATGTCGGCAACAAGACCAGCTCTTCGTGAGTAGTAGAAAATCATATAGAGCAGAACCACGATAAATGCAATGAAGAAGGAAGTCATACCGTTGTTAATGGCTTCCTGACCCAGTGAGGGTCCTATGGTTTGGCTCTGAATGATATGGGCAGGTGCAGGCAGACGTCCTGATTTCAATACATTGGCAAGGTCTTTTGCTTCCTGAACGGATGAAAGGCCTGTAATAGAAGTCTGGCCCCCTTTAATTTCCTGTTGTACAGTTGGAGCAGAATAAACATAATCGTCCAGTACTATGGCGATATTTTCACCTACATTGTTTTTGGTGAAACGGGCCCATGTTTTTGAACCTTCGGAGTTCATGGAGAGTGTAACCTCTGGGTTGGGCTGGTTTTGACCGAATTGGGCCCTTGCGTCGGTTACCACATCGCCTGAAAGAGGCGCTTTACCTTCCCTACCGGTAATTTTAATCGCATATAAAGGAAAATAGCTATCAGTTTCATCTCCTTCGTATGGTTTTACACCCCAGTGAAACTCCATATCTCTTGGAAATACTGAGCGAATCTTTTCCATGCGCAGGTATTCATTTACTTTGGCAGTGTCCTGGAAATGAACAAATCCAATCACTGCACCAGGCATAAGCTGGTTATTTCTTGGGTTAACACGAGGTTGCAGGATAGAAAAGAGGGGATATTCCTTTTCCATTTGACTTGGTGAAAGACCGGCTGTGTCTGCCTGGGCTGTATCACTTTCAAGTTGTTCAATGAGTGATTTTTCACCGGTAGTGTCTTCTTCAGTAACTTGATCAGCTTCTTCTTGCTGACTTTCTTCCAGTAAGTCGCTTACTGCATCTTCCGTTGGTTCTTTTTCTTCAGCTTTTTCAAGTTTTTCCCTGGCTTCTTTTATTTCTTTAATTCTTTTATTGGCTTCTACCAAGTACTGGTAAACCTGTGGGTTTTCATAACACTCCCAGAATTCAAGGCTTGCTGTGCTCTGAAGCAGGTTTTTAACCCTTTCCTGGTCCTTAACCCCGGGCAATTCCACCAAAATTCTTCCGGTTGTTTCGAGCTTTTGTATATTCGGCTGAACAACACCGAAACGGTCAATACGTGTTCTCAGAATATTAAAGGAGTTATCAATTGCAGCCCTGGTCTCCTCACGAATAATGCTGAGTACTTCCTGGTTGGTGGAGTTGTAGTCAATTTTGTCTTTGAGTTCATAAGTGTTGAAGATAGCTGCAAGACGTGCATTGGGATCTATTTGCTCGAACGCTCTCCCGAAAAGGATTATAAAATCCTCACGACTTTCTTTTTGCATTTCCTGCGCAAGGGTAAGGGCTTGCTGGAATGTGCTGTCTTTACTGTAATTGGAAAGAGACCTGATAATGTCTTCAACCGAAACTTCAAGAATTACGTTCATTCCGCCTTTCAGGTCCAGTCCAAGATTAATTTCTCTCTGCTGAACTTCCCTGAACGTATATTGTCTCAGTCCGAGAAAATTGTATACTTCCTCGTCAGCTATTGAATCAAGGTATTCTTGTTGTTTATTCAGGTTCCCTTCGGCATATTCGTTTGCATCTTGCTTAACGTTTGTGGAAACAACTGTGAATGAAAGGTAGTAGATACAAATTAAGGTTAATAAAATGGCTACTAATCTTATTGCTCCTTTTAACTGCATTTGTCAATATGTTTTATAAATTCAACTTGTTTTTCGATCATCGTGCAAAGATATATTTTTTTTTTAGAATCACACATTTAAATTGAAGGAGAGCGATTGTTAACTGATTGACTCTCTGAACAGGTTTATGCATATTTTCATCCATAGAAGTGCAAACCTGTAAAATACAAATCCTTTGATTGTTAGTGTAGTTTGTTTATTGGTTTATTGAACCAGTTTATCATACTCTGTATTTAACTCTTCATCCTCAAAAAAATCGTACAATGTAATTTTCTGAATTTGGTAGTAGTCAGTCCAGAATGAGCGTAAAGCTGAGATGTAATTTCTTGTTGCCACATCTTTCTCTTGCGAGGCCACATTCAGGTCAAGCACATCCACTTTTCCTACGAGAAATCTTTTCTTTGTTATGTCGTAACGCTTTTCTGCCGTTAAATCGGCTTGTTTTTTAATTTCCACCTGGTCGTCATGCAGGTTGAACTGCATAATACGGAGCGCTACATTTTGTTCAAATTCCTGTTTGGAACGCTTTATGTCGGTTTTGATAACCTCCCGGCTCGATTGTGCCATTTTGTATCTTCCTTTGGCCTGGCCCCAGTCCAGAATAGGTATTTCCAGTCCAACATTCAGGCTTTCCTGGTTTTGAGGATTGTCGTACACGTTGACAAATTCATCGGCTTTCTGAGTCAGACCAAAACTGGCAAAGAGGTTTGCGTTAGGTCCTTTTTCCGATTTGGCTCTGGCCACATCTCGTTCAGCCTGCAGGAGTTGTTTTTCATAAGCAATCATATCAGGATTGTTTTCCTTTGCCAATTCTACAGCTTTTTGCACCTCAATGGTCAGGTCCGGGACATCCCCCGGGGGAATAAGCGATATATCCACATTTTCGTTGTATCCCAGGTAGCTTCGCAGGCGGATTTTGGCTGATTTCAGGTTGATTTTAGCTTCATTCAGGCTGGCCCCGGCATTCAGGAAGCTCAGCTTCATCTGCATCAGCTCGTTTTCTGCGATGGTGCCAATTTCATACCGCTGCTGTGAAATTTTGTAAAGCGTGTCTGCATTGGCATAGTTTGATTCAGAAATTTCAAGGTTTTTCTGGGCCAGGATCAGGTCGAAAAAGTAATTGACAGCCTTAATGGTTGCATTTTCCATGTTGGCCAGGTATTCCTTTTTAGCCTCTTCATATTTGAGGGGTTCAATCTTCTTTTCCCATTTGTATTCATTGTAAAACAAGACAGGTTGCCGGTATCCAACCCGGATAGGAGTGGATAAATAAGAAAAAGAGCGGTTATCACCGAATTCATCAATGCGTTGCAAATCGGTGTTTACAAATAGTTGTCCCCCGGTTAAGCCTACATTCTGGTACATGTTGAGGTTCAGGGAAGAGGTGTTCACATTGTCTTCAATATAGGTGTATGTACCATCCGGATTCTGATATTTTTTGATGGAACGGTTGAACTGTGGAAATTCGGTATTCAGGGTTAGGTCAGGCAGGTATTTAGCCTTATATGACCTGAATTCCCAATAATCTGCACGAAACCGGTGTTTGGCTACCAGGGCATCAAGGGATTGCTCACGGGCGAGTTGGATGACATCCTCAAGTTTAAGGGTAAGGCTTTCCTTTTGGGCTGCTAAACCAAAGGAAATACTAATGAATGAAATTATGAGCAATATTTTGATTTTCATAATGTAGCTTTTTCATAATGTTCAAATTTAAATTATATTTTTTGTTGAAGAATGGAAATGCGATTTTCTTTTCAGGAAGAAAGCAGGGAGAACGATAAGTAAACCGATTAGTGAAAAGATAAGACCCCCTATCGAGCCGGCAGCAAAAGCAAACCAGAATGGTTCGTTTTTACCGCTAAATAGAAATTTTAATACCTCACCGTAAAATTTTTCTTTGTAACTCCTTTCAACAATCGAATATATTCAGCTATAGTTCCCGTCATTGCGAGAATTACAATGCCGAAGCTTATGTAGGCCTGTATGGAAGAAACCATCGTAAGAATAAAACCTGTCAGGAGGATTCCCAGCATGTTGGAAGAGATGGCGATGGTGTAAAAGGCCAGTTTTTCACTTGCCAGTATTATCAGGTTAAGGTTACCAAGGAAAACCATGCCAAGTCCGGTTCCGGCAAACCACAAAACATCCAGTCCGAAATGACCAAAGAAAAACGGCGAAAAGGCAATGTGAATTATTCCTGTGAGTACGAGTAAATAGGCAGAAACTTTATAGAGTGTCCTCATGATATATTTTTCATTAAAGGTAGCGAATTTTAAGAGCAATCAAAATTAAATGGGTTCAAGTATAATTTGAACCATTTCATTCGTTATAAGTTTGCAAATTGGATTATTTTTGCAGAATTAAATTATGTATTATCTGAAAAAAATACTGAAATGGCTGGTGCTGGTGCCTGTTTATCTTTACAGGTATATCATTTCACCCATTACGCCCGCTTCCTGTCGTCATGTGCCCACATGCTCGGAGTATATGGTGGAAGCCATCAAAAAATACGGACCCGGAAAAGGTTTCTGGCTGGGGCTTAAAAGGCTTTCACGCTGCCATCCATGGGGAACTCACGGTTATGACCCGGTCCCCGTAGTGGAAATCAAAAAGCTAAAGCTTAAACACTAAAGTTTGTATTTGATCCACTTCCAGATTTCCCTGTAATTTACCTTCTTTCCATACATCAGGATACCAGTCCTGTAGATTTTCCCAGACAGCCAGGTTGTGCCCATAAATGTTAGTACCAATAAGACCATTGATAAAGCCACCTCCCAATAGGGCACACCAAATGGAATTCTTACCATCATCACAATCGGAGAGGTGAACGGTATAATGGAGAACCAGAACGCAATGGGTCCCTGGGGTGAGTTGATGGCATTGATCATCACGATTATAGCTAGTATAAGGGGAATGGTAATAGGCAGCATGAATTGCTGGGTGTCGGTTTCGTTATCCACCGCAGACCCTACTGCGGCAAAAAGCGAGCCATAAAGCAGGTAACCGCCCAGGAAGAAAAAAACGAAGGAGCCTAACATTACTCCTAAGTTGACATCCTGGACTGCTTTGAACATTTGCTTTATTGTGGCATTTTCACTCATGTTATCCGATTTTGCCTGGGCTTGCATCTCTACCATAGGATTGGCGGTATTTTCAGAGCCTGATTGCATGAAATCCTGTGCAACCACCTGTTGGGCAGATTGTGTACCCAATTCCGGGAAGAATATAGTTTGAGCGCCGGTTATCAAAACGAGAGTAAGAATAACCCATAAAGCAAACTGGGTCAGGCCAACCAGTCCAATGCCGATAATTTTTCCCATCATCATCTGGAAAGGTTTTACTGAGGAAACGATAATTTCAACTATCCGGTTGGTTTTTTCTTCGATTACACCGCGCATAACCTGGGCGCCGAACATGAATATGAAAAAGTAAATCAGAAAACCCCCAATATAACCCACAATCATAGCCAGCTCCGTGGAACTTTCTTTTTCTTCACCACTTTCTGTCCACTGAATGGTGCGAATGGAGATTTTAGTTTTTACTGATTTTAAAATATCCTGGTCAATGCCTGCTGCCTGAAGCTTTCCCTGCTCTATTTCTTTTTCTATAGCATTGCTGATATGATTTTTCACCGAGAAACTGGGTTGCCGGTCGGAATAGAGTACAACTGAGCTCGGAGAGCTTGCAACAATGTGAGCTATATAGAGTACAGCATAATAATCCCTCTGCTGAAAATCTTTTTTTATTTCGTTTACCTCCGTGTTTTTGAGGTATTCAAATTTAATATATTCCGTTTCGGGAAGCTTGTTGTGGAAAATATGTGAGCTGTCTATTACAGCTATTTTTTTTACTTCAGTATCTTCCAGGGTTGCAATCCATCCGGGTGCAATAACTATTGCTGCAAATAAGATAGGACCCAGAATAGTCATTACAACAAAACTTTTCTTTCTTACGCGTGTCAGGTATTCTCTGGATAATATCAGTTTTATTTTACTCATGGTTATGGCTTCTTTTTATTCAGGCATTCTGATAACTGTTAACAACTTTGATGAAAATGTCATTCATGCTGGGAATTACTTCTTTGAAAGAAACAATTTCCACATGCGGGATGATAAGGGATAATAGTTCATTTTCATTGGTATGATGCAACAGTTTGATACGAACTGCTTTGTTCCCGTTGACTTGTATCTCTTCTGTGATTTCATAATGTTGATTGAGGGAATGTTTTATGTCATTGATGTTTCCGTTGAATTCAACTTCGTAAACATTAGACTTGTACTTTTCCCTGATTTTGTCAATAGGCCCTTCCAGAATATTATTGGCTTTGTTGATAAGAGTAATGTAGTCGCATAACTCTTCCACAGAGCCCATATTATGGGTGGAGAAAATGATAGTTGCCCCTTGCTCTTTAAGTCTTAAAACTTCTTGTTTGAGCAGGTTAGCATTGATGGGGTCAAAACCGCTGAAGGGTTCGTCAAAAATAAGCAGTTCTGGTTCATGGACAACAGTAGTAATAAATTGAACCTTCTGTTGCATGCCTTTTGATAGCTCTTCCACTTTTTTATCCCACCAGGCTTCAATCTCAAACTTTTCAAACCATTCTTTAAGTTTTTTTATAGCCTCCCGCTTTGACATACCTTTTAATTGGGCTAAATAAAGAGCTTGTTCACCTACCTTCATCTTTTTGTAGAGTCCTCTTTCTTCCGGCAGGTAACCAATCCTGTAAACATCTTCCATCTTGATTTTGTGGCCCTTAAAATAAATCTCGCCTTTATCAGGTCCAGTAATCCGGTTGATGATTCTTATCAGGGTTGTTTTACCTGCTCCATTCGGACCCAGAAGACCGTGTATTGAATTTTCCGGGACTTCCATACTCACTGAATTCAAAGCGTACTGGTCAACAAACTTCTTTTCAATGTTCTGAATATCTAAAAATCCCATTGGCTTATGGTATTTATTAAAAAATTAACGGGGCGAATTTACAAATAAAAGACAGGATTAAATAAATAGGCAATAATTTTATTCATTATAAGGTAAAGCCGATTGCTCTCATGTTGCGGCTGTAGATAATATCTTATTTCCGGCTGTCGTTTTAAATTTGGGTTTATCAAAAATTAAACCATTATTGATTTATTTTGTGTTAAATATAAGTAAAATGGTTTTTGATTGATTTAATATAACATTAAATTTGATTTCTATTCATCACTTGATTTTAAAATAATAAAATTGTATTTTATAAATTGATTGTTAATACCTAAAAACGAAAAATTATGAGCGAAGACAGAAAAATTTATGAAAAGCGAGCTGAAATACTCACAAAGAAACTGATGGCTAAAATCTATCTACTTGAGTATAAGGCTCTGGAGGCAAAGATAAATGCAGAGCAAAATGTCAATCAGCTTGACAATCAGCTTGAGGATTTGAATCAGCAGATTGAAAAACTTAAAGAAGAGCGGGAAAATCTAAACAAGAAGTACGAGGAGATGATTAATTCATCTAATGAGCAATGGGAGAAAGTTTCCTCTCAATTTGAAGAATATCTGGACAAAATCAGCGTAGACAAACAGGAGTTTTACGAACGGGCACAGGACTGGATCAATGATTTCAATGTACGAATTTCAGACCTTGAGGATAAAGCAAGAAATTCAAGCAATGAAGTAAGAGACTATGTATTACAGCAAGTTGATAGCCTAAGAGAACAGCGCAACCGGATGCAGAGTCGGCTGGGAGAACTCCATAAGGCTTCAGGAGATAGATGGAAAAGCATCCGCGATGGTCTGGATGACGGGCTAAAAACGATGAAAAGCTCAATCAACAATGTTTATAGTCAGTTTCAGACGCCCAAAGAAGAGAGTAACAAAAAATCCGGGGAATGAAAGTTTTAAAAAAATTCACCCTGCAAGGGGTGAATTTCTTTTTTCTCATTATCCTGTTTTCTTCATGTCTTGAAGATAATTTTACTGATGTTTCCATCGATAATTCAATAAAATGGGAACCGAATTGGAGTGTACCGGTTGGTGAAGCTTCCATGACTGTAGAAAATTATTTTAACGCCCTTCCTTATATCGATTCTTTCCCTATTGACACCTTTTTTGTCTATTTTGAAGACAGTCTATACAGACTAAATCTTCCCCAAATAGTGATTGAGGAAGATGTGGACTTCTCCTTGTCCGAATTATCAACCGATCCATCCGGTATTTTGTTTTTAAGAATAAAGACGATTGCAGAAAACAGCTTTCCAGCCTCTGTAAAAAATCAAATATACTTTTACTCGGGTTCTGGTGTACTTATTGATTCGTTGTTTGAAACTCCCGAAACCCTTAATCCCGGTGTAGTTGACAGTGAAAACAATCGGGTGAGTCCATCAAAAGCAATTTTCAAAGTTGAATTGGACACCACACGCATAGATAATATTTTTCGGACTGACTTTTTTCGGATTAAGAGCGCTATACAGATTTCTACCGATGACATGGAAGCTGTAACTTTTAAGGAAAGTTATGATATTCATGTGAAAATGGGTTTGCAGGCCAGATTAAGCATAAATCCTTCATATTGAAAAACTGCAGGATGAGAGAACTGAAAATCATTTTTCATTTTATAATACTGTTTGTTTTGGTAATTCCTTTAAATGCACAGCAAAACAATACCTTATACTTTATGTCTGAAGTTGCTCAGTCAGCTTTGCTGAATCCTGCATATACTAGTGATTGTAATTACTTGGGACTTCCGGTTATCTCTTCCTTCCATTTTGATTATGGGAATACTGCGTTCGCGTATAACCAATTGTTTCCTCCGACATCAGCACCAAGGATTCCGGATCTGAATTTTCTGGATAACAGGCTTCATAACCTGGATTTGATTTCATTTCAGTTACATACCGATATTTTGTCTGTAGGTTTTTGGTTTAGAGATTATTATTTCAGTTTTCGGATGACAGAGAAAGTGAATACAATCCTGCACTTTGAAAAAGATTTATTTAATCTCGTGTGGGAAGGAAATACCCAATATGTTGGGGAAGAGGTTGAAATATCCCGAATTGGAGGAAATTTCAATTATTACAGGGAATACTCATTAAGTGCGGCCACCCGGTTAAATGAATATTTACAAATTGGGTTCAGACCTAAGTTTTTATTTGGCAAGCTCAACCTGAACACAAGAAAAGAGCTACTCAGTATTTATACGGATAGCGAAAAATACGATTTGGATATTCAGGGTTCTTATTTAATTAACAGTTCCTTGCCAATATCAGTTGAGCAGAATCCGGAAGGAAAATCCCTTTCTGTCACTGCCAATGATATGGATGTGGTTTCTATTTTATTAAACAGGAAAAATCCAGGCTTTGCAACCGACCTGGGAGCTGTATACCATTATTCGGATAATCTCAGATTTTACGGAAGTCTTATTGACCTGGGATTTATAAGATGGGCATCCTCGCCCAACAATGTTGAGGCAGAGCAGGATTTTCAGTTTGAAGGTTTATCGGAAAGTGATTTTCAATCAGATAATTATGTTGAGGGCATGATTGATTCAATCACCAATTCATGGAGTTTACATACCAGCAGGGACAATTATTTCACCTTTCTTCCTCTGAAAATATATGCCGGGGGCACCTATAATCTTAGTGAACGCATGAATCTGGGGATTTTAAACAGGAATATGCTTTTCAGAAGCAGGGTCTTTCCGTCGCTAACTCTATCTTATAACGCTACTTTTTTTAATTTTTTAACTGTAAGCGCCAGCTATTCCTATAACAATTACAGTTTTAACAACCTGGGCGCAGGCTTTTCTTTACAAAGTAAAAGTGTTCAGTTTTACATGGTTACGGATAATCTGCTGGCATTAAAACCTCTAAACACCAGAAACCTGAACATGCGGTTCGGATTCAACATATTTATTAATTGCCGGGAGGGAGAAAAGGCAGGAGCTGACAGAAGGCCAAAAGGCGGTGGAGCCAATTGTTTTTGGATTGAAAGAAGACTGAGCAAAGATATAATCCC
This sequence comes from uncultured Bacteroidales bacterium, assembly GCA_964585385.1. GTDB lineage: Bacteria > Bacteroidota > Bacteroidia > Bacteroidales > UBA12077 > JAGXLC01. The sequence goes on from CAZPDP010000008.1 coordinate 72,450, forward strand.
GAAAAAGTAGAAATTTTCTGTTATTCCTTTTATATCTTCCAAGGGGTGAGCTGTTCAATCTTTTCCCGGTCTTTTGATTTATAGATTTTTTGTATTTCAAAAGCCCTTTCTTTCAGTTTCTCATCCGGATTCCCTTTGAGTAAAGCATAGAAAACAGCAGGCTTGCCTTTCCCTGAAACGATAGCATTTGGATATTTTTCAATTATATCGTTTTCCTCTTTATTACGGCCAACCACAAACCAGGTGTGTTCTTCGGGGTAGAAAAAGTGTCTGCCTATTTTTGATAGCTCAAGGGTTTTTTCATTTATCATGGTATTCTCAATCAGTATAGCAAACCTTTCTTTGAGTTCTTTTTCACATAGGATACAACCGCCTCCCGGACTTTGATAATTAATTTTAAATTTTTTGGCCAGCTCAATTTGCTTTTTTCTTGTTCTGCCCTCAATCCCTACCTTTTCTAAAGGCCGGATTATATCCATTTCCGTTTGTTCTTTTATAATTTTCATTTTCCTGTGAGTTTGCGACATAGGTCGCTGGCCGGGAACTTCGCCGGTTGCAATCGCACTATAACCATTTTTTTTGGCATATTCTGTAATCTCATGCGTCATGAAGAGTTTGCAGTCTATGCAGGGATTATATGCGGTACCTCGTCCATATTTTGGCTTCTTTAGTATGTTTAAATATTTTTCAAGCAATTCTCCTTTTCTGCAATCAAATATCTCAAGAGAGATTCCAAGAGAATCCAGGTAGTTATCATTTATAGCCTTTTCCGATCCGAAAGGAAGTGTGAAGAAGATCGCTTTGATTTGATACCCCTCATCCCTTAGGATTTTGGCAGCAAGACGAGAATCTAATCCTCCGGAATATAAAAGCAATATCTTTTTATTTTTTGTCATTTTACCCTATAAAATATTTATAAAGCTGCAAAACTAATCAATTTGTATAAATCTCCGGAATTTTAAATTTTGCTGGAATTCTCTTATTTAACAAATAATTAATTTCATTTCATACCAGGATTTTGTAATTTTATTCCTAAGTTTGCTATCATTTTCTCTTTCAAGTTAAATAGTATGATATTATGAAGAAGTGGTCTTTTGTATTTTTTTCATTGCTGCTTGTCTTATTATTGATGTGGCTATTAAGTTCCTGTGCAACGGTTTTTTCCGGATCTACTCAGAAAGTTAGCTTTGATTCGAACCCGGCCGGAGCTGAGGTATATGTTGACGGGGCAAGTACCAATAAAACAACCCCTTGCAGAGTCTACGTCAAGCGCAAATCCGATAATATAAATTATACTTTGACGAAAACAGGATATAAGAATTTTGAATACAACGATGATGCTTCTTTTAATCCTGTAGCGCTTGGAAATTTATTATTTGGAGGCATTCTTGGGTTTGGTATTGACTGGATATCCGGTTCAATCTATAAATACGACAATGAAGTTATGGCGATACTAGACCCAGATGCTGAGTATGTTGCAGAAAAAGAGGAGAGCAGTGAGCCAGTAGCCGCGCAGAAAAAAAGACCGGTTCAAACTTATGCAACAAAAAAGCAGGAAACTGAAAGCACTGAATCAGTAGAAATGATTAGCGATATTGACCGCAATATTCCTGAGATTTCAAAAAAATATCCATACAGGTTTGCCCTGGTGATTGGCAATGAAGATTATAGCAGCTACCAATTGAGTCTTGCCGAAGAGATTGATGTAGAGTTTGCACGCAACGATGCCCGTGCGTTCAAAAATTATGCTGAAAAAACTTTAGGTATACCCGAAAGGAATATTGTTTTTCTGACAGATGCCACCAGAGGACAGATGAGTCAGGCTATATCAAAAATGAATCTGTTGGCAAAGAATGCATACGGAAAAGCTGAAATATTTTTTTACTATGCCGGCCATGGATTGCCTCATGAAGTAACCCAGGAACCTTACCTTATACCTGTCGATGTGAGTGGAAAAGATATTGAATCTGGTATTAAGCTGAAAGATGTTTATGGAAAATTGACCGAATATGCCTCTAAAAGAGTTACTGTATTCCTGGATGCTTGTTTTTCAGGGGGAGCGAGAAGCCAGGGATTATTGGCTGCCCGTGGAGTAAAAATTGAACCCAAAGAAGGAGGTTTGGAAGGAAACCTAATCGTTTTCAGTGCCAGTAAAGGAGTTCAGTCTGCTTTGCCTTACAGAGAGAAATATCACGGTTTTTTTACCTATTACCTGCTAAAAAAATTCCAGGACAGCAAAGGGAATTTATCTTACAGGGAGATGGCTGATTACCTTAAAGAAAAAGTTGGACTTGAATCTGTATTACTCAATGACAAAGAACAGAATCCCCAGGTGAATGTCAGTACCTCCATACAAAATGACTGGATGAACTGGGAATTTAATGAGTAGTTTTTTTTGAGCAATATTTATAAAATTAAACCGGGCAGAGATTTGCCTTATTTTATTGCCTTCAAGTACCTGCAGAATTATTTTCTGAAATAATCCGTGAACTTTTCGTTATTCTATTACAATCCTTTTGAAGGTTTATTCTAAATTTGGTGATCAAAAAGATTACAATTCAAAAAATTATGCTATGACTTTAATAAAATCAATATCGGGTATACGAGGTACAATCGGAAATTATCCCGGTGAAAACCTGACTCCGCTTGATATAGTGAAATTTGTTTCTGCTTTTGGTGTATGGATAAAAAAGCAGACTGATTCAGAAAACAAAAAGATTGTAATAGGCAGAGATGCCAGGCCTTCAGGAAATATGGTCGAAAACCTGGTTAGTGGTACCCTGGTAGGATTGGGATTTGAGGTGATCAACCTTGGACTGGCTACAACCCCTACAGTAGAGATTGCGGTAGAAAAAGAACAGGCTGACGGCGGCATTATTATTACTGCCAGTCACAACCCGGTGGAGTGGAATGCGCTGAAACTATTGAATATTAAAGGAGAATTTTTAAACGATGAAGAGGGGCAGGAGGTCCTTATAATTGCTGAAAATAAGAGCTGGGAATATGTGGAAGTACATAGCCTGGGCAATGTGATTCAAAAAGACTATTTGGATATTCATATAAGTGATATTCAGAATCTTCCTCTTGTAGATAAAAAAGCTATTTCAAAATTGAAATTTAAAATTGTAGTCGATGGTGTTAATTCGGTAGGTGGCATAGCTATTCCTGGGCTATTAAAGAAGCTGGGAGTAAAGAAAATCATTCAGATTAATTGCGAGCCTACCGGCCAGTTTGCCCATAACCCCGAACCACTGCCTGAAAATCTAACTGAAATTACTGAGGCAGTGAGAAAGAATAATGCAAATTTAGGTATTGTAGTGGATCCTGACGTGGATCGCCTCGCTTTTATTGATGAAAACGGGAATATGTTTGGTGAGGAATATACTCTTGTGGCCATTGCTGATTATATCCTACAAAACAAAAAAGGAAATACAGTTTCGAACCTTTCATCAACCAAATCATTGAAAGAATTGACAGAGCAACACGGTGGAGAATACAGTCCCGCAGCTGTGGGAGAGGTTAATGTTGTAGAGAAGATGAAACAGAAAAAGGCTGTTATTGGAGGGGAAGGAAATGGAGGAGTTATCTATCCTGACTTGCACTATGGACGGGATGCACTTGTTGGAGTGGCTTTATTTTTAACATATCTGGCAAAATCTGATATGACTTGTTCAGAACTAAGGAAGAAATACCCTAATTATCATATTAGTAAGAATAAAATTCAACTTAAGGAAGATACGGACATTGACAAGATATTAAAAGAACTTCAGGAAAAATTTGCTGATTACCCTGTAAATACTGAAGATGGAGTGAAGATAGAATTTGAAGAAGGCTGGGTACATTTGAGGAAATCGAATACTGAACCTATTATCCGCGTTTACTCTGAAGGAAATGACAAAGAAACTGCCGAAAATTTATCTGGCAGAATAATGAAAGAAGTTGAGGATATGGAATCCTGATTTCATAAAAAAGGAGAAGATGAAAAAGAAATATTGGTTAATAATACTCGGTATAGCAATACTTGTTGCAGGATACCTTATTTTTCGTAATACAAATAAGAGCAACTATAATTCTCCACTTATTGCCAGTGTGGAGCATGGTGATTTTGAAGTTATTGTCACTACTACCGGGGAATTACAGGCAAAAGAATCCGTAGAAATTAAGGGGCCCGAAGCTCTTAGGAATCGAACTTTAGGTCTGCGGGAAATTAAGATTCTGGATATAGTGCCTGAAGGAACCGTAGTAGATTCAGGTGAATACGTGGCCCGGCTGGATAAAACAGAAGCCCTGAGCAAGCTAAAGGATATTGAGGATGAACTGGAAAAGAAGAAGTCTGAATACATCAAAACCAAGCTGGATACAGCGATGGGATTGAAGGAGCTTCGTAATCAGTTAATTGATTTGGAGTTTCGGGTGGAGGAACAGCAGTTGAAAATGGAACAATCAAAGTTTGAACCTCCGGCAACCCAGCGACAGGCAAAAATTGAGTATGAACGGACTAAGCGGGAACTTCGGCAAGCAAAAGAGAATTACTCACTAAAGAAAGAACAGGCTGAGGCTCGTATGAATGAGGTTTCAATTAATCTTGCCAAGCAGGAAAGGAAAAAGAAAAAAATGGAAGAGTTGCTGGATAATTTCACCATTCATGCACCCCGGTCGGGAATGGTGATATACAAAAAACAATGGAACGGACAAAAACGGAAGGAAGGATCAACAATAAGCCCATGGGATCTTACTGTTGCTACATTACCAGACTTAACCTCGCTGATTTCCAAAACTTATGTAAATGAAATTGATATCAGCAAAGTGGAGACCAACCAGCCAGTCCGTATTAAAGTGGATGCATTTCCTGACAAGGATTATACAGGAGAAGTCACTGAAGTAGCCAATATTGGACAGGAACTCAAGTCAACCGGGGCCAAGGTTTTTGAGGTAACGATAACGCTGAATGAGACGGACAGTATTTTAAGGCCCTCTATGACTACCAGCAATCAGATAATCACCGATTCTTTTCAAAATGTAAATTATCTGCCGTTGGAAGCGGTGCACAGAAATGATACAAGTACCTTTGTGTATACCACTAATAACAAAAAAGAAATCGTTGAGGTGGGTAAAACAAATGAAAACCATATCATTGTGGAAGGCATAGAAAAGGGAGCAGAAGTCTACCTGACACTCCCTGAAGAGAGCAATCTGTAATAAGCCTTTTTCATGTTTAAAAGAACCCTTTATAACATAGGAATAGCCCTGGATGCCATTAAAACCAACAAGCTGAAAAGCAGCCTGACCGGTTTAGGAATTATGTTTGGCGTAAGCGCAGTTATAAGTATGCTTGCAATTGGTAGTGGTGCAAAGCAGGAAATACTTAAACAAATTGAAACACTGGGCTCTAACAATATTGTTGTTGAGGCCAGGTATAAGGATGATAAGCAGGAGGGGGATGGCGAGGAAGAAAATAGTAATAACGGTCCGGAGAGCAAAAAATTTACTCCGGGTCTTAACAGAAATGATTATAAAGCTATTAAAAAGATTGTTCCCCAGCTTCATAAAATATCGCCCGAAATTATTTTAAATTCACAGGTTATTTACAGGAATGAACGGATACAGGGTCAGTGTATTGGCGTTTCAAACGACTATTTTGATATTTACAGCCTGAAACTAAAAAAAGGTGTTTTCTTTAATTCTACACAAGTAAAAGAAGGACAACCAGTGTGTATACTTGGTGGAGAATTGGCTAAGCGGCTTTTTAGAAGCACCAATCCCATCGGTAAGTCTGTTAAATTTGGAAGCGTTTGGCTTGAAGTTATTGGAATTTTAGGAAAAGAAAAAGTATCCAATATTAATACGGATAAATACGGGTTCAGCAATTTGAACAGTGCTATTTTTGTTCCAGACAAGACGCTTCTATTGCGCATGATGGACAGGAAACGAGTGAATTTTACACCCTCTCGCTCTGAAGGCTTTAGGTTTTTCGGGGGTGGATTTATTATAAACGATCAAAAAGGAGAGGAAACGAATTATCACCAGTTCGACCGGATTATCGTTAAAGTAAAAAACTCTGCAAAACTTTCTTCCACGGCTGCTTTAATTGATCGAATTCTGAAGAGAAGACACAATGAGATTCAAGATTATGAAATCATTGTACCGGAATTATTAATGAAGCAAAAGCAGGAGGCCAACGAAATGTTTAATTTTGTCCTTGGGGCCATAGCCGGAATCTCCTTGCTGGTTGGCGGAATAGGAATTATGAATATTATGTTTGCCACTGTAATGGAACGGATAAGAGAAATTGGTATTCGCATGGCCACAGGCGCCAAGAAAAAAGATATAATGGAACAGTTCCTTATTGAAGCTGTTTTTATAAGTCTGATAGGGGGAATACTGGGTATTTTACTAGGTATTGGGCTTTCTGAATCTATCAAAAACCTGACCGAAATAGAAACGCATGTTACGGTTGGTTCTGTTCTGCTTTCTTTTATTGTAAGTGTTTCTGTCGGTATTATTTTCGGTTACTCACCGGCGAAAATTGCCGCCGAAAAGGATCCCATCGAATCATTGCGGCACGAATAAAATTACAGGCTTTTACCTACTGTTATTAGGTCATTGAACAATTTATGAATAAAAGGTGTTTCAGATAATGATTAACTGTACTTTGTAGTTAATTATCCTTACATTTGTTTATAGCATAACGGATGAAATTAAACACCTAAAATACATATTCTTATGAAATCAGACATTCAAATTGCCAAAGAAGCAAAGATTAAACCAATAGCCGAAATTGGAAAAAAAATAGGCATCAAAGAAGATGACCTGGAACTTTATGGTAAATACAAAGCCAAGATACCCCTTAATTATATTGACGAAGAAAAAGTGGGGAAAAGCAACCTTATTCTTGTTTCTGCTATTTCTCCCACACCTGCCGGGGAAGGGAAAACTACCATGTCAATTGGTTTGTCTCAGGGGATGAATCAAATTGGAACCAATACATCTGTTGTGCTTAGAGAACCCTCGTTGGGCCCTGTGTTTGGTATAAAAGGTGGTGCTACAGGTGGGGGCCTTTCCCAGGTAATTCCTATGGAGGATATCAACCTTCACTTTACAGGTGATTTCAGTGCTATCGAAAAGGCTCATAACTTGCTGTCTGCAATGATTGATAATGCAATTCAGCACAGAAAAATCAACATTGATCCGCGTACTGTGCTGTGGAAACGTGTCATGGATATGAATGACAGGGCTTTGAGAAAAACGATTGTAGGTTTGGGAGGCCGAACCTTTGGTGTTCCCAGAGAGACTGGATTTGATATTACTGCAGCCTCAGAAATTATGGCCATTTTATGTCTTGCTGAAAATTTTGAAGACCTAAAAGAAAAACTGGGTAATATTTTTATTGGATATACATTTGAAAAAGAGCCTGTTTATGCCAAAGACCTACAAGCTAATGGTGCTATGGCTGCCCTTATGAGGGATGCAATAAAACCCAACCTGGTTCAAACCCTTGAAAATACTCCTGCAATTATCCATGGTGGCCCATTTGCTAATATTGCCCAGGGAACGAACTCTGTTATTGCTACAAAGATGGGTATGTCATTATCTGATTACGTCGTAACAGAGGCTGGTTTCGGTTTTGACCTGGGTGCAGAAAAATTCTTTGATATCAAATGCGGTTATTCTGGTTTATCCCCTAAAGCAGTGGTTCTTGTTGCTACTGCCCGGGCTCTGAAATATCACGGCGGAGCACCGCTGGATAAAATCAACGAGCCCAATATGGAAGCCCTTGAAAAAGGAATTGAGAATCTTGAGAAGCACATAGAAAATATTCAGACCTTTGAAATTTGTGCTGTAGTGGCCATCAATAAATTTGCCACAGATACAGAAGAAGAACTTAACTTTATTAAAAAACGGGCTGAAGAAAAAGGCATTGATACTGTTATTACTGATGTATGGGGTCAGGGTGGAAAAGGTGCCGTTGAACTGGCCAAAAAAGTGAAGTTTACTGCTGATAATTGCAAGAACAAATACAAACCCATGTATGAATGGAAATGGGACATTCCCAAGAAGATTGAAACTGTGGCAAAAAAAGTATATGGCGCAGCAGCTATCGATTACACTGCTACAGCAAAAACAGACCTGAAGAAGATTGAAGAACTCGGTCTTTCTGGATTGCCTATTTGTATTGCTAAAACCCAGAAATCTCTTTCAGACAACCCGCAACTATTGGGTAGGCCCAAAGACTTTGTGGTTACTGTTCGCGAAATTGAAATTTCTTCTGGTGCTGGCTTTATTGTACCCATTACAGGTAAGATTATGAGAATGCCCGGTTTGCCTAAGAAACCATCTGCAGAAAGCATTGATGTAGATAAAGACGGAAATATTACCGGTTTGTTCTAATAACAACTAAGTTGAGCGGGAATCGCTCAATTTGAGTAACAATATCTGAGGCTGTTTATAAAGTAATGAAATAAGATTTGCAGCAACTTTTTTCTCCTTTTTCTGAGGGTTAACCTGAGTTCGATTTAAAGACGAACGCTCAATATAGCTGATATTCAGATAGACGACCCCCCACCTAAAGGCGGGGGCTATCTGAATACCAGCTATATACAAATTTATCTTATCTCGAGTTCACGTGAGGGTTAAGTTGCTGAAAATTGGAATTGAACTCCCTGAAGGTTAGGGGGAAAGCTTGATTTTCAGATTAAGACTCATAAGAACTTTTTAAACAGCCTTTTTTTTCTAAAAGTAAAAACTCAGACCACCCCCATTAATGTGCAAAGCGGGTTCTATACCTATTGCAAATGTACCTTGTTTTAAAGTTTGACCTGTGTTAAAAACCTGTGCACTGGTTTGCATAAAGAATAAAATACCCAGGAATAGCAGTGTAAGTTTTTTCATTGGAGTTCGGTTTAATGTGTTGGTTATTAGTAAGTAAATAAAAAATATATCCGGGCAGCGCCCGGATATAAAAATAAAAAAATAGGAAAAGCAACTCGCAAATTAATGTTAAATTAACCCTAAAACCCCATTTAATGAAATTACAATTCCATTTGTTGACCCATATAAAATTCTAAAAGCTTTAATCGGAAAATATAGTTGAATTTAGCGTTTGATAAATCTGAACGAGATCTCGAAAGATTGTTTTTAGCAATTCGATATTCGATAATGTCTACCAGTCCTACGTCATACTTTTCTTCTGTATATACAAAGGCTTCTTCCATAGACTTTACAGCTTCCTTATTTGACTGATAATTTTCGTAAGCAGCAATGGCTTCATTTCTGGCCCTTTGGATTGTCTTGTACAGGTTTTGTTTGTACTCTTTTAGTTGTTGCTTTGAATCTTCTACAGATAATCTTGCGTTATCTATTTGGTTCTGAACTCTCATTCGGTTGAAAACAGGTATATTAAGTGTTAGTTGGACGACAAAATATGCGTTTTCTTCTAATTGTTGTTTGTAGGGGAAGAGTTCATTAGAAAGTTCATTGTAATAAGTTTGTGTTTGAAGATTGAATGACAATTGGGGATATCTGCGTCCTTTCATTATATCCAGATTTTTCTCTGAACTTTTTAGTTGGTATTCAGCCATTTTAATGGTTGGAAATTCTTCTACGCTTTCATTATATACCTGTTCGGTTGAATACAATGCTCCGGTCTCTTTAACTTTTAATTCATCAGGACTCTCAATATTAAAGCCCTCATGTGAATCGAGGTTCATTAACTGGATTAAATTTACTTTTGCCATTCTCAGTTGATTATTGGCATCTGTCAGTTCGACCCTGTCCCTGGCTACCTCTGCCTGGATTTCCAGGAGATCACCTTTGGCTTTATTTCCTACCTCAACCTGCTGCTTGATTTTTTCAATTTTATCCAGTGTAACACTGAGCTGTTCTTCTTTAATTTTTTTCTGTTCTTGTGCAGACAATACATTCAGGTAGTAGGTGACAACGTTCATGATCACATTATATTTTGCGTCTTCTATGGTCTCCAGTTGAGCCAGTAAATCAAATTTTGCCTTTTTTATGGTATTTTGAATTTCCAGACCATTAAAAACAGGGATTCTGCTGTTTAATGAAATGCTTTGGTACTGATAGTCCTGATTTACGTAAGTATAGGTGTCATAGTTTATACTTTTCCCTGCCCGGTACATATGAAAAGCTCTACCACTTAAATTAGGCAAAATTTCCAGTTTGGATTGTTTGTGATTGTTTTCGGCCTGCTGGGCCATTATTTTTTGCCTCTTTATATTGATGTTGTTTTCCAGCGCATAATCAATGCATTCTTTCAAAGTCCACGTTTGTTGTGCATAATTTGTGCTTGTCAGTGCAATAAAGATTAATAAAACAGTGATACTCTTTAATGATATGATTTTCATAATTGTTTTTTTGTTTTTATTCTCTCATAAATTGTGCCAACAGGTATAATATTTTGATATTTAGTTTTTTGACTGTACTAATTTTGCTCTGAAACAAGCCAAATAGTGAACGATAATGTTACAACTCTGTTCGAAAGTGAACATTCGAAAAAAAGATTGCGTTAATTACACAATTATCTACGTTCATTTAAGATTTAATAACGTTAAAGAAATGGATTTTGAAACATGTTTCTCTAAGGGTATTTTTGAAGTCCGGTTATAACATGAATGTAATTCAATTTCCAGCCAATGTATGATGCTATTGACATACAAGTAAGAGTTAAGCCTTCTGATGAAACAATATCCTTGACATTGTATCTGAAAATATTCGAAAAACAAGGAGAATTGAAATATTTCTGGCAAACATCTGATAAATCTGATTTTCGCCTGCAGATAATGCAACAGGATAAGAATTACATTTATACAAATGACATCATTGTAGATCCAATGATCAAATCTACAAAAGAAGAAATAGCAGAAGAATTGATGGAAAAAATTCCGGTATTCGATTAAGAAACAGTACAAACCTTTAACCCCTGGATATATGTACAGAAAAATCTGGAAGAACACAGCGAAATCCATAGCTCGTTTAAGCTTTTTCACCAGCAGTAATGTTAAAATAGATACGCTTACTGCTTTTCGAATCAATGAATATCTCATTACTGACTCTTACCTGAATGCTGTTTCAAATTATGATACAGTGAAAATAAGTTTTGTGGATAATGATGGAATTACACCGACTGTTTGCAAAACATTAAGCAAAAAGGTTTTCAAAGATTTGATAATTAAAGGGACCGATTCATTTAATAACGATTTTTCTGTTATAAAGGCAAATTTCGCTGAATTTGACTGCATTCCCTCCCTTGAATTTACAGATGAATCAGGGATTGAAATTGGACAACCAATTGTTTCGATCGGTTATCAATTAAATCAGAAAAACCTGTCCATTAAAAGAGGTATAGTTTCTTCCATCCATGAAGCAAATGGTAAAAAATATATTGAATTTGATGCAACAGTGAAAAATGGAAATGCGGGCAGTCCATTGATAGATGCTGAAACGGGAAAAGTGATTGGCGTTATAGGACTTAAACTGGCGCAGGTTTCTCACTCTCACAAGAATATTAAAGATATCATAAACAATAATATAGCAACATTAAAAAATTATCAGGGTCGCCTGAATATTGATGATGTGGATCCAATCCAGGTGCTTATAGCCAATCAGAATTTAATTAAATATGTTGCAAACGAACTTTACCAAATATCTAACATGAGTGAAGGTTTTGCAGCTCCAGCGTCGGAAATTATCCATTTTTTTAAGAAAAATATCATTCTTGAACCTTTTAATCCCTCCATTGATGCGTTAGTCAATATTTAATCCTTTCTCTAATTTAAATGGTTTAGGTTGACAACAGGGAAGCTTTTCTTCGAAGAGCTTCCCTTTCTTCACTGCGGATAGTTTTTTTATCTTTGTCATATCACTAAAAAGCACCTGTATGGATAAACAAGCAATTTTTGAATTCATTAAAAGTATAGAGTTGTTTAATGATCTTGAAAAGACAGAGCTGGATAGTCTGACAGATTCTGTTGAGGAGAAAAATTATCAAAAAAACCAGCTTCTTTTCGAAGAAAATGGACCAAGAAAAGATATTTTCATCATCTATAAAGGAGAGGTGGAGTTGTTTAAAACACCGTATTTTGGGTCAGAAACAAAGCTTTCCTACTTCGGACCGGGAGATTTTCTGGGCGAGGGTTCCTGGGCAAGCGATTCTCCCCATTCTACTTCAGCCAGGGCTTTGTCTGAAACTAAAGTCTTTAGTATAAAAAGAAACTTCTTTGATGAAAATCCGCGTGCAGCTGTAAAGATTTTTTCCAATATTGCCAGGGTTATTTCCAGGCGGATGCGACATGCCAACAACAGGATGCTTAATGTTGCTGCTCAGTATGAATCCGGCCAAACAAGGCGTGAGCATGATTTGCTGGGAGAACGTGATGTGCCTAATGAATTTTTATATGGGGTTCAGACATTGCGGGCTTCCGAGAATTTTAATATCAGTGGCGTCACCCTTAATTTTTTCCCGGACCTTATCAGGGCTCTTGGCATGGTCAAGATGGCCGCCGCAAAGGCAAATTATGATTTGGGGCTGCTGGATAAGGCTTTAAAAGATGCAATTGTAAGAGCCTGTAATGAAATTATCAACGGTAAATACCATCTGCATTTTATTGTGGATATGATGCAGGGGGGCGCCGGCACTTCCACCAATATGAATGCCAATGAGGTAATTGCTAATCGTGCCCTGGAGATACTGGGCCATAAAAGAGGTGAGTATGAGTATTGTCATCCCAATAACCATATAAATCTCTCCCAGTCAACCAATGATGCTTATCCAACCGCGGTTAAGATAGCATTGATAAATAGTAATGAGAGAATGCTCAAAACACTGGAAGAGCTGAAAGAAAGCTTCCAAAACAAGGCAGAGGAGTTCAAAGATGTGATTAAGATGGGGAGAACACAGCTCCAGGATGCTGTACCCATGACTCTTGGACAGGAATTTGAGGCTTATTCCGTTACTCTTGAAGAGGAAATTGAGCGGTTAAAACAAAATGCTGACCTGTTCCTTGAAATCAATATGGGGGCTACAGCAATTGGAACAGGAATAAATGCAGATCCTGAATACTCAGACAAAGTTATCGAACACCTGAAAACCATAAGCAGACTGAAAGTAAAAAAGGCAAAAAACCTGGTAGAAGCGACACAGGATACAGGTGCGTTTGTGATGTTCTCTTCTGCATTGAAACGTTTATCTATCAAGCTTTCTAAGATTTCCAATGACCTGAGGTTGCTTTCCTCAGGTCCAAGAACAGGCTTAAATGAGATTAACCTTCCACCTATGCAACCGGGTTCTTCAATTATGCCGGGGAAAGTAAATCCTGTTATCCCCGAAGTGGTTAATCAGATAGCCTACAAAGTGATAGGCAACGATCAGACTGTTACTATGGCTGCGGAAGCAGGCCAGTTAGAGCTCAATGTTATGGAACCTGTTATGGTACAAAGTATTTTTGAGTCAATAGAGATGCTGAATAACGGAATGAAGACCTTTATGTACAGGTGTGTGGATGGTATTACAGCTAATGTGGAACGCTGCAGGGATATGGTAACTAGCAGCATTGGGCTGGTGACAGCTTTAAATCCGGTACTGGGGTATGAGAAAAGTTCCCAGGTGGCCAAAGAAGCTTTGGAAACCGGTAAAAGCGTGTATGATTTGGTAATAGAAAAGGAACTTCTGTCTGAAGAAGAACTGGAAGAAATCTTGAAGCCTGAAAATATGGTTAGACCAACTAAGATGCGAAAAAAGAAAGACTAATCTATTCCCCAGCTTCAATATCTTTCAGGATTTTTTCCACTTGTTCCTCCGTGTTGTGTAGTTTGTTTTTACAAATAGACAAAAGCTCAGAGACTCTTTTGACTTTACTTGTTAGATCATCTACATCCAGTTCTTCATTTTCAATTTTACTAAGGATTTCTTCGATTTCTTTGATAGCTTCTCCGTATTTAATGTCTTTTTTTGCTGCCATTTCGGTTTTATTTTTAGTTGTATTTTTTAGGCAAAGTAAATATAAAACGACTCCCTTTACCGGGTTCACTTTCCACCCATATCCTGCCATTGTGCTTATCCACAAATTCTTTACAGAGTATTAAACCCAGGCCTGTACCATGTTCCTGCCTTGTGCCGTTTGTCGAAAAATTTTTGTCAATGTGGAACAATTTTTCCTGGTCTGCTTTTTCAATTCCCACGCCATTATCCTCAACAGCTATAAGAATTTCGGCATCTTTTTCTTCTGTAAATATCTTAATTTCTCCATTTTCATGAGTGAATTTGATTGCATTTGATAAGAGATTTCGTAATACAGTTGTTATCATTTCTTCATCCGCCTCTACCTGTGAATGGTGATCCAGGTTTTGCTTAATTTCAATATTTTTATCCCTGGCACTCAAATCCTGGGCTTTAATGGTTTTTGCGATGATATTCTTTAAATCAATAGGTTGTGGGTTAAATTCAATTTTGCCACGCTGTGTTCTTGACCAGTATAAAAGGTTATCCACTAAATCCAGTAAAGCTTCAGCTGAATTGTTAATCAGAAGGATCGATTCTTTTATTTCTTCAGAGGAATATTCAGAATAATATTTTTTGATTTGCTGGGTTAAACCATATAATGCGTTGAATGGATTTCTCAAATCGTGGGCTATAATGGAAAATATTTTGTCTTTTGTCGCATTGGCTTTTTTAAGTTCTTTTTCCGATTCAATGAGTTTTTGATTGGTCTTTTTTATTTCCTCGTATTTCTCTTCAAGCAATTTGCCGGTTTTCTGTTTGAGCCGGTATCGATTGTAAAAAAGAACACCTATTGTAATTATAAGGATTATGCTGACAAAGAGAAATATTTTGATATTTTTTTGTTTCTTTAGTTCAACTTCATTGAGTCTTTTTTCAATGGAGAGCTGATTTACCTTATTTTCTATCTCATTGATCTGGTTTTCTTTTTGGGTCAGTTCATAATTCATTTGGGTTTCTATAATCCTCAGATTGTTTTTCTGAGCTTCAATACTGTCTTTGTACATGGAGTATTTGATATAGTAATCAAGGGCTTTTTTGTGGCTGTTTGAATTTCTGAACAGCCTGTACAAACTTTGGTAAGCATTTTTTATTAATTCCTGGTGGTTTATTTCATAAGCCAGGTCGAGAGAATAATTTAGGTAAGAAATACCTTTATTGATTTGATTCCTGTCAATATAAATATCACCGGCCTTTCTGCTGCATAGTGCAGTATAATATTTTTCCCCGGTTTCTTTGCCAATTTTTATTACTTCCAGGTAATTCTGCAATGCTTTCTTATGGTTGCGTTCATTACTAAAATGATTCCCAAGGTCATTCAGAACGCTACTCATACCTGTTTTATCTCCAATTTCTTTTCTAAGCTTTAATGAATTGTTAAGGTAGTTTAATGCGCGTTCATTATTGTTTAACTTTTCATAAACCAGACCGATGTTATGAAGGGATTGAGCAATATAAAATTTATCTCCAATATCTTCCCTGATTAAAAGAGCTTTCTGGTAATGTTCGAGGGCTTTGTCGAAATTTTTTAACCGAAGATAAGTATTGCCTATTATGTGAAGCGTGTAGGCAATATCTTTCTGATTTCCATACTCTTCCTTTATTTTTAGGGATTGTTTGTAATAGTCGAGCGCTTTTTTATGGTTGTTTATTGCCTGGTAAAGGCTTCCGATATTGTTATATGAAGTGGCTATACCATCACGATCATTAATATTGCTTCTTATGCGTAATGATTCCAGGTAATTTTTCAGGGCTTTGTCATACTGGTTCATTTTCCAGTATGTGCTGCCAATGTTGTTATAGGTATTGGCAATTAGCTTTTTGTTGCCAACCTTCTGTCTTAGTTTTAAAGCATCATTGAAGTATATGAGTGAGGAATCATACTGTTCCATGTTCCTGTGAACAAGGGCAATGTTGTTGTAGGATCCCGAAATTTCTGAAGGAGAATTTATTTTTTGTCTCAATTGCAAGGAAAGATGGTAGTAATGCAAAGCACTGTCAAGATGTCTTAGCTTAAGATTTGTGCTTCCCATATAATTCAGAATATTAGCTTCCCATTTTCTGCTTCCTTTTTTTTGTGCCAGTTCTAGTGCCTTTTTATGATAGGATATAGTATTGTTGTAATTGCCTGTATTTTTGTAGAGTATACCCAAATTGTTATAGAGTTTAATGATTCCAATGGTGTCTGATAATGATTTCCTGATTTGAAGAGATTTATGATAATAAGATTCCGAGTTATCATAATCCCCTTTTTGCCATAAAAGACTACCGGTTAAATTGTATGTTTCTGCGATTCCGGAAGAATCTGACATTTGAGTATAAATATCCAGCGCTTTATTATGTGAATCTAATGCTTTGTTGTATTTGTTTGTGTTTTTTTTGTTTGTACCTATTTTATTCAGAAGCTCTGCTTTACGCTTATTTTTATTGTTTTTTCCAGGTATTTTTAATGCCTCCTGGTAATACCCCGTACTTTTGTTGTAATTTCCCAGTTTTGCTTCAGTATCACCCAGTTTATGATAAATTACGGCAAGATCTTTCCTGTTCAGCTTTTCATAATTCAAAAGCTCGTTATAGATTTTTTTTGAATTGTTGTATTTATTGAAATGATAGTAAATTTCTCCAAGCTTAATATTTAGATGGATTAATGCTTTTTGCATACCGCTTTCTCTGGCATGGGCTTTGGCTTGTTTTATCCAGAAAATGCTGCTGTCAGGATTATGAGCAAGATGTATATTTGCAAGTTCTTCACAGGCAGAAATGTATTTTTCACCAGAAGCTTCTTTTGTAATATTTATAAGACTATCGGTCCGGATTTTTGTTTCTTGCGCATTTGAGAATGTGGAAACAAAAAAGAAAGCAAAGAATAACAGCGTTTTAAAATTAACTATATCCATCCGAACCTGTAATTTAAAAATTAAGTTCCGTTAAATATAAAGAAATTATCAGATTTATTTTTCAGTATCTGCAGGTAGAGAAAATTCAAAGACACTGCCTTTACCTTCTTTGCTTTTGACCCATATTTTTCCGTCACTTTTTTCAATGAGTTCTTTGCACAGAATAAGGCCAAGGCCGGTACCCGGTTCGTTAAGCGTGCCCTTGGTAGAAAGACTTTTATCTATACGAAATAGCTTTTTCTTATTTTCTTCAGAGATACCCTGACCTGTATCGGAGACAGAAATGATAACATGTGAATTTTCAAAACGGGAATAAATATCTACCTTTCCGCCTTTTTCCGTAAATTTAATAGAATTGTTAAGCAGATTTCTCATTACAGTGGAAAATACATTATCATCTGCATAAATAGTGGTATTCTCCGCAATTTTGTTGTTCAGACTGATATCTTTTTCTTCCGCATTAATGGACAACAGGTTAATGATATCGTTTACAGAACTATTGACATCGAGCCTTTGGGGGGAAAGCTGAATGCTTCCCAATTGGGAGCGTGACCATTGTAAGAGGTTTTCAAGCAGATTGTAGAGGTTTTGTGAAGATTCATAAATTGCCTTGCTATATTCCTTTATTTCCTTTTTTTCAAACTCATTAATATTGTTGTACATCACTTCAGCAAATCCAAATAAGGCCTGGAAAGGATTTTTAAGATCATGTGAAATAATGGAAAAAAACTTGTCTTTTGTGGCATTGAGTTCGCGAAGGTTTTGCTCTGATTCTTTCAGTTTTTTATTGGCTTCTTCCAGTTGATCATTCTTTTCCTGGAGTATTTTGGTGTTTTTCTTTTTAAGCCTGAATTGGTTATATACCAGCCCAACCACGATTAAAAGCATGGCCACTACAACGATAATGGAAATGATAATGGTCCGTTGCCTTTTTACTTTAAGTTCATGGGCTTCTTTAAGCAGCTCAATTTCCTTTTCTTTTTTCTCGGTTTCATACTTTATTTGTATTTCTGAAATTCTGTTTTGTTTTTCTCTGGAGAAGATGGTGTCATTCAGCTTTGTATGCATTTTGTGATAATGCAGGGCTTTGTCATAATTACCCTTTTTTTCATATAACAGAGAAAAGAGCCGGTAACTTTCGTCTCTGTATTCTTTCGATTGTACTTCTTTTGCAAGTTTTATGGCAGTATCAATTTTAGCGAGGGCTTCATTAAATTTTTCCTGGTGAATCAATACTTCACCCATATTGTTATAGGTGTTAGCCATACTCAGCTTGTTATTTATTTCTTTTGAAAGGTTTAAGGAGCGCTTTAAGAAATCAAGAGCTTTCTCATAATCTTCAAGTTCAAAGTAGATAAGCCCTATATTATTCAGGGAAGAGGCCATACCCCTGGTATAACTGGATTCTTCATGAATTTCGTAAGCTCTTTGATAATAATTCAGGGCCTTTTCATTTTCTTCTCTTTTATTATATACTATTCCAATGTTGTTGTAAGCCACGGCCATACTTTCGCGGTCATTTAATTCTTTTGATATATCAATCATTTTGTTGTAGTACTCGAGGGCCTTGTCGTAATTTTTAAGTGTTTGATTGATTATTCCTATAAAATTATAACTTCTGGATATACCCTGAAGGTTGTTCACTGATTTGTGATAATCGAGTGCTGTAAGAGAGGCTTTTAATGCCTTGTCGTAGCTGGAAATATCCTGGTAAATACTGGCCTTTGCATTATAAATGTATCCCAATGACTCATTATTTCCTAGCTCTTCGTATATTTTCTCGGCACTGTAATAATACTCAATCGCTTTGTCATACTGATTTAAATCACTGTAGATGTTTGCCAGTCTCTCGTGATAAATGGCTTCTTCCTCTTTGTCATTATGTTTTTGGCTGAGATTCAAAGCCATTTTGTAATATTCTTCGGCTTTATTAAATTCACCTGTATTCGAATAGTAAACTGCAAGATTGTTATAAATTTGATTTAACCTTTTATAATCATTTAATTTTTTCCGCAATTCCAGACAGTTTTTATAGTATGACAAGGCTTTGTCGTAATCACCCAAAAAAAAGTAAGCGTTACCAATTCTGTTTAAAGCATCTGAAATGCCTTTGTCATCATTTATTTTCTGTGCAAGCGCCAGGGCTTCTTTGGAATATTTAAGGCTCGAATCAGGGGAGGTATACCAGTAGGCTCTTGACAAATTGTTAAGAGCCTGGACCTTTTCTCCTCTTTGTTTTTGCTGAACAATTTTTTTCAGACTGTCAATAGATTCCTGTTGGGCATTAACCTGTAATTGAAAAACAATAAAAAAGAGAATAGAAAAGAAAAGAAATAAATGTTGGGTTTTGGTTTTCATATTGTAACTGTTCTTCTTTATGAGTCCAATATTATAAAATTAATTGAATAAATCAACTTTCATCATCAAATAAACGATTGATAGTAAGTGTTTTTTTTGTGATTTTGCTCTCCAGTTTTCCTTTATTTAAATAAGTCACAAGCCTTTGACCTTCCTTTACATCTTTTGCATCTTTAATAATTTTGTCTTCTGCTTTAGTTATCGAAAAACCTCTTTTTAGTATATTCTGAGGGTCAAGATAATCCTTTGCTTTATTATAGTTCCGGATTTTTTTTGATTCTTGGTCTAAATAAACTTGTACGTACTTTCTCAGATTTTGTTTGTATAAATTCAGGTAGAATTTAATTTGCTTGAATTTTGCAGTTGAAATATTTTTTAATCTTTGATTTTTTGCTTGAATATTGTTCTTTTTTCTCTCAAGATAATATTTATGATGGCTCCTTAATTCGTTCTTTATTAACCTGATCTGATTTTTAGATTTTTCTATGATATTCTTACTGGAGGGTACCACTCGATGAGACAAGTTTACTATTTTTTGATTTTCAAAATTAATAAAGCTGTTTACCTGGTCTATAAAGGAATCGCGGTATTCAAAGAGTTGTTGTTCGAAATTATACGTTTGAGTCACCAGGAAATCAGCAACAGCGGTAGGAGTTTTTTGCTTTGTATTGGCTACGAGGTCTACTACAGACTCATCTTTTTCATGGCCAATTCCGGTAATTACAGGAAGAGGAAATTGTGCAACATTAGCAGCCAGGTGATATAGGTCGAAACAGCTTAAGTCGGATTGAGCTCCGCCACCCCGTATTATTGCCACAGCATCAAATACATCTTCATATTGATATATTTTTTCCATGGCCTGGATTATGGAAAGTTCGGCATGTTCGCCCTGCATAAATGAAGGGAAGAGTTTTGTATAGAAAACATAACCATAAGGATTCTGATTAAGATGTTCCATGAAGTCTTTATAACCCGCTGCTGTAGCTGAGGATATGACAGCTATTTTTTGAGGGACCAAGGGAAAAGGGAGTTCTTTATTCATATTGAATATTCCTTCATGCTCAAGTCTTTTAATTGTTTCCATTTTTTTCCTGGCCAGATCGCCAAGGGTATAGGTAGGATCAATATCGAAAATCTGCAGGCTCAATCCATATAGCTCATGGTATTCCACAGATACCATAACCAGTATTTTTAACCCTTCTTTTAAGTCTTTGCCTGTTTCGCCCTGGAAATAGGGTTGTAGCATACGAAATGTGCTGGCCCAGATTATTCCTCTCGCTTTGGCAATTATTTTATCTTCAAGTTCATCTTTTTCAGTCAAGTCTAAATAGCAATGTCCTCGCCGGTTTATTTTCAGTTCACTTATTTCTGCCACAACCCAATAATTGTTTGGCAGGTAGGTTTGTATTCCTTCTTTTATTTTTTGGTTTAATTCCAGTAAAGTCAGACTTTCGTCCATAAAAACTTTTGCTTTAATCCGATTTAATTATTTTTTTTCTCACCACTGAATTTTTGTCATAGATAATTTTAATGAAGTATAAGCCCGGTGATTCATCTTTCAATTCTGTAATTTCTATTAAGCTTCCTTTGATAGATGGGGGGTGGTTTTTATCATATACCTTTTTTGCTATAATATTGTGTATCTCAATTTTAATTGAATTTCCGGTTTTAGCATTTTCAGGTATTTTTATTCGGAAACTGTCCCTGAATGGATTGGGGTATACTAAAGGTATTTTTTGGGCGAAATAGGTGTCGATTATATCCGTATATTCCAGCCCGGAGGCTGCTCCAAAGTCTGGTAGTCCATATCCCGAAAGCGAATCCGGGTTTTGGTACTGGTTTGATTCCCGGGTGATTCGTTCTATTATTTCCATGTTTGTTTTTTCAGGCATATTTTGCCAAAGGCAGGCTGCGAGTCCAGCTATTATGGGGGAGGAAAAAGAAGTCCCGTTTCCATATACTACGCTGCTGTCGGTATACTGGAAGAATGTTTCTTGTCCCTGGGCGGCTACATCGGGTTTTATTCTTCCATCAGAGGCGGGGCCGGTGGAACTGAATGAAGCGTATCCTCCATAAGGGTCTACAGCTCCTACTGTTAATATACTGTCAGCATCACCCGGAGCTGCAATATAATGCCACTTATCGTTCCCCAGGTTACCGGCGCTTGTAACCACCAAAATACCTTTAGAGGCTGCCATTTTAGCTGCACGGGATACAGGAGTGGTATTCCCGTCCATATCTTCATAGGTGTGGTTCTGTTCGGTATCATCAAATCTTGTGTATCCCAGAGAAGAATTAATGATATCTGCTCCTGCACTATCTGCGTGTTCAGCAGCAGCTATCCAGTTGTATTCCTCAACCAGGTATTCCGAGGAGGTTACTTCAGTGCGAAAAAGATAGAATTTTGCTTTGGGAGCGGAACCGTATAGTAAACCTGGGATATTTCCGGCAAGGATTGATAAAACGTATGTTCCGTGAGGATGATCGTTAAAAACGTCTCCATCGTTGTTTTCAAAATCTTTTGTGCCTATTATCTGGTCGTTTTGCCAAAGGCTGTCAAAAGCCGGCAGAATATCCACGTCCCTGAATCCTCCGTCAAGAACGGCAATTGTCATATCTTCTCCATTGTAACCATTCAGGTGTAAGATGTGGCCATTCAGCATCATAATCTGGTTTGCTGAAAGACCGTAGACTGATGTATCTGATATCTCCGTAATATTATTTAGCTTACATAATTCTTCTGATTGCAGTCCTTTGTTAAGGGTGGTATCTTGTTGTTTGTTTGGTGGTGGAGCAAGAAATAGGACATCCCGAACAAAGGAAATGGTTTTTAATTCATTTATTTTGTTGGGAGCAACTTCTACAACCAATGAATTCATCCATCTGGATTTATTTTGAATTTTAATTCCAACTGATTTGAGGCTGTCCAGGTAACCAGGGAAGTGTGGGAGGTCTGTCGTATCAATATTTATATTCTGATTTTGCCTTCGGTCTATGGCTTTATCGGAAAGAAATGCTTCCGGTTTGTCAATAGAGTATGGGTTTTCAAGAGTGTTCTTATCTGTAAGCCTGATCAAATATCTCGAATTTTGTCCAAACACCGATATTCCAGTAAAAAATAGCAAAAAGAGGAATACAATTTTTTTTATCATAAAGACTGAATTAATCTGTATTAATTTTTAAATATACAATTATTCAATCAATCCCCCACCCAATAATCTGTCATTTTCATAAAATCCAACCGATTGACCCGGTGTAATGTAACACGCGGGTACTTTAAAACGAACACTGTATTTGCTTTTTACTTTTTCCACGATAGCTTCTGTTTCTTCATGACTTACAGCGTTCCCTGACTGTAACCTTTTTTGGGGAAGTCCAGGCTTTTGGGAGACAAAAAATCTACTGTATGAATGGCTGGTTTTTTATGATTCAGAAAGTTAATGTGTTATTTTTTAACAACCTCTTTTAATTCATTTTTTTCTGAACTCCTCGTAAAATTGTTCTTTCGGATCCTTAAATTTTCCTTCATTTTGTTCAAGTTTAAGGAGTTCTTCGCTTTCGGCTCTTTGAAGGGAATCCTGGTTTTCGGCGATGCCTTTCTTATATTTTATAGTATTTGTAGTATCTCCATACTCATTGTAATAAACCCATTTTCCTTCTCGCAGGTTATCCTTGTATTTTCCTTCAACATTTTTATAACCATTTGGGTAAAATATGGTTAGATGTCCATCCAGCGTTCCTTCCAGGTATCTTCCTATCATTTTAAGTTGCCCGTTTTCAAAAAACTGTTTAAAGATACCATGTTTCTTACCATCTTTCCAACGCATTATCTGGGAAGTATCACCTGAAGAATAAAATTTTACAGATTTTCCTTCCCGTTTACCGGTTTCGTATCTTTCTTTGCTTACAAGGTTGCCGTTTTCATCATAGATGAGCCAGGTACTGTCTTTTTTCCGGCCTGTATAGATCCCTTCAGCTTGTTTTTTTCCTTTCAGGTTGTATAGTTCGGTGTAAACCTTGTCATCTTCCCTGTAGTTCATAATTGCTTTCAGATTCCCGTTGGGGTGGTATCTCTTAAAAGTTCCAACCGGTTCCCCGTGATTAAACTGGCCTACATAAGCCTTTTGACCGTTTCTGTATGGCTTTGTCCATTTTCCGTGTTTTCTTCCCTGTTGGTCGTATTGATTTACTTTTTCTGTTTGCCCGAATACGTGACAAGCAGAAATCATAAGTATAAAAGGTATCACAAATAATTTCAATCTCATAGTTTTGATTTTTGACCTTAAAAATACAAACATCTTTTGAATGTGTTTATTGTGTTTTGACTAAAATGAAAAAAGCTGCCTTTTTTGGGGCAGCTTTTTTCTAACCCGAATAATTAACTTCGTTGAGGGCTTCGCCGTTCAAGAATTATTCCTGTCTCCGACAGCAGTTTTGAGTAAACTGGAGAATATGATGAATTGATTACTTGACTTCTTCGAAGTCTACATCGGTTACTTCTCCGTCATCATCGTCTCCTTTATTGGAGCTTTGGTCACCTGATGATTGTTGTTGTCCTTCAGCTTGTTGTCCGCCAGCTTGTTGCTGAGCATTATAGATTTCTTGAGAGGCTGCTTGCCAAGCTTTATT